>DXMD01000003.1:0-109182 GCA_019414385.1 Collinsella sp. | reverse complement strand
GCACAACCTTGCCAAGGTTGGGGTCGCGGGTTCGAGCCCCGTTGTCCGCTCCATTGCATTTCCGGACCGTTTAGGCGGTCCTTTTTCGGCGAAGTGGCCAAGTGGTAAGGCAGAGGCCTGCAAAGCCTTTACCCCCGGTTCGAATCCGGGCTTCGCCTCCAGGCAACATCCGGGCGCTCCGGCGCCCGTTTTGTTTTACATATGCGGACATGGCTCAGTTGGTAGAGCACAACCTTGCCAAGGTTGGGGTCGCGGGTTCGAGCCCCGTTGTCCGCTCCAAACGCAGCAGCCCGACTACTACGGTAGCCGGGCTTTTTCGTACCCATCGCTTGGGCTCGAACCCGAGAGGGAGCGAGCGTTAAGCAAACGCGGAGCGTTTGTAGCGAGCTGGCGAGGACGCCGGCAGGCGGCCGAAGCCGGTGCGGATCCGCGAAGCGAATACGCAGACGCCCCGTTGTCCGCTCCAACTATCTTACGCGGTTCTAACGAACCGCGTTTTTTGTTGACGCTGCGCGAGCCCCGGGCACCCCATCTTGCCCCTCAATCGTCGGTCGCGTACATAAAGTACGCTTCCCTCCTCTTTCGCGGCAACTTGGGGCACCCGGAGCCCGCTCGCTGTCGTGGCCGGAGGAGTGGGCCTTCCGTTCTTTTCACTGATCGATCGATTCGTCCCAGGAGACTCGAACCCGAGAGGGAGCGAGCGTTTTGGGGCGTGGCTGTGGCGTTGTTTGCCGCGAATGTCCGCTTTGGGCGTATCATCGTGGGCATCTCGCAAAACCTCGTTGCAAGGGAGACTCATCCCATGGCTACAGAAAAGTCCTCGTCGCGCCCATGGATGTCCGATGCCGCGATCTATCAGATCTATCCGCGCTCGTTTAAGGATTCGACTGGTTCGGGTCTGGGCGATATCGCGGGCATTACCCAGCAGATGGACTATCTTGAGCAGCTGGGCATCGAGGCTATCTGGCTGAGCCCGTTTTACCCATCGCCTCTTGTCGATGGCGGCTATGATGTGGCGGACTACTGCGATGTCGACCCACGTCTCGGCTCGCTTGACGACTTCGATGACATGATCGCTGCGGCTCATGCGCACGGCATCAAGGTCATCGTCGACATCGTGCCCAACCATTCGTCCAACCAGCACCCCTGGTTCAAAGCCGCTCTTGCCGCCGGCCCCGGATCACCCGAGCGCGCCCGTTATATCTTCCGCGATGGTCGCGGCGGGCACGGCGAGCTGCCTCCCACCAATTGGAATGCCAACTTTGGCGGCCCCGCCTGGACGCGCGTCGCGGACGGTCAGTGGTATCTGCACATGTTTACGCCCGAGCAGCCGGACTTTGACTGGTCGTGTCCCGAGGTTCATGCGTTCTTTTGCGACGTCCTGGCGTTTTGGAGCGATCGAGGCGTCGATGGCTTTCGCATTGATGTGGCGCACGGTCTCGCCAAGGATCTCGACCGCGATGACCTCGACCGGTGGCATCTCGCCGAGGGCGATGACATGGTTGAGGACGGCACCCATCCGCTGTGGGACCGCAACGAGGTCCATGAGATCTATCGCGAGTGGCGCCGCGTGTTCGACCGTTATGATCCGCCGCGCAGCGCCGTTGCCGAGGCGTGGGTTCTGCCCGAGCGCCAGTATCTCTACGCACGCCCCAGCGAGCTTGGCCAGACATTCAACTTTGAGTTCGCCAAGGCCACTTGGACCTATGATGACATGCACGCTGCAATCGAGAAGGGCTTGAAGGCGGCCATCGAATCCGATTCCGCCTCGACCTGGGTACTCTCCAACCACGACGTGCCGCGCGTGGCGACACGCTATGCCCTGCCGCAAATCAAGGCGACGCGCTACCATCAGATTGCGCTCGACTGGCTCTTACGCGACGGGTCGTCTTATGACGAGGACCGTGAACTCGGCGAGCGCCGCGCGCGGGCAGCCCTTTTGCTTGAGTTGGCGCTTCCGTGCTCGGCATACGTGTATCAGGGTGAGGAGCTCGGCCTTTTTGAGGTGGCTGACATCCCGTGGGCTGCACTCGAAGATCCCACTGCGACCAATACGCACGGACCGAAGCGCGAGAAGGGGCGCGACGGCTGTCGTGTGCCCCTGCCGTGGGTGGCAGCGGACGATCCCGCGCAGGGCGGATCGTTTGGGTTTTCACCGGCGGACGCCGATGCGGCGCCCCATCTGCCACAGCCTGCATGGTTTTCCGATTACGCTGCCGATAGGGAAGAAGCGGACCCGGCATCGATGCTTGCGTTCTATCGCGACGCCCTCTGGCTGCGGCGCAAGCTGCGCGGGTGCGCCAACGATCTTGCGTGGCTCGATCTTGACGGGTGCACCGGCCTTGCGGATGGTGCCGAGGGCGCTGAGGGCGGCGTCATCGCCTATCGCCGCGACAACGGCTGGGCGTGTGTGACGAACTTCGGTGCAGCACCCGTGGAGCTGCCGGCGGGTAGGGTCCTGCTCACCTCATCACCGCTTGCAGATGGCAGGCTCGCGCAGGACAGCTCTGCCTGGATCATGCTCGCTGAGTTGTAGGGGGCCTCTTGCGGCGAGCTTGCGTTTGCCTACACCTTCCGTGGTGGCTGATGTCTTCGCGAGGTTCGCGAGGGCGTCGCAAAACTTTTCAAAAAAAGTTCTTGCATTTGGGTGGATCATCCCGTATATTAAATCCTCGCAGGCGGACATGGCTCAGTTGGTAGAGCACAACCTTGCCAAGGTTGGGGTCGCGGGTTCGAGCCCCGTTGTCCGCTCCATTTGGGCGTTTAGCTCAGGGGGAGAGCGCTTCCCTGACACGGAAGAGGTCAGAAGTTCAAATCTTCTAACGCCCACCAAATGTTCGCAGCTCAGAGGCTATGTCCTCTGGGCTGTTTTGTTTTGCCACCAAGCACGCCGCCAAATAAGCCGCCAAATATTGATCCAAGGTCTGTACGCGATGGTCTTCGCATCCCGTGGGGGCGCCGGCAGATTGCATGTGTCCTGGTCCATCGTGACCGCAACATGTTGGTCAAGCATAATCTTTTGGATTCTTTTGGCGTGAGCGGCTTGGTTTTGGTAGGATTTGTCAGCGGCTTGACTAAGGGGGTTTTATAACTGCCATGCAGGTAGCCGTGTTGGTAACGTTTTACCGACTTGTCAAATACCCCTCATTTTTAATGCGTCTGCAAAATGACCAATTGCTTTGACCTGCTGAAACACTATATGTTGTGTTTGACCTAAAAAAAGAATACAGGATATAGATGCTTCTTTGTCGTATGATAGATGGCGGACAGAGAACGAAGACCTTAACTGCCTCTTTTGAACGTGTCCTTGAACCGCTTGATTGGCTCTAGGGAATGTCCGCATGGAGGCTTATGGTTTATCGAGAACACAGATTGCGCGACGGCGCCGCAAGGCAGGGGCAGGCCCTGCCGGGCATCGTTTGGCTCTGAAGCGCAATGAGGCTACGACGCGAAAGAGGCAAGAGGATGAAGATCATCAAGCGCAGCGGCACCGAGGTTGTCTTTGACATCGATAAGATCGTCAATGCCATCCGCGCCGCAAACTTGGAGGTCGAGGAGAGCTCTCGTCTTACCGACCGCCAGGTGGTTTATGCGGCGCAAAACGTCGCCGAGGCATGCGAGAACGCGGGCCACACCGTTTCGGTCGAGGAGATCCAGGATTTGGTCGAGGACGAGATCATGCGTCTCGACTGCTACGAGGTCGCCCGCCACTACATCATCTATCGCTATGTTCAGAGCCTGAAGCGCCAGAAGAACACGACCGACGACAAGATTCTGTCGCTGATCGAGTGCAATAACGAAGAGGTCAAGCAGGAGAACTCTAACAAGAACCCGACCGTCAATTCCGTCCAGCGCGACTATATGGCCGGCGAGATTTCAAAGGATCTGACTCAGCGTGTGCTGCTGCCCCAGGAGATCGTGGATGCCCACAATGAGGGCCTGATCCACTTCCACGATTCTGACTACTTTGCCCAGCACATGCATAACTGCGACCTGGTGAACCTGGAGGACATGCTCCAGAACGGCACCGTTATCTCGGGCACGCTGATCGAGAAGCCGCACAGCTTCTCGACTGCCTGCAACATCGCGACGCAGATTATCGCCCAGGTTGCTTCCTCCCAGTACGGCGGCCAGTCTATTTCGCTGACCCATCTTGCCCCGTTTGTTGAGGTGAGCCGTCAAAAGATTCGCGGCGAGGTTGCCCGCGAGCTCGAGGAGCTCGGTGTTTCGGCATCTGCCGAAAAGGTCCGTGAGGTCGTTGAGGACCGTCTGCGCGATGAGATCCGTCGCGGCGTCCAGACGATTCAGTATCAGGTCGTGACCCTTATGACCACCAATGGCCAGGCGCCGTTCGTGACGGTCTTTATGTATCTCAATGAGGCCCGTACGCCCCAGGAGAAGCACGACCTTGCCATGATCGTGGAGGAGACGCTTCGTCAACGCTATGAGGGCGTTAAGAACGAAGCCGGTGTGTGGATTACCCCGGCATTCCCCAAGCTTATCTACGTGCTCGAGGACGATAACATTCGCGAGGATTCGCCGTACTTCTATCTGACCAAGCTCGCCGCCAAGTGCACCGCCAAGCGCATGGTGCCCGATTACATCTCCGAGAAGAAGATGCGCGAGCTCAAGCTGTCGAAGGGCGAGACCGCCGGCAACGGCGATTGCTACACCTGCATGGGTTGTCGCAGTTTCCTGACGCCCGACCGCTCGGGCAACGGCTTTAACAATGTTGCCAACGCGCTGAACTATGACCCGACCAAACCTAAGTACTATGGCCGCTTTAACCAGGGTGTTGTGACCATCAACCTGCCCGATGTCGCGCTGAGCTCGCATCAGGACATGGACAAGTTCTGGAAGATCTTCGATGAGCGCCTTGAGCTGTGCCATCGTGCCCTGCTGTGCCGTCATGAGCGCCTGATGGGCACGCTTTCGGATGCCGCGCCGATTCTTTGGCAGTACGGCGCCCTGGCGCGTCTGAAGAAGGGCGAGACGATCGATAAGCTGCTCGTGGGCGGCTATTCCACCATCAGCCTGGGGTATGCCGGCCTGTATGAGTGCGTCAAGTACATGACGGGCCACAGCCACACCGAGAAGGAGGGCACGCCCTTTGCCATGGCAGTCATGCAGCGCATGAACGACAAGTGCGCCGAGTGGAAGGCCGAAAGCGATATTGACTTCTCGCTGTACGGTACCCCGCTTGAGTCGACGACCTACAAGTTCGCCAAGTGCCTGCAGCGTCGTTTTGGCATCATCCCGGGCGTGACGGACAAGGGCTACATCACCAACAGCTACCACGTCCACGTGTCCGAGGAGATCGACGCATTCGACAAGCTCAAGTTCGAGGGCATGTTCCAGCAGCTTTCGCCGGGCGGTGCCATCTCCTACGTCGAGGTTCCCAACATGCAGGACAACCTCAAGGCTGTCATCCGCGTGATGCAGTATATCTACGACAACATCATGTACGCCGAGCTCAACACCAAGAGCGACTACTGCCAGGTGTGCGGCTACGATGGCGAGATCAAGATTGTCGAGGATGACGGCAAGCTGGTGTGGGAGTGCCCCAGCTGCGGCAACCGCGACCAGGAGAAGATGAATGTCGCCCGTCGCACGTGCGGCTACATCGGTACCCAGTTCTGGAACCAGGGTCGAACCGAGGAGATCCGCGACCGCGTGCTGCATCTCTAATAACCATCCCAGGCTGCCCCGTAGCGAGGCCCCGGACCTTTACTCGCTATTTCGGACAGTCCTGGCTCACGACGGAGGCGCCACTGGCGCCTCCTGTTCGTGCGGAACTCATATCGAGCAAAGGTCCAGGCCCTCGCTACGGGGCAGCCGAGCTGACGTAGCTGAGATGCAGCACACAGCCTGCTCACTCCTCGAAGTTCTTAGCGGAAATGAGTTGACCTGCGACAACGGTCTGCTTGCGATAACGGTTGAGCTGCAGCATTGTTTTTATTGGACCTCGAACCCTATACTCGATGTTCGCTGAGTTCATTGAGTATCGCTCGCGAGGGGTCTGGAGTATATCGTCCCGCCCGCAGTTTCGCAGGCCGAAGGCCGAGAATGTTTGAGGACGGGATGATATACTCCAGACCCCCAGGAAGGTTACCTATGAACTACGCGAACATTAAGTATTTCGACATTGCTGATGGAGAAGGCGTTCGTACTTCTCTGTTTGTGAGTGGGTGCCGTCGTGGGTGCAAGAACTGCTTTAACTCTGTCGCGTGGGACTTTGCTGCGGGCGAGCCGTTTGATCGCACCGTCGAGGACAAGATTATCGAGAGCCTCGACCATCCCTTTATTGATGGCCTGACGATTCTGGGCGGGGAGCCCATGGAGCCCGAGAATCAGGCTGGGCTCGTTGATTTTGTCGAGCGTGTTCGCGCGGCCTATCCAGTGGGGTCGGGGAAGACTATTTGGTGCTTTACTGGCGACGTACTCGAGGAGCTTATGCCGGGCGGTCGTCATCATACCGAGGTGACGGACCGCATCCTTGCCTGCCTCGACATGTTGGTGGACGGCCCGTTTGTTCAGGACCTGTACGATATCACGCTGCGCTTTAGGGGCTCGAGCAACCAGCGCGTGATCGATATGAACGCTACGCGCGCCCGTGCTGAGCGCGAGGGCATTGCGCTTTGTGATGCGGTTGAACTTTGGCGTGATGATCCGGTCTATTCGACCCATACTATGTAGCTTGTGGTCGATGCCGGAGGGCGTGGTACCATAGCGCGAACGTGAAATCGGAAAAGTGAGGCCCAGATGGTCGATCAGGAAAAAGTCGAGGCCGCCATTAAGCTGTTGCTTGAGGGCATAGGCGAGGACCCAACTCGTGAGGGCCTGCTGGAGACCCCGGCGCGCGTTGCCCGTATGTATGGTGAGATCGCCGGCGGCATGGACCAGAGTGCCGAGGAGCACCTGTCCAAAACCTTTGCCGTCGCTTCGAACGATTTGGTTATCGAGCGCGACATTACGTTCTACTCGCTGTGCGAACATCATCTGCTGCCGTTTTATGGCAAGGCCGCCATTGGTTATATCCCTAACGGTCGGGTGGCTGGGCTTTCCAAGCTCGCCCGCACGGTTGAGGTTTATGCCCGCCGTCTTCAGCTGCAGGAGCAACTGTGCACACAGGTTGCCGATGCCCTCATGGATTATCTCGCTCCCCAGGGAGCGATTGTGTTGATGGAGGCCGAGCATATGTGCATGACGATGCGTGGCGTGCAAAAGCCCGGCACCAAGACCGTGACGCTTGCTCGCCGCGGCGTCTTTGAGACCGATCCCGCGCTCGAGGAGCGTTTCTTTAGGATGCTGGGCCGCTAACCATGAGAGTCGTCAACGACTTTACATCGAAGACCGATGAGGGGACGTCGCGTCGCGGCTTTATGGCTTCGGGCCTGGCCCCCTTTGGTGCCATGCCTCGCATTGATTACATTTGTGCCAACGGGCTGTTCCGGCGGCACCTGGGCAACATCGTACAGTTGGAATCGGGGCGCATCTTCTGCCGCCACGGTATTGACCATCTGCTCGATGTCGCTCGCATTATGTGGATCAAGAATCTCGAGGAGCAGCTCGAATTTGACCGCGAGGTCATCTACGCCACGGCACTTCTTCACGATATCGGCAAAGATGAACAGTATGAATCGGGTATATCCCATGATGTTGCAAGCGAACGCGTCGCTGATGCGATTCTCGGCGGCATGCCCGATGATGTGGCGTTTGAGCCGGCCGATGCCGCAGCCATTAAGACGGCCATTCTGGGCCATCGAAAGCTGCGCGTGAACAGCCAACCGCTTGAGCGTCTGCTCTATGCGGCCGACAAAGCGTCGCGCGCCTGCTTTGCATGCCCCGCGCGCAATGCTTGCAACTGGAGCGATGATAAAAAGAACCTGTCGATTCGCGTGTAGTTAGTTTGCGCGGTCGGGGTTCTAAACGAAGGAGACGATCGCGATGAGTAACAAGAAACTGCCCGAGAATGCAACCAAGACTGAAGGCGCCGAGCTCGCCCGCCGTGGAAGGGGCGAAATATCCACCGCAACGGCGGTGCCCCATGTGAGCTATGACGATTTGCGCCATGCCGATCGTATTGTCATTGACGGCCTTGAGGTTTTTGCCAACCATGGCGTGTATCCCGAGGAGAACGCGCTGGGTCAGAAGTTCATCGTTTCTCTGGTGCTCTATGCCGACCTGCGCGCGGCGGGGGAGCACGATAACCTGGATGCCTCGATTGACTACGGCTCGGTGTGCCACGATGTTGATGGCTATCTGCGCGATCACACGTTTAAACTCATCGAGGCGGCAGCCGAGGGTGTGGCCCAGATGCTGCTGCGTCGTTATCCCTCGCTGCTTGGTGTGCGCATCAAGCTCGATAAGCCGTGGGCTCCTGTTGGCCTGCCCCTGGCAAGCTGCGGCGTCGAGATCGAGCGCGTGCGTTAGGCGACGCTAGAGCTCGTCGGCGGGCGGTTTTTTGAGCCGCTGCGACAGGGCTCTATTGTCGGGGCAGTACGTGTCGAGCAGGGCATGGAACCGTTGATTGTGGCTCGGCTCGAGCAGATGAACGAGCTCGTGGGCGACAACCATGTCGAGGCATTCGACAGGGTAGGCGGCCAGTTCGCGTGCGATGCGAATGGCGCCGGTTTTGGGCGTGCATGAGCCCCAGCGCGTCTTCATACTGCGCACGGAGGCGCGGGAGACGGCGACACCCATTGCGATTTCGTACGCGTGCACCATATCGCGCAGCGCCGATGTGACCTCGGACGTATAGAGCTGGTCGATGTGGGCTTGGAGCTCGTCGGACGTTAGGCCGTCGAGGATTGCGCGCCGCTTGGCCTGTGGGCCTTCGTCCGATTCGTCGGTACCCATAAAACTTGCGAAGGTGGCCTGCTTGGGCCGCGGTGCGGGCGATGCAAAGTTGTGATCGAGTGCGTCCTGTACCGTGATGGGCTTGCCCCAAAGTGCAATGATGGACGAGGGGCTGAGCGGCTCTCGCGCCGTCGCCTGACGTTGCTCGCGCTGGGCAAGTCGGCCGATAATCCAGGCGCTGTTGCGCTTCACAAACGCTTCGATGCGCTCGCGACCGGCGCCGAGCGGTGCGCTGGCGTGGACCTCACCGCTCGATGTGACGCGTAGGTTGAAGTTCTTGACGCGTTTTTTGGTAACGATGACGGGCAAGGCCGTCCCATCCGGTCGAGATACGGAAATCGTAAATTGCTGCGTCAAAAGCGGTCCTTTGGGTTGGGGACGGGCCGGCATGTCGACCGTTCGGCATGCCGGCCCGCTCAAGGGATGTGAAACTAATAACGCTCAAAGAAGGCAAGCGCGTTGTCGCTGCAGAGCTTTTGCATCACGGTCTTGCCAAAGTGCTTGGAGAGCATGTTCTGGAACTCGGGCATCATGCTGGCATCGGAGAGGAAAGCGGGCACCGTGGCGCCGTCCCAGTCGCCGCCGAGCGCGATGACATCTTCGCCGCCCAGGTCGAGCCAGTGCTCGATATGGGCCGCCAGCTGGTCGAAGGTGACATCTGCAGCGGTCTCGTCGGTTGCTTCGTTAGACAGGAACTCGCTGCAGTAGTTGAGGCCGACGATGCCGCCCATGTCGCGAATGGTGCGGAACTGGTCGTCGGTAAGGTTGCGCTTGACGCCGCAAACCGCACGGGAGTTGGAGTGGCTGGCGACGAAGGGGCGCGTGGCGCGGGCGGCAACTTCGTCAAAGCACTCGTCGTTAAGATGGGAGACGTCAAGCACCATGCCGGCGTGCTCCATCTGCGTAAGCGCCTCGATGCCGGCGGCGGTGAGGCCGGCGTGGGTATCGTGTCCGCTCGCGAGCGGTCCCTGCGCATTCCAGCTGAGTGATGACATGAGCACGCCCAAGCTCTTGAGCACCTCGATCAGCGCGGGGTCCTCGGCAAAGAACGTGGCGTTTTCGATAGTGTGGATGCAGGCGACCTTGCCGCCCTTGAGCGCAGGGCGAATGTCGGCGGCGCTGCGTACGTTGACCATGCGGTCGTGGTTGAGCATTGCCTGGCCGCTCATGTGCGCCATGATCTGCGCCTGGAAGCGCGCGGCGTGGGCGGTGGGAATCTCGTCGGGGACAAACGTGGCGAAGCACTGTGCCCACGGCGTATTGCCGATCTTTGCGAGCGAGATGGCGCAGGCGTTGCCCTCGATGAGGTCGAAATCCTGCGGATGCGTTTCGTCGCCGGGGAAATACCCGTCGGTGCCCGCGGTAAAGCGCAGGTCGAGATCGAGCGTGGCCCAGCCGATGCGATCGGCGGTGTCGCAGTGTAGGTCAAATACGGGAAATGCCATAGTTCCTCCGGTTGCAGCGTTTCTTTGCAAACTGTCCTTGAATTGTATGACTAGGGTATAGTTAGCGCCATATGTTCATGGCGGTCCGCGTTGTGCGCCGCCCTTATCACGGAGGTTACCATGTCCAACCAGGGCAAGAAGGTTAAGACTCATTATCGCGGCACGCTCGATGACGGCACGCAGTTCGATAGCTCCTACGATCGCGGCGAGCCGCTGGAGTTCACCTGCGGCGCCGGCCAGATGATCAAGGGCTTCGACGCTGCTGTTGTCGACATGCAGGTGGGCGAGAAGAAGACTGTGCACATCCCGGCTGCCGATGCCTACGGCGAGCACAACCCCGAGATGGTCCTGACCTTCCCGGCCGAGCAGGTTCCCAACATCGAGCAGATCGAGAAGGGCATGAAGCTCTTCCTGTCCACGCCGAGCGGTATGCCCGTCCCCGCCGTCGTCATTGACGTGACGCCCGAGGCTGTGACGCTCGACGCCAACCACGAGCTGGCCGGCAAGGACCTCAACTTTGATATCGAGCTCGTCGAGGTCGAGGGCTAGAGCATGCCTGAACGCTTGGTTTCGACGACATGCTTGGGAAATCTCAACGATCCGTCCTATGAACTCCTACTTCGCCGGGAGCTGGGCGGTGTCTTTGAAGTTGACGAGCTCCTGCTCGATTGGGACCAGGCTGATGCGCGCACGTTTGTGGGCGTGACGGAGCTGGGGCGCACGGTCGATGTTCGGCTGGCGTCCGACGGCGGTCGTCTTGCCGACGGCGACGTGCTCGCCATTGACCGTTTGGGCATGGCGCCCGTGGCGGTTGTCGTGCGCCTGCGCAGCGCCGAGGTTTATTTAGTCGAAGTTGACCGCATGGACCCGATTGCGCTCGCGCATGCGTGCTGGGAGATCGGCAATATGCACGCGCCGCTTTTCCGAGGCGACTCGGACGAGCATACCGTGCGCATGTATACGCCGGTGCAGCCTGTTTTGGGCCGCATGCTCCGGGGTGTCGAGGGTGTTCGGCTCTCGGTGGTTACGCGCGAGCTCGATGCCAGTCGGCGCTTTGCGTCGAGCGCGGCGGATGTTGTCGTGAGTATGGCTCCCGACTTTACAATCGTAAAGGCGGCGCGTGGTTAACGCGCATATATGCAAGACGGACTTTGAGAGGCAACGATTCAAAGTCCGTCTTGCTGTTGATGAGATGTTTTGGGGGAAACATATGGGTCTTGAGCGAATCAAGCTGATCGCCTGCGATTTGGATGGCACGTTGCTGCATCCGGGGGAGCGCGAGCCGCGTTCCGAGGCGTTTGAGCTCATCGATGAGCTACATCGTCGCGGCATTGTGTTTATGCCGGCGAGCGGCCGTCAATATGCGAGCCTGCGCTACCTGTTTGCCCCGGTGGCCGATGAGCTCGCCTATGTATGCGAAAACGGAGCCCTGGTGATGAGCGAGGGGCATGCCGTTGTCAAGCGTTCCATGGAGCGTAGCCTTGCTATGGATATCGCGAATGCCGTGGTTGCGTATCCCCATGCCGACGTGACCCTTTCGTGCGAGGGGCACCTCTACACCATGAGCGGCAACGATGCGTTCGTCGACCATTTGCGCTATGAGGTCCACTGCGATGTGGCGGTGGTCGACCGTCCCGAGGACATCGACGAGGATGTCATTAAGATTGCCTTCCAGACGCCCGAAATTGATCAGCCGGTGGCCCTGGAGTATTTCGAGCGTCTCTTTAGCGACCGAGTCGATGTAATGACGTCGGGAACCGAATGGACTGACTTTATCGGCTTTGACTCGGGCAAGGGGTCCGCGCTTGCCGATTATGGTCGTGCCCTGGGGATCTCGCCCGATGCGATGATGGCGTTTGGCGACAATGAGAACGATCGCGACATGCTCAACGTCGTGGGCCATCCCTATCTGATGGAGAGCTGCAACCCTACCATGCGCGGTGTCAATGACCGTGTCCGCTACGTGCGCACGGTCGAAGAGGAACTGCATCGCCTGCTCGCCGAGTAGATATATGTGGCATGCCTAGAAATCGACTTTTTGCTGCAGAGTGCAGAAAGGTGGATTTTAAGGCGTGTCCCAAACATCTACCGGCAGTCGGGACAGAGACCCTCAAAGATGGTGTAGTGCGACGTGACGTGCCAGCCGATTTGCTCGGACGCCTTGTCGTCGAGTTGGGCATCGAAGGGGAGCGGCACGTCGATGACGCGGCTGCACGAGGTGCAGATGATATGTGCGTGCGGCTCGATGGTGCGATCGAAGCGGCTGCCGCTCGGCGTCTTAATAGAGAGAATCTCCCCTGCGTCGGCTAAGAGATTGAGGTTGCGGTAGACCGTGCCGCGGCTGATCTTGTCATCCTGTTCGCGTACGGCGTTGTAGATTTCGTCGGCGGTGGGATGGTTATAGCTTTGGCGCACAGCGTCAAGAACCAGCTTTCGCTGCTTGGTATTCCTTCTTTGCACCGCCATGCGCCTCGCCTCTTTTCTATCAACGGTCGTAGGTAAATGATACCGTATTTAGCACACAATACTAATAACGAGGAATGAAACCGTCTTCATTGGCAAGTGGGGCTCGGGTCTGGGCGTCTACGAGGCGAAAACGCGTTCCCATGCGCTCATAGGAGGCATGAAGCGCCTCGAGATGAGACAGGATGTTTGCCGGAGCTCCCTGTATCTCCATCTCGACTGACCCGTCTTCCATGTTACTCACCCAGCCGGTGAGTGCGCGTGCCTGTGCGAGGTTGGTGTTGGTAAAGCGAAAACCAACGCCTTGGACTTGCCCCTCCCAGCGTAGGAAATAGCGCAGGGGAGTGTCTTGAGTGGCCTCGTCGCTTGCGAGCACAGTAAGCCTGCGGCGCAGCTCGAGCTCGACGTTTGATGGTTTTTGAGGCTCTCGACTGCCGCCGGTGACGCTGGAGAAGAACGTATCGAAGAAGCCCATCGCTAGGCCTGCTTGCCTGCATCGGCCGGGAAGGTAATGCCGGCCTGCTGGCGCACGGCATCCATGATGCGCAGCGAGACGAGCGTGACATCGCGGTAGTGGCCAAGCTCGTGACGTCCCGCCGGGGTCTCCCAAATCTCTTCCTTAACGTTATCGATGCCGCCGATGGCGGTGATAAAGTCCGCGAGCTCGTACTCCATGGTGTTGCTCGATTTGGGAAGGTCGAGCGCGCGTCCGTTGTCGCCTTGCTCGCGCGGCGCCTCGGTCGCCGATCCGCGCACGACGTCGCCGCGATAATCGATGCGTACGTTGCGGGGCGTGGACAGATGGTCAATCTGGATGGTGCCGCGCTCACCTTCGATTTGCGAGGGCAGCAGATCGTTGGTGATCTTGGAATGCGCAAGCTCGACGGAAATGCGGCCTCCGCCATAGCTGGCGAGAATGGAGCCGCAGCCGTCGATGGGGCCGTGCGTGAGCTGTCGCGTGGTGGGGTCGAGCAGAGTAGTCATGCTCGTAAGACCGGAGGGCATGCCGAAGATCTCGACCATGGGCTCGACGGTGTAGACGCCGATGTCCATGAGGGAACCCGATGCCATGTGGCAGTCGAAGATATTGGTGGCGCGCCCCGCGAGAACCTCGTTGTAGCGCGAAGAATACTTGCCAAAGCGCAACGATGCACGACGAATGGGCGCAATCTCGCCCAGGGCGTCCTCGACGGCGTGGAAAGCAGGGTCATGGAGCGGGCGCATGGCCTCGAGGGCTACGACGCCCACCGCCTCGGCTGCGCGAAAGACCTCGAGCGCTTGCGCCTCGGTGGCACAAAAAGGCTTTTCGACGATAACGTGCTTGCCGCCGGCGATACAGGCGAGCGCCTGCTCGTAGTGGAGCGCATTGGGGCTGCCGATGTAGACGGCGTCGACGTCGGCGGCTGCCGCAAGCTCATCGAGTGAAGTAAAGCTTCGCTCGCCACCGCGCTCGGCGGTAAAGGCAGCACCGCGATCGGCATCGCGTGAAAGCGTGCCCACAAACGCGGCTTGGTCATTGGCGTTGACGACTTGGATAAAGTCGTCGGTAATCATGGATGTGCCGATGGTCGCTATGCGCAGCATGTATCCCCCTCGTGCCGTTCGGTTTACAGGATGAGTGTAGCGCGAGGAGGCAGGAAATAGCGTGCGAAAACGCCGTTACAGGTCGCTCTCGTTAAAGCCAGTGTCGATATCGAGGTTGCTGCCGTCGGCCGCCGTGGTGGCAAGTTCGTCGCAGCGCTCGTTGAGCTCATGGCCGGCGTGGCCCTTAACCCAGATGAACTCCACTTTGTGCTTGCTCTTTGCGGTGAGCAGGCGCTCCCACAGATCGCGGTTCTTGACAGGTTGCTTGTTGGCGGTCTTCCAGCCGCGTTTTTTCCATCCGTCAATCCAGTGCTTGTTGAAGGCGTTGACGACGTACTGCGAATCGGAATGGACCTCGACCTCGCAGGGGCGGTTGAGCGCCTCGAGCGCCACGATAACCGCCATGAGTTCCATGCGGTTGTTGGTGGTCTTGGCGTAGCCGCGCGAAAGCTCGGAGGTAAAGGTCTTGCCGGCGGGGTTGGTGTATTTGAGCACGGCGCCGTAGCCGCCGCGTCCCGGATTTGATCGGGCCGAGCCGTCGGTATAGATGATGACCTTCACGGGCTTCCTTTCGTTGAGTGCGTTTCATGTGAGTGACCATTGTAGCGCCATGCCCGCCGGGGGCTAGCAATCTACGATTTCTACCCCGTCTTCCGACAGTTAGTTGGCATGGATGATGCGGTTGAGCTCGTCGAGGTATTGCTGCAAGAGGGGAGAGGGCTTGCGCTCGTCGTGCATGATATAGCCTACGTGCATCGTTGGGGCGTCTGCTAACGGGATCGATGCCATACCCCATTGCATTTCATTGGAGAGGACACCGGTCGACAGGGTGTAACCGTTCGACGTGATAAGTAAGTTAGTAAGTGTTCCGCGGTCCGAGATTCGTATGTTGCGGTCGCAAGGGATATAGCTAAAAGGTTCCTCGGCGTAATAGAAGGAGTTTGAGGTCCCCTGTTCAAAGCTGTAGCGCGTATAGGGCGTGAGGTCGGCAAGGGACAGCTGCGGGCGGCGTGCGAGCGGGTGGCGCTCGCTAACGAAGACGTGGACCGTCGCGTCGAATAGGGGATGGAAGCTTGCACGGGCATCGGCGAAGGCCTTCTGCAGAACGCGGGCGTTAAAGTCGTCCAGATACAGAATGCCGATATCGCTGCGAAACGCGCGTACGTCGTCGATGATCTGCGCTGTGGTGGTCTCGCGCATGATGAACTCGAACTTGCTGTCGCGGCAGCGCTCGACCACGTTGACAAAGGCCTCGACCGAAAAGGCGTAGTGCTGGGCGGAAATGGCGAGGCGGGCTTGCGGGGTGCCGCCGTCCTCGTAGCGCGCCTCGAGCATGTCGGCCTGCTCTACGACCTGGCGCGCATAGCCCAAAAGCTCGGTGCCGTCGTTGGTGAGCGTGACGCCGCGGCTGGAGCGCGTAAAGATCTCCAGATGGAGCTCCTGCTCTAGGCTTTTGACGGCATTGGAGATATTGGACTGTGCCGTATAGAGGCGCTGGGCTGCGGCGTTGATCGATCCGGACTCTGCCACGGCGATCAAAAAGCGAAGCTGCTGGAGGGTCATTGGCGCCCGTCCTTTCGATAGCTATCTAAAAAACCGATAACAAGTTAGCGCATTTAAGTGATTGACCGAGGGAGACAATGCCCGTACTATTCAAAACACACAAAGGCGGTAGGTAATTAAGCCAACTACGGAACCGGGACGCGAAAGGAGGCCTGCATATGAATTGCTTACCAAGACGAATGCCGGGCTCCTGTTTGCGCCCGTCGGCGTGATCAGGAGACAGCGAATTACTTCTCTCTTTTTATTTACTTTCGTTCGATCAAGGAGATCATCATGAGCCAGTTCATCAACAACCCTGAGCACACCTTTGGTTTCGATACCCTGCAGCTGCACGTTGGCCAGGAGAGCGCCGATCCCGCATCCGACTCCCGTGCCGTGCCCATCTACCAGACCACGAGCTATGTGTTCCGCAACTCCCAGCACGCCGCCGACCGCTTTGGTCTTGCCGACGCCGGTAACATCTACGGCCGTCTGACCAACTCCACCCAGGGTGTCTTCGAGGACCGTATCGCCGCACTCGAGGGCGGCGTGGCAGGTCTTGCCGTCGCCTCCGGCGCTGCTGCCATCACCTATACCCTGCAGGCCCTTGCCCAGGCCGGTGACCACGTGGTGGCTCAGAAGACCATCTACGGTGGCTCCTACAACCTGCTGGAGCATACGCTCTCCCAGTTTGGCGTCGAGACCACGTTTGTCGATGCCCATAACTTGGAAGAGGTTGAGGGTGCCATCAAGGACAACACCACGGTCATCTATCTCGAGACGCTCGGCAACCCCAACTCTGACACCCCCAACATCGACGCCATCTCCGAGATTGCCAAGAAGCACGGTCTGCCGGTTGTTGTCGACAACACCTTCGGCACCCCGTATCTGTTCCGTCCGCTGGAGCATGGTGCCAACATCGTCGTTCATTCCGCAACCAAGTTCATCGGCGGCCACGGCACCTCGCTGGGCGGTGTGATCGTCGACGGCGGTAACTTCGATTGGAAGGCGAGCGGAAAGTACGCCCAGATCGCTGAGCCCAATCCCTCCTACCACGGTGTTTCGTTTGCCGAGGCTGCCGGTCCCGCGGCCTTCGCAACCTATGTCCGCGCTATCCTGCTGCGTGACGAGGGCGCTTGCATCAGCCCGTTCAACGCCTGGGTCCTGCTCCAGGGCACCGAGACTCTGTCGCTGCGCGTCGACCGCCATGTCGAGAACACCAAGAAGGTCGTTGAGTTCCTGGCTGGTGACAGCCACGTCGCCAAGGTGAACCACCCGAGCCTGCCTGAGCACCCCGATCACGAGCTCTATCAGAAGTACTTCCCCCGTGGCGGCGCCTCGATCTTTACCTTTGAGATCAAGGGCGGCCAGGAGGCTGCATGGAAGTTCATCGATCACTTGCAGGTGTTCTCGCTGCTCGCCAACGTGGCCGACGTCAAGTCGCTCGTCGTACACCCGGCTACCACCACGCACTCCCAGCTCTCTGCTGAGGAGCTCGCCGAGCAGAACATCACGCCCTCCACGATCCGTCTTTCCATCGGTACCGAGAACGCCGAGGATATCATTTGGGATCTGAAGCAGGCCTTCGCCGCGCTGGACGAGTAAGGCGACTTGTGCAAGGACCCCTTGCGACTCGATAGGTATAACTGCATAAAATGCCTGCTCAAGGCGCCTGTGCGAACAATGGTTGCACAGGCGCCTTTTTTGCATAGAGAGGGTGCAAAAACAGGGTTTTTGACACGCTTTATGCATTCGAGTTGTGGAAAACTCCTGTTGAGCGGATGTGAGTTTTACGCAAATGACGTGCACCTTTTGAGAAAAACCGCAGGTCGCGATTTGCTCGGGGTACCATGCAGCGCGATCGAATCACACGCAGCTTAAACGCAGCAAAAACGCACTACGGAGGTTTCCAGCTACATGAGGATCGATTCACGAAAACCGAAAGCCGCCGCCCTTTCCGCCGCTCTGACCGTGGCACTTTTGATGGGCGCCGGCGCAACTGATGCCCACGCGGCAACACTATCCGATACGGTCGGATCTACGCCGTCCGAGGCGACGCTGGTGCAGCCCGTCGACTACCGCGGCGACGGTTATGGCTCTATGCAGGAGTGGAACGCCTCGATGGGGGCAAAGCGCGATTCCCTGGAGATGCGCGCTCAGATCATTATGAATATGTATGGCGACTATGCTACCGATGACGAGCGTGCTGTGTTGCAGGGTTGCATCGACGGTGCGGGCAGTCTTTTGACGATGGATGAGGTCGACGCCAAGTCGACCGAGCTCGACGAGCTTCGCTCCACGCTTGAGGATGCCAAGCGCGAGGCGCTCGAGGCTGCCGCAGCCGAAGCCGAGTCCGCTGAGGCCGTTCAGGCTTCGTATTACAACGCCGGCTCTGGCTCGTCTTACACGTCTGCTGCGTATTACGCGAACGGCTCGGGTCTGACGCGCTCGAGCGGCGTCAATAACTATAACGGCCGCCGCGAGACTTATTACAGCAGCAACGTGTTGTATCACCACCGCACGGGCGAATGGACGCAGGATTCCGAGGGCTTTTGGCGCGATTCCGATGGCTACTACGTCGTTGCCGCGGGCGATAAGGCCCAAGGCTCCACGTTTACCGGTTCCAAGGGCGAGTGCAAGGTCTATGACTCCGGCTGTGCTGCCGGAACCACCGACTACTACACTGGCTGGTAATTTTTCTGCATCACGGATATTTGGCGGATGGGCGTCTTTACCGAGCTTTAGGGCAACGTAAGGACGCCCGTTCTATGTATGCGTTTGAGTTAACAGAGCGCTTACCGTGGCAGTACGCCGCGCATATGGGCGCGGGGCACACTAGTTCATGAGGAATAAGGTCTTTCTCGTGGAGGAAGTGGTCTTGTGAACGCTCGAGATGTTGCCATTGCCGCCGTCGCATTGGTGCTTGGCTGCCTTGGTCCTACGGCCGCGCTCGTTGCGGGCATGCAGGGGTCTTGTGGGGCTGCCTCTATCGTGGTCAGTGCGTTGGTCGCGGCCGCACTGCTGGGAAGTGCGGGTGTAGTCCTTTGTCGCGATGATGAGGACCAGGCGTCGGAGTCGCAGCTCTAACCGTCGGGACATCGACTACTGGTTATAGATGAAGATGAAAGCCGCCGTAAGGGGAGTGCTCCTTGTGGCGGCTTTGCTGTTGAGCCTGTTGACGTGGTGAGCCGGGCGCTACCAGCTTTTCTCGATATCGCGGATGCGCTGATAGAGCCAATCGTTTTGCGGCACTTGGATATCGTGTTTGACGGCCAGGCGGCAAATGGTGCCCGCGAACTCCTCGACTTCGGTTTTTCGTTGCGCGATGCGGTCCTGCGCCATCGAGGGCATACCGGTGGGGTCGATTCCCTCGATGAGGTGCACCATCTGCGTCAGGTCTGCCTCGGTCAGCTCAATGCCCTCGGCGTTGGCGACCGCAAGCGTTTCGCGCATGGCAGAAACAAGGCAGCGACGCTGCTCGGAGCCCGGCTCCGTGGCGCTTCCGTAGGTCCCGCCGTAGGCCATGCACGTCTGGTTGATGCCGTCGTTGAGCATGAGTTTGGCCCACATGCGGTGCGCAACGTCGCTCTCGACGGTATGGGCGATGCCGCAGCGCGTGTAGAGCTCGTCGATGGCGGTGACGGTTGCGAGCTCGGTGCCGGCCGCCGCGCCAAAGCGGATTTCGCCCGCATTGGTAAAGGTGAGCTCTCCGTTGAGGAACACGGCGTCCATGCCCTGGCAAATACCAAGAACGGTATGCTCCCAGCCAAAGCGCTCGGCAATCTTCTGCTCGCTCGTAATGCCGTTACACAGCGAGGCGATGAGCGTATTGGGTCCCACGACGCGCTCCATAGTCTTGAGTGCTTGGTTGAGTCCAGTCGTCTTGACCGTGAGAATGACCAGATCGGCGGGCGTTGCCTCGCTGGCGCGGACGGACTTGAGCGCACAGGGCTTGCCATTGACGGTGAGCGCATCGTCCGCGTGACGCTCAAAACGGGCGTCATCCATAACGTATTCGACGGCGTCGTTGCCGAGTGCCTGGGCGATCATACTGCCGTAGAGTAGCCCGACGCCGCCCTTGCCGATAAAGGTGGCCTTGTTGATCTGCATGTGAATTATCTCCCCATATAAAAGGCGCCCGCGTAAGGGGCGCCTGATGGATTGTATGCCGCCAGCGCACCTTGTGCATGCAGGGTGGCGATTTTTAAATGAATGGACGCGTGGAGCTTACGCTGCGGGGCAGACCGCGAAAACGCGTGCGGGATATCCAACGCCATCGCGCACCTTGGGGAAGGTGCAGAAGATGACGGCGCCTGTGGCGGGAAGCTCGTCCAGATGGTCCATGACCTCGATCTGATAGCGGTCGACCGAGAGGATGTACTGCTCGCCGGGGCAGGGGTGGGCGTCCTCACGTGTGGTCACGGTCGCCTCCTTTCATCGGGCTTTTTGCTGATGTTAAAGCGGTGTCGTGACGGCTCGATTTCTGCTACGTTACGATACATTCTCGATTGCGATTCCACGATGTTTCGGCTGCGTGACCATTGTGTTTCGCCTTGCCGGGGCGCTGATGGCGAAGGGAGGGTCTGTGCAATACCGCGTTGACCCCAAAAGTGGTAACCGAATATCCTCTCTGGGTCTGGGCTGCATGAGATTTCCCGGTGCGCCGGGGCACCCCGATGCGAAGACGGCCGATGCCATCATTTCCCGTGCGGTGGAGCAGGGGATTAATTATCTGGACACCGCCTATCTCTATCCCGGTAACGAGGCGTGCGTGGGCGCCTCGCTTGGGCGCCTGGAGCTGCGTGACCGGGTGTTGCTGGCGACAAAGTTGCCGCACGCTTCGTGCAAATGTGCGGAGGATTTCGACCGCTTTTTTGACGAGCAGCTGCACCGTTTGCGGACCGACCATATCGACTACTACCTTATGCACAACATCACCTCGCCCGCCCAGTGGGAGCGCGTGGTGGCGTTGGGCATCGAGGACTGGATTGCGCACCAAAAGGCTGCGGGGCGTATTCGCCAGATAGGTTTTTCGTACCACGGCAGTGCGGCGGACTTCCTCACGATGCTTGACGCGTATGACTGGGATTTTTGCCAGATCCAGTACAACTACGCTGGAGAGCGATATCAGGCGGGAACGGCGGGGCTCATGGAGGCTGCGGATCGCGGGCTCGCGGTGTTTGTGATGGAGCCGCTGTTGGGCGGGCGTTTGGCGGGCAAGCTGCCGCCGCGGGCCCGCGCCGTGCTCGATGGCGCCTATGACCCGCGCCTGCGCACTCCTGCCGCCTGGGGGCTTTCGTGGGTGTGGAACCATCCTCAGGTCACGATGCTGCTTTCGGGCATGACCGATACCGCGCAAGTGGATGAGAACGCGGCGCTGGCCGACCGAGCCCTGCCGGATTCGATGACGGGCGCTCAGCTCGATACCATTGCGCGCGTGCTGACGGAATTTGAAAAATCGAATCGCGTGCCTTGTACGGGATGCGGCTACTGCATGCCGTGTCCCAAAGGCATCAATATCCCTGGGTGTTTTGCCGCCTACAATGCAAGCTATGCGCACAGCTGGTTTACGGGTCTATCGCAGTATTTTACGGCGAGCGCGGTGCGGACGAGCGAGCCCAAGTTGGTGAGCAACTGCGTTAAATGCGGCAAATGCGCGCGTCACTGCCCGCAACACATCGATATTCCCGAGCGTCTCGACGATGTGCGCCGACGTTTCCAACCTGGCCCCGTAACGGCCGCGCTTAAAGCCTTCCGCATAGCGCGCTCCTCATGACCCTTTTATAACTTGCGGTGGAATAGTTCCTGTTTGCGGCAGAATAAGGGCCAAACAGGAACTATTTCACCGCAACTGAAGGGGGCTGTCGTGGGTCATCGGGATTCATGTGATGATTTGCGTGAGGTTTGTTGGGGCGTTTTGGGCGCTGGACACATTTCGCATCGATTTGCATCGTCGCTCAAGGAGGTGGACGGGGCACGGCTTGTGGCTGCCGCCGGCCGCACTCCTTCGCATGTTGAGGAGTTTTGCAGGGCGTTTTCGATTGATGCCGCGCACAGTTATGCCACGGCTGACGATAGCGGCGATGTGGCTTATGATGCGCTGATTGCCGACCCCGATGTCGACGCAATCTACTTGGCTCTTCCACATGGCATGCATGCGCATTGGGTCTGTCGGGCACTGCGCGCGGGAAAGGCCGTGCTGTGCGAAAAGCCGGCCGTTTTGAGTGAGGAAGAGGCTCTCTCGATTGCCTCCACCTCTCGTGAGCGCGGCGTGCTGTTTATGGAGGCGATGAAGAATCGGTTTTGCCCGATGCGCACTCGCGTGAAGGACTTGCTTGCGTCGGGTGAGCTTGGCCGTATTGTCTCGATTGAAAGCGTGCAAAAGCTCGATTACGGCGAGCCTCCTTCGGGCTATCTGCTTGATTCGTTGCAGGGCGGCTGTCTATATGACATGGGCTGCTATGCGGTCGGTTGGTTTGAGGATTTGCTCGCGGGCGCGTGCGAGGTTTCATCCCGTGAAGTTCGCTGGCGTGACGTATCAGGCGGCCGCGTCGATTGGGCCGACGAGATCCGTATGAGCGTCGGCGGTATACCCATTCATATGGTGTGCGACGGCAAAGCAACATATGAAAGCCGCTTAACGATTGTCTGTGAGCGAGGCTCGTTGGAAATCGAGCGTCTCCATCGCCCCGAGCTCGCCCATGTGAAGTATTCCGACGGTCGAACGCTCGAAATAAATGCCCCGTTTGAGATCGATGATTTCTACGGCGAAATCCAGCATGCGACCCAGCTCATCCGGGCGGGGAAACTCGAGAGCCCCGTCATGCCCCTTGCCGCCACGCAGCGCTGTGCACACATCATCGATGCGATTCGTCTAGCCCTCTAGGACTTGGCGCTGACACGTAGGGGATCATGACGCCGGCGCCCGTGGTGCCTGGCGGCCCACATCTCTGATGCCCCTTTTATAACTTGCGGTGGAATACGGTCTGTTTGCGCCAAAATAGGGCACCAATAGACCGTATTTCACCGCAACTGATGAGGGGGAGCTGGAGATGCTGACAATCGGATGTCATCTTTCGACGACGAAGGGCTATCGGGCAATGGGGGAGACGGCGTTGTCCATTGGTGCCAATACCTTTGCGTTCTTTACGCGCAACCCGCGCGGTGGCAAGGCAAAAGACCTTGACATGGATGACGTGGCGGCTCTGCGCGAGCTTATGGCGCAAAACGACTTTGGACCGCTGGTGGCGCATGCCCCGTATACCTATAACCCCTGCTCCGCTAAGGAGCGGGCGCGAGAGTTTGCCTTGGAGGCTATGGCGGAAGATTTGCAGCGTCTGGAAGCACTGCCCGGCAACTACTACAATTTTCACCCCGGTGCGCATGTGGGACAGGGGGCAGACGCCGGCATTCAGATGATTGTCGACACGCTGTGCCAGGTGATGTTTGAGGGACAGCAGACGACGGTATTGCTCGAGACCATGGCGGGCAAGGGCACCGAGGTGGGCCGTAGCTTTGAAGAACTGGCGTGCATTATCGAGGGCGTTGCCGCCAAGTGCCCAGAGCTGTCCGATAAGCTGGGCGTTTGTTTGGACACCTGCCATGTGAGCGATGCCGGCTACGACATCATCCATGATCTGGACGGCGTACTCGACGAGTTCGACCGCGTGGTGGGTATCGATCGCTTGCATGCCGTACACATCAACGATTCGAAGAACCCTTGTGGCGCCCATAAAGATCGTCACGAGTGCATCGGCAAGGGATACCTTGGCAGCGAGGAATTTGGTGGCGGTATGCAGGTTATACAGAATATTGTATCGAATGGCCGTTTGCGTTCGCTGCCGTTTATTTTGGAGACTCCGAACGAACTTGCAGGTTATGCGGCTGAAATCAAACTGTTAAGGTCATTGCAGCAGTAAAGGCTGCCATAAACTGGAGTGCTACATTCACGTTATGGGTTTGTTTCAATCAGTTTTCTAATTGCAGATTCTTCCAAGCGGGTGCATAATAACCCTCAGTTTTTGCAGACCTCTGAATCAAACGAGGTCACCGGAAGGAGACTGATTATGAAGCTCAAGAAGCTTGGCGCATTTGCCGCCACGGGTGCCATGGCGCTCGCCCTCGCACTGACGGGCTGCGGCTCGTCCAACGCCACCTCTGGTTCTGATGCCGGTTCCAGCAGCTCTGACGACGCTAAGGTCGAGAAGGTCGACGGCTCCAAGGAGTACGCGCTCGTCAAGGATGGTACGCTCACCGTCGGCACCTCTGCCGAGTACGCTCCGTTTGAGTACAAGGATGACAACGGCGATTATCAGGGCTTTGACCTTGAGCTCATCAAGGCCATCGGCGACAAGCTGGGCCTGGATGTCGAGTATGTCAACAATGACTTTGACACGCTGGTTCCGGGTGTCGCTTCGGGCGCCAAGTATGACGTTTCCATTGCGGCTATCACCGACACGCCCGAGCGTGAGAAGGAAGTCACTTTCTCTGATTCCTACTACATGGACGATCAGGCTATCGTGACCAAGGTCGATAACACCGACATCACGGCCGACAACTACAGCGAGAAGCTCAACAACGCCGATGCTACCATCATCGTCCAGTCTGGCTCGACCGCCGAGTCCTTTGCCCAGGAGAACTTCCCCAAGGCCAAGATTGTCCCCTACAAGGACGCCACCGAGTGCTTCAGCGCCCTGCAGTCCGATAAGGGCGACGCCGTAGTCACCAACCGCTCCGTTGCCAGCCAGCTGACCGCCGAGCAGTTCAACACCTGCCAGACCATCAAGCAGATCAGCACCGGCGAGGAGTACGCCATCGCCATCAACCAGGGCAACACCAAGCTCAAGGACGACATCAACCAGGCCATCAAGGACCTGACCGATGACGGTACCGTTGACGCCCTCATGGCTAAGTACAACATCAAGTAAAATAGCTACTTGATTGCTCGCGGGCCCTTTCCGCTTTGGCGGAGAGGGCCTTTGCGCTTCTCTTGACGGAGAGCATTTCCGTCTCGTTTTGCCGACAACTTCTACGATAGGAGCCACCTTGTCTCGACTGAACAAAGGGGCTGCGGAGCAGCGTTTTCCACTGCCCGCCTTGCTCCAAAAGCTAGTCTGCGTCATGGCCGTGGCGCTCGCGCTGGTGTGTGTGGGGACATATGCGCCCACGACCGCCCAGGCGCTTGAGACCGCAAAGATTACCGCTCGACCCAACACCGGTTCGGGCAGCGCTGTGGTCGGCGGTACCGAGACGCGCATTACCTGGGAGGTCCAGGCCGATGCCGATGAGGAGCTGAGCGGTCTTTCGCTGACGTTTGTCGACGGCACGACGTTTGGTACCGATGACACGCGATTGACGATGCTCTCGGGCGAGGACCTCATGGATCGTACGCCCATGAAGCCCACGTGCAAGGCTGACGGCCAGACGCTCAAGATTGATTTTGGCGAGACGGCGCCTGCCGGCGGCTTTTTCCGTGTCGAGGTTTACGGCGTGAGCTTCCCCGTCGAGGGCGGCGATGAGGCCTTTAGCGGCACCTGTACGCTCGCTGACGGGTCGACCAAGAAGATCTCCAAGATTCCGTCGGTGGAGATCAAGGGCGTGACGGCCTTCGATAACTTCTTGGCCGATCTTAAGGAGCAGCCGTGGGTCGAGGCTTGGAACTCCAATATGTTCCTGCGCCTGTTCTTAAACCCGGTCATTTTGGTCCAGAGCCTGCCGATCGTCTTCAAGGGCTTCCTTATGTCGCTTTCGATCGTGCTTGTGGCGTTTCCGCTGGCAATTCCCTTTGGCTTTGCCTTGTCGCTCATGCGCATCTCCAAGTCGCGCATCCTGCGTTGCCTTGCCGGCATCTATGTGAATATCATCCGCGGTACGCCGGCGTTCCTGCAGATCTATATCGCGTTCTTCGGTCTGCCGTTGGCCGGCGTCAAGGTGGACGACTATGTCTTGGGCGTTATCGTCATGGCCATGAACTCGTCTGCGTACCTATGCGAGATCTTCCGTGCCGGTATTCAATCGATCCCCAAGGGCCAAAACGAGGCTGCGCGTTCGCTGGGCATGAACGCGTTCCAGACGCTGCTCTATGTCATGATTCCGCAGACGTTCCGCAATGTTTTGCCTACGCTGACCAGCGAGTTTATCTTGCTTTACAAGGATACGTCGCTGCTTGCCGCCGTGGGTGTGGTCGAGATCGTCATGAACGCCCGTACCATCGTGGCCACGACGGGCTCCATTACACCGTACGTGGTTGCCGCCCTGTTCTATCTGGTCATCACCCTGCCGCTCGCTCGCTTGGTGAGTGGTCTTGAGGCGAGGCTTTTGGGCACGGCCGAGACCAAGAAGAAGCGTCCCGCCAAGAGCGCCGGACAGGTTGTCGCGACGCCCGCCGATCACATCGCCGGTCTGTAAGGAGGTCCTATCATGAGCGAAACCAATAACTCGAACGAGGTCGTCGTCAGCATCAAGAACCTCCAGAAGGCCTTTGGCGACAACGTGGTCCTGCGCGATATCGATCTGGATGTGCACAAAGGTGAGGTCGTTGTGGTCTTGGGCCCCTCGGGCTCGGGCAAGTCGACGATGCTTCGCTGCATCAATCGTCTGGAGCATCCCACGAGCGGCTCGATTATCGTCGAGGGTGTGGACGTGTGCGCCAAGGGCGTCGACCTTAACAAGGTGCGCACGCATCTGGGTATGGTGTTCCAGCAGTTCAATTTGTTCCCGCACCTCTCAGTCAAAAAGAACGTCATGCTCGCGCAGCAGAAGGTGCTCAAGCGCAGCAAGGAAGAGGCCGAGAAGATTGCCGTCGAGGAGCTGACCAAGGTCGGTCTTGCCGAGCGTATCGACTTTATGCCGAGCCAGCTCTCGGGCGGCCAGCAGCAGCGCGTTGCCATCGCCCGCGCCCTGTCGATGAACCCGCACGTCATGCTCTTTGACGAGGCCACCTCGGCGCTCGACCCTGAGCTCGTGCGCGACGTCCTGGGCGTCATGCGCGACCTGGCGCACGACGGTATGACCATGATCGTCGTGACGCACGAGATGGGCTTTGCCCGCGATGTCGCCGACCGCGTCGTCTTTATGGACGGCGGCGTCATTGTGGAAGAGGGTACGCCGAGCGAGGTCTTCGACCACCCCAAGAGCGAGCGCACCAAGGCGTTCTTGGGCAATATCTCGTAGCCGGTTGATGTAACTGCCGTTACAAAAGAGCGGGGCTGGACTTGAATCCAGCCCCGCTCTTTTGTAGGGATGGGGATGCGCTTTGATGCAGGCTCTCTTGGAGGCCCTGGGTTCGTTACGCGAGCTCGGCTCCGAGGGCCTTGCAAGCGGTCTCGCCCTCGTCGTCGGGCGCGTCGTAGCAGATGGTGGAGTCCACGACGTTGACGCCGGCCTCGTCGGCGTCGGCCTTCCAGTTGTCCATCCACTCGCCCTCGGCCCACGAATAGGAGCCAAAGAGGACGACCTTCTTGTCGCCGAGAGTCTCCTTGACCTCATCCCACATCGGCTGGAACTCATCGTACTCGAGTTCCTCGGAGCCCATGGCTGGGCAGCCGAAGGCGAAGGCATCATATTCGGCGGCCTTGTCGGCAGAGAAGTCGGCGCAGGGGATGACCTCAGTCTCGGCGCCCACGGACGTGGCGCCTTCGGCGACGAGGTTTGCCATGGCCTCGGTGTTGCCCGTGCCGCTCCAGTAGACGACGGCGATCTTGCTCATATGTTTTCCTTTCGGTTGTGCGGCGTGTGGCCGCGTTTTGTATGCTCTATCGGGTTGCCTGGACAAGTTGTCCCAGGGTGCAGCCCTGTTGATAGATGTAGGTAAGGTATTGCGTGCATGCGCGATAGGAATCGAAGGTCGTGAGCGCCTGCTCAACGTTTGTGTATACCTTCCAGGCGCCAAAGACCTTATAGTTTTCGCCGTGCTGGACGATAAACTGATGGACATCTTCGTAGGGATAGCCCAAAAAATAGCCAATTTCGTGGGGGAACTCGCACATGCACCCCGTATCGCAGTGCCTATTTCGCGCGAGTGCGCAGACACTGCCGTCATAGGCGCTTTCTGCGGCATTGCTGCTTGCCAGCGTGATGCGCGCGGCGAGATGCACCAGGGATGCGAGCAGGTTGTGGACATCGTAGCCTTCGGCGACAAGCGCCGTCGCGGCGCGGGGATCGGAGAGATATCGCATAAGGTCCGCAGGGCGGTACACATAGATGAGCGCTCCGCAGGGGCGCCAGACCAAAACGCTCATATGGATCCCGAGCGGCTGGAGCTCGCGGTTGCATTGGGCTATGACGGCGAGCAGACGAGAGCGTCGCTCTTCGATTTTAGCGACGCCGGGTTTTCCGTTTTGGTTGGCGTAAACGCCGGGATAGGTAAAGAGCGAAGCCGGCTTGATACCTGCGAGCGTAGGGGAGCAGTTGCGCACGACAGCCGTTTGGTATGTTGGGATGTCAATGGTTCGAGTCACGTTGCCCCTTTCGAGCACTCACTTGTTAGCCTAGGAAAACCTATATACGAAAGTAAGCCTTGGTCAACAAAAAAGTTTGAATAGGGAAACTAATTGACAGAACCGACATGATTTTGGGTTAAGATGGGGACACCCCATGGGGGTATCTAGATAGGGCTACTTGAAAGGGGAACGCATGAGCGACTTGCTCAATCCTGCGAATCTCATCGTGCTGGCCGTCATTGCCGTCGGCATGTTTTTTGGACTGCGTCGCATTGCCGCTTCGACACACGGGAAGAGTTGTTGCAGCGATGGTACGAGCGGCAAGAAAACCAAAAAGGTTGTTGTGGTGGATACCGATGCATCGCACTATCCCTATAGCGATGAGCTGCTCATCGGCGGCATGAGCTGTGACGGCTGCGCTCAGAACGTGGCTAATGCCCTGAATGCGCTGGATGGCGTGTGGGCAACGGTGACGTATGCGGATCACACGGCACGTGTGCGCTCTAAACAGCCGGTTGATCGTGGTGTCCTCGAGACGGCCGTGAAAGACGCGGGCTACTACGTCATGACGCTGTAAGCGCCGCCCTGGATGCGCTTCCTTGGCTAGGCTCGTCCGCGCAGTTCGATGTCTTGGATGTCGTCGAAGTCGATGGCGATGTCTTTGAGCTTGAGGAGCTTGAAGGCAGGGAGTACCTCGTCGAGGATGCCGGTGCGGGAGCGATAGCCGTACGTATCGTAATAGGTGACACGAACCAAGTCGCCACGTTTGAGACCCTCGAGCTTTTTAGAAAGTACGAGGGCTTTTTCTTCCGTGAGCTCACGTTTTGGCTCGACGGTGATTTCCTGCTTGCGCACGAGTTCGTAGTATCCCGTGAGGGCGGCAAAGGGCATAAACTGTGCGGCGCGGTTGGCGCGCACGGCACCGTTGGCAGTGAGCTTTGGGTCGGCGGAGCGACGTCTTCCCTCGGGGTCTGCTAGGCGTTCAAAAGGTGTCGGTGGCCGCATCGGCTGTTGTTGGGACTTAGGCACGGTGCCCTCCAACTTGGTCGTTGCGTTCGCGCGCGGTGGCGCCGGCGGTAAAGCTTAATCCCTTGACGAGCGCGTTTTTGCCGTACTTGCCTTTCACGGCCAGGACGGCGCGCGCCAGGTCGCGCTCGCGCTCATCGGCCTCGATATCGCTGAACAGATCGATGGTGGCAAATTCCTCGGGCATGAGGTTGCCAAATCCCAGATTGATACGCTTGACCGGTCGCTTGGGGTCGACCGTTTGTGCCCAAAGGTCATCGAAATACCCCATGATCTTCTTAAACGAATTGGTGCGCTCGGGCAGCTTGCGCGAGGCGTTGGAGTGCGCAAAGAGTGAGGCATAGCCGCCACGCGGTTTGCCGCCATGCTCTCCCACAAAGATGCCATCGATTGCCTGCGCTTCGCGTACCAGGCGGCGCCTTTCGTCATCGCACTGGACGGGCTTGGGAGCACGGGGCGCGAGCTCGGGGCCGGCGGTTGCGGTGGGTTCGATACTCGATGTGCTCGAGCGCAGGTGGCCGCATCCGTCCACATATTGCGCTGTACCGCTGGCGTCGAGGCGGCGTATGTCAGCGCGCTCGCTCGCGTAGCCCACAAAGAGCGAGATGCTGTCGCAGACCACGTGCTTATCGACCAAGTCCAACACGGCACTGTCGACCATCTCGCGCAAGACGGTGTAGGCTTGCTCGTAGGCATAGCCCTTCGAGAGCACCTGTCCTGTGGTGGTCGAGGTCGCTTGCGGGCGATAGGCTTGGATATCGGCGATGGTTGTCGGCTCGCGCCCAAAGGCGTGGTCGATGAGATATTCGGCATTGACGCCGAGCTCGTCGTAGAGCAGGTTTTCGTCGAGTGCGGCGACGCCCATCAGGTCGTAGACGCCATATTTTTCGAGTCGGGCTGCCACACCGGGGCCGATGCCCCAGATGTCGGTGATGGGGCGATGGGGCCAGATCTCCTTGCGAAAGGTCTCGTCGTCGAGTTTGCCGATGCGACTGGGTACGTGCTTGGCGGTGACGTCGAGCGCCACCTTGGCCTGGAATAGGTTGGGGCCGATGCCGACCGTCGCCGTGATGCCGGTGCGCGCCAAGACCTCGTCGCGCAGCGTGCAGGCGAGCCCTTCCGCATCTGTGTGATAGAGGTCCAGATAGGGCGTCACGTCGATAAAGCACTCATCGATGGAGTAGACGTGCACGTCCTGGGGGCTGACGTATTCCAGATAGATACCGTAGATTTTCGCCGACACCTCCATGTAGTGCTGCATGCGCGGTACGGCCGTGATGTAGTCGATGCCATCGGGAATCTCAAATAGGCGGCAGCGATTGTGAATTCCTAAGTCCTTCATGGCCTGCGTGATGGCGAGGCAGATGGTCGTGCGCCCGCGCGATTCGTCGGCAACGACTAGGTTGGTGGTGAGCGGATCGAGCCCACGGTCGACGCACTCGACGCTGGCATAAAATGTCTTGAGGTCGATGCAGATATAGGTGTGCTGCTCGTGCGCCATCCGTGTCCTATCATCAAACACATGTTCTTATCGAATATCTGTTCGATAATACCCTCTCATCCGGACATCGTCAAAACCTGTCAAAAAGGGACTGGTTTGTTTTGGTAGGTATGGTCGTGCGGTTGGATCGGGTTTTAACGCAGCTCTAAAGAGTGCGAAACAGCTCGGAAAACCTTGCTTCGTAGCATGAGCCTAACGATTGATACCGCCTATGCGCACGGAAGGGTTGTGGGAAAGATGGTCAATTATGGGTTTGGTATGCCGACACGCCTTGTTGCGGATGGGGACGTGGCTCGCTGGTGCGGACGATTGGTCGCTCACTACGGTGGCACCAAGGCGCTGGTCGTGCTGGGCGGAGACAAGCATACGCGTGATGAGCTCGTCTCGGCGGCGCTCGGCTCGCTTGATCGAGCTCTGCTCGAGCGCGTGCTTTTTCGCTGCGGCTCGGTTGAGGGTGACGGGGGAGACGAACTGATCGACGAAGCCGTGGCCCTGGCGACCGACGAAGGCGTGGACTTTGTCCTGGCGATCGGCGATGCCGATACTGCCGGCTTTGCGCGCGAACTCGCGCGTCGCATGGCCGTGCTCGATGCCGGCGAAGACGGTTTTGTCCCTTATGGATGTATTGTCTCGGAGGGCAAGGTGCCTGCCGTCGCGGGAGCCGGCGAGGTTCCCGTTTTTGCCATTATCGCTCCCGAATTGCTTGAGGGCATTGGGTCTCCTCTGCGCGAGTTGCTCGGCAGCGTGTGTGCCGCGGCCTAATATTTGGCATAAAAAGACGGGTTATTTTTGATTGGTAAAGCGTTTGACCTGCCAAAATAAACCTGTCCCTATTTGGTCGGTTGCCGTTTGGGGGCCGATTGGCAACGCTCGCTGATTATAGTCTTGACCTGCGCTAGAATAGTGGCATCTGAATGTCCGGGCGCATGGAGGCGTGCGCCCGTATGCTGAGGAGGACTCTATGGCAACTGTTGCCGCACCTATCGATGCTACGTCGACTGCCGCTTGGAAGGCACTCGAGGCCCATCAGGAGAAGCTCGAGGCCGAAGGTATCGACCTCAAGGCCTGGTTCGCTGCTGACGCCGACCGCGTGAACAAGCTGAGCTTTGACGCCGGTGACCTGCACTTCGATCTGTCGAAGAACCTGGTGACCGATGAGACCGTCAAGCTGCTGTGCGATCTTGCTCGCGAGGTGAAGCTCGAGGAGCGCCGCGACGCCATGTTCTCTGGCGAGCACATCAACACCACCGAGGACCGCGCTGTCCTGCACACCGCGCTGCGCCGCCCGGCAAGCGAGAAGGGCCAGCTCATCGTCGACGGCCAGGACGTCGTCGCCGACGTGCACGAGGTCCTCGATCGCATGTATGCCTTCGCCGAGCGCGTGCGCTCCGGTGAGTGGAAGGGCGTTACCGGCAAGAAGATCGAGCACCTGGTGTCCATCGGCATCGGCGGCTCCGATCTGGGCCCGGTCATGGCCTACGAGGCCCTGCGTCCCTATGCCGACGCCGGTATCGACTGCCGCTACATCTCCAACATCGATCCCAACGATCAGGCCGAGAAGCTCAAGGGCCTGGATCCCGAGACCACGCTCGTGATCATCGTCTCCAAGACCTTCACCACGCTCGAGACCCTCACCAACGCCCGCGAAGTCAAGACCTGGATGCTCGAGCAGCTCAAGGCTCAGGGCGCCATCGACGGCTCCGATGAGCAGAACGCCGAGGCCGTGGCAAAGCACTTCGTCGCCGTCTCCACCGCACTCGAGAAGGTCGAGGCCTTCGGTATCGACCCCGCCAACGCCTTCGGTTTCTGGAGCTGGGTTGGCGGCCGCTATTCCGTTGACTCCGCCGTGGGCCTGTCGCTGATCGTCGTGCTCGGCCCCGAGCGCTTCCAACAGTTCCTCGAGGGCTTCCACGCCATCGACGAGTACTTCTGCAACACGCCGCTCGAGAACAATGCCGTCGCGCTGATGGGCCTGCTCAACGTCTGGTACGTCAACTTCTTCGGTTCCAAGAGCCATGCCGTGCTGCCGTACTGCCAGTACCTGCACCGTTTCCCGGCCTACCTGCAGCAGCTCACCATGGAGTCCAACGGCAAGCACGTCCGCTGGGACGGCAGCGCCGTGACCTCCGATACCGGTGAGATCTTCTGGGGCGAGCCCGGCACCAACGGCCAGCACGCCTTCTACCAGCTGCTGCACCAGGGCACTGTGGTGGTTCCGGCCGACTTTATCGCTTTCGCCAACACTGCCAACCCTGCGACCGACAGCGGTCAGGACGTGCACGAGCTGTTCCTGGGCAACTTCCTGGCCCAGACCAAGGCGCTCGCCTTTGGCAAGACGGCCGACGAGGTGCGCGCCGAGGGCACGCCCGAGCAGATCGTCCCGGCCCGCTGCTTTGAGGGCAACCGCCCGACGACCTCGATCTTCGGCGACACGTTGACCCCGTTCGCGCTCGGCGAGCTCATCGCCCTGTACGAGCACATTACGTTTGTCGAGGGCACGGTCTGGGGCATCGACTCCTACGACCAGTGGGGCGTCGAGCTGGGCAAGCAGCTTGCCAAGCAGATCACCCCGGCCTTCCACGACGACGCCGCCAAGGCCGAGCAGGACGCTTCGACCCAGGCGCTCATCGAGTTCTATCGCGCGCACCGCAAGTAGTCGCTGCTGTTAACGCATCGCGCCTTATAGCCAGGGGCCCGTATCCCATCGGATGCGGGCCCCTTTGCTTTGCCGTGGCCCCGGGGCGCACGGCCTTTAAGGATCTTCGCCGGAGCGTCGCGTGCTGCGAGGGCCCTGCGTCTAGAGCTCGGCCTCCGGATCGCCTCGCTGCGCTTCGGGCAGTTCCCCGTACAGCGGATGGTCTTCGAGCCTAAAGCGTTCGACCTGCTCGGGGGTACGACCGCGCACAAAGAGCCACGAGCGATCGATTGGCGTCGCCATAAGTGTGCTGGGCAATGCATCGGCACGGTCGGAAAATACCCGGGCGCTCTCGGGGTCCTGGAAGGCCAATACCAGATGCGCGTCGCAGTTGCCCATGATGGAGCGTGCACGCGCCTCCCCGTAGAGCGCATCGAGTTGATTGGTCGACTGCAGCAGCAGCGTTGCCCAGATGTTGCGGCTTCGGATAATCGAGAGCACGTTGTCGATCTGGGGAATCTGCAGGTTTGCAAAGTCGTCGAGCATAAAGCGTACGGGCACGGGCAGGCTGCCGTCGGGCTGCTTGTCGGCCTCGCGTATGAGGCCCATAAACGCCTGCGAAATAAAGAGGCCGGTCAGCGGATCGAGATTGCGGTCAATATCGCTCACGGTTACAAACAGGGCGCAGGGGGTGTGTCCCATGGAAGCGAAGTCCACCTGATGGCACTCACGATAGAGCTGTGCCGCACCGTCGAATCCCAGACACATGACCTTTTCGGCAAGGATGCCGACGATGCTCGCGTGCATGCGCTCGGCATTTTGCGTAATGGCGTAGCGCCGCCATAGCGAGAGGGCATAGCTTTGGGGGTCGGTCGTGATCAGGTCGTCAAACAATCGACCCGTGGCACCGTCTTGCAGGTGCTCGATCAGCTTGATGACCGAGCTGATCGTCTGCTCGTCGGCGGGCAGCTGTTCGGTGACGTAGGCGATAAGACACGACAGCAGGTTTGCCGCCGCATGATCCCAAAAAGGCTGGTTGTTGTCCTCGATGGGGCAGATGGCCTTTGCCACCGAGAGGATGTCCTGCTGGTTGGGCCTGCCGTCCGCCTTGCGGCGAATGTGCCTCAGGGGGTTGTAGCCGCAGCGCTCGATGCCGGGCGCAAGGGCCGGGACGGTGTTGAGGTCGGCGAAGTTGAGACATTGCACGCGGTAACCGTGGGCTGCCAGCACGGGTCCCACTTCGCGACAGAGCGTGCCTTTGGTGTCGAGCACGATGTAGCTTGCGTTTATTTGCAGCAGGTTGGGCTTGAGGACGTTTCGGGTCTTGCCGGCTCCCGAGGGGCCGATCACAAGTGCGTTGTTGTTGAGTCCCGTTTGGCGGGTGTCGCAGGAAAGCGTTCGATCCTTGGCGAGGATGGTGGACGATGCGGACTCAGATGCGGCGAGGCGGCTGGCGAGGTTAGACATGGGCGACCTCCTTGGTGGTCGAGAGGATTTCGTGGGCAAAGCCGAGCTCGACGGCGCGCTCGGCCGAAAGGTAGGTGTCTTTTGCAGTGAGGGACTGGATGCGCTTGGGCGTGAGGCCGCTGCGGTCCGAGAGGATTTGCGTGAGGGTCTTGCGGGTCTGCATGAGACGCCGGCTGGTTTCCTGCAGCGCAAGTGCCGAGCCGCCTGCCCCCTGGGGGATCAGCGGGTCGTGAATCATGAGCTCTGCATGGGGCGCCATACGGCGATCGTCGCCGCCCATAAAGATCACGGCGCCCATGGACGCGGCGAATTCCAGGCAGACGGTGCGGATGGGGCACGATGCGAGGCGCATGGCGTCATAGATTGCAAGACCCGATCGCACGCTTCCGCCGGCGCTGGCGACAAATATGGTGATGGGGCGGCTGGGGTCGGTGGCATCGAGCAGGCGGATCTGCTGGCATAGGTCGTGGGCCATCGGGGTTTCGATGTTTCCCATGACGGAGAGCTCGCGACGGGCGAGCATCTCATCGTAAATGCTGGTGAGCGTGATGCCTCGGGCGGATTCACGCATGGTGAGGGGGCTGATGATGGGGGATTGACAAGTGTTCATGAGGACTCCTTTCTGGTTGGTTGGGTTGTGGGATGGGTTGCTGCCCGCCGAGGGCGGGCGAGCTATCGGGTTCGTCCGAGCCTGCGATCGAGCTCGGTTTCGGGACAGGCCGCCTGTTCGTGCGGCTCTCGGATGTCAAGGGCTCCAAAGCGATGGAGCGTTGCGATGGGCGTGGTGTATGCGAGTCGTAGCTGATGCTCCACTGGGGCGCGTTCACCGTTTGTGCAATGGGCCTTGTAGTGCCGCACGATGCTGGCGTTCATTTCCTCGTCGTTGCGATGGCGCCCAAACTGGTGCCTGCAGGTCTCGATGATTTTTGCCACCGACTTGGGTGCCGTCGCGGGGACAAGGGCGAGATAGCCCTCGAACAGTTCGTTGATGCTCAGGAGGCACAATGTGTCGACCAAGGCTCTAACGGCTGCCTCATCGATGGAAAACTGCGCGGTCAACTGGTTATGGCGGTTGCGGTCGATAACGGTCGCGCGGGGCCTTGGGGTCTTCTGTCTCGCGGTGCCGGGCATTTGCATTTGCCGGGTCTGCGCATCGAGCTCGACGTTGCCGCGCTTGAGGTCGTTCAGCGGAAGGAACAATGCAGTGCACAGGGCGTCCCGCTTGATTTCGAGCTTGCAACGCTCGTCGGGTGTCCATTCGAGCTTGAGTTTCGTGTCGAGCGCCGTGAGCATATGGGCTAAGCAGCCCATAGTAAGGACGCGAGGCTCGTTATCTCGATTTGGGGCATAGGGATCTGTCAGCCTGCGAATGCTGGGATCGCCCATGATTTTGATGCAGCGCTTCAGCAGTTGAGGCTTGCCGGCCAAGACCGTCGCGAGCGGCAGCGACGCGAAGTTCTCGATGGTTGCGGCGGCAAAGGCGGCGTCGTATTTGTTTGCGGATGCTCGCTCAATGCGGACATCCAGAATGCTTTTCTTATCGCCGTCTTCAGCGTGGTGGTTTGTCATAGCTTCTCCAATCGGTTGATGTTCGTGCTGTTTGTTGATGTGTTGGTTGTCGTGAGTGATGTGCTTGCCGTGGGTGATGTGCTGACGTTGGGGTGCTATGCGGTTTTCAATGAGCCCGTGAGGCAGTTGCTGCAGGGGCGGGATGGAACGGCCCATGCAAGGCGGAAGGCATCGTGCTCAAAATCGAGACAGCAATGCCCTGGGTGCCTCACATGTGGCAGTTACCTCATTAAGTTGTCATTGCGTTTGGGGTTGTACTTTGCCGATCTTCCTTCTCTTACACGCTAAATCTCAAACTTCATATGCTCGATCTACTTAAAACCGCAACGGCGGTCTTTTATCAACTTATATGTCGGAACGCGTCTTTGCAAGTACTTTTTTGCGTTTGTTTCAAATGGGGTGGTTTTGCAACCGTCACGCGCCACGCTATGCGAACGTGCCCCGGCTCGGATAAGATGGTGCGATCGAGTTCTACCGCGCTCACCGCAAGTAGTCTTTGTTGCTGAGATAGGTCACGGCCGAAAGGGGCCCGTATCCCAACAGATACGGGCCCCTTGCTATTTAAATGGGCATGAGGGTGTATTGAGGGGGGATGTCTTGCTGTCGGCATCCGCGTGCGGTGCCATTCGCTGTCTGTAAATATACGTTTACAACTAATTTCATACCACTTGTCGGAATGCGGACGCTGTCCTTGCATGCCGGGCGTACATTGAACGTGGTTTTTCGCGTGAAACCACGAATCGGTTGTCAGTCCTGAACAAGGAGGCCCAGCATGACGCTTGCCAAACCCATCAACAAATACATCGACTATATCGATGCCCCCGAGGACACGTTTGAGCAATATGTCGAGAAGGCGTTAAAGTACAACTTTCGCTGCGTATTTGCGAACCTGCAGGAGTACGAGACGGGCCGCGCCATGCTCGAGGACTCTGACATCATCCTTGCCGGCGCTATCGACTTTCCCCAGGGCACTATGGCGCTTGAGGAGAAGCTTGCGAGGTTTGAGGAATACGCTGCGTGTGGCTTTACCGAGATTGACTACGTTTTGAATCAGAGGTCGATCGAGAACCGCGATTTTGATGCCATCGAGCGCGAGATGACTACCATTGCTGATTTTTGTCGCGCGCATGGCATCACTGACAAGGTAATCGTCGAGATGTGCAAGCTGGACGGCGACGACGCCGCCAAGCGCCGTGTATGCGAGATCGCGCTGGAGGCCAAGCCGGGATTCCTTAAGACATCGACCGGCAGAAGCTTTGGCGGTGCTAAGCTCGAGGACGTGCGGCTGATGCACGAGGTGCTCGGCGATGCCGTGGCAATCAAGGCGGCGGGCGGTATCCATAATTACGAAGAGGCCTGCGCATTCATCGAGGCCGGCGCCAGCGCGTTAGGTGCATCGGCGGGCATCGCGATCGTCGAGGGCGCACCGACGGATGAGCGTCGCTAGCAGACGTATTTGACCTGAGCGATAAAGCTTCACGACCACACGCTGTTCATGTTCGAGACAATATGACTTTTTGCCCGTTGTAAACGGAGTCGCGATGGGTGTTCTGTATGATGGCTCAGACAAGGTTGTTCAATGACAGGGAGGCATATATGGCAATCAAAGCCATCGCGATGGATATCGACGGTACGCTCACCAACGATCAGAAAGTGATTAGCCCGCGTACGCGCGAGAAGCTGCTCGCGGCGCAGGAGTCGGGCATTAAGCTCATCTTGGCATCGGGCCGTCCCGTATGGGGTCTTCACGCCTTGGCCCAGGAGCTCGACCTTCAGAACCATGATGGTTTGCTGGTGGCCTTTAACGGCGCTCACGTCTTCGATGCCCAGACCGACGAGGTACTGTTCGATCAGGCTATGCCTGCCGACGAATTGCATCGCTTGATTGATCACCTGCGTAATTTTGACGTGATCCCTATGATTTCGCTCGGTCGCGATCTGCATGTCGAGGACTCGTATCGCTGCATGATCACACTGCCGGACGGTTCGCAGAAAAACATCGTCAAATACGAGCGCGATGCGTGTGACCTTAAGATCCGCGAGGTCGAGAGCTTGCATGAGGTTGTGGACGCTTATCCCGTGGACAAGCTGCTGACGGCAGGCGACCCGGCCTACCTACAGGCGCATTACGAGGAGATGTATGCGCCCTTTACCCAGACGCTTTCGGGCATGTTTACGGCCGACTGGTACTTTGAATACACGGCGCCCGGTATCGACAAGGCCCGCGCGCTCGAGGGTGCCCTGCCCAAGCTCGGTATCGATGCCAGCGAGGTCGTCTCGTTTGGCGACGGCCAGAACGACAAGTCCATGATTGAGTGGGCCGGCACCGGTGTTGCCATGGGCAACGCCGTCGATGAGGTTAAGGCGGTAGCCCAGATGGTGACCGCCAATAACAACGAAGACGGTATTGCGGTGGCGTTGGATAAGCTGCTGGGTTAGAATCGCCGATAATGCATGGTTCGGGCGCCTGCTTACAGGCGCCCTTTTGTTAGGGAGGGTGCCGTGTCCGCATTTCCGTTCGACGCCGTTATCTTTGACATGGACGGCGTCATTGTCGATACCGAGTATTACTACCTGGGCGAGACTGCCGCGTTTGCCAAGGAGCTTGGGCTTAACCTGACTCAAGAGGAGTTGAATGGGCAGGTTGGTACCTCGCATCAGTTCTTCCTGCATATGCTGGTCGATTGGTTTGAGCGCGCCGGTAAGGGGCATTTTACTGGCGAGGAAGCGTTGGCCCGTTGGGATGAGTGGGCGCATGAGCGTCCGCGCGACTATCAGACTTTGATTAACCCAGGCGCCGTGGATACGATTCGAGAGCTGCCGCGCCGGGGCGTTCGCGTGGCGCTTGCCAGCTCGTCTCCCATGGATAGCATCGAGGAAGTGCTCAATGCGTGCGGGCTGTCGGATGCCTTTGAGTATGTGGTGAGCGGCGAGCAGTTTAAGGAGAGCAAGCCCGAGCCCGACATCTACCTGCATGCGCTGGACCTGCTGGGGCTGCCCGCGAATCGCTGCTGCTGCGTTGAGGATTCCGTTCCGGGCATTACCGCGGGTAAGCGAGCCGGCCTGACGGTCATTGCCAAGCGCGAGGAGCGCTTTGGCTTTAGCCAGGATGCCGCGGACAAGATTATCGACCAGCTGCCGGAGCTACTGGAACTCGCGTAGATCCTGGGCGGTACTGCTGTCACAACAGTGGTTCCGTTGGCATAAGAGAGGGGCGCGCTATGGCATTTAACGTGAGCGCACTGGGGTTTGGCGACAACGTCGTCGACCGCTACGAGCATATTCGCACGATGTATCCGGGTGGCAATGCGGTGAACTTTGCCGTGTATGCCAAGAAATGCGGAGCCGCGCGCTCCGCGTATATGGGCATCTTTGGTAATGACGCTGCTGCCGAGCACGTGATTGCGAGTCTTGAAGATGAGGACGTTGAACTAGCCAAATGCAAGCAGCTCATCGGTGAGAATGGTGCTGCGCGCGTGACCGTCGTTAACGGCGACCGTGTTTTCCTTGGCTCCAATGAGGGTGGCATCCGTGGTGATGCTCGCTATGTGCTCGATCGCTTTGACCTTGCGTACATGAAGCAGTTCGACGTAGTCCACTCGGGCAACTATTGCTTTACCGAGCGCGAACTTCCCAAGTTGAAGGCCGCGGGCATCACGGTTTCGTTTGACTTCTCGGACGATTCGACCGACGAGTACTACGAGCAGATTGCTCCCTACGTTGACTTCGCATTCTTTAGCGCGGCAGACGCCGCGAGCGAGGATGAGATTCGCGAGCGTCTGGCATGGGTGAAGAGCCTAGGTCCGCGTTTTGTATCGGCAACGGCTGGCGCTGAGGGCTGCATTGCCTATGATGGCGATCGTTATTACCGCCAACTGGCTAAACCGGTAACGGAAATGAAGGACACTATGGGTGCGGGTGACTCGTTTCTGACTTCGTTCTTGATGTGCTATCTCGATTCCGCCAAGCGTGGCGAGGATGGCGTCGAGGCCATCGAGCGTGCACTCGACTTTGCGGCGGGGTTTGCTTCGACCGTATGCGGCATGGAAGGCTCTTGGGGCCATGGGGCGCCGATTTCCGAATAGGCGAGCAGTCCCGGGGAGTCGAATTGTCGCCTCCCCGGGACTCCATGGACAAAAAATGCTAAATATGAGTACTGTCACTAATTTAGTAACAGCGAAATTTAGCTTTTGAGGGCCTAGTTGGGTGTCTGCGAGCGATTAAAACCTGCTAAAAATGACTTTAACCACCTTAAAGTGCCTTGATAATGGATAGCTGTACATTATCAAGGCACTATTTTGCCGTAAAATAATGTGACTGGATTTGCAACAGTACTCATATTTGGCATTTTTTGTCCTCCGGGGCTAGCGAAGGTCAAAAACAGAGTGCGCATTTGTTAAAACTGCCGACTCGATGCGCTTTGCGTCACAATTTTTGAGCGAGGCGATGCGTTCTGAGGTCCTTGTGAGCGATTTGATGAGCGACTGCGCGCTTGTTTCTGTGTTTGCCTCCGCTGGTGCATCGGTCTCGAGCAGTAAACGATCGAGTGGAATCTGTCGTGCGTATTCGCGTCCTCGTTTAGACGCGAGCATGCGTTCGTTGACGGAAAAATAACAGTCCGCATCACGCGCGCGGACGAGTTCGTCCGAAGTGCCGCTAAACCAGTGGAAGATGATAACGGGGGAGTCGGGGTTTGGGATGAGTAGTCCATGCGATTCGAGGACGTCCAGTACGGCTCCTGCCGAACGAACGGCGTGAATTGATATCACGCGCCCGGTAAGAGGATGCTGCACGAGTGTATCGCAGAGCCGGTCAAATGCCTGTATTTGTAGCGGCTCACTTCCGGCAAAGCGTGCGGAAAAGTCGAGTCCCACCTCGCCGATGTAGCGCTCTTGGGCAGCAACTTCGCAAAGCAGATCGACTTCGGCAGGACCGCAGCGGCCGTCGGCGAGCCACCAGGGGTGGAGCCCAACGCCAGCGATGATGCCTGGTAGGCGACGGGCGCGCTCGTTTGCGGCCGAAAAGTCGCGTGGGTCGACCCCGCAGTCAAAGAGCCCCAGACCCAACGCCGCCGACTCGCTGGCTGCAGCATCGGGGCTGAGCATCAAATCAAGATGACAATGCGTGTCAAAGAATCGCGGTTCCATCGCAGGGCATCCTGCTAGTCCAAGCGCTGGCCATCGGCGCGCACGCGCTCGCACCCGCGCCCGCTGATCTGGCGGATAACCTCGCCGGCAATCATCTGACCCATGATGGGCGGCATAAAACTGGCAGTTCCCAGCTCGGTGCGCTCGTGGATGTTGGAAGGGTCGCGGGGTTGGGTTTTAACCGATTCCTCGCAGCTAAACAGCACGTGCAGGCTCTTGATTCCGCGCTTCTTACATTCTTTGCGCATAATGCGGCTCATGGGGTCACGTACCGTATCGAAGATGTCGGCAAAGCGGAGGCACTCGGGATGGAGCTTGTTGGCCCCGCCCATGGAACTGACCAAACGGATGTCGTGGTCCTGAGCATATTTGGCAATGGTGAGCTTGGCCGAGATGGTGTCGATGGCGTCGACGACGTAGTCGAGCTTGCCACCCGTCTGCCCCAAAACGCTCGCGAAGAAATCATCGATGTTGTCGCTCAGCAGGTATTCGGTGCGCTTGATAACGGTGGCAGCGGGATTGATGTCGTTGATCATGGCTTCCATCACGTCCACCTTGCGCTTGCCGATGGTGCTATGAAAGGCGATGACCTGTCGATTGATATTGCTGGGCGCGACGATATCCTTGTCCAGAATCACAAAATGACCGATGCCGCCGCGGGCAAGTGCCTCGCAGCAGTTGGAGCCCACGCCTCCACAGCCGAGTATCAGCACCGTGGCGTTGGCGAGCTTGTCGAGTGCCTCGCGGCCCATGATGATCTCGAGCTTGGTGTCGCGTGTCTCGTTGGGAATTGCGGCTGTGGTTTCGGTCATAGACATCCTCCGATGGGGAAGCAAATCGTGTTTTGGCTATCGCCATTATAGGTAATCGCCCATAGGTTGCGATGGCGCTTACTTTGATGTGGTTTGAAGCATTTCGATTAGATAGTTAGACAAACATCTAAATATCGAGTATAGTGTGCGCGTCATGAGGGGTGCTGAGAGGAGGTCTTATGCCGGGAGAGGGTTTTAAGGCGCTGGCCGATCCTACGCGGCGGCGCATTTTGGAACTGCTGCGCGAGGGCAATTGCACGGCGGGGGAGCTTGCCAAGCATTTCGATATCAGTAAGCCGTCGCTGAGCCATCACTTGGCGACGCTTAAAAACGCCGGGTTGGTGACCGACGAGCGCCATGGCCAAAACATCGTATACAGCTTAAACACCACCGTCATGCAGGATTTAATTGGCTGGTTTATGGGTTTTACAAACAATGAAGGTGATAAGGATGAATAACGAAAACAAGGGCATTCACCCCACAGGGGTATCGTCGCGCGTGTGGATTGCGCTGGTCGCTCTGTGCGTCGCCAATGTCGTAGCGCACCTCATGGTGATGCCGAGCTTGCCTGCGCAGATTCCCACGCACTGGGGCGCGAACGGCGCTGTCGACGGTTGGGGTCCTAGCTGGATGGCCTCCGCGCTCGGCGTGTTGCCTCTGGCACTTCTCGCGATGTTCTACGTCGTGCCACGCATTGACCCCAAGGGCGAGGCGTATCGGACCTCGGGTAAGTTCTATCAGGGCTTCGTAATCGCCTTCACGCTGCTCATGTGTGCCATAAGCTGGCTGGGGGAGCTAACGGTGTGGGGCATCGTGCCGGTGGTAGGAACGGTCAATTTGCTGGTATCAGGCGCTATCGGCTTGCTCTTTATTGGTATGGGCAACTACTTACCGCGCGTAAAGCAGAACTACACGCTCGGTATCAAGACGCCCTGGGCGCTTGCCGATCCCGAGAACTGGCGCCGTACGCAGCGTTTTGGCGGTGCCTGCTTTATGGTGCTGGGTGTTGGCCTGATTGTGATGGGCGTGGCGGGCAGCGTGCTTTCGAGTGAAGTCGTCGCCGCGGTGATTGCGGCTCTGGCGTTTGGTTCGGCCGGAGCTGCCTACGCCTATTCGTATCTGCTGTGGCGTAAATCGCAGCGAGCCGTTCGCTAAGGTTGCGGAAAACTAGCGTACGCAGTTCATAGTATGTTCCGGGGGACTTTTCCCAGGTAGTATTAGGGGGTGTGGGCAACCATGCCCCTTTTTCGTTAAGTTTCAGAGCTGGTTTTCTCATTTCGTTTCCACTAAAGCGAATCAAGAATAGGGAAACAGCAGGTAGAAAGGATAAAACAGGCAAATGGCGGAGTTTATCTACCAGATGTATCAGGCTCGCAAGGCCCATGGCGACAAGGTAATCCTTGACGACGTGACCCTGAGCTTCTACCCCGGTGCCAAGATCGGCGTCGTGGGTCCCAACGGCATGGGCAAGTCGACCCTGCTCAAGATCATGGCCGGCATTGAGGAGGTCTCCAACGGCGATGCCAGGCTCACCCCCGGCTACACCGTGGGTATCCTGCAGCAGGAGCCGCCGCTCGACGACGACAAGACTGTCATCGAGAACGTGCGCATGGCGTTTGGCGATATGATCGCCAAGGTCGATCGCTTCAATAAGATCGGCGAGGAGATGTGCGACCCGGATTGCGACATGGACGCCCTTATGGCCGAGATGGGCAAGCTCCAGGACGAGATCGATGCCGCCGACGGCTGGGATATCGATTCCAAGCTCGGCCAGGCCATGGACGCCCTGCAGCTGCCCGATTCCGACATGCCGGTCAACGTGCTCTCTGGCGGCGAGCGCCGTCGCGTGGCCCTGTGCAAGCTGCTGCTCGAGGCTCCCGACCTGCTGCTGCTCGACGAGCCCACGAACCACCTGGACGCCGAGTCGATCCTGTGGCTCGAGCACTTCCTGCACAACTACCAGGGCGCGGTGCTTGCCGTCACACACGATCGCTACTTCCTGGATAACGTTGCCGAGTGGATCTGCGAGGTCGACCGCGGTCACCTTTATCCCTACAAGGGCAATTACTCCACGTATCTGGAGACCAAGGCCGCGCGTATCGAGGCCCAGGGCAACCGTGACGCCAAGCTCGCCAAGCGCATGGAGGCCGAGCTCGAGTGGGTACGCAGCTCGCCCAAGGCTCGCCAGGCCAAGAACAAGGCCCGTCTGGCTCGCTACGAGGAGATGGAGGCCGAGGCCCGCGCAAGCCAGAAGCTCGACTGGACCGACATCCGCATCCCTGTGGGCCCGCGTCTGGGCAACAAGGTGCTCGAGGCCCATCACCTGCACAAGGAGTTCGATGGCCGCGTGCTCATCGATGACCTTTCGTTCACCCTGCCGCGCAACGGCATTGTGGGCGTTATCGGCCCCAACGGTGTCGGTAAGACCACGCTGTTCAAGACGATTGTGGGCCTGGAGCCGCTGACTTCGGGCGAGCTCGAGGTGGGCGAGACCGTCAAGATTTCTTACGTCGACCAGAACCGTTCCGGCATCGACCCCGACAAGAACCTGTGGGAGGTCGTCTCGGATGGCCTGGACCACATGATGGTCGGCGAGACCGAGGTTCCGAGCCGCGCTTATGTGGCGAGCTTTGGCTTTAAGGGCCAGGACCAGCAGAAGCGCGCTGGCGTACTCTCCGGTGGCGAGCGCAACCGTCTGAACTTGGCGCTTACGCTCAAGCAGGGCGGCAACCTGCTGCTCCTCGACGAGCCCACGAACGACCTCGACGTCGAGACGCTGTCCTCGCTTGAAGCGGCGCTGCTCGAGTTCCCGGGCTGCTCGGTGGTCATCAGCCACGACCGTATGTTCCTGGACCGCGTCGCCACGCACATTCTGGCGTGGGAGGGCACCGACGAGAATCCGGGCAACTGGTATTGGTTCGAGGGCAACTTTGAGGCCTATCAGGCCAACCGTATCGAGCGCCTGGGCGAGGACGCAGCCCAGCCGCATCGTATCCACAGGAAACTTACCAGGGACTAGTTTGATGTGGCAAAGGGACAGCCCCTTTGTCACACGAACTTATGCTCAACCTGGGAAAATAAAAAAATGCGGCGAACGTTTTTGTGACGTTCGCCGCATTTTGCTATTCGTTGGATTCTTCAACCTTGTCGACGGTCCAGGTGGCTCCGAGGCCTCCGGTGGTGTTGCGGCGGATGCGCACGGTGACTTCGCGGCGCTCGCCGGCCTGCGTGTAGTGCAGGGGGAAGCTTGCGCGGTTTCGCGCGGCCTCGATGGTACCGCGCTCGCGGGCGATCCAGTAGTACTCGCCGACAATGCCGAGGGTATCGGCGCCGTAGGGGAGATAGGTCGACAGCTGGTGCAGAAGCGGGCCGGGGCAGAAGACCTCGGTTGCGAAATCGACGGGGAAGTCCTCGGGGATGGCGGGCGTTGCGGGTGCGGGGGCCGGTGCTGCAGCGGGGACCGGAGCCGGTGCGGGAATCTGGTCATAGACAGGTTCGGATGCGGACTCGATGACGGGTGCAGACTCAGGCACCGGTTCCGGCTTAACTGCGGAATCTGTCGGTTCCACGGAGACGGATGTGTCTTCAGTCTCGGTTTTGGCATCGGCTTGCGGGGAGTCCTCTGCCTCGACAGGCAGCTTTGCCTCAATGGGCGTGGAGGCCATGGTGGTGATGCCGGCGTTGGCGTTCTCGGGGTCATAGACAACCGTGAGCGAGATGGCGGGCTGCGGCGTCTCGGGCTCCGGCGCCGACTCGGTAGCGCCTTGATCGGCGGGCTCGTCGGACTGATCGTCCTCGGCCTCGTTGCCAAAGACATCGCTGTTTTGGAACGCAGACGTCTCGGGTTGGTTAGCGGCTTCTTCGGTTGTCGACTTGGGGGCCTCGTTGAGCTCCACAGCGGCTTCCTGCTCTGACATGACTTCGGGATCGGTCATGGCGGCGATTTCGGTTTCGGCTTCTGCTGCTACCTCAATAGCGACTTCGATCTCTGTCTCGGGCTCGGGCTCCGGAGCGACTTCGGCCACGGGCTCGGGACGCTTAACGTGCTTGGGGCGTACAGCCTTGAGGTCTTTCTCGCCGCGCTTTTTCTTTTTGTAGGACTGCTTGGCACCCTTGGCAGCCTTGGGCTTGTCCTCGCCTTTGGCAAGGGCGGTATCCCAGGCCTCGTTGGCGATGACGGTGGCATACAGGCGACCGCCCTTAAAGACGGTCAGCTTAATGCAGTCGTCGAGCTCCTCGAGCAGCTCGCGCGTGGACTCAAAGCCTAGGTCATAAGCGGCCATGTCGCCGGTGGCGAGCGCCTCCTCGACCTGCGTCATAAACGTTTGCTTGCCGCATCCAATCGCATCGCGCAGCAGGCGATACAGATAGATGCGGTTGCCCAGCGAAAGCGTGGGCCTAACTATTGTCTTGCTCATGGCAAATCTCCTCTTTACACATGTAAAGCATCTTACCATCGCATGGCGCTCGCCATGGCGGCGCCCAAGGCAAACGGGCACGAACTGCTGTCGATTCGCGCCCGTTGTACAGGTTGCCTATCTGGGGATGCAGCGCCTAGTTGCCCGATGTCGTGCCTTGGCTTGAACTGTCAGATGTCGTGCCCGATGTGGTGCCGCTCGAATTGCTGTTGTTGCTGTCTGCTGCACCCGTTCCCGACGTGGTGTCGCTCGTCTGGCCTCCCGTGTTCGGCTGTGAACCGTCAGTTGTTTGGCTTGAGTTGGTCGTGTCGGACGGCGTGCCACTGTTGGCCGTAGAGGAATCGGTGCCCTGCGATTGGTTTTGGGTGTTCGAGGACGAATCGGCTGAGGTAGAACTGTCTTGCGTGCCGTCCGCCTGCGCCTGCTGATCTTGCGACTGGGTGTTGACATTTGCATCGCTCTCGGTCGTGCGCGACGAAAGGATTGGCTCGGGACGCTCGCCCAGACCCTCACCGGCAGTGGTGATAAGGATGGCGCCAGCGCAGGCGATGACTGCGACAATGGCGATGGCGATCGAGAAGATGATGACCTTCTTTTGCGTCTGGCTGCGCTCTGCCGCCGCCTTGGCGCGCAGGCTGTTGGGGGCGACGCGCGCCGTGGTCGCGCGCCCCGCAATCTGGCGCATCTCCTGCGTAGTCGCGGCGCCGCCCAGGTGCTCCTTGGCATTAAATTCAACGGGCTCATAGGCGCCGGCGGGGTAGTCGACGTCGGCGTGCGTGCCTTTGAGGGCTTTGGCGCTGGCAGAGATAAAGTGGCGGTAGACCTGTGAGGACACAACGGTGATGACCGAGCTCACGGCGGCACCAATTACTGAACCAGCGATACCAATCTTGGAGGCAAGCGCGACGCTCGTGGCGGCAGCTGCTGCGCCGGCGATGATCTGAGGAATGGAAATGTCGTCGAACAGGCCCTTTTTGGGCGCGATGGCCATGGTCTGTCCGATGGAATGGTTTTCGTGAACGCCGTTGTTCAGTGCGGCGGGAGTCATGACGCGCGTGCGCGGCGCGTCGGTGTACTTGGTTGTCATACGGGGTCCTCCCGGTATAAATCTGCTTCGTTTCGTGTAGCCATCAGGGTACCCACCAGATGTGAATCGTACGTGACATTTAACAGATACCATCAACTCATCAATAGCTCACCAAGTTGGTGGGATGCGGCTACACCCGGCGGTTGAACTACAATAGAGCTTGCTAATTGTGTTGAATAGCGTCTACGCACGGGAGCATTCTTATGAATCTTCACCTTTCTCAGTCTGATGGCTTTTTGCGTGTGGCGGCGGCGTCGCCGCAGATTCGCGTGGCCGATGTCGAGGGCAATGCCGAGGTTGCGCTGGCGTCTGTTCGCGATGCTGCCGGGCGTGGCGTTCGCGCGCTGGTGTTGCCCGAGCTTAACCTAACCGGCTATACCGCGGCCGACCTGTTCCATAACCGCACACTGCTGCATGCCTGCGAGGCGGCGCTTGAGTTTATCCTCGATGAAACCCGCGAGCTGCCGATTGTCTTTACCATCGGCCTTCCCGTTGCGGTGGCCGAAAACATCTACAACTGCGCCGCCGTGTGCTGCGCGGGCGAGCTTTTGGGCCTCACGGCCAAGAAGTATCTGCCCAACTATGGCGAGTTCTATGAGCGTCGCTGGTTTGCTCCGGCTCCTGCGGATCCCGTGTGGGTTGAATTTGCCGGTCAGGGTCTGGTCCCGCTGGGTTCGGGGCTTGTCTACCGCTGCTGTGATGAAGGTGCCGAGGATATGGTGCTGGGCGTTGAGGTCTGCGAGGACCTGTGGGTGCCGGCGCCCCCTTCGACCGAGATGGCGCTTGCCGGTGCCACGGTGATTCTCAACCCGTCGGCCTCGGACGAGATTATCGGTAAGGCAGATTACCGCCGCAGCCTTATCTCTAATCAAAGCGCGCGCCTGTACTGCGCCTATGCCTATGCAGATGCGAGCGAGGGCGAGTCCACGACCGACATGGTCTTTGCGGGCGAGAACCTCGTCTACGAAAACGGCTCCAAGCTCGCCGCGACTAAACTGCTTACCTGCGATATGGCCGTCGCCGATGTTGACCTTGACCGCCTGGTTGCCGAGCGCCGTCGCTCGACGACGTGGACCCGCGCAGACGATGCGCCGGAGGCCACGACCGTTGAGTTTTCGTTTGAGGGCGTGTTGGCCGAAGAGCCTGTCCTGCGCGATGCCTGCGATATCGACCGCGTTTTCCCGCGCGCGCCCTTTGTACCGGCCGACCATGGCGACCTAGCCGAGCGCTGCGAGACGATTCTCGACCTGCAGACTGCCGGCCTCAAGACCCGCCTTGCCCATACGGGTACTAAGGCAGCTGCCATCGGTCTTTCAGGCGGCCTGGACTCCACGCTGGCACTGCTTGTGACCGTGCGTGCCTTCGATGCACTGGGGCTGCCACGCACGGGTATCACGGCGGTTTCCATGCCCGGCTTTGGCACGACGCATCGCACCAAGTCGAATGCCGAGTCGCTTGCCCGCGACCTGGGTGTGAGCTTCCGCGAGGTTTCGATCCACGCGGCCGTGGAGCGGCACTTCAAGGACATTGAGCACGATCCGACCGTGCAGGACGTGACCTACGAGAACAGCCAGGCCCGCGAGCGTACGCAGATTCTGATGGATCTGGCCAACCAGGCTGGCGGTTTTGTCATCGGCACGGGTGACCTGTCGGAGTTGGCACTCGGCTGGGCTACCTATAACGGCGACCACATGAGCATGTACGCCGTCAACGCGAGCGTGCCCAAGACACTCGTGCGTCACTTGGTGCGTTATGCGGCTGATGTCTTTGGCGGGCGTATTGCCGAGGTTTTGCTCGATATCCTCGACACGCCGGTGTCCCCCGAGCTTCTGCCGCCCACGGGCGACGGCGAGATTGCGCAGAAGACTGAGGATTTGGTGGGCCCGTACGAGTTGCACGACTACTTCCTCTACTACTTGCTGCGTTTTGGCTTTGAGCCGGGCAAGATCTACCGCATGGCGCTCAAGAGTTTCGAGGGTGTCTACGACGCCAAGACCGTCCACACGTGGTTGCGTACGTTCTATCGTCGCTTCTTTGCCCAGCAGTTTAAGCGCAGCTGCCTGCCCGATGGTCCCAAGGTGGGCTCGGTGACGCTCAGCCCGCGCGGCGATTGGCGTATGCCGAGTGACGCCAGCTCGCGTCTGTGGCTTGCGCAGATCGACGCGCTCAATCCAGTTGACTAAGGTTGGCTAAATTGAACCAATACGGGGGTTGCAAGCGTTACACTTTTGCAATCTGATGGCCCGTATCGCGCGGCGCTCTTGTCGGAGCGCCGCTTTTTTATATCGGAAGGTGGCACCATGCAGGCATCGCAGCGTCTCGACCGCTTTGGCGCGGAGGTCTTCGCCTCGCTCAACAACAAGCTGCTCGCGCTGAAGGCTCAGGGCAAGACCATTTACAACATGAGCGTGGGCACGCCCGACTTTAAGCCGTACGGCCACGTGGTCGAGGCGCTCACGCAGGCAGCCCAGGATCCCGAGATGTGGAAGTACGCCTTGCGCGACCTGCCCGAACTCAAGCAGGCCGTATGCGATTACTATGAGCGTCGCTTTGGCGTTTCGGGCATTACACCGTCCATGGTGCAGTCGTGCAACGGCACGCAGGAGGGCGTTGGCCATTTGGGCCTGGCTCTGCTCGATCCGGGTGACACCATTCTGGTTCCCGATCCGTGCTACCCGGTCTTTGAGGCGGGTGCGAAGATTGCCGATGCCAAGCTCGAGTACTATCCGCTGGTTGCCGAGCATAATTACCTGCCCTATGTGGCAGGCATCGATCCCGAGGTGGCTGATCGCGCCAAGTATATGATCGTATCGCTGCCCGCCAACCCGGTCGGCTCGGTGGGCACGCCCGAGGTCTACGAAGAGATCATCGCTTTCGCCCGTGAGCACGACCTGCTCATCGTCCATGACAACGCGTACTCCGACATCGTGTTCGACGGCGAGCCCGGCGGTAGCTTCTTGCAGTATCCCGGTGCGCTTGAGGTGGGCGTTGAGTTCTTCTCGCTCTCCAAGTCGTTTAACGTCACCGGTGCGCGTATCGGCTTTTTGGTCGGTCGCGAGGATGTGGTCTCGGCCTTTGCCAAGCTGCGCGGCCAGATCGACTTTGGTATGTTCTTCCCGATCCAGAAGGCTGCTATCGCCTGCCTGAACGGTCCGCGCGATGAGGTCGAGGCGCAGCGTCTGAAGTACCAGGAGCGCCGCGATGCCCTGTGCGACGGTCTTGAGGGCCTGGGCTGGGAGCGTCCCAACGCGCATGGCTCTATGTTTGTGTGGGCCAAGCTTCCCGGTGGTCACACCGATTCCATGGCGTTTTGCGAGGAGCTTATGGAGAAGGCCGGCGTTGTGGTGACGCCGGGCGCGAGCTTTGGTCCTTCGGGCGAGGGACACGTGCGCATGGCGCTGGTCCTGCCGCCCGATCAGATTGCTTTGGCTGTCGAGGCCATCCGCGAGGCGGGTCTGTATTAGAAACCTGTTTCGACTCGTCAATAGCTCGAAACCGATTTCGTGCAGTTATTTTACGAATCCTGCAAACAATTTCGGTAAACGGTCGATTTTTGGCTGCGAATAGGAGCATAATCAAAGTCCCGATTGGATGTATTGGGATTACGGCAAGCCGCTCGGGTCGTTCCCGGGCGGCTTGCTTGTGGAGAGAGATGGGAGTTTCTAATGGTTAACGAGAAGAAGGTCGCTATTGTCGGCTGCGGTTTCGTCGGTTCGTCTTCGGCGTTCGCGCTGATGCAGAGCGGTCTGTTCTCCGAGATGGTCCTCATCGACGTGGACAAGAACCGCGCCGAGGGTGAGGCTCTGGATATCGCGCACGGCATGACGTTTGCCGAGCCGATGAAGATCTACGCCGGCGATTATTCCGATGTCGCCGACGCCGCCATGATCGTCGTCACCGCTGGCGCTGCCCAGAAGCCCGGTGAGACCCGCTTGGACCTGGTCAACAAGAACGTCAACATCTTTAAGTCCATTATCCCCGAGATTAAGAAGTCTGGCTTCGACGGCATTCTGCTCATCGTCTCCAACCCGGTCGATGTTCTGACCTATGCCGCCATCAAGATGTCCGGCCTGCCCGAGGGCCATGTCATCGGCTCCGGTACCGTGCTCGACACCGGTCGTCTGCAGCAGATGCTTGGTGCCCACGTTGAGGTCGACCCGCGCGATGTCCAGGCCTATGTCATGGGCGAGCACGGCGACTCCGAGTTCGTCGCTTGGTCCAGCGCCCAGGTTGCCGGCGTTCCGCTGAACACCTTCTGCGAGCTTCACGGTCATCTGGAGCATGAGGCTGCCGAGAAGCGCATCGCCGAGGACGTCAAGAACTCCGCCTACACCATCATCGAGAAGAAGCACGCTACCTACTATGGCGTCGCCATGGCCGTCAAGCGCATTTGCACTGCCGTCATGCGTGACGAGCAGACCGTTCTGCCCGTCTCCTCGCTCATGGTGGGCGAGTATGGCCTGTCCGATCTTGCCATCTCCATGCCGACCGTCGTTGGCCGCGACGGCGTTGTCTGCCGCGTCCCCGTGCCGCTGAACGATGACGAGCAGCATGAGCTTACCGCCTCCGCCAAGGCCCTCAAGGACATCATCGACAGCGTCGACTTCTCCTGCTAAATCAAGCTCGCTAGAGCGAAAAGCTACAATGAAGGCGTCCGAGCCCACACGGCCCGGGCGCCTTTTTGGTGCAAAGTAACCTGACCCCAATGCAGCATAGTTGATGGGAGGGCCATGTCGGATTCGCCTAATTTTTTGACCTATGCCCAGACGGCGTTTTATCCGTTTGAGGAGCAGCCGTTCTGCGCGGTGGATAGCCTGGTCTTTGCGTGGTTGTCCTATTTGCGTTTGCCGGGTGATATGGCGGAGCTGACGAACTGGCAGGGCCTAGACGTACGCGAGTTGCTGCGTGCCGAGTGCTACCGGGACATGATTGGTGACTTGTGGGACCCAGAGGGGAGCAGGGCCTTGTTGGAGGCCGTGGCAGCAAGCCCTCGTTACCGTGGCGTGCGCGTTTGCGGCTATCGTGCCGTGAGCGATGTGGTGGCGACAGAGCAGTTTGCAGCCATGGCGTTCCGGTTTCCGGCGGGGTTTAGTTATCTTTCCTTCCGGGGGACCGACAGTACGATTGTGGGCTGGAAAGAGGACTTTAACATGGCATTCCGGTGTCCTGTGCCGGCCCAGGAATCCGCGGCGCGTTATGTGGACGAGGCGGTGGATGCGATTGACGGGCCACTTTTGTGCGGAGGTCATTCCAAGGGTGGAAACCTTGCGGTGTACGGTGCGGCGATGTGCTCCGATGTCGCCCGTGAGCGAATTGAACGGGTGTATTCCCATGATGGTCCGGGCTTCGTCGAGGAGTTTCTGAACGGCAACGCCTTTGCCGATCTTTCCGGTCGAATCGACAAGACGCTACCTCGGTCGTCGATCTTTGGCATGATGTTCGAGACACAGGAGGACTATGCCATCGTTGAGAGCACCGAGTTCAGCCTGCTGCAGCATAATCCCTTTAGCTGGGTGGTTGATGGTCGCGACTTCGTGTACTGTGAGCGCCTGTCCGCCGGTGCTCGATACGTTGATGGCTCCATTCGCGAGATGCTGCTTGCAGTGTCGCCTAGCGAGCGCGAGCGTTTTGTAGATGCGTTGTTCTCCGTGTTTGAGGCTACGGGTGCTGAGCGGTTTGCGGATATCGCCGGGAATCTGCGCGAGAGCCTGCCCGTGATGCTCCAGGCTGCGCAAGGCTTTGACGAGGATACGCGACGCTTTGTCTCGCAGACCATCGTGGCAATCCTTAAATGCGCACTGCTGCCTAAACGACCCCAGATCGACATGCCCGCTGCCGGCAAGAGTTTGGCAGAACAGCTCGAGGCTTGGCAGTCCGAGCTCCTGCGCTAACCATTGGTGCAAAGCAACCTGCCCCCGATGCATCAAGCTTCGATGCGCCTGGGGCGGGCCCGACCGCTATACTGGTTCGTGCCGAAATCGATCTAGAACGGAATGCCGTATATGAAAATCAATCACGCGATTCTGCATATCCTGGACTTTGACTCTGCCGTCAACGTCATGAGCCAGCGCGAGCTCGATATCGAGAGCCGTACCGTGCGCAACTTTGTGACCACGCATCTGCGCCGCGCACGAACCTCGGCCGACAATAAGCGCGCCACGTTTGCCGAGAACTCTGCGTTTGGCGGCGAGCTCAAGGGCTATTTCTTTGGCGAGCGCGAGTTCGTAGACCTGTCGCAGCAGATTGCGGAGTTCATTTCCTCCGAGCTTACCAAGGCCGAAAAAGCCGAGTCCACCGATGTGCTCGTGGCCGACTTTGACGACGACGAGGATGCCCGCTGGTTTGCCGTGATGCTGCTGGGCTCCAAGCAGGCTTTTATGCACGAGGTGGGCCGCGAGGAGGGGGAGGTGCGCAACGACATCGCGCGCCACTACGCTATTCTGCCAAACCCCTCGCAAAAGGTGCCAAGCTATGCCATCGTGCGCGCGAGCACCATGGAGATCGGCTATGTGGACAAGAAGCGCAAGATTGCCGGCGAAGACCGTATGCTCATTCCCGACGGTCTGCTGCAGTGCGATACGGGCGTGTCGGGCAAGGAGGTCATCGACACCGTGACGCGCGTGGTCGAGGAAGTCGCCGAGGAACACGGCGCCAACACTGCTGTGGCGCTTGCTAAGGTCAAGGCTGCCGTGGCTGAAAAGGTCGAGGATGACGAGGAATTGCCGCCTTGGGATATCGTCGACGAGGTCTTTGAGGATGAGCCGGTTATCAAGGAAAGTGTACGCGCGGCACTGACCGAGGAGAAGGTTCCCGAGCGCGTTCCCGTGGAGCGCAAGCAGGTCGAGCGTGCGGCAGTGCGCAACCACAAGATTCGTACCGATACGGGCATCGAGATCAGTTTTCCGGCCGAGATGGGCTCGAACTCCGAGTACATCGAGTTCGTCAACGAACCCAACGGCCTCATCTCCATCGAGCTCAAGAATATCGGGTCAATTGAGAATCGATAAGGGATCGAGCGGATTGACCGTAACGAAAAGGCCGAAGCCCTTTGGGACTTCGGCCTTTTCGTCATAACCGCGTAACTATTAAAGTTGACGTAGTCCTTCCTCGAGACCGGTCTTGCTGTCGGTCTGGGCGTCGCGCATCTTGATGACGCGGGCGGGGACACCGGCCACGACGGCGCCGGCGGGGACGTCCTCGACGCACACGGCGCCGGCGGCGACAACAGCGCCCTTGCCCACGCGTACGCCTTCCAGGACCACGGCGTTTGCGCCGATCATGACATCGTCCTCGATGATGACGGGCGTGGCGCTAGCGGGCTCCACAACGCCTGCCAGCACGGTGCCGGCGCCGATATGGCAGTTCTTGCCCACGGTGGCGCGGCCGCCCAGCACGGCGCCCATATCGATCATGGAACCCTCGCCGATAACGGAGCCGATGTTGATGATGGCACCCATCATGATGACGGCACGGTCGCCGATCTCGACGCGGTCGCGGATGATCGCGCCCGGCTCGATGCGGGCGTTGATGCCCTTAAGGTCGAGCATGGGCACGGCGGAGTTGCGGCAGTCGTTCTCCACATCGTAGTAGTCGATGGAATCGGCGTTGGCGTCCAGGATGGCCTTAAGCTCATCCCAGTCGCCAAAGACGGTCTTGCCACGACGACCGCCGTAGACATGTGCGTCGCCCCAGGCAACCTTCATGCCCGGCTTCTCGCGCACGTACAGCTTGACGGGCGTCTTTTTGGGCGCGGTGGCGATGTAGTTGATAATCTCCTGTGCATCCATCTCGGCTGCATTGCTCATTTGCTGTCTCTCCTTTGGGTGAATCCGGTTGATACCTGGTTAGGCAAACATGACCTGGTCGAACGTATAGAAGCCGTGCTCGCGGGTGACGAGTTTCTGCGCGGCTGCCAAGGCGCCGTTGACGAAGATCTGACGGCTCGTGGCGCGGTGCGTGAGTGTGATTTCCTCGTCCTGGCCAAAGAAACTCACTTCGTGCACGCCGGCGACAGTGCCACCGCGCAGTGAGTGCATGCCGATCTCCTTGGGGTCGCGCGCTCCGCACATGCCCTCGCGGCCATAGACAGGGTGGTAGCCTACCTCGGGTTCAGCTTCGACGACGGCATCGAGCAGTAGCTTGGCAGTGCCGCTGGGGGCATCAACCTTTTGGTTGTGGTGCGTCTCGACGATCTCGCAGTCAAAGCCGGGCAGCTCGCGTGTAGCCTGTGCTACCAGATGACGCAGGGCTGCGATGCCGATGGAGTAATTACCGGAGTGCATGACGCGGGCGTTCTGACCCAGCTCGCGCAGGCGGTCCATCTGATCGGGTGTGTAGCCCGTGGTGCCCGAGACCAACGCGGCGCCCGTGCGCTCGACATAGGCGACGACGGCATCGAAGGTCACGACGTTCGAGAAGTCGATGATAACGTCGGCTGCCGGGGCGCTCTCGAGCTCGGACAGATCAAAACCGATCTGGGCGACGATGTCGAAAACGGGCTGACCGGCGGCGTCGACAATGCCCTCGGCGGTAGTGCGGATGAGCGAGCCCATGCGGCCCGTTCCCATAATGACGGTCTTAATCAAGCAGACCAGCTCCCTTCAGAGCATCGGTAAGTGCAGTACGCGTGTCGTTTGCCATGGGGCACAGCGGCATGCGGTAGTTTGCCTCGATCATACCCATCTGAGCGAGCGCCTCTTTGACGGGGATGGGGTTGACCTCACTAAAGAGGGCATTGATGAGCGGCTGGCCGGCAATTTGGATATCGCGGGCACGCGCCACGTCACCGTCCAAATAGGCGCGGCACATGTCATGCACGAGCTGCGGCTGAACGTCTGCCCACACGCTGATGGTGCCCGAGGCGCCCAGGCTCATGAGCGGTACGGTAAGTGCGTCCTCGCCCGAGTACATGCGGAAGTCATCGGACAGCAGGTGGGCGATCTTGGCTGCGTAAGCGACGTTGCCTGAGGCTTCCTTGATGCCCATGATGTTGGGGTGCGCGGCCAGGCGCTCCACGTTGCGCACGCTGATGCCGCAGCCGCAGCGGCCGGGGATGTTGTACAGGATGCAGGGGATATCTACGGCATCGGCAACGGTCTTAAAGTGCTGATAGATGCCCTCTTCGTTGGACTTGTTGTAGTAGGGGGTGATGAGCAGCAGGCCGTCGGCTCCCAAGCCCTGGTAGGTGAGCGACTTGGTGAGCATGGTTTGCGTGGAGTTGGAGCCCGAGCCGGCGATGACGGGGACGCGTCCTGCAACATGCTTGACCACGGCGGCGACGACGGAGTTGTCCTCGTCATCGGTCATCGTGGCGCTCTCGCCGGTGGTGCCCAGGGTGAGGATAGCGTCGGTGCCGTTTTGCAGGTGGAAATCGATAAGGCGCCCAAGCGCGTCAAAGTCGACACTGCCGTCCTTTTTAAACGGCGTAACCAGGGCGACGATTGAGCCCTCGAGATTGCGGATATCCATGTTCTTCTCCTTCGCTTCCGCGATCTGGATGCGTTTATTCCATTGGGCGGCGACGGCCAAGCGCTCGTCCTGAGCGCGACGTCGAGCGCTTTCGGCGCGCGATTTGGCCAGCAGCTCTCGTCCGCACGGTAGCACGTCGAGCGTGGCAAAATAGTCGCCCGGGCGCTCGGCGCGGCGGATGAGGTCGGCCGAGCCATCGGGGCGCAGTAGCACCTCGGCGGAGCGCAGCCGTCCGTTGTAGTTGTAGCCCATGGAGTAACCATGCGCACCGGTATCGTGGATCACGAGCACATCACCCATGTCGATCTGCGGTAGCTCGCGGTCGATGGCGAACTTGTCGTTGTTCTCGCACAGATTGCCCGTAATGTCGTACGTGTTTGTGACAGGCGCCGCGGTCTTGTCGGCGCCACCCGGCTGACCCATTACCGTAATGTGGTGGTAGGCGCCATACATGGCAGGGCGAATCAAATCGACGGCGCTTGCATCGACACCGATATAGTCCTTGTAGATTTGCTTCTCGTGGATGGCCTTGGTGACCAGACAGCCGTAGGGGCCCATCATAAAGCGGCCCATCTCGGTGCAGATGGCCACATCGCCCATGCCGGCGGGAACCAGGATCTCGTCGTATGCCGCGTGCACTCCCTCGCCGATGGCATGGATGTCGTTGGCCTGTTGCTCGGGCAGGTAGGGGATGCCAACGCCGCCGGATAGGTTGATGAAGGCAACGTGTGCGCCGGTCTCGCGTTCCAGGCGCACGGCAAGCTCAAAGAGGATGCGCGCGAGCTTGGGGTAGTAGTCGTTGGTGACGGTGTTGCTGGCAAGGAATGCGTGGATGCCAAAGCGCTCGGCGCCCTTGGCCTTGAGTATGCGGAAGGCCTCGAAGAGCTGCTCGGTGGTCATGCCATATTTGGAGTCGCCCGGGTTGTCCATGATGCCGTTGGAGAGCTGAAACAGTCCGCCCGGATTAAAGCGGCAGCTGACTGTCTTGGGAATGGGCCCCGCAACGCGCTCAAAGAATTCAATGTGGCTGACGTCGTCGAAGTTGACGATAGCGCCCAGCTTGTCGGCGAGCTCAAAGTCCGCCGCGGGCGTGTCGTTGGACGAGAACATGATGTCGTGTCCCGTGATACCCAGCGATCGGGCGATCATGAGCTCGGTATAGCTCGAGCAATCGCAGCCGCAGCCGTATTCGTTGAGAATGGAGATGAGCGCCGGGTTGGGGTTGGCCTTGACGGCAAAGTATTCCTTAAAGCCCGGGTTCCATGCAAAGGCGTCGCGCACTTCTTGCATGTTGCGGCGGATGCCCGCCTCGTCGTATAGATGAAACGGCGTGGGGAACTGCTCAACGATATGCTCGAGCGTTTCCTTGTCCACAAACGGCTTCTTTGCCACATATGCCTCGTTGGGAGTCAATGACATGTCCCGTAAACCTCGCTATCCAGACGGCGCTACCTGCGCATCGAATCCGCATAGCGTGGACCCAATGTCCGGATAGCGCTCCCGCATTGCTGCAGACAGTCCTGTGGGTGTTTCCCACAGGCCCACCAGGTTGTTCGTGCCCGAAAAGCCCAGTTCGGCGGGTTTCGCCTTCCCACGGGGTCAAAGCCTGCCGGCTCGCCCGCGGTTCTTCGTGCCCGCGCCTCTATCAAGTGGTAACGACCCTACCACGTTGCACTTTACCAAACAAGAGTATTCGTATATAACGTTTAAAAAATGCAGGGATATGCTAGAAACATGTGTGCCACAATCCTGTATCACAATAAGTTGCAACAGATATGCCTCACGAAGGGATCCTTTATGACCGAGCTCCAAGAACTCCGTCGCTATCGCCGCGACCTGCATCGCATTCCGGAGCTCGATTTCGATCTTCCTCAAACCATAGCCTATATCGAGGGCGTGTTGGCACCACTCACCTGCGAAGTGACCCATCCGTGCCCCAGCTGCGTCTGCGCTTTCTTCGACGCTGGCGTTGGTGCCACGCATGCCACGGCGATCCGGGCCGACATGGATGCGCTGCCCATTGCCGAGGCAACGGGGACAGTGTTCGCCTCGACCCATCCCGGCAAGATGCACGCTTGCGGACATGACGGACACATGGCTATGGCACTTGCCGCCGCGACATATGTCGACCGTACGATTCGCGAGCAGCCGGGCGCCATCAAGCGCAATGTGCTCTTTGTGTTCCAGCCGGCCGAGGAAACGACCGGTGGCGCCAAGACGGTATGCGAGAGCGGCGTGTTCGAGCGCTACGGGGTCGACCGAATTTTTGGCTTCCATGTGTGGCCCGATCTGCCTGCCGGCACGTTGGCGAGTTGTTCCGGTCCGCTGCTGGCGCGTTCGAGCGAGACGCACATCCATATTCACGGTACGAGTATTCATATTGCTAAGACCTATGGTGTGCCGGTCGAGGAGTCGCACGATGCGGCCTTGGCGGCAGCGAAGTTTTTGGTTGCCGAGCGCGAACTGATGGATGAGCTGGGTGCCGATGAGCCCTGTATCGGTAAGTTTGGCCTACTGCAGGCCGGTACCGTCTGCAACGCGGTGGCGGGGGAGGCCCATGTTGCCGGCAGCCTGCGCGTGTTTACGGGCGACATGTTCGACCGTGCACGCGAGGGTGTGCACCGCGTGCTTGATGAGGCATGCACTGCAACGGGCTGCACGTACGATCTCGACTTTGCTGAAGGGTATCCGCCGGTCGACAACGACCCCGAGCTATTTGCCAATGTCGCGCCTGCCTTGCCCGAGCTGCAGCTCGTAGATGAGCCTTTGCTGATTGCCGAGGATTTCGCGTTCTATCAACGCCATCTGCCGGGCGTATTTTTCCTGCTGGGCACGGGTATGCCAGAGGACCAAGACAACCCGAGTGATTCGGATGGCTGCCCCGCCTATGCCACAAGCGCTCTGCATACCGATAGTATGCTCTTCGACGAGGAAATCCTACTCAAAGGCCTCGATGTCTACAATCGATTGCTTTTGCTTGACTAAGGCGTGAAGGACTATTTGTTCTAGAAAATACGAACAAACGTACGATATAATAGAGATGTAAGTCTATAGAAACGTTTGACGTTACTAACGTAAGGCGATACTATGATTGCATCGTATAAAGATGAGGATACCGAACGCTTTGCCATGGGTGTGCGGGTCAGGAAGTTCGTGCCCTTTGAGCGTGTTGCGTTGAGGAAGATTCGCCAACTGCAGGTTTGTGCTTCGCTTGATGATCTTCGCGTTCCACCGGGCAACCGCCTGGAAGCTTTGAAGGGCGATCGTGCCGGGCAATATAGCATCCGTGTTAACGAGCGCTATCGGGTCTGTTTTGAGTGGAGACAGGAGATGGCTTGGAATGTCGAAATCGTCGATTATCACAAGTGATGAGACCTCGGCCGATTTGCTGTCGCCAGTGACTCCTGGTGAGCTTCTCAAAGAGGAGTTTCTTGTTCCCATGAGCATTTCTCAATATCGCCTTGCGAAAGAGACCGGGATTCCGGCTCAGCGTATCGGGCAGATTGTCTTGGGAAAACGTCGCGTGACGGCCGACACCGACCTCCGTCTTTGCCGTTATTTTGGCCTGACGGATGGTTATTGGCTGCGCGCTCAGATGGCGTTTGACCTTGAGGCCGAGAAAAGGCGGATCGAACCGGAACTCGATAAGATCGTTCCTGTTCAGCAGGCCATCGCACTGTAGTGCTCAGAGATGATGGGGGTGGCGCGGCGATGAAGCGACGCCGACAGTCTGCCGTATATAGTCCGGGTGGATGCGGGTGCGGTTTGCTGCTGCTTCCGGTCATCGCTGTGAGCATTGGCGTGATGTTTGCGCTTGCTGGGCTTGCCGCGGCGGCGCTCGTGCTGTTTATCACTGCCATCGGCGTGACGATTTGGCTCTGCCGCAATCGCGGGCAACGCCGTGCCGACGGTAAAACCAATGTCGGCTGGGTCGTCTTTCTGATCATTGCGTACCTGCTGAGTGTCAGCTACCTTGTTTTCTTTGTCCTGTTGATGATCAGTGCTTTTACCGGGGAATCCGTCACGGTGGGTTGATCACTGCTGGCAGACGGTCGCGCAAAGTGCGTTTGCTCGGCGTTTGGATAACTGCATTGGCCGTTTACCGCAACCTTAGCTCTCAGCTAATGAATTCAAGTTCAATCCTTCCTACGATGTGCTGTGTGCCGGCACGGTAGCCGGATCGTAGGAAGGATGAATAATGGCAAAAGAGGGAAAGAAGCCGATCGGCAAGATTGTCCTAGGCATCATCGTGGTGCTGGTTATTGTCGGTGCCGTGGGCTCTATGGGCGGCAACTCAACCGATTCGTCTGCGAGCGATTCGGCAAAACCTGCCGAGACGGCACAGCAGGCTGAGGAGCAAAAAGAACCGCAAGAACCGTATACCATTGCTGACGAGGCTGAAGACACTTCCAATCAGTTTACCTATAAGATCACGGGCACGCTGACCAATAACACGGACAAGGAAAAGAGCTACATTCAGATTGAATATGTTCTGTATGATGCCGATGGCAACCAGGTTGGAACGGCTCTTGCAAACACCAATCATCTGAAGGCGGGCGGCTCCTGGAAGTTCGAGGCGCTGGGTACGGTGTCTCCCGACCAGGTTGCTAGCTGGGAGCGTTCGGACGTAAGCGGTTTCTAGCATGTTGCATGCACTGGGGGAGGTGAGGTCGTATGCCCGATAAAAAGCTGACTGACGAGTTACTCAATGAGCTTCTCGACGCGCCAAACATCGATGGCTATATCAAGGAGCACGACTTTGCCACCCCGTCGCTTTCGGACTACCTGAAGCAACTGCTGCAGGAAAAGGGCTTGGAGCGCTCGCGCGTGGTTCGTATGGCCGATCTCAATGAGACCTTTGGCTATCAGATCTTTACCGGTGCGCGTCATCCGAGCCGCAATAAGGTGCTGCAGATTGCCTTTGCGATGGCGCTGACGCTCAAAGAGACTAACCGTGCGCTGACGGCTGCCGGGGTAAGCGTCCTTAACTGCAAGGACCGTCGCGATGCGATCATCATCTTCTGTATCGATCGCGGGTGCAGCCTCCAAAAGGTCAACGAGGAGCTGTATCGCTTTGGCGAGGAGACGGTGAGTTAGCGGCTGATATCTGAGCTGTCGGAGCTGCCGAACAACGATGCAAACGAACGGGGCGCGGATGCCATGGGGTGTCTGCGCCCTGCGCTATGATGGAGGCTATGGATAATCAGACCCCAACATATTCCGATGATGAGCTGACCGCAGCGCTTGCCGAGCACCTGGCGTCGCTCGATCGTGACGACAGCTATCGCGTGGAGCGTGTACTTAAGCGCTCGTCCGTTGAAGCAACCGAGCTCGTGTACTTTGAAGGAACCGGTGGTGGTTCGCTCGGCCCCTTTGTCCGTAAACGCATCGATGCCTCGGCTCAAATCGGCGGGGCATACGAGCGTCTGTTTGCCGCTCAGCGGGCAGGCAGGCGTTTTGAGCACCTGCCCAGAATCGTCGATTGTCGTCGTGTGGGCGACGAGCTCAACGTGGTTATGGAATACATCGAAGGGGAGACGTTCGGGGCGCTGGTGGACCGTCTGGGAGCCACCCCCGATTATGCGCGTGAATTGTATCCTGCCCTATGCGATGCCGTGGGCGAGCTCCACGCCGGTTTTGCAATGGCGGGGGAGACGTCGGCGCCGGTGATCCATCGCGACCTCAAGCCATCGAATATCATCGTGACAGGTGCGAGCCGTACGCTCGATGAGGGCCTGACGTTTTCATCGCTGGTGATTATCGACTTGGGGATCGCGCGCGTATGGCGCGATGGCGCCGATGCCGACACCGTCAAGTTTGGCACGCGACCCTATGCGCCGCCCGAGCAGTATGGGTTTGGGCAGACGAGTGTGCGCAGCGACGTCTACGCACTTGGCGCCCTGTTGTTCTTCTGCTTGACGGGAATCGACCCTAAACCAGGGCTCGACATGCGCGAGCAATGCGAGGCGCGTGGCATTCCCACTCCACTTGCCGATGTCATCTGCATGTCGATGGCGCTCGACCCGGCTAAGCGTTTTGCGAGTGCGGAAGCGTTGGGACGGGCTACGCGCGCGGCATACGATCTGAGTCGCCCCGTGCGGCCTCCTGCGCCTGCGCCTGTCCGTACTCCGGCCTCGGAGACGGTGTTGACGCCCCAAGGGCTCCAGAACCCCGCAGGGCTTCCTAGGCCTGCCGCCTCCGCTGCATGCGGTCTGCTCTCTCGCGTTCCGGAGTCTCTGGGGCGCATTTGGAATACGCTTGTCTGCTTCTCGCTACTTGTGTTCTTTGCCGGAAGTCACTTTGCCGTCTTTCACCCCACGGGAGCAAACCAAGGCTACCCGACGTGGCTTCTCATAATCGAGTATTTTTTCTTTGTCGATGGCCTTATGGTGCTTATGCATTTTGCGCTGCTCGATAAGCGCCGTCTTCGTCGGCGATTCGTACTGCTCGACAGCTATCGCGGCAAGAAACTCGCGAAACTCTGGCTCAAGGCATTGGGTGTGCTGCTCCTATGCATGATCGTCATAGTCGCGGTTGCCAATGCGACCGGCGTCGTCGATACCTCCGCTACCTAAAAGAAAAGGGCCCCATTGGGGCCCTTTGCAGTTGCACCTAGATGCGGTTCATCTGAGCGGCGACTTTGTTGTACCAGTCCTGCCACGTGGGCGGGCAGTACTTTTTGGCCGCTGCCGGGGTAAGGGTGGAGCCGTAGTTGGCGCCCAGATAGGCAACGTGAGCGGAGATGCCCTCGCTCCAGCTGCCAAAGCTGCGCCAACCGCCGCCACGGGCACTCCAGCCCCAGGCGTTGTAAGAATTGGCGCAATAAGCACCCTTGGTGCTCTCGATGCAGGCGATGGCGGGGGACCAACGGGGGTCGACACCGGTATTCCAAGCGGCGACGGCAAAGTTATAGCCCTGGCCTGCCATGGGGGAGCCGGCGAGATAATTGTCGATGCGGCTCGTCCACTCATTAATGAACGAATCGTAATCGGAACTACCGGTATTGGAGTTGTTCACCGTGGTGTCTATGGTGGTGTTGGTGTTGGTGGCCTGGCTGCTGGAATTGCCGCCGCTTACGCCCTCGCCCGAGAGCTTCTCGGCGGCAGCGGCCTTATCGGCCTCAAGCTTGGCAAGCTCGGCGGCATTTTCCTGCTCGGCTTTTGCCTGTGCCTCGCTGCGGAGCTGCTGGGCCTGCGCCAGCGCATCCTCGGCGTTTTTCTGCTCTGCCTCAAGCTGAGACTTGGCCTGCTGGAGCTCGGCCTTGTTCTGCTCGAGTTCGGTTTGCATATTATTGAGCTCTTCGATCTCGTCGACGCTCGAGCTCGTGATCTGGTTGGTGTATTTGCAGGTCGTGATGAACTCACCCAGGCTCTGCGCATTGACCAGGAAGCTCACGATGGGATTGGTGCCTTTCTGATACTTGTACAGATCGCGCATGGCGGAGCTTGCCTTGGCCTGCTGCTCGGGAAGTTTAGCCTCGATTTCCTCGATGCTTGCCTCATTGGAGTCAATCTGCTTTTGCAGGTCATCGAGTTTGGTGCGGGCGTCGTTGTAGGCGCTCGTGGCGGCTTCGATCTTCTGCTGGGCTGCGGAAAGCTGGTCCTGCGTTGCCTGCGAGGCGGCATACGCCGCAACGGGGGAGAGCATCGGCGTGGCCGTCAGCGCAACGGCGAGCGCGGCGCTCGTGATGATACGAGCCGGCTTCGACGCAATGAGCGCTGCGGTGCGATGATTCGAATGCTGCATCCAGTCCCTCTGCAATCAATCGTAGGTTATGGTTCGAACGGTATTCTACTACTGCTTTCGACCTCAACTTGAACCTTAAAGGTTCCAAAGGGTCAAGTTGAACTTGAGGCTTTGGCTTTGACCTGCAGTTATGATGAATTGTTGAGAAACCATAGAGTTCAACTTTAACGTTACGGAACCCTGTCGAGAGGGTTTTTGTTTATCAAAAGTCGCCTCATGTGGGGTTTTGCAACTACAGGGTCCCATCACGGCGAGGGCGGATTTCATGCTGGACGATTACGTCGATTGCCATAGATACGGTGGAGCTTTGGGCGCCGGCGGCTTGGCACGCTAGAATAAATCAGTTGCGCAAAGACCGCCCCGTTGTGTGGGCAGTTCATGATAGGAAGTTTCCATGGCATTGCAGTTTACAGAGCGCGAGTTCATTCCCGTGCTGCTCGGTGGCGACATCAACGCCTATTCGGTGGCGCGCGCCTTCTACGAGGAGTACCAGGTCAAGAGTCTGGTCTTTGGCAAGTACCAGACGGGTCCCGCGTACCGCAGCCAGATTATCGACTACACGCCCAACGTGGATATCGATACCATGCCCGTGATGCTCAGGACCGTCAACGGCATTGCCCAAGCGCATGCCGATAAGACGATTGTTCTTGTGGGCTGTGGCGATAACTATGTTGCCCTCGTGGCTCAGGCCAAGGATGCCCATGAGTTGGCGGATAACATCGTCGCGCCTTACGCTCCCTACAGCATGCTTGAGCAGTGTCAGAAGAAGGAGATCTTCTACGAGCTGTGCGAGAAGCATGGCGTGCCCTATCCGCATACCTTTACCTTCACCATGGCGATGCTGAACGCCCAAGGCGAGGCACCTGCCGAAGTGCTCGACCAGATCGATTTTCCCTACCCGATGATTCTGAAGCCTTCTGACGGCATCATGTGGTGGCAGCATGAGTTCGAGGGCCAGAAAAAGGCCTATGAGATTGCCGACCGTGCCGAGCTGGAACAGGTCATTCGCGACTCGTATGCCAGCGGCTACACCGACGACCTGATCTTGCAGGATCGCGTGCCCGGCAACGACGAGTACATGCGCGTGCTCACCAGTTATTCCGACCGCAACGGCAAGGTGCGCATGATGTGCCTGGGCCACGTGCTGCTCGAGGAGCATCAGCCTCACGGTGTCGGCAACCACGCCTGTATCATCACCGAGCCCAATGACGAGCTCATGGGCGGCGTGCGCAAGTTGCTCGAGGACCTTCACTTTGTGGGCTATTCCAACTTTGACGTTAAGTACGACGAGCGCGACGGCTCGTTTAAGTTCTTCGATTTCAACACGCGCCAAGGCCGCAGCAACTACTACGTCACCAACAGCGGCTTTAACGTTGCCAAGTATGTGGTGGACGAGTATGTGTTCAACCGCCCGTTTGAGCCGGAGTTTGTGACGGCGCAGGACGAGGCGCTGTGGATGGTCGTCCCCATGGGCGTCGTCGACAAGTACGTCAAGGATTCCGAGCTACGCGCTAAAGTGCATCGCCTGGACAAGGAAGGCAAGGGCGCCGACCCTTCGTTTATGAAGGGCGACTTTGTCTTTAACCGCTGGCTGCGCATGTGGCACACCAAGCTGCGCCACTTTAAGCTGTTCAAGACGTATTACAAGTAGATGAGTGCGGCGCCCGTCCGGTTTACATCGGGCGGGTGCGGGTATGATACGCGCAATTGCGCAAGCGTCACCAAGGAGGCGGCGATGGAAAAGCTGGGAGTTATCGGCGGCATGGGCGCCGAGGCCACGTCGTATTACTACGACCAGGTGGTGCGCCATACGGCTGCTGCCTGCGATCAGGAACATATCGACATGGTGGTGCTCTCCAAGTCGACCATGCCCGACCGCACGCTTGCCATTAAGACCGGCGAGCATGCCAAGCTGCTGGCGACCATGAAAGAGTGTGCCCAGGCACTCGAGTCGCTGGGCTGTGTGCACATTGCCATTCCCTGCAACACGTCACACTACTTCTACGACCAGATCCAGTCGTTTACGAAGGTGCCGATTATCCACATGCCGCGTGAGTCGGTGCGCTATGCCCTTGCGGGTGCGGTGATGGGGGAGTGCGAGTTCGACCCCAACCTGAGTATGCCGGCCGAGCCGGTGCGCAAGATTGGCATCATGGGCACCGACGGAACCGTGGGCGCGGGCGTCTACGGCCGCGAATGCGAGGCCGCGGGTGTTGAGGTTGTCTATCCCAGCGAGAAACGTCAGAACGATGTGATGTCGCTTATCTACGATGATGTGAAGGCCGGACGTGAGCCCGATATGGATAAGTTCGACCGCGTGATGTGGGAGTTCGCCCGTAGCGGCTGCGACCGTGTCATTCTGGCCTGCACCGAGCTATCGGTGCTGCAGAAGTATCGAGAGATGCCCGAGATCACCCTCGATGCCATGGATGTCCTGGTGCGCGAATCCATCATCCGCAGCGGCGCCCTCTACCGCCTCTAGCTTCCGACCTGTCAAAAAGGGACAGGTTAATTTTGGTAGGTTTTATCTGGTGAAACAGTAAAGGCCTCGGCTCGTTTGGTGCGAGCCGAGGCCTTTTGCGTTGGGCGGTTGCTGCCGGTGACGAACTAGAACAGGAAGCCGATGGCGATGAGGGCGATGCTGACGATGAGCACGGCGATGTCCAGGACCTTGATGGGGTAGCGCTTGTACGAGCTGGCGCGTGTACGCAGATAGAAGCCGCGCTGTTCTGCCGCCAAGGCTGTGGCATCGGTCTTGCCCACGCTCGAGATGAGCAGTGGCACGCACAGTGGCAGCATGAGCTTAAGCTTCTTGATGGGGTTCTTGGTGTCGTACTCGACGCCGCGTGCGGTCTGCGCTTCCATGATGGCGTTCATCTCCTGACCAAACACCGGCACAAAGCGTAGCGCCGTGGTAAAGGTGAAGGCATAGCGATACGGCACGTGCAGCACCTCGACGCAGGCGTTGGCGAGGTCGTTGAGCTTGGTCACCATGAGCATGAGGATGAGCGGTAACGCCACACCCAGCAGGCGCAGACAGGCCTTCGATCCCGTGATGAGGCCCGTGTCGGTGATAAAGCCCCACACCACGTTGCCATCGCGCATAAAGGCCAGCTGGAGCACCAGCATGATAAGCGCGAGCGGAATCAGCAACTCGAGCAGCGAGAACAGACGGTCGACGACGCCGGCATAGGCACCCAGCGCAAGGGTGAGCACCAAAAAGCCCAGCAGCGCCACGTAGGTGTCGGACAAGAAGATGCCGACGATGATGGCGGCGGCGAGGCCCAGTTTGACGACGGGGTTCAGGCGATGCAGCAGCGTATCGCCCGGCATGTAGTCGATGACGTTAACCACGGTGGACCATCTCCTTGGTAATGCGAACGACATCGGTGACCTCGCTCACCTGCGCAAAAGCGGGCGAGACGGAAGATGCCAGACGGCGCGAGAGTTCAATAACCTGGGGAGGCTCCACGTAGGCACGCCGCATGAGATCGATGTTCGAGAATAGCTCGTGCGTGCGGCCGCGGTCGAGGATGCGACCGTCGGCCATTACTACGATACGCTCGGCAAAGTCGGAAACGACTTCCATGTCGTGACAGACCATAATCACGGCGCAGCCGCGCTCGGCCATGGTGCGCACCGTTTCCATGACGGTCATGCACTCGCGGTAATCAAGGCCGCTCGTGGGCTCGTCGAGCACGACGATCTTGGGCTCAACAACTACGACGGAGGCAAGCGCCACCATTTGTCGCTGGCCGCGCGAAAGCGAGAAAGGTGCCTCATCGGCAGGCAGGCCAAAGCGGTCGATGACGAGCTGGGCACGACGCAGAGCCTCGGCACGGTCGATGCCGGCAAGCTCTAGGCCAAAAGCGACCTCGTCGAGTACGGTATCCTTGCAGATCTGGCGGTCGGGGTTTTGGAAGAGGGTTGCGACTTCGCGGGCGATGCGGCTCGTGGGAACGGCTGCGGTATCCAGTCCCGTGACGCGCACGCTGCCCGAGGCGGGCTTAAGCAGGCCTGTGAGCAGTTTGGTGAGCGTGGTCTTGCCGGCGCCGTTTTGGCCGACGATGCCCACGAGCTCGCCAGGATAGAGCGTCAGGCTAAGGTCGTGTACGGCGGCTCCGCCATTGGGATAGGCAAACTCAACATGATCGAAGGTGAGCACGGGTTCGGCGTCCTTGGCATGAGGGCGCAACGACGGTGCATGCGGGGAACCGGCGGGCGTCTGGGCTTCGATGGCCGCGTGTGCGGGGTCGACGATGCCCGAAATCAGGCGCTCGGCCTCATCGACATCCAAGCAGGGGGTACCGCTTACCAGGCCATCGGCCTCGAGGCTATTGAAGATACGCGTGACGCGAGGGCAGTCGACGCCGATGGCACGGAGCTCGTCGGAATGCGCGAAGACCTCGTGTGGATCGCCCTGCAGCGCGATTTCGCCATGGTTGAGCACGAACACGCGGTTGCAGTACTCCGAGAGCAGGGCGACCTTTTGCTCAACGACGACGATGGTGATTCCAAGTGCGCGATTTGCCTCACGTAGCGTCTCGAAGACCAACGTGGAGCTGGCGGGGTCGAGTGCCGCGGTGGGCTCGTCGAGAACCAAGACGCGCGGACGCATGGCGAGGATGGCGGCGATGGCTACCTTTTGCTTCTGTCCGCCCGAGAGGGTGGCGATCTCGCGGTCGCGCAGGTCGCTGATGCCGACGGTCTCGAGCGTTTCGCTCACGCGCTGCTCGATCTGGTCGTGGGGAACGCCAAAGTTCTCGAGTCCAAAGAGCATCTCGTCCTCGACGACCGAAGCGACCATCTGCGTGTCGATATCCTGCAGCACACTGCCGACGATTTGCGACACGTCGGTCAGCGAGACCTCGCAGGTGTCGTGGCCGTCAACCATGACGGACCCAAAGAACGTGCCGGTGTAGTGGTGGGGCACGGCACCCGACAGGCAGGCGGCAAGCGTGGACTTGCCGGCGCCCGAGGGCCCGATGATGCCGATGAAATCTCTCTTGTTCACGCTGAGCGAGATGTGGCTAAGCGCCTGCTCGGTCTGCGTGCCATAGGAGAACGAGACATCGTCGACGTTGATGATCGTTTCCATGGATACCTTTCATAGTCATTGGGGACAGTCTTAAATGACCAGTTGTTTAAGAACGTCCCCAAAAGCTAGTCGTTTGGGACAGTCTTTGTTGGTGGAGTGCGGAGACGGCTTTGCGAGGGGCCCCAGGTTGGCGCGAAAGAGGGGCGAAGCGTACTTGGGTACGCGAGTGACGAATGAACGCCAAGATGGGGTGGCTCGTAAAGCCGAGCGGGTTAATTGAGCCTAAGGGCCTTCTGGATGGGCAAGTAGAGGGCGCCGACCAGAATGGCGTTAAAGACGGCGGTCATGGCGACGACGGGCAGCATAGCGGCGGCGAGCTCGCCCACCACGCCGAGCATGGCCATCTTGATGACCATGAAGATGACGCCCGAGACAAAGGTGGTCACGAACGTTGCGACGATGGCGACGGCAGACTTGACCTGTCCGTCCTTGGCAGCAGCGTTAACGATGACGGCCATGAGCATGGCGGCGATGCCCTCGGCGGCAAAATCGACGAACGGCGAAGTGGTGGTGATCTGGATCACGGCAGCCGAGATGAGGCCAATGACGAGCGCCTGGCCGATGTTGGGGCGAACGACCAGGATGGTGAGGCAGAAGGCCGAGATGATGAACTCGGGGCTGATCATGCCGCCCGAGATGCCCGAGATTGCCTTGCCGACGGTGAAGTTGAGGATGAAGCCGGCGGCGAGCAGGATGGCGAGCAGGACGAGGGCGCGGACATCGAGTTTGCCGCGGTCGGCGGTCTGGACGGTGCGGGGCTGGGCGGCGGTGGTGTTCTGAGACATGGTGAAAATCCTTTCGGAATGGGAGTGCAAGAGAAAAGCGGAGGCGCGTGATGCGAATGCGATCGGGCTCGAGATAGAAAAAAGGCCCCCGGTCGAAACCGGAGGCCTTCCAATCACCTAGAGCGCAAAAACAGGCGTGAGGGACTCACTGTCGACCGATCGTATTCGCATCACGCCACCACCAGTTGTTGAGAGACGTCATCGTGTTCTTCATGTTGGTGGCTCCTTTCGTGATGCCGTGGCGCGGTCGCACCTAGTTGCTGTTTCGCTGCACTATAGCACAGCGAAGTGTGTGCGGGGAAATCTATTTTAAAAAGATTTCGGGCGGGTTTCCCGCCGGTCAAAAGAGCGGGCTGAGCGGGCGAGGCTGACATTGCTGCCTCGCCCGCTCAGCTAAGACGTTACTCCTTATTGCGACGGTAGAGGAAGTAACCGCCCGCGGAGATGACGGCAACGCCAGCGATGGCGAATGCAGCCACCACGCGGCCATCAAAACGATCACCGGTGGTGGGCAGGCCGCCCTTGGTGTTCGTTTTGTTGGTGGTTACTGTGGTCGTGGTGTTCGACTTGCCAGGCTTCTCGGGCTTGGTGGTGGGCTGCTCGGGCTTAGCGGGCTGCTCGGGGGTGCCGGGCTGCTCGGGGGTGCCGGGCTGATCCGGGGTGACCGGATCGGTGGCAAGAGCATCCTTGGCGTAAGTGATGGACACCTTGAGGCCGTTGGTCTCGGTGTTCAGGTCGCTCGGGGTGAAGGGCTTGCTGAAGTCCTCAGCCTTCAGATAAGCGCGCATCTCCTGAAGCAGGGCCTTGCACTTGACATAGGTGTTCTTGGTGGCAGCGTTGCCGGCCTTGTTGGCCAGGGCGGTGCGGCCCTCAGTGGTGGTCTCGGCGAGCATGGCCTTGTCGACCTCGAGGTTCTGCTCGATGAGCTCGTTCTGGAGAGCGTCGAGGTAGGCGCGAACGCCGGTGCCGAGCTGCTCACGGTACTCGAAGCACAGGGAGCTGATGTCCATGAGGACATAGTTGATGGAGTTCTCGGGCTCCTCGTTGTTCACGATGTCCTCCTCTTCGCAGTGATCGAAGGAGACGGTCTGGTCGCTGTAGTACGGGCTAACCTCGGTGAGCAGTGCGGAGTAGTAGGGGATGGCGACGGAGTAGGCGGCGCGGGAGAGCATCTCCCACTGGATGGTCGCGATCTCGGGGTCCATGCCCTGACGGATCTGGAAGAGATTGACCTCGGTGTTGGTCTCGGTACCAATGGCGTAGGCGCCGTCGGTGTTGGCGTTGAGGCCCGGGACCTTCTCGCCGCGGTTGCCAAACGCGCGGATCATCTCAAAGGTGTTCCAGTCGGACTTGCCGGGCTGGAAGAACAGCGGCTGCGCCTTGCTAACCAGGGCGCCGGTCGTGGCACGAGCATCTTCGCGCTCGTCCTTGACGATCTCGTAGTCGGTGCCCTCGGTGAGCGGCACACCGAAGTAGGCGCGACCCTGGACATAACGGGCCCAAGAATGCATGGCCTTTTCGCTAATTGCCTCGCCGTAGGTCTGGGCAACGTCAAATTGACCGTCATCGAAGTACTTGGCGAAGCCATTCTCCTTAGGCATGGACTCGATGGTCGCAGAGTGGAGACAGTTCGCGGTGTCGGTGAGGTCAACCTTGTAGTTGAGGTTGCCGATGTTGGGGTTGAGCGAGGCGATATCGTCAGTGAGCCTCATGGCGATCCACTGGTGGCCGGAAAGTGCGGCAAACAGCCAAGTCTCGTTGCTGTCGGCGATGATAATCTGATCGTTGCCGCAGGCGCCCTGCTCGTCGATGATCTTGCCGAGGAGCTCGACGCCCTCACGTGCATTGGCGCTTTCACCTAAGATAACGCTGCCGTAGCTGTACTCGCCAATACCGGTTTTGGTCAGGGGGTCTGCTGCCTCAGCATCAGCATTCATGCCGGTGGTCAGCGTTGCGGAGCAGGACACGCCCTTCTCATTGATGCCTGCCTCAGAGTAGGCATCATAGCGCCCGTGCCACTGGGAGGGATGGTCGCGTACATAGGTGTAGCGATACGTGGTCTTGGTCGAGGTATACATGAATGCGGACTCGTCCGAGCCGTACGTATGCCCCGGGCCGTGAGAAGGCTCAATGCCAAAGTGCTTGAGGTAGCGCTTATCGAAGTCCTCGGCGCGGCCATAGTACGTGTCACCGTCGGCCGTCAGCTTGTTGCCCATGTACATCTGCGTGCAGGCGAGCGCAGATGTCGGCATGGACATGATGGTTGCAGCTCCAAATGCAAGGCCTATGCCAAGCTTCTTGAGCGCGTTGACGGGATGAGTTTTACTCATATTCCCTCCCAGCGTGCGAAAGCCCTCTGTCTCCAGAGGGCTTCACCCAATAATTACACCCCCTTAGCGTAACGAATTCGAAACAATATACATTCATGAAAGTTATTTACTCGATAAGCGTAGCGAAATATGCGATTAACGGTAAATTGAACTCATTTAGTGGGAAATCAATTTGTATAACGCCAGCGAAAAATGTAGCTAAATAAAGCGTCAAGAAAAAAGCGGACCCCTCGCCGGCATGTGGTTTCATGCCGGCGAGGGGTCCGGGCTGCACGGGCCGTCTAAGAGTAATGGCTACTTCTTTCGACGGTGAATCACGTTAATGGCATAGCCGACGAGCATGGCCAAAACGATGACGATAAAGCCAAGGATGGGGTTGTCGTTCACGGGGGTCCTCCTATTTTCCGAGCGGCGAGAATTCGTCGACGATGATATCAAGGCATTGCGGTAGCGCGCGGGCGCCAAAGACGCCGGAGTTGCTGGAGATGATCTCGCCATCAAACTGCATGCCGAGCGATGGCGTGCAGGTAATCTTGGCTTCTTTGGTCTGGATGATCTTAAACTGCGGGCGGCCGAGTACCTTGCCGGCGGGGTCGAGCGCGGCGGTGATTACCGTGGGGAGCAACTGCACCGTGCGCACGGGCTCAATAACGACGATGTCGACCATGCCGTCGTTCATACGGCAGTTGGGGAACAGGTTGATGTCGTTTTGGATGACAGACGTGTTGCCCGCCATGCAGCAGATGCCGTCGAGCTCCTCAACAATGCCATCATGCTCAATGGTAAAGTGCGCCACCGTGGGGTTGGGCGTGGCGAGAGCGGAGAGGAAGTAGGCGATCTCGCCGATGTCGTTTTTGGTGGGGGCGGCCTTCATCATGATCTCGGCGTCAAAGCCCGAACCGGCGATGATGATAAAGCCATGGCGCTTTTCGTTGCCGTTCTCGTCGAGCCAAAAGAGCTCGCCCATGTCTACTTTGACCGTGCGGCCGGCGCGACATGCCTTGGCAAGCGCCGCTGCCTCGGGGGCATTGCCGATGTTGTTAAAGAACAGGCAGGCCGTGCCGGAGGGGAAAACGAGCGTGGGAACGCCGCAGCCGCGCATCTGGTCGAGCACGTTGGAGACGGTGCCGTCGCCGCCCGAGACGACCACGCGGTCGAACTCGCGAACGTCTGCCACGGCGTCCTCGGGCTCCATGCCATCGCCGATAAAGCGCATCACGACTTCGTCGCCGCCCTGTGCAAGGGCGTGCGTGAATGCGTAGATTTCATCTGAGCTGGGGCCCGATGCCGGGTTGTGGATGATAAGGCAGCGCATACTTACGTTCCCGTTCTGTGACTAACCGAGTATAGTTGTAAGGCAATGCCGATATCCTACCCGTGTTTTTCGGGCCTAACCTTATTCGATGGGTTGATATGTACATTTCCACACATCAGGCTCTACTCGACTTTTGCCAGCGCGCCCGTGAGTTCGACGCGATTGCCGTCGATACCGAGTTTTTGCGCGAGCGCACGTTCCATCCGCGTCTGTGTTTGGTTCAGATTGCCACCCCTGCCGAGAGTGTAGCGGTCGATCCCCTGGTAATCGACGACCTATCGCCGCTGGCCGAGCTTATGGCCGACGAGAGCGTGACCAAGGTCTTCCACGCCTGCTCGCAGGATATGGAGGTCATGCTCCATACCGTAGGCGTGCTGCCGCGTCCGATTTTTGACACGCAGGTGGCCGCCGCCTTTTTGGGCGAGCGTCAGCAGATTTCCTACGGCGCGCTCGTGCAGACGTTTTGCGGCGTCTCATTGCCCAAGACCGAGTCACTGACCGACTGGTCGCGTCGCCCGCTGACCGATAAGCAGATTGAGTACGCGATCGATGACGTCAAGTATCTGATCGTCGCCTATACCGAGATGATGAGCCGCCTGCGCGAGCTGGGCCGCGTGGACTGGGTGCTCGACGAGCTGCGCCCGCTGGCTGACGAGTCGCACTATCGCGCCGATCGTCACGAGGCGTTCCGCAAGGTCAAACGCATCAACTCGTGCAGTCGTCACCAGCTGGGTATCGCGCGCGAGCTCGCCGCCTGGCGTGAGGACCGCGCCGAGCGCCGCAACATCCCGCGCAAATGGGTCATGTCCGACGACACGCTGCTTGCGCTCGTTAAACGCAATCCCGTGCGCGTTGAGGAGTTCCGCAGCATTCGCGGTACCGATCAGTTGGGGGAGCGCGACGTGGACGGTGCGCTCATGGCCATCAAGCGCGGCGCAAGCTGCCCGCACGATCGCCTGCCGCTCATGGTGCGCGGGCATCGCCAGATCTCTCCGGAGTTGGAGAGCGTGACGGATCTCATGTACGCGCTCATCCGCCTGGTTGCCGAACGCTCGGGAGTGGCGACCTCGGTCATTGCCTCGCGCGATGACCTGGCCGACTACATTGAGCATCCCGAGCAGAGCCCCTTGCGCGAAGGCTGGCGCTTTGAGCTTGTGGGCTCGCGCCTGGACGATCTGCTCTCGGGCAACATGGGGTTGACGGTCAAAGATGGCAAAATTGAATTGCTGTAAGGAAGCCTAGCCGCTTGAGTGGGTAGAATGCCTCCAACGTGTAACTCGATTCGGAGGAATTCGCATGCCTTATTACTATGGATACGGCTTTGGCATCGACCCGCTGTACCTGCTGGTTGTTCTTGTCTGCACGGTGATTGGCCTTGCCGCACAGAACTATATCAACTCGACGTACAAAACCTGGTCCAAGGTTCGCTCGGACGGCGACACGGGCGCCACGGTCGCTCGCCGCATGCTCGACGCCAACGGCTGCAACGCCGTGGGTATCAAGGGTGTCGCCGGCGAGCTCACCGACCATTACAACCCACAGGACAATAACCTGTATCTCTCGGATGCCAACCGTTCGGGCGGGTCGGTCGCAAGCGTTGCCGTCGCCTGCCACGAGGCGGGCCATGCCGCCCAGCGTCAAAGCGGTTACGCCATGATGAAGGTTCGCACCGCCCTCGTGCCGGTCGTCAACTTTACCCAGAACACCTGGACCATCGTGTTGCTCTTGGGCCTGTTTATGAACATCGCGGGACTCACGACCCTCGCACTGATCTTCTTCTCGTTTAGCGTGCTGTTCCAACTGGTTACGCTGCCGGTCGAGATTGATGCCAGCCGCCGCGCCGTGGCGTACATCGAGCAGTCGGGCATGAGCTCCAAGCAGGTCAATGGTGCCAAGAAGGTCCTGACGGCAGCCGCGCTTACCTATGTTGCTGCAGCGCTCACTTCGATCATTCAGCTGCTCTACCTGATGGCTCGCTACAACAGAAACTCCAACCGATAACAAATTGGCTTGACAGGCGCCGCGGAGATTTGTGTCCCCGCGGCGCTGTACTATGTGTTGGACTTGAATTTGCGCAGGGCCGGAGCCCTTGTGCACGATAACGAAAGGAGGCTGCGTGGCAGGCTGGAATCTGACCGGCAATGCCGTTTCCGCCGAGTTCGACGGTTCGGACGAGCAGGAGCGTAAGGAACTCAGCGTGAGCCAGGCGGTGGAGATCGCCGCCGGCGCGCTCGATGCCATTCCGCAGCTGAGCGTTTTGGGCGAGGTCACGGGCTTCCGTGGCCCCAACGCCCGAAGCGGCCACTGCTACTTTCAGATCAAGGACGACTCGGCGGCCGTCGACTGCATCATCTGGAAGGGTGCCTATCTCAAGCGCACGTTCGATCTGCGCGACGGCATGCAGGTGAGCTTTAAGGGCAGCTTCAATCTTTATAAGGCCACGGGCCGCATGAGCTTTGTCGCTCGCTCATTCTCGCTGGCGGGGGAGGGTCTGCTGCGTCAACAAGTGGCGCAACTGGCCGAAAAGCTGCGTCGCGAGGGCCTGATGGACGAAGCGCGCAAGCGCCGTATTCCGGTGTTCTGCTCCCGCGTGGCGGTCGTCACCTCGCTTTCGGGTGCCGTAATCGACGACGTCAAGCGCACATTGCGTCGTCGCAACCCGCTCGTCGAGCTCGTCTGCGTGGGCGCCAAGGTTCAAGGTGAGGGTGCGCCGGCTGAGCTCATTGAGGGCTTGCGCCGCGCCGCCGCCATCACGCCGGCGCCCGACTGTATTTTGCTGGTGCGCGGCGGCGGCTCCTTTGAGGACCTCATGACCTTTAACGACGAGGAGCTTGCTCGCGCGGTGGCGGCTTGTCCTGTGCCCGTGGTGACCGGCATTGGCCATGAGCCTGATACCTCGATTTGCGACATGGTGAGCGACCGCCGCGCCTCCACGCCCACGGCGGCGGCAGAATCGGTGGCGCCGGCTATGACGGAGTTGGCCGATGTGCTCGAGGCGCGCCATCAGCGTCTGGGTGCCGCGATGGCATCGATGATTGGGTCGAATCAGGTTGATCTGGAGATGCTCGACCAGCGCGGTCGCCGCGCCTGGGATACCTATACGGCCCGCTTGGGCGATGCGCTCGATGCGGCTGCGTGCCGCCCGTGCCTCAACGACCCAACGTTTATGGTCGAGCGTCGCGAGTCTGAGCTTGCCCTGACGGCCGATCGCCTGTCGGGCGCCATAGTACGCTCGGTCGGGACATTCCGCTCCAACTTTGAGCGCCTGCCCGAGCGTCTGGTTGCAAGCACCTCGGGGCTCGATGGCAAGCGCCATGCGCTCGCGCTTGCGAGTTCCCGTCTGGAGCATCAGGGGCGCACGATGCTCAACAAGCCCGCGTCCGACCTGGGCCGTGCGGCAGCCTCGCTAGATGCCCTGTCGCCGCTCAAGGTGCTTGCCCGTGGCTATTCCATCGCGTACAGCGATGATGGTGTGGCTACGAGCGCCAAGACCTTTAAGCCGGGCGACGCCATCCGCGTGCGTATGGCAGACGGCAACGTGGCGGCAACGGTCGATACGGTCGAGTAGGCCGCGTTTCATAGTGATAGACCTTTAGGAAAGGAAACAGATATGGCAGAGAAGACCCCGGTTGAGCAGCTTACGTACAAGCAGGCCTCGCAGGAGCTGGAGCTCATCATCCGCAGCCTGGAGTCGGGCGATATGGAGCTCGAGGAGTCGCTCGAGAGCTATACCCGCGGCGTCGAGCTCCTCAAGAGCCTGCGCACCCGCCTGTCCGATGCCGAGCAGAAGGTCTCGGTGCTTCTTAAGGACGTCGACGGCAACGACGTGCTCGCCGACGGCGAACCCGCCAACACCGACGACAACCTCTCGTTCTAACCATCCCGACCAAATATAATTACCTTGGTCTGTGAGAAAGGAACCAACCATGTGCGATTGCATCTTCTGCAAAATTGCCAACCACGAGATTCCCTCGACCGTTGTCTATGAGGACGATCAGGTCATCGCCTTCGATGACCTCAATCCCCAGGCGCCGGTCCACACGCTCGTGATCCCCAAGAAGCACTACAGCGATATCGCCGATAACGTGCCGGCCGAGACCATGGGCGCCATGGCTCACGCCATCCAGGAGGTCGCTAAGGCCAAGGGCCTGGAGGACGGTTTCCGCGTCATCTCCAACAAGGGCGTCAACGCCGGTCAGACCGTCATGCATTTCCATATGCACGTCCTCGGCGGCAAGAACTTGGGTGAGAACCTCATCTGAGGGCGCGTAGGCCGTCGACTTGGCTGCCTTTGGAGTAATCTATGCAGCTTTCTCAACTCGAATACCTTCAAGCGGTAGCGAACTATGGCGGCGTGCGCAAAGCAGCTCGCGCCGTTCATGTGAGTCCGCAGGCCGTTTCGTCGGCAATCAAAAAGTTGGAATCTGAGTATCAGATCGTTTTGCTCAACCGATCGGCGGGGGAGGCTGTTTTGTCTCCGGCGGGCAGAGAATTTGCGCGTCGTGCACGCGTGATCCTGGCACAAGTCGACGATCTCAAAAAGTACGCTCAATCGAGGGACGACGGCGTCTCGCCCGACGGCCACTTTCGTCTTTACGCCCCCTGCCTTCATGGGCGGGGGCGCCTTTTTGCCGAAAACTGGTACGACTCGTTTGAAAGCTCGCACCCTCAGATTCATCTTGATGTGTGGCATCAGCCAACGGCAACATGCTTTGAATCACTTATACTTGGCATTTCGGACGCGGCTATCTCGTTTGAGGAACCACGGGACAGCGCCCTTTCTTCAAAATATATGGGTGAAAAGGAGCTCAGGGTTCTTTCATGCCCAGCTGGTCATCAATCTGTGGGTGCTATGACCGTTCGTGAGTTACTGGGCGGCAGGCTCGCTGTTCCAATTAATTTGTCACCCTGTCTCAATGCGATTAATCAATGTCCCGAAGCTCAGCTGGTTAATTTCCGCTTTCGCGATGTCGAATACGGAAACAGGGCGCAGACTGAGTTTCTTCAAGCCGGGGGATTGATATTGAGTTTTTCTGGCTCTTCTCTCGCATCAGATGGACTGGAAGTGAGCGAGTGCTCCATTGAAGGCTCGCATGACGTAGCCTTGCCCATCTACTTTTGCTATCGACAAAATGCCTGGACCGATCGACACCAGACGGTTTTTCTGCACCTATTGCGTCATCTTGCTTCGTGAGATTAATTGGCTTCGAGACGTCAAGTGATTATTGACGCCTTGCAACACATAGCTGACAGTTTTGCCCTCATGCTTTTCTAAGATTCCGATTTAGATTGCTGACTCTTGGAGGGCGGGGCATGAAAAACCGTACGATTTTGCTTTATATGATGTTCGTTTTCCTGTCGAACTTTAGCACCATCTTGTATTTTCTAACCGTCTACCTTGAGTTCGTCGGGCTTTCGATGGTAGCGATTTCTAGCATGATGATTGCATATCAAATGAGCAAGTTTATCCTTGAAGTTCCCACTGGCTATATTGCCGATAGGTTTGGACGAAAGACAAGTGGTCTCGTTGGCGTCGTGGGGATGCTTGGATACTATGTCGCCCTGCTTCTCGTCCGTTCTCCTCTGCTTTTAATCGGCGCGTTTGCTCTCAAAGGTTTTGCCGTTGCATGTGTGAGCGGATCCATAGAAGCGATTTACATTGACAGCGTCTCTCAGGACCAGCTCGTAAGACTTAATGTCGTTGAGCGATTTGTTTTCTATGCCTCTTATGCCATCTCCGCTTGCGTGGGCGGTTTCATTTCGTCCGTTGGCGCGTATCTCATTGGGCTTTCGGTCGATATCATCACAATGGTGCTGACATTGGTTGTCGTTGTCTGTATTCCTGAGGCGAGAAGAGAGGGCGCTGCGGTGACACCTGGGCATGGAATGAGCCCGAAGATGATCGGTGCTGCTATTGCGGGTAATGGCATTCTTCGGTCAGCGTTCATCATGGACTGTTCTCAGGCATTTGCTTTTGTCGCCCTGGAAGACTTCTTCTCACTGTTGCTTGCAGGCCGCGGAATGAATGCTGTCGCTTCGGGCGCGACCATTGCGGTCCAGCTCCTTGCCTCCGCCTCCATAGGATTTATTGTGCCCAGTGTGATTGCTCGTGTCGACAAGGGCCGTTTTGCGCGTATTTGCGGCATCATTCGCTTAGTATTGACAGCTTTGTTTTTGATTCCCCTTACTCCGGCTAATTTGATGCCCGTGTTCTATGTGCTGCAGACGGTTGCGTACTCGTTGTTTGCCCCAATCAAATACTCGATTTTTCAAAATGCTGCCGATTCTTCGATGCGCTGTTCACTGATTTCGGTTCAAAGCCAGATGGTGGCGGTGGGTGCCATCCTTTTCTATCTGTTCAATGCTGCGTTGAGCAGCATCGCGGACATTCGAGTCATATTGCTTGTTGCGCTCGGGATTTCTTCTCTGGTGTATATCCCCGCGCTCTTTCGTCTTACAAGCCAAAGGCCATGAGTATTTAGGCACCGATAACTTATATATCAACGTAATAAACCCGAGCGCGAGGGCGTTTGGGTTTATTATTGAAACGTATGTAACCTGGCGGCGCCACACCGCCTGTTAGTAGGGAGACACATGAACGTTCTGGTCGTCAACGCAGGATCTTCGACGCTTAAGTATCAGGTCATCGATACCAAGTCCCACAAGGTGTCCGCAAAGGGCTCCTGCGAGCGCGTCTGCTTTACCGGCGGTACCTTCACCCACGCTGCCAACGGTTCCAAGAAGGTGACCGAGAACATTGAGTTCCCCGACCACAAGGTCGCCATCGAGGTCGTCCTGAAGGACCTTGAGGCCAACGGCGTCAAGATCGAGGGCATCGGCCACCGTATCGTTCAGGGCGGTTGGTACTTTGGTGATTCCTCCCTCGTCGACGAGGACGTTCTTGCCAAGATCCGCGAGGTCGCCCCGCTCGCGCCGCTGCACAACAACCCCGAGGCCAACGTTATCGAGTACTGCCTGGAGCAGTATCCCGACCTGCCCAACGTCACGGTCTACGACACCGCTTTCCACTTCAACATGCCCGAGGTCGCCAAGACCTACGCCCTGCCCAAGGACGTCTGCGACAAGCTGCACATCCGTAAGTACGGCGCCCATGGCACCAGCTACCGCTACATCTCCAAGAAGGTTGCCGAGATGACCAACGGCGAGGCCCGCAAGGTTGTCGTGTGCCACATTGGCTCCGGCGCTTCCCTGTGCGCTATCGAGGACGGCAAGTGCATGGACACCACCATGGGCCTTACCCCGCTCGACGGCGTCATGATGGGCACCCGCTGCGGTTCTATCGACCCGGCTACCGTGTGCTACCTGCAGCGCGAGGGCGGCTACACCTTCGACGAGGTCGACGAGATGATGAACAAGAAGTCCGGCCTCATGGCCGTGACCGGCGGAAAGACCAACGACTGCCGTAACGTCGAGGAGCTTGCTGCTGCTGGCGATCCCGAGGCTCAGCTCGCCTTCGATATGTTCGTCTACAAGATTGCCGCCAAGGCCGCCGAGATGGCCACCTCCATGTGCGGCATGGACACGCTCGTCTTTACCGCCGGCATCGGCGAGCACGCTCCGGCCGTCCGCGCCGGTGTGGCCGACCGTCTGGCCTTTATGGGTGTCAAGATGGACCATGCCCGCAACGCCCTGCGTGGCGACGGCGCTTGGTGCCTGTCCGCCAAGGATTCCAAGGTCAAGATCTTCGTCATCCCCACGGACGAGGAGTTCATGATTGCTTCCGACGTCGAGCGCATCGTCAACGGCAAGTAATTGATGCAAGGGGAGGGGACTGGATGGCCTTGTGCCGTTCAGCCCCCTTTTATGCGCTTTGAGCGAAGAGTTTAATAGATAATTATTGAACTCTGATAACTTCTTATTAAGGATACGGCCGCCTTATAGGTTTGCCGACCGTACTGTAATCACGAAGGAGTCTCATGAACGTACTTGTTGTCAACGCCGGCAGCTCGAGCCTTAAATATCAGCTTTTGGACACCGATACCCGCGAGGTTTTCGCCAAAGGTAACTGCGAGCGTATCGGCTCGGAGATGGGCATCTTTGGCCATTCCGAGAACGGTGGCGCCAAGCAGACCGAGGAGATTCCCTTCCCTGATCATCGCTCTGCCATCGCGCGCGTGCTCGAGGAGCTCGAGAAGACCGATTTTACGATCGATGGCATCGGCCACCGTATCGTTCAGGGCGGCTGGTACTTCGATGATTCCGCGGTCGTCGACGATGAGGTCATGGCCAAGATCCTTGAGGTGGCGCCGCTCGCCCCGCTGCACAACTACGGCGAAGCTGCGGCGATTGAGTACTGCCGCGAGAAGTATCCGGAGCTGCCCAATGTGGCCGTCTTCGACACGTCGTTCCATATGACGATGCCCGAGGTCGCCTACACCTATGCACTGCCCAAGGACGTGTGCGACAAGTATCACGTGCGCAAGTACGGCGCCCACGGCACGAGCCACCGTTACGAGTGGATGATGGCCAAGGAGATCCTGGGTACGCGCTGCCACCGTCTGCTTTCGTGCCACCTGGGCAACGGCGCCTCGCTCGCCGCTATTGAGGACGGCGTGTGCCGCGATACCACGATGGGCCTCACGCCGCTCGACGGCCTGATGATGGGCACCCGTTGCGGTTCCATCGACCCGGCCACCGTGTGCTACCTGCAGCGCGAGGGCGGCTACAGCTACCAGGAAGTCGACGACATGATGAACAAGCAGTCCGGTCTGCTTGCCATCTCGGGTATCTCCAACGACGCCCGCGACATCCGCACGCGCGCCTCCGAGGGTGACGAGCGCTGCCTGCTCGCCTTCGACATGTTCGCCTACAAGGCCATGCAGCAGGCCGGTTCCATGATTGCCTCCATGGCGGGCGTGGACACCATTACCTTTACTGCCGGCATCGGCGAGAACGACTGGTCGATCCGCAAGGCTTTCTGCGACTGCTTTGAGTGGCTGGGCGTGCGCATCGACAACAATAAGAACCGCGAGGCCGTGGGCAACGGCCCGCAGGTCATCAGCGCTGCCGGCTCCGCCGTCACGGTCATGGTCATCCCCACCGACGAGGAATACATGATCGCCCACGACGTCGAGCGTCTGACCGGTAGCAACTAGCGCATTCGTCTGCAATTGAGAGAAAGGCCTCCAGAGCAACGAGCTCCGGAGGCCTTATTTGATGGACGAGACGAGCGGGGCGGAAACTCCATCCCACAATCAGCCTCCAAACCGGGACACATTTTCCGGAAGGCCAGAAATCGGAACGCAGTCTATCTTATGGCTCCAAAGTGGTCATTACCTGCAACGCATACGCTCTCAGCAACGTCGCCCATCCATCCAAATTCTCAGCCCCAGCTCGTAGCCAAGCCGCCGTCCACCCCAGATTCCCTGAATGCCACGTGATAGTAGAAGGCCGCACAGGTTAACCCCTGAAAACATTTCGCAGACCAGAAACGCCCCCGTTCGTAGCTCCGAAGGAGCAGAACGGGGGCGTTTCATTGGTCGAGGACGTTTTCAGGGGTTAACCTGTGCGGCCTTCGGGCGAGTACGTCCGCTACTCAGCCATCTGAGCCTGGACGGCGGTGATGGCCACGACACCCACGATGTCGTCGGCAGAGCAGCCGCGCGACAGGTCGTTGACCGGCTTGGCGATGCCCTGCAGGATGGGGCCGTAGGCGTCGGCACCGGCGAAGCGCTGGACCAGCTTGTAGCCGATGTTGCCGGCCTCGAGGTCGGGGAACACGAGCACGTTGGCCTTGCCGGCAACGGAGGAGCCGGGAGCCTTGAGCTGGGCGACGGTGGGGACGATAGCGGCGTCGAGCTGCAGGTCGCCGTCGATGGCGAGCTCGGGAGCCTTCTCCTTGCAGAACTTCACGGCCTCCTGGACCTTCTTGGCGACCTCGCCGCCAGCGGAGCCCATGGTGGAGTAGGAGAGCATGGCCACGTGCGGCTCAACGTTGCCCATGAAGGTGGACCAGGAGTGAGCGGAGGCGATGGCGATCTCGGAGAGCTCGTCGGAGGACGGGTTGATGTTGAGGCCGCAGTCGGCGAAGATCAGCGTGCCGTCGGTGCCGAACTGCGGGGTGTCGGTGCACATCACGAAGAAGGCCGAGACCAGCTTGGTGCCCGGGGCGGTCTTGAGGATCTGAAGCGCGGGGCGCAGGGTGTCGGCGGTGGAGTGGCAGGCGCCGGAGACCAGGCCGTCGGCATCGCCCATCTTGACCATCATGGTGCCAAAGTAGGTGGCGTCCATCACCTGGGCGCGAGCCTGCTCGATGGTAACGCCCTTCTTGGCGCGGAGCTCGGCAAACTTCTGCGCGTACTCCTCGTGTTTCTCGGCATTGCGCGGGTCGATGACGGTAGCGCCGGGAACGTTGATCTCGTCGGGGTTGCCCAGGATGACGATCTTTGCCAGGCCCTCCTCGATGATCTTGGTGGCCGCGACGATGGTGCGCGGATCTTCGCCCTCGGGCAGGACGATCGTCTTAAGGTCGGCCTTGGCGGCAGACTTCATACGGTTAAGGAAATCGCTCATGTTACTCCTTACAAGCGTTTCACTAAGCTCCAGGCGCCCGGCTGTTCACGAATAAACCCGCTGCTAGCGGGTTTACCTTTCAATTATGTACGCCGCGGTGCTTGAGCTTTCCTTGTGTGGCAAGCTCATTATAGGACGCATTAGCGCTATAATCGCTCTGATAAATATGTCTCGAAGAATGTTCGAGAAAAGCCCAGCTAACGAGCCCGTGGCTTTTGACAAGGAGTATCGATGCAGATTACCTCAGGCCTGCCTGAAGGCTTTAACGCCGGCGCGTACGACATGATTGTCGTCGGTGCTGGATATGCCGGTGCCGTTTGCGCCCGCCGTCTTGCCGAGACCATCGGCTATCGTGTTGCCGTTTTGGAGCGCCGTAGCCACATTGCGGGCAATGCCTATGACTGCACTGACGAGGCCGGAATCCTGATCCACGAGTACGGTCCGCATATCTATCACACCTTTAACGAGCGCGTGCACAATTTCCTGTCGCGCTTTACCAAGTGGACGGATTATCAGCACAAGGTGCTCGCCAACATCAACGGCACCCTTATGCCCGTGCCCTTCAACCACGCGAGTCTCAAGCTCGCCTTTGGTGACGAGCGCGGCGAGGAGCTGTATCAGAAGCTCGTGGAGACCTTTGGCAAGGATGTCAAGGTGCCCATTATGGAGCTGCGTAAGAAGAACGACCCCGACTTGGCCGAGGTCGCTGATTACGTCTACGAGAACGTCTTTTTGCATTACACCATGAAGCAGTGGGGCCAGACGCCCGACCAGATTGATCCCTCGATCACCGGCCGTGTTCCCGTCTTTGTGGGCGATGATGACCGCTACTTCCCGCAGGCTCCCTTCCAGGGCATGCCGCAGGACGGCTATACCGCGCTGTTTGAGCATATGCTCGACCACGATCTGATTGATGTGTTCTGCGACGTGGACGCCCGCGACCTCTTCGAGATCGACGAGACCACCGTCAAGATCGACGGTAAGGTCTATGGCGGCGAGATCGTCTACACCGGTCCGCTCGACGAGCTGTTCAATCTCGACCTGGGCGCCCTGCCGTACCGTACGCTCGACATGAAGTTCGAGACGCTCGATATGGATCAGTTCCAGCCCGTGGGCACCGTCAACTACACCACGAGCGAGGATTACACGCGCATCACTGAGTTCAAGAATATGACTGGCCAGGTCCTGCCCGGCAAGACCACCATCATGAAGGAATACTCCAAGGCCTATACGCCCGGCTCGGGTGAGACGCCGTACTACGCCATTCTTGAGCCCGAGAACCGTGAGCTCTATGAGCGCTATCTTGAGCGCGTCCAGAACCTGACGAACTTCCACCCGGTGGGTCGTCTGGCCGAGTATCGTTACTACGATATGGACGCTGTGACCAATTCCGCCCTCGATCTTTCGGATGAGATTATCGCCTGCCATGCATAAAGTCATAACATTCGGTATTCCCTCGTATAACGCCGCCAAGGACATGGACCATTGCATCACCTCTATCTTGGAGGGGAGCAATTACGCCACCGATATCGAGATTATCGTGGTGGACGACGGCTCCAAGGACGAGACGGCCGCCAAGGCCGACGAGTGGGAGGCCCGTTACCCTGGAATCATCCGCGCGGTGCACCAGGAGAACGGCGGTCACGGTATTGCCGTCCTTTCGGGTCTGCGCGAGGCGCAGGGCACCTACTACAAGGTTGTTGATTCGGACGACTGGCTTGACGGTGCTGCCCTTTCGACCATGCTGTCGATTCTGCGTGGCTTTGAAGAGCGCGACCAGCGCGTTGACCTGTTTATCTCGAACTACGTGTACGAGAAGGTTTACGAGGGCACGCATACCGCTATTGGCTACAAATTTGCCCTGCCGCGCAAAAAGATCTTTTCTTGGGATCAGATCGGTCATTTCCGCCTGGACCAGAACCTACTCATGCACAGCCTGTGCTATCGCACGGATGTGCTGCGCGAGTCCAACCTTCCCATGCCGCCGCACACGTTCTATGTGGACAACATCTACGCCTACGTGCCGCTGCCGCGTTGCAAGACCATGTACTACGCCGACATCGACCTCTACCGCTACTTTATCGGTCGCGAGGGCCAGAGTGTCAACGAGGCCACGATGGTCAAGCGTCTGGACCAGCAGTTCCGTGTTACGCGTATCATGATGGAGTCGTACCACCTGTACAGCGATGTCGAGTCGTCACGCCTACGTTCGTACATGATGGGCTACTTCACCATGATGATGGCGATCTGCTCGGTGCTCACCAAGCTTTCCGAGGAAGATTGCGCCGACGAGCGCCTAAAGACGCTGTGGAATGATTTGAAGGCCTACGACGAGCGCATGTATCGTCGTGCACGCTACGGCGTGGTCGGGTTCTTCACCAATCTGCGCGGACGGGCCGGAGACAAAATCACACTCGGCCTATACCGTCTTGCCTCAAAGATCTTCAAATTCAACTAGCTGCCGAGTAATCGCTGCTGATAGGTTGACTGGGCCCCTTGGCCTTTAGTTTGCTACTGCGAACAGTCCTGCTCGCACGGAAAGCACATTAAGTGCTTTCCGGCTCGTGCGGAACTTGTATCAAACTAAAGGCCAAGGGGCCTCTGCTATAAGAATCGATTGTCAGGTTATTTGAATTTGAAGATCTTCGACGCGCGGTACACAGGGGCCTGGGCTGAAAAAATATTAGTTGGTAGTCGGTCGGAGGCGGGCGGGCATTACGTTTGTCGCGAGTTCCGCATGCAAAGAAGGCCACTTAATGTGGCCTTCGTCTTGCATAGGACTGTAGAGCAGCAAACGTAATGCCCGCCCGCCTCCGACCGACGGTCGAGTGAGATTACTTTGCAGCACCTGGGATTCCGTGGGAGGTTTTGGCGGTTTTGGCTCCGTTTACGATGGCGGTTTCCAAGGCCCTTACGGCGAGCATGCCCAGCAGGTCTAGGGGAACGGCGGCGCTTGCCTGGGCGCCCAGTTTGCCGCTGGCGAGGGTGTAGATGGTGTCGCCGTCGTTGGTGGTGTGTGTGGGGCGGATGGCGTGTGCGTAGGCGTCTGCGGCCATCTGGGAGACCTTGGTGGCTTGTGCCTTAGTGAGTTCCACGTTGGTGACGATGCAGCTGATGGTGGTGTTGGTGCGGTCGGTCGGCATCTGCATGGATCCGGCGGCGGCAAAGGCTGCGAGTTCCATGTCGACGATCTGGTCGCTATCGGCTGCGGCGCGCATGCCGGCGACCCACTCGCCGGTGAAGGGGTCGACAACGTTGCCGCAGGCGTTGACCGAGACCACGGCGCCCACCTTGATGGGGCCGAGCGCCACGGCGGCAGCGCCAAGGCCGGCCTTCATGCAGGTAGCGGGGCCCATGAGCTTACCCACGGTAGCGCCCGTGCCGGCGCCTACGTTGCCCTGTTCGAGCTTGGTGGGGGTGTTGTCGAGTGCTTCGCGCACGGCGGCGATGCCGGCCTCAATGTCGGGGCGAACGGTGGGGTTACCAAAGGCGAGGTCGAAGATACAGCTCGAGCACACGATAGGCACCTGCGTGGGGCCGACGGGAAGGCCGATGCCGCAGCTCTCAAGCTCGCGAGCGACGCCGCTTGCAGCCTCGAGGCCAAAGGCCGATCCGCCCGAAAGGCAGACGGCGTGGACCTTGTCGACGGTGTTCTCGGGTCGCAGCAGGTCGGTCTCGCGCGAAGCGGGAGCACCGCCGCGAACGTCAACGCCGCCGGTGGCGCCCTCGGGTGCCACGATTACGGTGCAACCGGTGCCGGCCTCCTCGTCCGTATAGTTGCCATAGCAAAAGCCATCGACATCGCAGACGTCAATGGCCTCGAGCAGTGTATCCATGTTTAACTCCTATCGGTTTTCCGCCGCGCCTTGTGCCCGGTCGGGATCCGTACGGTACGCCAAAATTGTAGGCGCTGGGGGATACCCAGCGCCAGATGCAATTACGAGAGTTTTTGAATCGCGCGCGCGACGCGGGCGATGGGTAGGCCCACCACGTTATAGAAGTCGCCCGAAATATCGTGCACGAGCATGCGGCCGCCTGTGCCCTGGATGCCGTAGGCGCCTGCCTTATCCATGGGCTCACCCGAGGCAACGTAGTGCTCGATCTGCTCGTCGGTGAGCTCGTAGAATGTCACGTCGGTCATATCGACAAACGACAGGCTCTCGGCGGCATGCGGGGCGGCCGTATCGCCTGCCTTAACGATGCAGACGCCGGTTGCGACCTGGTGCGTGCGGCCCGAAAGCTCACGGAGCATGGTGCGCGCCTCGCCCTCGGTTGCCGGCTTGCCCAAAATCTTGCCGTCGAAGGTGACGATGGTGTCGGCCGCGACCGTCAGCTCATTGGGCTCGGCATACTCGGCAGCAACGGCAGCCGCCTTGGCGCGTGCCAAGCGCTCGACAAGCGTGAGCGGGGCCTCGCCATCAAAGGGCGTTTCGTCGATATCCGCGGGAATCACGCGAATGTTGTAGCCTGCCTCGCGCATCAGCTCTATGCGGCGCGGTGATTGCGAAGCCAAAATCATAGTTGGATGCCCTCGGCGACCTTCTCGACAGCCTTGTCGCCGGCGATCGTGCGCAGCAGCTCAAGCGCAAAGGGGAGCGACTGGGCCATGCCGCTGGCGGTGATGATGTTGCCGTCTTGCGTAACCTTCTCGCCGGTATAGGCGCCCTCGGGGAAGCTTTTCTCAAAGCCAGGGAAGCACGTGGCGTGGCGCCCCTCGAGCAGGTCGAGCTCGCCCAGGATAAACGGGGCGGCGCAGATGGCGGCGACGTGCTTGGTCGCGGCGAACTCGCAGACCACGTCGCAGACGCGCTGATCGGCGCGCAGGTTGGTGGCACCGGGCAGGCCGCCGGGCAGCACGACGCAGTCGTACTCGTCAAAGTTGATCTCATCAAAGAGCGCATCGCAGGTCACGGGGATCTGCAGCGAGCTTACGACCTCGCGCGTGGGCATAATCGAGACGAGCGTGGCGCGCACGCCGCCGCGACGCATGACATCGACCATGGTCAGGCATTCAATCGTTTCAAAGCCATCGGCGGCAAGAACGGCAACGCTGGGCATAAGGGTTCCTTTCATAGGGCGGCATACAATTAGCCGTCTTATACCCCGAAGACCCCCGCTTGCCACGCTCGATTTCCCAATGTTTAAAAGGGACGGGGATTAAATAATCATTCGGTACAAATTGATCATTTAATCCCCGTCCCAGAAAAATCATCAGCTAGTTGCGCCTAAGGTGGACGACGGTCTCGCAGTGGAAGGTTTGTGGGAACAGGTCGACTGGCGTGATCTTTACGGGGAAGAAGGTGCCTTCCTCGACAAAGCGCTTAAGGTCGCGTGCCAGGGTGGCAGGGTCGCAGCTCACATAGGCGACATCGCGCGCACTCGTGCTAGCGATGAGGTCGATGGCCTCGGGTGCCAGGCCTGCGCGTGGCGGGTCGACCACCAAGACGTCGGCATCCTGGTCGGGGAACTCGCGCACCGCGTCTCCGCCAATGACGTCGACGTTATCAAGCTTGTTGATCTCCAGGTTACGGCGCAGGTCGCGCACGGCGGGGCCGTAGGCCTCGACGGCGGCGACAAAGTCGCAGCGGCGGGCGAGCGGCAGGGTAAAGGTGCCGGCACCACAGTACAGGTCCACGGCAAGCTCGTCTTCCTGCGGGTCGAGTGCTTCCATGACAAGCTCGATCAAAATCTCGGCACCCTTGGTGTTGACCTGGAAAAAAGACGGGGCAGACAAGCGCATCTGACCCTCGGCGATATTCTCGGTCCATGAGCCCTCTCCGGCGAGCATTTCGACCTTGGAGACACGGCGGGCCTTCTTTTCGCCCTTGCTCATCACGCGCACGATGCTCGTGGGGTGAGCGGCGTCCGCCAGCACGCGGGAGACCTGCGAGCGCGGAAAAGAGCCTGTGGGCGTCCAGAGTGCGACCTCGAGTGCCTTGGTGCGGCGTGATGCGCGAATGCCCACGCGTTCGAGCCCCAAGTCATGGCTGCCGCTTAGATAGTTGAGTGCGCCGACGACCGATTTGAGCGCCTTCGGGAAGCGCTTGTCGAACAGCGGGCACGTATCGACGGTCACGATTTTGCTGGGGTCGACACCGTGCATGCCAAGACGCACGCGACCGTTGACGACGGTCGGTTCGAGCTCGATTTTATTGCGGTAGCCCCAGTCGTCCTTGGTGTGGCAGATGGGCTGTACCAACTCATCGACCTGCTCAGGAGCGAACTTGCCGATGCGCTCGAGCGTGGAGCGCAGGTTTTGCTCCTTGGCGGCGAGCTGTGCCGTGCGTGAGAGATTGCCCCACGAGCAGCCGCCGCAGATGCCCACGAAGGGGCAGGGAGGCTGAATGCGATCGGGGCTTGGCTCCAGAATCTCGGTGGTGCGGGCACGCATGAACGACTTGCCGTCCTGTACGACCTCGGCCTCGACGGTGTCGCCTGCCACGGCGCCCTGCACAAAGACGGTCTTGCCGTTGTCGGCGTGCGCCAGCCCGTCGGCGCCGTAGGTCATCGATTCTATAGTGAGCTTCATGTTCCTGCCTGTCATTCGCGTTGTTATTCGCACCATGGTAGCAGGGAAAAGCGCCCCGCATCCGAGGCTTTCCTCAAATGCGGGGCGCTTCTACAAACGACTATTTCGTCTTGCCGGTAATGAGCGTCTTAAGACCCAGGCCGATCAGGCCCAGGCCTATGCGCACGCGACCGGGGCGATGGCGCTCGATGGCCTTGGTCTTGCCGGCGGGCTTATCGCGACGGGCGCTCGTCTCGGGTGCGGGCTTGGTGACCTGCGGCTCGGGCTGAGGTGCAGGTGCAGGCTTGGGCTCAATGACGGTCGCCTGGACCTCTTGGACCTTGGGTGTGGCCGGCTGCGGCTCAGGAGCAGGGGCGGGCTTTGCCTCGGCGGCGGGCTCCGGAGTCGCAGTAGCGGCCTCGGGCGCTTTCTCCACGGCGGGCTCTGCGGCAGCCTCGGGCTCATTCACCGGGAGAGCGGCAACCGCTTCCGGTTTGGCAGCCGCCCCATGTTCAATCTCGTCCTGGATAACTTTTTCGGCCACACGTTCCTTCTCCTGTGCGCGCTGCTGCGCGGTGGCCTCGGCGTTGCGATACGCGCGCTCCAGCAGAGCTTCCTGCGAGTTGAAGGGTTTCTCGTCCTCTTTGCGCTCCACCGGAACCCAGGTGCCGTCACTCGTCAGGCTGCGTGCCTTCACGTTGTCGCGCAGCTGCATGCCCATGTACTCGTGCACCAGGGCGCGGCAGGTGGGGTCGAGCACGGGGAAGGCGATCTCCACGCGGTGCTCGGTGTTGCGCGTCATCATGTCTGCCGAGCTCAGGTAGATCATGTCCGAGTCCACGCCGAAGGCATAGACGCGCGCGTGCTCCAAGAAACGTCCGACGATAGAACGTACGTGCACGTTTTCGGTTTTGCCCGCAATGTTGGGCTTCAGGCACGAGATGCCGCGGATGATCATGTCCACGCGCACGCCGGCACACGATGCCTCGGAGATCTTGTCGATGACCTCGCGGTCGGTGAGCGAGTTGAGTTTAAAGAACACGCGGGCGGGTTCGCCGGCAAGGGCGCGTTGTATCTCGCGGTCCAGACCGCGCATGATGAGCGGCTTGAGACCGACGGGCGCCACGCCCAAAAAGCGGTAGTCGCCGCGCAGGTTGCCCAGCGACAGGTTGCGGAAGAACAGGTTGGCGTCTTCGCCGATGCCGGGATGGGCGGTCATGAGCATAAAGTCGCTGTAGAGCTTGGCCGTCTTCTCGTTAAAGTTACCGGTGCCCAAAAGCGTGAGTCGAGTGAGCGCCATGCCCTCGCGATAGGTGAGCTGGCAGATCTTTGAGTGGCATTTAAAGCCCTCGGAGCCATAGATGACGGTGCAGCCCGCTTCTTCCAGACGCTCTGCCCACTCGATGTTATTTTGCTCGTCAAAGCGCGCGCGGAGCTCCATGAGCACCGTGACCTCTTTGCCGTTCTCGGCGGCGTCAATCAACGACTCGCACAGACGACTCTGCTTGGCCACGCGGTAGAGCGTGATGCGCAGCGAGATGCACTCGGGGTCGTATGCGGCCTCGTGTACCAAGTCCAGGAACGGATTCATGGCCTCGTAGGGGTAAAAGAGCAACTTGTCGCCCTGCAGCACCTGCTCGCGAATGGAGCGGGACATGTCGATGGTGGGGTTGGGCTGCGGCTTAAACGGCGTAAAGAGGAGCTCATTGCGCAGGTGCTCGGGAATCTTACCCTCAATGCCAAAGACGTAGCCAAGGTCAAGGGGGATATCGCAGGTAAAGACCGAGCGGCGAGAAAGCTCGAGCGCTTTGCGGATGGTCTTGAGCGTCGCCTTCTCGAGCGAACCGGAGACGGCAAGCACCACCGGTTGCAGGCGCAGACGCTTCTTGAGGATGCGCTTCATGTGCTGGCGGTAATCCTCTTCCTCCTCGACGCCCTCGCCGTCCGGGTCGATATCGGCATTGCGGGTGACGCGGATCAGAGCGCGGTCGAGCGGCTTATAGGAGCCAAAGCAGCTGTCCAGGCAGGCGAGAATGACGTCCTCGAGCAAGATGTAGGAGTAGGTGCCGGCGGGCGAGGGGATCTCGACCACGCGGTTCATCGAGGCGGGAATCTCGATAAGGCCCAGCAGGCTCTCCTCGTCCGTGACACCGTCCAGTCCGCAAGCTAGATAGAGTGCGCCGTTGCGCAGGTTGGGGAAGGGGTGGCGCGGGTCAATGACCAACGGCGAGATGACCGGCGACACGTAGGCCTGGAAGTAGCGGGTGACAAAGGTGCGTTCCTCGGGCGTAAGCGAGTCGATGCGAGCGCGGTGAACGCCCAGGGCGTCGAGCTTGCCTTCGATGCTCTTGAAGATGGTCTCCCAGCGGGTAAGGAGCCCGGGCAGCTCTGCCATGACGGCATCGACCTGTTCAGAGGCGGTCATATTACTCTTGTTGTCCACGGGCTGTTTTTTGAGTTCTGCCAGGTCGGACAGGCCGCCCACGCGCACCATGAGAAACTCGTCGAGGTTGGACTCGAAGATTGACACGAACTTGAGGCGCTCAAACAGCGGGACGGTCTCGTCGAAGGCCTCGTCAAGCACGCGGTTGTCAAAGCGCAGCCAGCTAAGCTCTCGGTTTTGCGTATACGAAAAATCACGCGGCGGCTTGCGCAGCTTGGCGGCCTTTTGCTTCTTTTCGATTTTGCTCGGCATATGCATCTGTCCGTTCAGTCCCCGCAGGGGACGATAGCCTAACTCTATTCTATTGTCTCAATTTAGTTGACCGCTGGCACGGACGTATCGCGTGAACGGTATCTTTACCTATTTCTTACGATGCCCGGCCATAGAACTAACGCTCGCGACGCAATTGCTAGCGTTCAATATTCTCACTCAACTGATAGGGATGCGTGAATAAGAATGATGGTGAGCTGAATATCATCGAATTCGGTCCAAAACGTGAGCTAGCTTCATTTATATACATAAAACCGTTTTACCTATGCAATTCTGAATCATGGATTTATAGATGCGATGGGGGATAATTTATAGGAAAAAGAGCGTTTACCTTAGAAAAGTTACTTTAGAGCGCCGAAGTGCATCATGGGGGAATCACATGCGATATACCGTTCATCGCACTTTGTTGACCGTTCGGGGGCGAGGTGGAATTGCGGGTGGAATTTGGATATAACTAGAGCTGTCAGCAAGCAGCGCCCGTTACGGAAGGGCGCTGATAGATTCGGCCGAAAGGCCCGAAAGAAAGGTAGGAGGCCATGACGAAAGGTCTGCACGTGCCTTCCGAGATCGGCAAGCTCAGGAAGGTCTGCCTGCACCGTCCCGGCGACGAGCTCCTCAACCTGCCGCCCGACGAGCTCGAGCGACTCCTGTTCGACGACGTCCCGTTCCTTGAGGTCGCGCAGCAGGAGCACGACACCTTCGCCCAGATCCTGAGGGACCAGGGCGTCGAGGTGCTCTACCTCGAGAACCTCGTCGCCGAGGTGTTCGACCAGGTCCCCGGCGCCCGCGCCGAGTTCACCGACCAGTACATCGCCGAGGCGGGCATCCGCGGCCAGCACATGCCGCAGATCGTCCGCGAGAAGCTGGACTCCATCGAGGACAACCTCGAGTTCGTCAAGAAGACCATGGCCGGCATGACCAAGGCCGAGATCGACATGCCCCTCACGGCGTCCACGACCCTCGACTCCCTGGTCAACTCCGAGTCCGAGTCCGACCTGATCATCGACCCGATGCCCAACCTCTACTTCACCCGCGACCCGTTCGCGGTCGTCGGCGAGGGCGTCAACCTCAACCGCATGTACTCGGTCACCCGCAACCGCGAGACCCTGTACGGCAAGTACGTCTTCAAGTACCACCCCGACTACAAGGACGTCTCCCTGTACTTCCGCCGCGACTGCCAGTTCCACACCGAGGGCGGCGACGTGCTGAACATCAACGAGAAGACCCTCGCCGTCGGCATCTCCCAGCGCACCCAGGCGGCCGCCATCGACGTCATGGCCCAGAACATCTTCTGGAACTCCGACTCCAAGGTCGAGCGCATCCTGGCCTTCGACATCCCCGTCTCGCGCGCCTTCATGCACCTCGACACGGTCTTCACCCAGATCGACGTCGATAAGTTCACGATCCACCCCGCCATCATGGGCACCCTGCGCGTCTACGAGCTGACCGCCGGCAAGAACCCGGGCGACGTGAACATCCGCCTGATCGAGGACACCCTCGAGCACGTCCTGGAGGACGCCACCGGCGTCGACCAGGTCAAGCTGATCCCCTGCGGCGGCGGCGACCCGATCGCGGCCTCCCGCGAGCAGTGGAACGACGGCTCCAACACCCTGTGCGTCGAGCCCGGCAAGATCTGCGTCTACGCCCGCAACACCGTCACCAACGACGTGCTGTACAAGGAGGGCCTGGACCTTCTCGTCGTGCCCTCCGCCGAGCTCTCCCGCGGCCGCGGCGGCCCGCGCTGCATGAGCATGCCCTTCTGGCGCGAGGACCTCTAAGGTTTTCAAAGACCCGTACAGGTCTTAATACAAACATCTAGCTGCCATTAGATGTCTCCCAATGGGACGATGCGGATCTTTCGCACCGTCCCATTCATGTTTAATGACGTTAAATTAACAACGGATAAGGTGGCCATGGACATCAAGACAATTGGCGTTGAGGAATGGCTCAACGTTTGGGAGAAGAGTGCTACCTGGGATATCGCTCAGTCGACGATCTCGTCGCTGACCATGGGTGAGCTTCGCGCACTTGACGAGCAGGACGGTGCTACGTTCTACGAGCGCCTGGATCGCGAGAAGATGAATTACGGCTGGATCGAGGGTTCGCCGGAGTTTAAGGCCGAAGTCGCCAAGCTGTATCGTCGCGAGGTCAATCCCGATCACATTTTGCAGACCAATGGCTGTACGGGTGCTAACCTCAATGCCATCATGGCTGTTGTCGAGCCCGGCGATCACGTGATTGCCGAGTGGCCTACCTATGCGCCGCTCTATGAGATTCCGCGTACGCTCGGTGCCGAGGTCGAGTATTGGGAGCTTCGCGAGGAGCTCGGCTGGAAGCCCGATATCGAGGAGCTCAAGCGCTCGGTGCGCCCCAACACCAAGCTCATTTGCATCAATAACGCATCGAATCCCATCGGTACGGTGCTCGATGCCGATACGCTCGGCCAGATTGCCGAGATCGCCCGTTCGGTGGGCGCCTACGTGCTGTGCGACGAGGTGTATCTGCCGCTCGAGAACACCGAGTCCTTTATGTCGATGGCTGACGTGTACGAGAAGGCTATCGTCACCAACTCGGTGTCCAAGACCTATTCGACGCCTGCGGCCCGCGTGGGCTGGGTCGTGGCCGACGAAGAGGTTTCCAACCGCATCCGCACGTATCGTGACTACACCATGATCTGCGGCGGCGTGTTCAACGACGCCCTAGCGACCTACGTGCTTGAGCACAAGGACAAGATTCTCGAGCGCAACCGCAAGATTGTGTTTGGCAATCGCGATATCGCGCAGGCTTGGATCGATACGCAGCATCGTGTCTCCTGGACGGCCCCGCAGGGCGTGTCCACCTCGTTTATCCAGCTGGATATTCCCGAGGACGATGAGGAGTTCTGCAAGCGCCTGTTGGCCGAGAGGGGAGTGCTGCTGGTTCCCGGCAGCCGCTTTGAGCTTCCCTGCGGCGCGCGTCTGGGCTACTGCGCGAGTGAAGACGTTCTTCGCGAGGGCCTGAGGCATTTGGGCGAGGCACTGGCGGAGTTCGATCGCTAGGATTCCGACGATTTTCGAGGGCCTTATCCAAATTGGCCGAAGATAATCGAAAACGGACCCGTTTCCCTAGTGAAGCGGGTCCGTTTTTCCATACCGAGAAATCAAGTTGTTACAAATGGGGCCGTAAAGCGAGTCGGTATCCGCTGGGCCTTATACTGAGCTTCCGGTGAACGGTATCAAGCGTCTGGTAAACGGTAATTTGTTTACCAGAAATGAATAGGACAAACTTTTTTCTGAATAAAAATGAAAATGGTTGAGACGCGGCATGAATCGCTGATTCTATTCATAGCTTTATTAGAAATATGCAATTTGAGGGTGGTTTAATAAAGTTAAGTTCCATTTGCTATTTGGACTGAAAACGCGTTTTAGCACGTAAATACACTTTATTATATCAAAGTGTGCCATGCGTGAAGTATATGTGTATGCCGTTCACCCCCCATAAAAAACCGTTCGGGGGCAAGGTGGAAGTATGGGCTGATTTTGGATATAAATATGTCGTCAGCAATAACGCCTCACACGGAGGGGCGCTAACGAATCGGCCCTGACAAGGGCCCGAAAGAAAGGTAGGAGGCCATGACGAAAGGTCTGCACGTGCCTTCCGAGATCGGCAAGCTCAGGAAGGTCTGCCTGCACCGTCCCGGCGACGAGCTCCTCAACCTGCCGCCCGACGAGCTCGAGCGACTCCTGTTCGACGACGTCCCGTTCCTTGAGGTCGCGCAGCAGGAGCACGACACCTTCGCCCAGATCCTGAGGGACCAGGGCGTCGAGGTGCTCTACCTCGAGAACCTCGTCGCCGAGGTGTTCGACCAGGTCCCCGGCGCCCGCGCCGAGTTCACCGACCAGTACATCGCCGAGGCGGGCATCCGCGGCCAGCACATGCCGCAGATCGTCCGCGAGAAGCTGGACTCCATCGAGGACAACCTCGAGTTCGTCAAGAAGACCATGGCCGGCATGACCAAGGCCGAGATCGACATGCCCCTCACGGCGTCCACGACCCTCGACTCCCTGGTCAACTCCGAGTCCGAGTCCGACCTGATCATCGACCCGATGCCCAACCTCTACTTCACCCGCGACCCGTTCGCGGTCGTCGGCGAGGGCGTCAACCTCAACCGCATGTACTCGGTCACCCGCAACCGCGAGACCCTGTACGGCAAGTACGTCTTCAAGTACCACCCCGACTACAAGGACGTCTCCCTGTACTTCCGCCGCGACTGCCAGTTCCACACCGAGGGCGGCGACGTGCTGAACATCAACGAGAAGACCCTCGCCGTCGGCATCTCCCAGCGCACCCAGGCGGCCGCCATCGACGTCATGGCCCAGAACATCTTCTGGAACTCCGACTCCAAGGTCGAGCGCATCCTGGCCTTCGACATCCCCGTCTCGCGCGCCTTCATGCACCTCGACACGGTCTTCACCCAGATCGACGTCGATAAGTTCACGATCCACCCCGCCATCATGGGCACCCTGCGCGTCTACGAGCTGACCGCCGGCAAGAACCCGGGCGACGTGAACATCCGCCTGATCGAGGACACCCTCGAGCACGTCCTGGAGGACGCCACCGGCGTCGACCAGGTCAAGCTGATCCCCTGCGGCGGCGGCGACCCGATCGCGGCCTCCCGCGAGCAGTGGAACGACGGCTCCAACACCCTGTGCGTCGAGCCCGGCAAGATCTGCGTCTACGCCCGCAACACCGTCACCAACGACGTGCTGTACAAGGAGGGCCTGGACCTTCTCGTCGTGCCCTCCGCCGAGCTCTCCCGCGGCCGCGGCGGCCCGCGCTGCATGAGCATGCCCTTCTGGCGCGAGGACCTCTAAGTCTTTCCGTTTCCGGTGCGGTCCCCCTACAACCGCACCGGCTTCGCCCGTTAAACGGGCAACACTAATACTTACGTAATTCATTTCTTCGAAAGGAATCGAACCATGGGTGTTAACCTCTCCGGCCGTAGCTTCCTCAAGCTTCTCGACCTCACCACCGAGGAGATCGAGTACCTGCTCAAGCTCTCCAAGAACTTCAAGGACATGAAGCGCGCTGGTGTTCCGCACCGCTATCTCGAGGGCAAGAACATCGTTCTGCTCTTCCAGAAGACCTCCACTCGTACCCGCTGCGCCTTCGAGGTCGGCGGCATGGATCTGGGCATGGGCGTCACCTACCTCGATCCGGGTTCGTCGCAGATGGGCAAGAAGGAGTCCATCGAGGACACCGCCCGCGTTCTCGGCCGCATGTATGACGGCATCGAGTTCCGTGGCTTTGCCCAGGACGACGTCGAGGAGCTTGCCGCTAAGTCCGGCGTGCCCGTGTGGAACGGTCTGACCACCGAGTGGCACCCCACCCAGATGCTCGCCGACATCCTGACCGTCCAGGAGAACTTCAACTACGACATCAAGGGCAAGACCCTCGTCTTCATGGGCGACTGCAAGAACAACGTCGCTCGCTCCCTCATGGTTGTCTGCTCCAAGCTCGGCATGAACTTCGTGGCCTGCGGCCCCGAGGAGTGCATGCCCGCTGACGACGTCATCGAGGCCTGCAAGCCCATCGCCGAGGCCAACGGCTGCACCATCAAGCTGACCACCGACGTCAAGGACGGCGTCACCGGTGCCGACGTCATCTACACCGACGTGTGGGTCTCCATGGGCGAGCCCGACGAGGTCTGGGCCGAGCGCATCGCTCAGCTCACCCCGTATCGTGTCACCTCCGAGGTCATGGCTATGGCCAACCCGGGTGCCATCTTCCTGCACTGCCTGCCCAGCTTCCACGACACCAACACCACCATTGGCGCCGAGAAGTGCGAGCAGTTCGGCATCACCGAGCAGGAGGTCACCGACGAGGTCTTCGAGAGCCCCGCTTCCAAGGTCTTCGACGAGGCCGAGAACCGCATGCACACCATCAAGGCTGTCATGTACGCTACGCTCAAGTAAGAGCTTCTAGCATCTCGCTCGGGGTGCATTGCTGCGCACCCCGAGCGCTTTTGTCTGGTAAAAATCTCGCACTGAGCGACATGCACGGCACGGAAGAGCCGCTTCGGGCGAGATCAGTAAATGATTTATGAAGGGGGGATGAGAACTATGACTGAGACCGCTAAGAAAAAGCGCGGTATGCCTTCATCGTTCACCATTCTTCTTGCTCTGCTGGCAATTGTCGCAGTGATTACCGTAATCGTCTCCGGTACGTCCGGCGGCGCGGTTACTGCAGCCCGTCTGAGCGATTTCTGCACCGCCCCGATCCTGGGCTTCGCTGACGCTCTGCCCGTCTGCCTCTTCGTTATGATCCTGGGCGGCTTCCTCGGCATGATGACCGAGACCGGCGCCCTGGACAACGGCATTGCCGTTCTGGTGCAGAAGCTTAAGGGCAACGAGATTATGCTCATTCCCGTGCTGATGCTCATCTTCTCCCTCGGTGGTACCACCTATGGTATGTGCGAGGAGACCGTTCCCTTCTACGCCCTGCTCGCCGCTACCATGATGGCCGCTGGCTTCGACCCCATGGTCGGTGCCGCTACCGTCCTGCTCGGCGCTGGCTGCGGCTGCCTGGGCTCCACGGTTAACCCGTTCGCCGTCGGCGCTGCCGTCGACGCTCTGACCGGCGTTGGCATTGAGGTCAACCAGTCCATCATCATCGGCCTCGGTGCCGTCCTGTGGATTGTCACTACCGCTATGTCCATCTTCTTCGTGATGAACTATGCCAAGAAGGTCAAGGCTGACAAGGGTTCCACCATCCTGTCGATGCAGGAGCTCAAGGACGCCGAAGAGGCTCACGGCAAGGCTGCTTCCGAGGTCCACAAGGAGGTCAAGCTCACCGGTCGTCAGAAGGGTGTTCTGATTGCCTTCGCCTTCACCTTCGTCGTCATGATCGTCGGCTTCATTCCGCTGGCCGACCTCAACGAGGGCGTCGCCAACTTCTTCGACGCTGGCGCCGTCTACGACGCCGACGGTAACGCCGTCGTCCAGGGCTGGTCTGCCCTGATCACCGGCCTGCCCATTGGCCAGTGGTACTTCGACGAGGCTTCCACCTGGTTCTTCCTCATGGCCGTCCTGATCGGTATCATCGGTGGCCTGTCCGAGAAGCAGATCGTTAACACCTTCATCACCGGCGCTGCCGACATGATGTCCGTTGTTCTCGTCATCGCCCTCGCCCGTGGTATCTCCGTCCTCATGGCTAACACCGGCCTCGACGTCTACGTCCTCGACGCTGCCGCCAATGCTCTGGCTGGCCTGTCCGGCGTGATCTTCGCTCCCATGAGCTTCCTGGTCTACTTCGGCCTGTCCTTCCTGATCCCCTCGACCTCTGGTATGGCTACCGTCTCCATGCCCATCATGGGACCGCTGGCTGTTAAGCTCGGCTTCTCGCCCGAGGTCATGGTCATGATCTTCTCCGCTGCTATCGGTGTCGTGAACCTGTTCACCCCGACCTCCGGTGCCATCATGGGCGGTCTCGCCCTGGCCAAGATCGAGTGGACGACCTGGCTCAAGTTTGCCCTTAAGCTCATCGTCGCGCTCTCCGTCGTCTGCGCCGTCATCCTGACCGTCGCCTGCGTGCTGCTCTAAGTACCCAACGGGTACCCCACGGAAACCTTGACGATCCTGTAAAGGATCACCTGGTCATCGTCTGTCCGGTGGGGTCAACCCACCGGTAGACTCCTACCTTTAGCCCCCTCCCGTTCCGTGCGCGGGAGGGGGCGCTCTTGTGTTCCGGCGTTTTACCAAACGCCGGAACCGCTCGACGCTGCAAGCCCGCCAGAGCGGCAATCTGACGTTCAATCGTCGGGCATGGCCAAAAGGCCTATGCCCTCCTCTTTCACGTCACCTTGCTCGCTCTGGCGGGCTTTCGCTCATATGACCCAATCCGCTGTCAAGAGCCACAATGGCCCCGCCGACCGCTTGCAATCGGTCGGCGGGGCCTGCCGTTGAACCCGTCCCGGTCCGCCCCCGGCATGTCGTCGACGCCTTCGGCTCAGTCTCATATCCGCGGATACCGTTCTGTCGGCCCGCACTCCATTCCTTCGGCGGGGCTCCCCAAGTCTGACTACGCGCATGCGGCCGCTGCCGCGCGCCCAGCGAAAGCGGGGGTATCCCCGAAGGCTGCCCGGCTCGCCGGGACGGGGGCTATGTCTATTCGGTTGCCTCCCGGCACATCGCGCCGAGGGCCCACAGCCACCTCACGAGCTCGGCGGCGGTGGCGGCGTTCGCCTTCGCCTGGGGCATGCCCCTGGCGAGCATCTCCTCGCGGCGCCGGAGCAGGCGCTCGGAACCCTTCCTCCCGTGCATCCTCACCTCGAGCGGGACGCCGCTGCCCTTGGGCATCAGCTTCGGTTGGTGGCTCGCCTGGACGTAGCTCCAGGACCCCTCGACGGCCAGCCTCCTGACGAGCGCGTCGCCGGCCCCGCTGATCCCGCCGAGGCGCACGGAGTCCGCGCTCGACCTCTGCTTCGGGGCGAGGCCGAAGTAGGCCGTCACCTGCCTGCCGGAGCGGAACCTCGAGAAGTCGCCGACCTCGGACGCGAAGGCGGCGGCGAGCGCGAAGCCGCACCCCTTGATCGACTGGAGCGCCTCGACCTCCGCCGAGAGGGGGCCCGCCGCGACGGCGGCCCTGTACTCGGCGAGGAGGTCGTCGCGCGTCTCGGCGGCCGCCTCGACCTCGCTCCTCAGCGCCGCAAGCGCCCGGATGCCGCCGTCGTCGGCGGGCCGGACCTTGTCGAGCCGCCTGAGGAAGTTGTACGTCCAGTACCTCCGGGGGTTTCCGGCCGGCGTCGTGCCGCCGTAGGCGTAGCCCCGGCGGGCCAGGAACGCCAGGAGCCGCTGCTTCGCCGCCGCGAGCCTCGCGGTCGCCGCGTCGTGGGCGGCGGCGAGGTCCCTGAGCCCCTCGATCTCGGGGGACGGCACCCATACCGGGGTGACGTCGTGCGACAGTATCGCCTTGGCCATCCTGGCCGCGTCGTTGCGGTCGTTCTTGGACGAGAGGTCTGCCGCCGACCTCGGGACCCTGGAGACGGCCGCGACGACGCAGTCGACGCCGAGCCCGGAGAGCTCCCTCTGCGGGGCGAAGCCGAGGTGGCCGCTCTCGTAGGCGGCGAGCGACGGGCCGGGGAAGCCCGACATCCACTCCGCGACCTCGCCCCAGGGGTTGCCGCGGAACCTCCTCGTCACGGCCTCGCCCGTCTCCGCGTCGAGCGCGCAGACGGTGGTGGACCTGAGGTGTACGTCCATTCCGAAGGCGGTAGAATATCTAGGCACGGGAGCCTCCCAACCTCGTTGCGGCGCGGCTGCGCCTCTGGCACTTCAACAACATTGTCGCAGCCCCGACCCGCGGTCACGAGCGGGGGCTCCTGTCGTTTCCGTGCCCTCGGATTGGGTCATAGTGTCTGGCTTATGCTCAACCTGCGGCGCTGCCATCGTTGGTGCTGAGCGACTTGTTCCCCGCCTCAAATTAGCCATCCTGGGTCCCCGGTGGTTGCGGTGGGCGTGTTTGGTTGGTGCCTGTTGATGGTTTGGGTATCGGGGAGGGCGGGCTCCGTTATAATCGCCTAGAACATTAAATGGAAACGGGACGGGAGCCATACATGCGCCAGGGTTTCGACAACGCGAAATATATCGAGCTGCAGGCCGCTCATATTAAGGAGCGCATCTCGCAGTTTGGCGGCAAACTCTATTTGGAGTTTGGCGGCAAGCTGTTTGACGACTATCACGCGAGTCGCGTGCTGCCGGGTTTTGAACCGGACAGCAAGTTCCGCATGCTCAAGAGCATTGCCGATGACGTTGAGGTTATCATCGCGATCAACGCGAACCACATCGAAAAAAACAAGGCTCGTGGTGACCTCGGTATTACCTATGACGAGGATGTGCTGCGCCTGGTTGACCTGTTCCGCGGCAACGGCTTTGCCGTCGCGGCTGTGGTCATCACCCAGTACGCCGGCCAGCCTGCTGCCGATGTGTTCCGCAACCGCCTGAACGCGCTCGGTATTCCCGCCAAGCTGCACTATCCCATCGAGGGGTATCCGCACGATGTCGATCTGATCGTGTCCGACGATGGCTACGGCAAGAACGAGTTTGTCGAGACCACCCGACCGCTCGTCGTGGTCACTGCCCCCGGTCCTGGCTCGGGCAAGCTTGCCACCTGCCTGTCTCAGCTCTATCACGAGCACAAGCATGGCACGGCCGCCGGCTATGCCAAGTTTGAGACCTTCCCGGTCTGGAATCTTCCTCTGACGCATCCGGTCAATATTGCCTACGAGGCCGCCACGGCTGACCTCGACGACGCCAATATCATCGATTCGTTCCACCTTGAGGCCTACAACAAGACCACAGTCAACTACAACCGCGACGTCGAGGCCTTCCCGGTGGTCCGTGCTCTGATGGAAAAGATCCTGGGCAAGAGCCCCTACCAGAGTCCTACGGACATGGGCGTCAATATGGTCGGCTTTGCCATCACCGATGACGATGCCTGCCGCGACGCTTCCAAGATGGAGATCGTCCGCCGCTACTTTACCGCGGTCGAAAATGTGCGCCGTACCGGCGTGGGCGATGAGCAAGTCGACCGTCTCAAGATTATTATGAAGAAAGCCGGCATCGATAAGAACTACTCACCGGCGCGCTCGGCGGCCCTCACCAGGGAGCAGCTGACGGGTGGTCCCGTGGGGGCCATGGTCATGCCCGATGGCTCCGTGGTGACCGGTAAGACCTCCACGCGCCTGGGCGCCGCAAGTTCGCTCATTATGAACGCCCTCAAGCACGTCTCGGGCGTCGACCTTGAGCTCGAGGTTATCAGCGATGAGGCGATCGAGCCCATCAGCAAGCTCAAGACGCATTTCCTGGGCAGCAAAAACCCGCGCCTCCACACCGACGAGACGCTTATGGCGCTGTCGATCACCTCGGCCACGAGTGAGACGGCCGCTCGCGTCCTTTCGGGCCTGGAGCAGCTGCGCGGTTGCGATGCCTTTTTTAGCGTGATTATCTCGCCGACGGACGAGACGGTACTGCGCAAACTGGGTATCAACGTGTGCTGCGAGCCCAAGTTTGAGCGCCGCGGTTTCTTCCATCGCTAAGTTTGAAGCACCGCGGTAATTGCATTGCATTTTGGCCGTATCGGGTTAGCGCCCGGTACGGCTTTTTGATCAATAAAGCGCCTATTTCGGCGAAAAATAGCTGTTTACCTGCCTAGAAACAATTTGAGCGGTATACAATAACCATAACTGTTTCATCCTTAGCGGGATGCCGCATGATGGATATTACCTGCCATCGTGAGGTGTGTCGGTCGCGCACGGCGCGTTAGATGCTCGTGCTCGGTTTGAGGAGGCTGCTATGGCGGGCAAGGGTCGTGCGAGTGTCAACGATATGAAGCGTGTCGAGGTGCTGGTGTTGATGGAGATCGACCGGCAAACCGAAGACAATGGCGGGCCGTATGGTTTCTCGCGCAAAACGCTTGCCGAGCGCGTGGGGGTTTCGCCGTATCGTGCCCGCGCCGCAATCGATCGCTTGGATTCCGAAGGCATGATTGATGTCGTCTCGCGTTATAGCGACGACGGCGGTCAGCTTGCAAATGGCATTTGCCTCACCGAACATGGCAAGTGGTATCTTGAGGGCGTCCGTACCGGCATGCTCGTTCAAGAAATGCTCGAGGACGAGGTTGCTGATCGATAGCAGCATGTAACCCTTGCCATAGCGACGCCGCCTGGGAAACCGGGCGGCGTTTTGTTTCAAGATTGAGAAATGCAATCGCACGCGAGAAAAATTGCGAACGGTCCGCGGCGCGAGTATTACAATGAAGACCCGTAAGATGTGGATAAACAACTTCTACGGGAAGCGCAGGTAACTCAATATGACCAAGCATGTGTTCGTAACCGGTGGCGTGGTTTCGTCCCTGGGCAAGGGTATTACCGCGGCCTCGCTGGGCCGTCTGCTCAAGTCGCGTGGCTACAAAGTAACGATGCAGAAGGCCGACCCGTATCTGAACGTCGACCCCGGTACCATGAGCCCCTTCCAGCATGGTGAGGTCTTCGTTACCGAGGATGGTTACGAGTCCGACCTGGACCTGGGTCATTACGAGCGCTTTATTGATGAGAACCTGACCCGCGATTCCAACTTTACGACCGGCGCCATCTATAAGAGCTTGATCGCCCGCGAGCGTCGCGGCGACTTTTTGGGCGGTACCGTGCAGGTGATTCCCCACGTCACCAATGCCATTAAGGACAAGTTCCGCCGCATTGAGGAGCAGACCGGCTCCGATGTAGTCATCACCGAGCTGGGCGGCACGATCGGTGACATCGAGTCCCAACCGTTTGTCGAGGCCATCCGTCAGTACCGCAAGGAGGCCGGCCCCGAGAACGTCTGCTACATCCACGTGTCGCTCGTTCCCTATATCGCCGCCGCCCACGAGGTCAAGACCAAGCCCACGCAGCATTCCGTCAAGGAGCTCCGCAGCTTTGGCATCCAGCCCGATATCATCGTGCTGCGCTCCGACCACCATATCGATGACGCTATCCGCGGAAAGATCGCAAGCTTCTGCGACGTTGACACCGATTGTGTCTTTACCAACGAGGACTGCGCGAGCATTTACGATGTTCCGCAGCTGCTTGCCGAGCAGGACTTTGACCTGCGCATTTGCGAGCGTCTGGGTCTGGACCCGCGTGAGCGCGACATGAGCGAGTGGAACGAGTTCCTGCGCAAACAGAATCACGCCAACCATCACGCCGACAAGGTGAAGATTGCCGTCGTGGGTAAGTACACGCAGCTGCCCGATGCGTACCTGTCGGTTATCGAGGCCCTGCACCATGCGGGCGTCTTCTACGATCGCCATGTGGACGTCCAGCTGGTCGACGGCGAGAGCCTCGACGAGCAGAATGTCTCCGAGGTTTTGGGCGACGCCTCGGGCATCCTGGTCCCCGGCGGCTTTGGCAAGCGCGCCCTGGAGGGCAAGATCCTCGCGGCCGAGTTTGCCCGTGAGCACAAGATTCCGTATCTGGGCATTTGCCTGGGTATGCAGGTGGCCGTGTGCGAATTTGCGCGCAACGTCGTCGGCCTTGCCGGCGCCAGCTCCTCCGAGTTCGATCCGGATGGCCCGTATAGCGTCATCGATCTGATGAGCTCGCAGGAGGACGTGACCGAGAAGGGCGGCACCATGCGCCTGGGCGCCTATCCGTGCAAGCTCGCCGCCGATACCCTTGCTCGCGAGGCATATGGCGAGGAGCTCGTCTACGAGCGTCACCGTCACCGCTTTGAGTTCAACAACGCCTTCCGTGACCAGCTCGAGGACGCCGGTTTGGTTATCTCGGGTCTGTCGCCTGACGAGCGCCTGGTCGAGATGGTCGAGCTGCCGCGCGACGTGCATCCGTGGTATGTGGCAACCCAGGCTCATCCCGAGTTCAAGAGCCGCCCGACCAACCCGCAGCCGCTGTTCCGCGAGTTCGTGCGCGCTTCGATCGGCCAGCACGAGGGTGTCGACCGTCTGCAGGTGACGCCCATGAACCTCGCTACGGACTAAGGGTGCCGGCGAATAAGGAACATACCGAAGCTACTCCCTCGTCGCTCGCCGTGGCGGCGGGGGAGTATCTCGATTACCTTGCGGTCGAGCGGGGTTTGGCGCGCAACACGATTGCGGCCTATCGTCGTGACCTGACGACGTACTGCGCCTATCTGGAGCGGGTGGGTATTGTGTCTTTTGAAGAGGTGACCCGTCAGGTCGTGGAGGGCTTTGTCGCCGACCGTCGCGATGGGGGCTATTCGGATGCCTCGGTGGAGCGTGCGCTTGCGGCCGTGAAGGGCCTGCATGCCTTTTTGGTGCGCGATGGGGCTGTGGCCCAAAATCCAACGGCGGCGTTGCGCCTGCCTAAAAAGGCTGAGCGTTTGCCGGAGTATCTATCGGTGGAGGATGTCTCGGCGCTGCTCGATCAAGACTTCCCCGAGGGCGAGATGGGCTTGCGCGACCATGCCATCTTGGAAGTGCTCTACGGATGCGGTTTGCGTGTGAGCGAGTTGGTGGGACTCGATGTGGGCGATATCCATATCGACGATGGCTTTGTGCTCGTTCGCGGTAAGGGCTCGAAGGAACGCCTGTCCCCGCTGGTGGGAAGCGCGGCGCGAGCTCTGACGCTTTATGTAACTGAGGGGCGTTCTCGCTTGGCGGCCCATGCCCGCGGAACCGAGACCTCGGCGGTCTTTTTAAATAAGAACGGCCGCCGTCTGTCGCGCCAGGGCATCCATGCCATCTGTGAGCGCTACGGGCGCCAGGTGGGACTGGTGGGGCTCCATCCCCATACGCTGCGTCACTCCTTTGCCACCCATATGCTTGCGGGCGGCGCAGACCTCCGTGTGCTACAGGAGATCTTGGGACATGCCGATATATCGACCACGCAGGTCTACACGCATGTCGATCGTACGCAACTGACCGAGGTCTATTTGGCGGCGCACCCGCTGGCACATCGTTAACACATCGCTGACCTGCATATTTATAGGTATTTGGGGACGGGCTCCAGATTGCCGCGGCGTGCTTTTGCGCGCGCATGGGCAATCTGGGGCCCGTCCCATTTTTCGCCACTTGGCGTCGCGGTGGTGGGCCGCACGGGCCTTGGGTGGGGGAGTTTGGGGGCGATGTGAACGCCATGTAAAAGGACGCAAAAATCGCCTCAAGGTCAACTTGAAGGTTGAGGTTGAAAGGCGGGGTGCC
>DXMD01000029.1:0-20419 GCA_019414385.1 Collinsella sp. | reverse complement strand
ATTAGCCACTTGGAGGAAATCCAAGAAGCTCGCGCCCGCCGAGCCACCAGCCGCGCCTAATATTAGTAGCATTTTGATAAAGCGATTTAGCAAAAACATCGCATCTGACCTGCTTTTTTATTGTAGTGGTATCTTCATAAGGTAACCAACTTTACCTACCGTTTACCGCCAGTTTTAGCACGTTTACCAAACCGCGTATCCTCTGCTCAAGCCCGTTCAAATCCGGCCGTATAGTTCCCTCACGGCCCGCATCCGGCGGGTCGATTCGTTACCACGGTCGTGCGCGTAAGCGCATGGAAGGGGAAGTATCGTGAGCGATTGCAAGAGGGTTTACCGTTTTGGTACCGACGCCCAGGGCACCTGTGTCACCGAGGGCGACAAGTCCATGAACTTCGTGCTTGGCGGCAAAGGCGCTAACCTTGCCGAGATGAGCCGTATCGGCCTGCCGGTTCCCGGTGGCTTTACTATTACCTGCCAGACTTGCGTCGAGTACTCCGGTGCCGGCAACGTGTGGCCCGAGGGTGCACTCGATGAGATCGTTGCTGCCGAGGCGGACCTCGAGGCCCGCTGCGGCAAGAAGCTCGGCGACGCCTCCGATCCGCTGCTCGTGTCGGTTCGTTCGGGCGCTCCGTTCTCCATGCCCGGCATGATGGACACGGTCCTCAACTTAGGCCTCAACGACGACTCCGTTCAGGGGCTCATCGCCCAGACGCAAAATCCGCGTTTTGCTTGGGATAGCTACCGCCGCTTTATTCAGATGTTCTCCAACGTCGTTATGGGCGTTGACGCCGACCTGTTCGAGAACGCGCTGACCCAGGCACGCCTGGTCGCCGGCGTCCGCGTCGACTCCGAGCTTTCGGCCGAGGATCTGCAGGAGCTCGTCGAGACCTTTAAGGGCATCTTCTCCGAGAACGTCGATGCCTCCCTGTATCCCGAGCTCGAGGTCGCCGACGGCAAGCCCGTCTTCCCGCATGATCCGGAGCTCCAGTTGCGCCTTGCCATCCAGGCCGTCTTTGGCAGCTGGATGAATGAGCGCGCCTGCATCTACCGCAAGCAGCATGGAATCTCCGACGAGCTCGGCACCGCCGTCAACGTGCAGGCCATGGCCTTTGGCAACAAGGGCGAGACCTCTGCGACCGGTGTCGCCTTTACACGCAACCCGGCAGACGGCACCAAGGAGTTCTACGGTGACTTTTTGGTTAACGCCCAGGGCGAGGACGTCGTGGCCGGCATCCGCAACACCGAGCCCATCGCCGACCTCAAGGCCACCCCAGGCCTCGAGTCCGCAGGCAAGGAGCTCGAGCGCGTGTTCCTGACGCTCGAGGATCATTACCGCGATATGTGCGATATCGAGTTCACCATCGAGCAGGGCAAGCTCTGGATGCTCCAGACCCGCGTGGGCAAGCGTACCGCAACCGCCGCTCTGCGCATCGCTATCGAAATGGTCGAGGAAGGACTGATCACCCGCGAGGAGGCCGTAAACCGTATCGATCCCGCGCAGCTCGACCAGCTCCTGCACCCGCAGTTCGATGCTTCCAAGAAGTATGAGGCGCTGGCCTGCGGTCTTAATGCCAGCCCCGGTGCCGCCGTGGGCGAGGTCGTTTTCTCGAGCGATGACGCCGTCGCGCGCGCCAACGAGGGTCACAAGGTCATTTTGGTTCGCTGGGAGACTAACCCCGACGACCTGAAGGGCATGGTCGCCGCCGAGGGTATCCTGACCAGCCACGGTGGCAAGACGAGCCATGCCGCCGTTATCGCCCGCGGCATGGGTACGCCCTGCGTCTGTGGCGTTGAGCGCTTCCATATTGACGCCGCCGAGAAGGTCGTGCGCATCGAGGGCAGCGACCGCGTACTGCGCGAGGGTGATGTCATCTCCATCGACGGCACCCAGGGTATCGTCGTCGACGGCGCCGTTGATCTGGTTTCGGCCGAGCTCACCGGCGATCTGGACACCATCCTGTCCTGGGCCGACGAGATCCGTCTGGACGAGACCGACGGTCACGCCAACCACGTGCGCGTCAACGCCGACAACCCCGAGGACGCCGCGCTCGCACTCGAGTTTGGTGCCGAGGCCATCGGCCTATGCCGCACCGAGCACATGTTCCTGGGTGACCGTAAGAACATCATCCAGAGCTTTATCCTGTCTGACGATGAGGCCGTGAAGCAGCAGGCCCTGGCCGACCTGCTCAAGGTCCAGACCGAGGACTTTCTGGCGATGTTCAAGACCATGTCCGGTCGCGATGTGGTTGTCCGCCTGCTCGATCCGCCGCTTCATGAGTTCTTGGATAATCCTCGCGAGCTCGAGGTCGCCATCACCAAGAAGGAAGCCGCTGGCGCCAACGAGGAAGAGCTTGCCGCCCTGCGCACCCGTCTGCGTCGTATTGACGGCATGGTCGAGTCCAACCCGATGCTCGGCCTGCGCGGTGTGCGCCTGTCCGTCGTCTTTAGCGATCTGCCGTTTATGCAGGTTCGCGCCGTCGCTACGGCTGCTGCCCGTCTCATCAAGGAAGGCGTCGATCCGCGCCCCGAGATCATGGTTCCGCTCGTCTCCATCACGGCCGAGCATGTCCAGACCCGCGAGGTTATCGAGCGCGTAATCGCTGAGGTTTCCGCCGAGGAGGGCGTCGAGCTCAATATTCCCGTGGGCACGATGCTCGAGCTGCCGCGCGCCTGCATGGTCGCTGACGAGATCGCCCATCACGCAGACTTCTTCTGCTTTGGCACCAACGACCTCACCCAGACGACCTTCGGCTTCTCCCGCGACGATGCCGAGGCCAAGTTCATCCCGCTGTACATGCACAAGAAGATCTTGAAGGACAATCCCTTCGAGACCATCGACACGGCAGTACTCGAACTGGTGCGCATGGCTGTCGAGAAGGGCCGCGCCACCAACCCCGACATGCACTTTGGCGTGTGCGGCGAGCACGGCGGCGACCCTAAGTCCATCAAGTGCCTGTTTAACGTGGCCGATGTTGACTACGTGTCCTGCTCGCCCTACCGCGTGCCCCTCGCACGCCTGGCTGCCGCCCAGGCCAAGCTCGAGGCCAAGCGTTCCGCCTAACGTTTTGGGTTTAGACGCCTAGCGTAGCCCCCTTCATGCCGCCCGTCTCATTTGTGAGACGGGCGGTTATCATGTGCGGGTTTTGTCTTTTTGTCTGCGTAAAAAATTGTTCTTGCAGCAGAAACCCGCGCGTGTATACTGGAATACGTTTGTTCAACTACGTGCCGGCCAAGGTGGTACGGCACCTCTAGAAGAGTAAGGAATTGCACATGGATTACATCCGCGCAATCGAGCGTCAGCAGATCCGCGAGGACATTCCTCAGGTTCGCGTCGCCGACAACGTCAAGGTTCACTACCGCATTAAGGAAGGCGACCGCGAGCGCATCCAGGTCTTCCAGGGCGACGTCATCCGCATGGCCGGCGCCGGTGCCCGCGAGACCTTCACCGTCCGTAAGATGTCCTTCGGTGTCGGTGTTGAGCGTACCTTCCCGCTTCACAGCCCCAAGATCGCCAAGCTCGAGGTCGTTCGTCATGGTCGCGTCCGTCGCGCCAAGCTGTACTACCTCCGCGACAAGGTGGGCAAGGCTGCTCGCATCCCCGAGAAGCGCTAAGAAGATCGCAGCGTCTGTCCACTCGTTTGGACACAAGGGTCACCTTCGGGTGGCCCTTCTTTTTATCTGATTTGCATGCAAGGAGGGCCTAGTATGGCCAACATGACGAGCTCGGTTTCGGCATCGCAAGTTGCCGGTGAGTTGGCGAGCGCTACGTTTGAGGAGATTCCCGCCCTCGTGGAGCATTATCGCGAGGACCCGCGCCAGCAGGTGATCAAGGCTTGCGAACGCGCCCTCAAACGTCATGCCAAAGAGCTTGCCGAGCGCGAGCGCGTCAATGACATGTACGAGCTTATGCATGAGCTTGGCGGCGATGGGGTGGTCGTTGGTGTCGACGAGGTGGGTCGCGGATCGGTGGCCGGTCCTTTGACGGTATGCGCCGTCTGTCTTCCTATGGAGCCGCGCGTCTGGGGCATCAACGATTCCAAAAAGCTCACGCCGGCGCGCCGCGAGCTGCTCTCAGTGAAGATTGCCGAGGTGGCGACGGCGATCGGTTTTTGCCATATCGCGCCGAAGGATATCGACGAGATGGGTATGGCCCGCGCCATCCGCGCTGCCGTCGCGGGCGCCGTGGCCGATACGGGACTTGAACCCGACTGCGTCCTCATGGATGGTAACCCCTTGGGCGCCGTTCCCAACGAGCGCGATGTGGTGAAGGGCGATGCCAAGATCGCCTGCATCGCCGCGGCGTCCATCATGGCCAAGGTCACGCGTGACGAGATGATGGTCGAGTACGACGCCGAGTACCCCGAGTACCATCTGGCCGAGTCGAAGGGCTATGCGAGCCCCGAGCACATCGAGGCCATTCGCAAACATGGACTTTGTCCGCTGCACCGCGTGAGCTTTTGCGGAAACTTTCTGCAGACTGAGCGCCTTTTCTAGGTCAATTGTGGAGACAGGGACCTCTGGGGTTTTATAAACCTGCTGGTAGCGGGCCGTATGCAACAGCATTGCTGCGTACGGCCCGTTTTTTGACGGCATTTGGTCAGCTTTTGGTTTGCTTCCGGTACTTACCCGCATGAAAGGTGCCCTCATCATCGGGGCAATGCAGTGTGCGGGAAAGGAGACCCCATGAGTGCCGCAAGCAAAAAGAGCAAGACGCAGCAGCTCAAGGAGCGTTGGGAAAACGGCGAGCTCGACTCCGGGGCGATGACGCCCGAGTTTATCAAGGGACTCAGTCCCCGCGAGCTAGGCATGCTGGGCGAGCTGATCACCATCGACTACTTTAACGAGCGCGGCTACACCTTGCTGGAGCAGGGCTATCGTTGCACCGAGGGCGAGGCCGATCTGGTGCTGCTCGATGAGCTCGACGATGTCGTGGTGATGGCCGAGGTCAAGACCAGACGCGTTTCGCTGGATTGCACCACGCGGGTCTTTCCCGAGGAGGCCGTGGACGCCCAAAAGCAACGCCGCTACCGCCGCATCGCAAGTTGCTATCTCATGGAGCATTATCCGCTCAAGGCGATTCGCTTCGATGCTGTGGGTGTCACCATCCGCGGCGGGCATATCGCCGAGATCGAGCATCAGTACAACGCGTTCGATTGGCAGGTGTCGTGATGGCGTTCGAGACGTTTGCCGTTCACGCGGCCTGCATCCGCGGCGTCGAGGCGATTCACGTCACGGTCGAGGTCTCGCTTGCCGGTGGCGTTCCGGGCATCCAGATGCTCGGCATTCCGAGTATGGAGGTGATGGAGTCACGCGGTCGTATTCGCTGCGCGATGCGCTCCGCCGGGTTCGAGATCCCGCGCTCGGGCATTACCGTTAACCTGGCACCCGGCGATATCCGCAAGACCGGTAGCGGCTTTGATCTGCCCATCGCCATCGCGGTTCTAGCGGCCGATGGTCAGATTCCCCGCGACAACCTCGATCGTTGTCTTATCGCTGGTGAGCTTGGCTTGGACGGTACGGTTCTTCCTGTCAAGGGCGAGGTGGCGTTTCAGCTATTGGCTCGCGACATGGGGCTGTTTTTCATCGCCGGCAGGTCCGACCAGCATGTGCCACTCGCGGGCGTGGATTGCGGCTTTATCGATCATTTGTCTCAGCTTGCCCATGGCATGGGCGAGGCTGCTCGGCACTATCTGGATTCCGAGGTCGTCGAGGCGACCTTTGAGCCCGAGCTCGACTATGTCGACGTGCTGGGGCAGGAGGTTGCCAAACGTGGCATGGCACTCGCGGCGGCAGGAGAACTCGGCCTGCTCATGATTGGGTCCCCGGGATCGGGCAAGACGATGCTTGCGCGCCGTATGACCGGCATCCTGCCCGAGCTTTCCGTTGAGGATCAGCAGGAGGCGCTGTGCATCCATTCGGTTTTGGGTGAGAACATTGATGGCTTGTTGGCGGGGCACCGGCCCTTCCGCAGTCCCCATCACAGTATTTCAACGGCGGGCCTTATCGGCGGCGGGCGCCCGGTGCACCCGGGTGAGATCAGCCTTGCTCATGGCGGCGTGCTCTTTTTGGACGAGCTTGCCGAGTTTCCCACGGGTGTGCTGCAGACGCTGCGTCAGCCTATCGAACGCGGCTATGTGAGGATCGTGCGTGTCGACGGGGCCTTTACCTTCCCGTCGCGCTTTCAGTTGCTGGCCGCGAGCAATCCCTGCCCCTGTGGCTTTTTGGGCGATCGCGAGGTGCCATGCCGCTGCTCGGCATCGATGGTGGAGCGCTATCGGGCAAAGCTGCGCGGTCCTTTGGCCGACCGTATCGACATGATGATCGATGTGACCCGTCCCGACCCCCAAGTGATTATCGAGGGTGCGGAGGGTATGTCGTCGGCCGAGTTGCGTGACTACGTTGTGCGCGGTCGCGCCTTTCGCGCCTGGCGCGAGTCCCGTATGGACGATGTGGATGCCGAGGCCGAGGATGACGAGACGCGGTCCATTGACGGCGTCGTTTCGACCTTTGAGCTCGATGCTGCGGCGGAGAAGTGTGTGCTCGGCCTGTCGAAGCGCACGCATCTCACGGGCCGCGGCATCGTGCGCCTGGTGCGTATCGCGCGTACCATCGCCGACGTCGCCGAGAGCGAGCAGGTGACGCAGGACCACGTGCTCGAGGCGGCGATGTACCAGGGAAGGAGGGACCAGTGATGGCCGAGGGGGCCTTCGAGCTGCATCCAGGTGACGCGTTGTATCCCGAGACTGTTTTGGAGCTTTCTGATGTTCCCCAGACGCTCTATGTGCGCGGCAACCCCGAGGTGCTTTCGACGCCTGCGCTCTCCATCATCGGCGCGCGCAAGGCCTCGCCGTATGGTCTTGCCGTGGCAGAGCTTGTGGCAAAGGTGGCGGTCGAGGCGGGAGTGACGGTTGTTTCGGGCGGCGCGGTCGGTTGTGACCAGGCCTCGGGTTGGGCTGCGGTCAACGCCGGCGGCAAACACGTCGTGGTGCTGGGGACGGGTGCCGACGTGGTCTACCCGCGTTCGAGTGCGGGGCTTATTACGCGCACGCTCGATACGGGTGGCGCGGTCGTGTCGATATCCCCGTGGGGCATGGGTCCGCGCAAGTTTGCCTTTCCACGCCGCAATCGCGTGATTGCGGCACTGTCACAAGCCCTCTTTGTATCCGAGGCAGGTATGCCTTCCGGGACGTTTTCTACAGCCGAGGCTGCTATGGATTTGGGGCGCGAACTTCTTGCCGTGCCGGGGTCGATCCTATCGCCCGAGTCGCGTGGCACGAATTACCTCATTGCGAACGGGGCCTGCTGCATCATCGACGAGGAATCTATCGAGATGGCTATCTCACGCATCTACGGCACCCTGCGCTACTCGCGCCCCGATGCGCCCGGCATTGCCGACCTGGATCCAACACAGCAGACCGTGATGCACGCGCTTATCGCCTCGCCGCTCAAGGTCGATGACATTGCCGCGCTCGTCTCGCTAGATGCTGTCGGCGTGCTCAAGCTCTTGGGCTCGCTCGAGCTCGAGGGTCTTATCGAGCGCATGATGGATGGAAGGTATGCGCCCTCCAAGTTTGCCCTTCACGCCCAGACACCCTTCGGTCACAATGGAAAACGTGTCAATTAGAAAGGTGTTTGCAGATGCTGTTTGATCAGGTGACGGTTATCGGTGGCGGTCTGGCGGGTTCGGAATGCGCGATCCAGCTGGCAGACCGCGGGTTCGCCGTAAGGCTGTGCGAGATGCGCCCCCAGGTGAGCTCCCCGGCCCACCATACCGATCACCTGGCAGAGCTCGTCTGCTCCAATTCGTTTAAGTCGACCCGTCCGGATTCCGCGGCTGGTTTGCTGAAGGCCGAGCTTGAGCGCATGGGTTCAGTCCTGCTCGATTGCGCCCATCGCGCGGCTGTTCCCGCCGGTGGTGCCCTGGCGGTCGACCGCGTCAAGTTTTCCGAGCTTGTCGAGGCCGAGGTTGCCGCCCGTCCCAATATCGAGGTCGTGCACGGCGAGGTCACGCAGATTCCCGAGGGCCACGTGGTCATTGCCGCGGGCCCGCTGTGTTCACCGGCGCTGAGCGAAGAGGTCATGAAGCTCGTCGGCGGCGACGCCCTTGCGTTCTTCGATGCCGCGGCGCCGATCGTCGATGCCTCCACGCTCGATATGGACGTGCTGTTCTCGCAGTCGCGCTACGAGGAGCAGGGGAGCGGCGACTATCTCAACGCTCCGCTCAACAAGGAGGAGTACGAGGCCTTTATCGAGGCACTTACCACGGCCGACCGCGTGGTGCTCAAAGACTTTGAGGGCGGCGATCTGTTCCAGGCCTGCCAACCTGCCGAGGAAGTTGCGCGCACCGGCAAGGACGCCATTCGCTTTGGCGCCATGAAGCCCGTCGGCCTCACCGACCCGCGTACCGGACGTCGCCCCTGGGCGGCGATTCAGCTGCGTGCCGAGAACAAGGAGAAGACCGCCTATAACCTGGTGGGCTTCCAGACAAACCTGACCTTTGGCGAGCAGAAGCGCGTCTTCCATATGGTGCCGGGCCTGGGGAACGCGGAGTTCTTCCGCTACGGTGTCATGCATCGCAATACCTTTGTCGACGCCCCGCACGTGCTCGATGGCACCTTTGCCGTGCCCGGTACCGGCGTGCGCCTGGCCGGTCAGATCACCGGCACCGAGGGGTACATGGAAGCCGTGGCGACCGGTCTGCTCGCGGCGCTCAACACCTATGCCGAGGCTATCGGTGTCGCGGGCGTCGAGTTGCCGCGCGTGGGCGCCCTGGGTGCGCTCGTGGGCTATGCGACCGATCCTGCCACCGTGGGCTATCAGCCTATGCATGTCAACTTTGGCCTGGTGCCGCCACTCGAGGATGGTAAGCGCCGCAGCAAGCGCGACCGCTACCAGGCCTATGCGGACCGTGCGCTCGAGGCTCTTGATGCCTATCTGGCAACTCGCCCCGATCTGTTTGGAGGCGACCGGTCATAGCCTTTGACCTGTACGACACCGTCGACTCGTTTATCGCCTATATCGCACGTGTCGAGGGACTTTCTCCCAACACGGTGACGGCCTATGGCTCGAGGCTGGAGCGCTTTGCTGCCTGGTGCGAGCGCGAGGATATCGATGCTTTCGCTGCCGACGTGCGCACCATTCGTCGCTATCTTGCCGAGCTTTCGCGTGAGCAGGTTGCTCCCCGAACGCTTGCGGCGCATCTGTCGGCTATCCGATCGCTCTATCGATGGATGGCTGCCGAGGGGGTCGTGGAGGGCGATGCGGTCTCGGCAATTTCCTCGCCCAAGCTCCCGCGCGATCTGCCCGGTGTGCTGACGAACCAACAGGTGGAGGCGCTCCTCAAAGCCCCCGATACCTCAACTCCCGCGGGACTGCGCGATGCGGCGATGCTCGAGCTGCTCTATGCCTCGGGTGCCCGTATCTCTGAGCTCGCAGCACTCAATGTGGAGTCCATCGCTTGGTCCGAACGCACGCTGCGCCTGTGGGGCAAGGGGAGCAAGGAACGTATCGTCCCTCTGTATCGTCGTGCGCTCGAGGCGACGCGTCTCTATATTGAGGAGGGGAGGCCGGAGTTGCTCGCTCGGGCAAAGCGCCGTGACCCCGCTACCGGGCCGCATCCGCTGCTTATATCGGCGCGCGGCAATCGCATGAGCGCCGCCATGCTCAGGCGGCGGTTCCATACGCTGGCGACGCTCGCCGGCATTCCGGCCGACATCGCCCCGCATGCGATGCGCCATACCTTTGCGACCGACTTGCTCGAGGGCGGTGCGGACCTGCGCTCGGTTCAAGAGCTGCTGGGTCATGCGAGCTTGTCCACGACGCAGATATATACGCACCTCACGCCCGATCGGCTCAAACGCGCCGTGGCTCAAGCCCATCCCCGCGGCGAATAGTGGCTGGGACGTCCCGCGTCGCACTCAGGTGTGTGGTTTTGATTGCGGGTTGGCAGGAAGATGCATTCCTGCTATCATTCATCGGGTTGCTTCACGGCAACATGTTTTTATCACGCACGCGCGGCTACTTCATACCGTGGTGCCCGGGCTTTGGTAGCACATGTCCGGGTTGGTTTTGGAGGATGACCCCGCGCGGAGGCAAACCACAGGAGGTTTAACATGGCTACCAAGATTAATATCCGCACCCTGCTCGAGGCCGGCTGCCACTTCGGTCACCAGACCCGTCGCTGGAACCCCAAGATGAAGCCGTTCATCTTCGGTGAGCGCAACGGCATCTACATCCTCGACCTCAAGCAGACTATCCTCGACGCCGACCAGGCCTACACCTTCGTCAAGAACGTCGCCAAGGGCGGCAACGTGCTGTTCGTCGGCACCAAGAAGCAGGCTCAGGAGGCCGTCAAGAACGCTGCTGAGCGCGCCAACATGCCTTACATCAACCAGCGTTGGCTCGGCGGCATGCTGACCAACTTCGTCACCATCCGCTCCCGCATCAACCGCATGGAGGAGCTCGAGGCCATGGTCGAGGACGGCCGCATGGCAGTGCTCCCCAAGAAGGAGCAGGCTGTTCTCGGCAAGGAGCTCACCAAGCTCCAGACCAACCTCGGTGGCGCCCGCGACATGAAGGGTCTGCCCCAGGCTCTCTTCGTCATCGACACCAAGCGCGAGGAGAACGCCATCAAGGAGGCTCAGCGCCTGAACATCCCCGTCGTCGCTCTGATCGACACCAACTCCGATCCCGACGAGGTCGAGTACGGCATCCCCTGCAACGATGACGCTATCTCTGCTGTCACCCTTATGTGCGAGCTCATGGCTGACGCCTGCCTCGCTGGCTCCGGCAAGGAGCAGGTCTCCGAGGCCGAGATGGCCGCTGAGCCCAAGGCCGAGTAAATCAGTCTTAGTTAATTCTTTTTCATCTCTTTGAAAGGAACCACAATGGCCCAGATTACCGCCGCTATGGTCAAGCAGCTCCGCGAGATGACCGACTCTCCGATGATGGAGTGCAAGAAGGCTCTCGTCGAGGCTGACGGCGACATGGACGCCGCTGTCGACGTTCTGCGTAAGAACGGCCTTGCCAAGGCTGCCAAGAAGGCTGGCCGCGAGACCAACGAGGGCGCTGTAGCCGCGTTCGTCTCCGAGGATGGCAAGACCGGCGCTCTGCTCGAGCTCTCCTGCGAGACCGACTTCGTTGGCTCCAACGCCAAGTTCACCGGCTTTGCTTCTAAGGTCGCTGAGGTTGTCGCTACCACCGAGCCTGCTGACGTCGACGCTCTGCTCGAGAAGCCGATGGGCGAGGAGACCGTTTCCTCCGAGCTCACCGAGATGATTCACATCATGGGCGAGAACATGAAGATTTCCCGCTTCGCCGCCCGCAAGGCCGAGAACGGCGCTCTCGCTTCTTACATCCACATGGGTGGTAAGATCGGCGTCCTCGTCGAGTTTGCTTTCGAGAAGGCCGAGACTGCTCAGGCTGAGTCCTTCAAGACCTTCGCTCACGACGTTGCCCTTCAGGTTGCCGCCGTCGCCCCGATCTGCGCTACCCGCGATCAGGTTCCGGCCGAGACCGTCGAGCACGAGAAGCAGATCTACATGGCTCAGGCTGCCGAGTCCGGCAAGCCCGAGGCTATCCAGGAGAAGATGGCTGTCGGCCGTCTGGAGAAGTTCTACAAGCAGTCCGTGCTCACCGAGCAGGAGTTCATCAAGGACAGCTCCCTCACCATCAAGAAGTACGCTGAGCAGGTCTCCAAGGAGCTTGGCGACACCATTACCGTCGTTGCCTTCGACCGTCTGGTCCGTGGCGAGTAAATAAGCTCTTGTAGCTGGTAATGAGCAGGCTGTGGGTTTTACTCACAGCCTGCTTTTTCATGGCTCCCCGTTAAGCCTTTGATATCATATTGAGAGTCTAATTAAAGGAGGATCGCTTTGTCCGACATCCGATATAAACGCGTGCTTCTTAAGCTTTCCGGCGAAGCACTGATGGGCGACGGCCAATATGGCATTGACCCCAAGGTTACCGACCATCTTGCCAAGCAGGTCAAGGAGCTGCTCGCCGTTGGCCACGAGGTCGGCGTCGTTGTCGGCGGCGGCAATATTTTCCGCGGCATGGCAGGCGCTGCCGGTGGCATGGAGCGTGCTCAGGCCGACTACATGGGCATGCTGGCAACCGTTATGAACGCGCTCGCCCTGCAGGATGCCTTCGAGCACAACGATGTTCCCTGCCGCGTGATGAGCGCTATCCAGATGAACGAGATCTGCGAGCCCTATATTCGTCGCCGCGCTATCAACCATCTGTCCAAGGGCAACGTCGTCATCTTCGCTGCCGGTTCGGGCAATCCGTACTTTACGACCGACACCGCCGCGGCTCTTCGTGCGTGCGAGATCGGCGCCGAGATTCTGATTAAAGCCACCAAGGTTGACGGCATCTACGACAAGGATCCCGTCAAGTGCGCCGATGCCGTCCGTTTTGACAAGATTACCTATCACGAGGTTCTCGTCCGCGGTCTGCAGGTTATGGATTCCACGGCTACGGCACTGTGCCAGGATAACCGTATGCCGATTTTGGTCCTCAACATCGATGGCGAGGACACCGTCAAGCGCGCGCTCGCGGGTGAGCCCGTCGGCACGCTCGTCTATCAGGAGGATTAAGCATGGCAGAGAACATCACCGCCCATATGGACAAGTCGCTCGAGTCCCTCAAGCATAACTTCTCCAAGGTCCGTACCGGTCGTGCCAACGCCAACATTCTGTCCGACATCACCGTCGATTATTACGGTGTCCCCACGCCGGTCACGCAGGTTGCCGCCGTCAAGACCCCCGAGGCCCACATGCTGCTCATCGAGCCGTGGGACAAGGCACTCATCAACGCTATCGTCAAGGCCATCGGCGCTTCCGATCTGGGTATTACCCCCAACTCCGATGGCACCGTCGTGCGTCTGCCGTTCCCGGCTCCCACCGAGGAGCGCCGTCGCGAGCTCGTCAAGGAGTGCCGCGAGTACGCTGAGCAGGCCAAGGTGTCTATCCGTAACATCCGTCGCGACTTCAACAACAAGCTCGAGCGCGATGAGGAGCTCACCGAGGACGATGTCCGTCGCGAGCAGGCCAAGGTCCAGAAGCACACCGATGAGTATGTCGCCAAGGTCGAGGAGCTTCTGAAGGAAAAAGAAGCCGAGGTCATGGAGATCTAAGGTGCAATACGACGAGCATAAACTGGTCGAGTACTTTGCCGACGCCCCTACGGGCGTCGGTTTTTCCGACCTTGACCTCAATAACATTCCGCACCATATCTCGTGCATCATGGACGGCAACGGTCGTTGGGCCACGTCGCGCGGTCTTGCACGCACTGAGGGCCACAAGGCGGGTATCGTCTCCCTTCGCGAGATCATTACTGCCTGCGTGCGTTTGGGCGTCGACGTGCTTTCTGCCTATGCGTTTTCTACCGAAAACTGGAACCGCCCGCAGCATGAGGTCAACGTCTTGATGCATCTGTTTGCCAAGACGTTTATCGACGAGCTGCCGCTTCTGAAGCGCGAAAACGTGCGCGTCGTCTTTTTGGGTGACATTTCCGCGCTGCCCAAGAAGACCCGTGACGTTTTTGAACGCGGTCTTGCCGAGTGCGCCGATCACACTGGTATGACGCTGGCGCTTGCCGTCAACTACGGCGCGCGTGCCGAGATTACCCGCGCTGTCCGTCAGATCGCATTCGACGCTGCCGCCGGTAAGATCGATCCTGCCGCGATTGATGACGACATGGTGGCTTCCCACCTCTATACCGCCGGTCTTCCCGATCCCGAGCTTGTGATTCGCACCTCTGGTGAGCTGCGCCTTTCGAACTATCTGCTGTGGCAGGTGGCTTATTCCGAGTTCTACGTCACCGATACCTATTGGCCCGACTTTGATCGTTGGGGCCTTGTCGACGCCATTTTGGCCTATCAGGGCCGTGACCGTAGGTTTGGCGGACTGAGCAAGACCGAGGAGGCTTAATCGTGTCCGATCGTCCCAAGGGATCTGCTCCCAAGACGCCAGTTTCCGCGGCGCCTGCGCGCAAGGCTGCCGCTGCGGGAGCACCTGCAGCAAAGAGCGGCACCGGTTCTTGGCTTGCGGGCTTTATTACCCGTGCCGCCGCCGGTATCGTTTATGCCGTTGTCTTTATCCTGTGCCTGGTTTTGGGTATCGTGCCCACGGCCATCTTTGTTTCTGTCATGAGCGGTCTGTGCTGCTATGAGTTTTTCCGTATGACGAGGCTCGATGGCAAGATGGCTAACGAGCGCATGGGTATCGCTGCCGCCGTACTCTTTCCGCTGTCGGCGTTGGGCGATTCGATGTTGCTGAATGCCCTGCTTTTTGCCCTGATGCTCGTTGTGGGCATTTGGTATGTCTGGTCGCCGCGTACCCGCATCTCCGATGTGGCCGTGACGCTCATGGGTCCAATCTACACTGGCTTTATGCTGTCGGCTATCGTGCTGCTGCGCGATGCCGTGCCCGGTTTTGCCGGCGCCCTGCTTTCGGTGGGCGTTTGCGCGTCCCTTTGGGTCTCCGATTCGTTTGCCTACATCGTGGGCAGCCGTATCGGCAAGCACAAGATGGTCCCCAAGATCTCTCCCAAAAAGAGCTGGGAGGGGTTTGCCGGTGGCATCCTGGGCTCGGTTTTGATTTGGCTCATCCTGTGGGCGACGCACTTCTACAAGCTCAGCCTGCCCTATGCGCTGCTGTGCGGCGTGGTCGTGTCCGTCCTAGGCGTTATCGGCGACCTTATCGAGTCACGCATCAAGCGCGGTGTGGGCGTCAAGGATTCCGGCAACCTTATCCCGGGCCATGGCGGCATGCTCGACCGTAGCGACTCGCTTATCTTTGGCTGCATTACCGCGCAGCTGCTTTTGATGATCGGAGGCGTGCTGTAATGTCATTCCAGACGACGTATGGCCCCGATGGACGCCTCCGTGTTGCCATCCTGGGTTGTACGGGCTCTATCGGCACCCAGGCACTCGATGTGTGCCGTCAGCATGCCGATCGACTACAGGTGACGGCGCTGTCCGTTAATTCCAGCACCTCGGATCTCGTTGCCGCTGCCCGCGAGTTCTCGGTTCCGGCGGTTGCCGTGGCCGATGTCGCTCATGGTGATGACGCCGTGCTGCAGGAGTTGCCCGAGGGAACGAAGCTCGGCGTTGGTGCGCAGGCGGTTTGCGAGCTCGCGCGTCGCGACGATGTCGACTGCGTGCTCGTCGCTATTGTGGGCGCCGCCGGTCTCGAGGCGAGCCATGCGGCCTTGACCTCGAATAAGCGCCTTGCCCTTGCCAACAAGGAGTCCCTCGTCGTCGGTGGCGACTTGCTTATGCCGTTGGCGCAACCGGGCCAGCTTATTCCAGTCGACTCTGAGCACTCCGCCATCTACCAGTGCTATCTGGGGGAGAACCCGCGTGAGGCTCATTGTATTTGGCTTACCTGCTCGGGCGGTCCGTTCTTTGGCCGCACGCGCGACGAGCTCGATCGCGTGACGCGTGTCGACGCCCTCGCACATCCCACGTGGGCCATGGGTGCCAAGATCACCATTGACTCCGCCACCCTCATGAACAAGGGTCTGGAGCGCATTGAGGCCATGCATCTGTTTAACTGCGACCTCGATTTCATTAACGTGGTCGTGCAGCGTCAGTCTAAGATTCACTCTATGGTCGAGTTCGCCGACGGCTCCGTGATGGCGCATCTCGGTGCTTCCGACATGCGTATCCCCATCCAGTTCGCGTTCTCGTATCCCGAGCGTTGGGATACCCCGGCGCCTCGTATCGATTTTCGCGAGCTGGGGCAGCTCACGTTTGATGCTGCCGACATGGATACCTTCCGCTGTCTGGCACTGGCCGAGCGTGCCGGCAAGACGGGTGGCACCATGCCGTGCGTGCTCAATGCCGCCAACGAGGTTGCCGTCGATGCCTTCCTGCACGATGGCTGCAGCTTTACCGATATCGATCGCATTGTGGAATCCTGCATGGATGCTCACGATATGCATGCGGTCGATTCGTTTGAGCAGCTTCGCGACATCGATGCGTGGGCGCGTGAAAAGGCTGCGCAGGTGCTCGTCGCAACCCGTTCCTAACCCATAAGGATTGCTTTTTCGTTTTATGGATACTGTTCTGAGCGTTCTCTCATCGGTCTTTTGGGGCCTGCTGATGCTTTCCGTCCTCGTGTTTTTGCACGAGGGCGGCCACTTTTTGGCGGCTCGTGCCTGCGGCGTCCGTGTGACCGAGTTCTTTTTGGGCCTGCCGTGCCGCTTTGACATCCATTACACGTCGCGTCGCATTGGAACTAAGTTTGGCGTGACCCCGCTGCTGCTTGGTGGCTACGCTGCCATCTGCGGTATGGATCCGACCGACGTCTCGTGCGCCGATCGCGTGCTCGCGGCAATCTACCGTCATGGTCGCGTGACCGTGGCCGACCTTGCTGTCGAGCTCGAGCTTTCCGAGGAGGATGTGCTCGAGGCTTGTGCTCTGTTGCTGGGCTGGGGCTCCATCGCACCTTGGTATGAGGAAGGGGAGAAGCCCTCACCGAGCTACTATCCCACCAAGTATCAGACACTGCCTCGAGACGCTGCGGGTTACACCACCTTTGACGGCCGCCGGTTCGATCGAGAGCATGCGACTGCCGAGGGCGATGTGTGGGAGCTGCCGTGCGGCGAGGCCGAGTTCCTTGCACAAGAACGTTTGCACACCTATCTTGGCCAGGGCTTTCTCAAGCGCGCCTTTATGCTGCTCGCGGGCATTCTCGTCAATATCCTGACGGGTTTTTTGCTCCTTATGAGCATCTATTCCATTGCGGGTGTCACCGTGCCGATGGATACCAACGTGATCGGTCAGGTTGACGAGGGGTCTATCGCCGCCAAGGCGGGTATCGAGGCCGGTGATGCGATCCTTTCGGTCGACGGTGTCTCATGTTCCACTTGGATGGACGTCTACGATGCTATCGGCAAGGCCGCCGGTAAGGACGATATCGCCATTGAGTATGAGCGCGACGGCAAGCAGTGCTCGACCTCGGTCGCACTCAAAGAGGGCGAACGTCTGGGCGTTTATGCCTCTACGCAGGTAGTCCGTTTGGACCCCATCACCTCGGCACGTCTGTCATTCTCCTATGTTGTGCAGACCGCGGATGGCGTTATTCGCCTACTCCAGCCGCAGCATACGATGGAGATTCTCGACCAGTCCTCGTCGATCGTGGGTATTAGCGTTATGTCCTCACAGGCTGCTGCTGCCGGCCCTGCCACGTTCCTTTCGTTTGCCGCGCTCATTTCGTTCTCGCTGGGTTTTATGAACTTGCTGCCCATCCCCCCGCTCGACGGCGGTAAGTTAGTCATCGAGATTATTCAAAAGATTGCGGGTCGCGAGCTGCCTCTCAAAGCTCAGACGATTGTGAGCTATGTGGGCATCGCGCTCTTCGCACTGCTGTTTGTCTATATGCTTCGTTCCGACATCCTTCGATTTATTCTGTAGGGGAGTGTTTGGATTGTCTCTATCCCATTTTTTGCCGCGCGAGCTGACGCGCCCCGTGCATGTGGGCGGCGTGCAGATCGGCGGCGGCGCGCCGGTGGTGGTTCAGTCCATGACCTGCACCGATACCGCCGATGCCCAGGCAACGCTTGGTCAGGTTCGCGCGTTGGCGCAGGCGGGCTGCGATATCGTGCGCGTGAGTGTGCCCACCGAGGCCGCGCTCGAGGGCTTCCGTACCATCTGTGCCGAGTCCCCAGTGCCGATCGTTGCCGATATTCACTTTAATCATAAGCTCGCCATTGGCGCCGTCGAGGCTGGTGCCGCCAAGCTGCGCATCAATCCCGGCAATATCGGCGATTGGGCTAAGGTCGATGCCGTCATCGACGCCGCCGGCGCTGCGGGCTGTGCGATTCGCATCGGTGTCAACGCCGGTTCGCTCGAGCAGGACATTGCCGAGCGCGACGACCTCACGCAGCCCGAGAAGCTCGTGATGTCGAGCGAGCGCTTTGTGCGGCACTTTGAGGACCGCGGCTTTACCAACATCGTGCTTTCCGCCAAGGCGCATAGTGTACAGACGACGCTTGATACCTATCGTGCCCTGTCGCGCGAGATTCCCCATGTTCCGCTTCATTTGGGCGTAACCGAGGCAGGTACCAAGCTGCAGGGCACCATCAAGAGCTCGGCGGGCCTTGGTATTCTGCTGTCTGAGGGTATCGGTGACACCATGCGCGTCTCGCTCACGGCCGATCCGGTTGAGGAGCCGCCGGTCGCCTGGGGAATTTTGCAGTCGTTGGGCCTGCGTCGCCGCGGTCCCGAGATTGTCTCGTGCCCCACGTGCGCCCGCTGTCAGGTTAACCTGATTCCCATCGCCGAGGAGGTCACCGAGCGGCTTAAGAACTACTCCGCGCCGCTTTCTATCGCTGTGATGGGATGTGCCGTTAATGGCCCCGGTGAGGCTTCTGATGCCGACCTGGGCGTTGCTTGCGGACGTGGTCAGGCCTTGCTCTTTTCGCATGGCCAGATCATTGGTAAAGTAGCTGAGGACCAAATTGTCGACGCGCTTATGGCAGAGGTCGACAAACTTATTGAGGAGAAATAAATGACCCGAGCAATGTATATGTCTAAGCTCTATGCGCCGACGCTTAAAGAGGATCCGGCGGACGCTGAGCTCGCCAGCCACCGCCTGCTGCTCCGTGCCGGCATGATCCGCAAGGAGGCCGCCGGTCTGTATTCCTACCTGCCGCTCGCATGGCGCTCGATTCGCAAGATCGAGAATATCGTGCGCGACGAGATGGATGCCGCCGGTGCCCAGGAGCTCATGATGCCCATTATGGTCGACGCTGAGCTATGGCGCGAGTCCGGCCGCATCGACGCCTATGGCAAGGAACTCGTGCGCTTTGATGACCGCCACGGCCGCGAGTTCGTGCTGGGCCCCACGCACGAGGAGACCGTCACGGCCCTGGTGCGCAACGAGCTGCGTTCCTACAAGCAGCTGCCTGTCAACCTGTACCACATTCAGGACAAGTTCCGCGACGAGTTCCGTCCCCGCTTTGGCCTGATGCGCGGTCGCGAGTTCATCATGAAGGACGCCTACAGCTTCTCCGCCACGCAGGAGAGCCTGCAGGAGGAGTACGACAAGATGAAGCAGGCCTACGCTAACATCTGTGAGCGCTGCTACATTAAGGCCCTGCCCGTCGTTGCCGACTCCGGTGAGATCGGTGGCGATACCTCCGTCGAGTACATGGCTTTGGCCGACGCCGGTGAGGCTTCGCTGGTCTACTGCGACGATTGCGGCTTTGCTGCCGATGACGAGGCGGCAAGCACCAAGGTCGTCGTGACTGAGGGCCCCGGCGACGGTACGCTCACCAAGGTCGAGACTCCGGGCATGGGCACCATTGAGGCCGTCGCCAAGTTCTTCGGCTTCCCCGAGAACGGTACGCGAAAGTCGCTGGCGCTCATCGACGCCGAGGGCATGCCGGTCGTGGCCATTGTCCCGGGCGACCACGAGCTCAATGACTGCAAGGCCGAACATGTCTTTGGCAAGGGCTATCGCATGATGACCGACGAGGAGCTTCAGGCGAACGGCCTGCACAAGGGCTTTATCGGACCGGTCAACCTGCCCGAGGGCATCCGTCTGGTGTGCGACGAGAGCCTGCGCGAGTCCAAGCAGTGGGCCTGTGGCGCCAACGAGGTCGACTATCACTTTACCGGTGCCTGCCCCGAGCGCGACTTTACCGTCGACGAGTGGGCCGACCTGGTAACCGTCGTTGCCGGCGACCCCTGCCCGCACTGCGGCAAGCCGCTCTCCGCTGCCCGCGGCATCGAGGTCTCTCAGGTCTTCCAGCTTGGCACCAAGTATTCCGAGGCCATGGGTGCCACCTTTATGGACGAGGACGGCAAGGAGAAGCCGCTCATCATGGGTTGTTACGGCGTGGGCGTGTCCCGCTCGCTCGCTGCCGTCGTGGAGCAGCACAACGACGAGCACGGTATCGTCTGGCCGGTCTCCGTTGCCCCGTACGAGGTCGCGGTGATTCCGCTTGATCCCAAGAAGGAAGAGTGCGCTACCGTCTGCGAGCAGATTGTTGATGGCCTGTGTGCCGAGGGTATCGAGGTCGTCGTCGACGATCGCGATGAGCGTCCTGGCTTTAAGTTTGCCGATAACGACCTCATGGGCTTCCCGTATCAGGTGGTTCTGGGCAAGCGTGGCCTTAAGAATGGCACCGTTGAGCTCAAGGACCGTGCCACGGGCGAGCGCGAGGACGTGGCGATCGACGAGATCGTCGCCAAGGTTGCCGAGCTTGTGAAGGCGGCCCGCCGTTAATCGTCGATTTCGCTTGTAGTTCGATATATGGGACGGCCCCGCATTTCTCCGGATCGGGGAGATGTGGGGCCGTCCTTTTATCTTGTGGCATCCTCGATATTTAAAAGGAAACCCCACAGCCCATATTGAACTGCGCCCCAATTCTTGGACGGGCTAATAAGCGGCCTACGCCGCACATA
>DXMD01000028.1:0-22844 GCA_019414385.1 Collinsella sp. | reverse complement strand
CCGCCGATGCCGATATGGAGGCCATCGCCGGCGCCATCACCCACGGCTCCCTGATGGGTGCCCGCGGCAACTCCGGCGTCATCACCTCTCAGATCCTGCGCGGCGTGGCCGAGGGTCTCGTCTCTGCTGATGAGCCCATCACGTCCGCCAACATCGCCTATGCGTTCCGCCGCGCCGTCAAGGTCGCCTTCCAGGCCGTCCGTAAGCCCATCGAGGGCACGATTCTCACGGTGCTGCGCGATGTCTCGACCAAGGCCGACGAGTGCGAAAAGAAGAAGTTCTCGGCCGAGGACGCGCTCGATGCCATCGTCGTCGAGGCCTACCAGTCCGTCGCTCGCACGCCCGACCTGCTGCCCGTTCTGAAGGAGAACGGCGTGGTCGACTCCGGCGCCTTTGGCTTTGCCATCTTCCTCGAGAACTTCGTAGCTGCCGCTCTTGGCCGCAGCACCGTTGTCGAGGATTTCTCCGCTACGTTTGACTCCGCCGGCTCTGCCCGTGATGCCGCTCTTGGCCGCGTTGAGATCGAGGCTAACGACGACTGGGAGGGCTCGGAATTCCGTTACTGCAATGAGTTCCTGTTTAAGGCCGACGCCCCGTTTGACGAGGACGAGTGCCTTAAGTTCCTGGGTTCCATGGGCGACTGTGAGCTGCTCGTGGGTGCATATCCCGACTACAAGATCCACGTGCACTCCAACACCCCGAACCTGGTGCTCGAGCACATGCTGCAGCTTGGCCAGATCTACGAGGTCTTTATCCACAACATGGAGATGGAGGCCCACGACCGTACCGCCAAGATCCACGAGGACCAGGAGAAGGCCGCCGAGCCCGCGAAGGCCCTGGGCTTTGTCGCCGTTGCCGCCGGTTCCGGCGAGGCAGACATCCTCAAGTCCCTCGGCGTTGACGTGATCGTGTCCGGTGGCCAGACCATGAATCCCTCGACTGCAGACCTGCTGGGCGCCGTCGACCAGGTCAACGCGACCTCGGTCATCATTCTGCCCAACAACGGCAACATCCGCATGGCCGCCGAGGCCGCTGCCTCTGCCTGCACCGACAAGAAGGTCGCCGTCGTTCCCACCAAGACCGTTCCGCAGGCCTTCTCCGCGCTGTTCGCGGTCCTGCCCGATTCCGAGCTCGAGGATGCCGTCGCCGCTATGGTCGACGCCATCAGCGAGGTCCGCGATGGCGAGGTCACCCGCGCCGTGCGCGACTCCAGTGCCTCCGACGGTTCGCCAATTCACTCCGGTGACGTCATGGGCATCATTGCCGGCTCCATCGACGTGGTCGGCTCCGACGTGAAGCAGGTCACGCTCGATTGCATCAACCGTATGCAGGAGGAAGAGGAGGGCGACGCGCTGACGATTCTGGCCGGCGAGGAACTGTCCGATGAGGCCTTCCAGGAGATCGTCGACGCTATCGAGGAGGCTCAGCCCGATCTGGAGATCGACGCCCATCGTGGCGAGCAGCCGCTCTATCCCGTGATCTTCTCGATCGAGTAGGCAACTGCCCATGTCCGAACTGTGCTCCGTGCCGCGCGTCTCGGAGCGCTTTGCCCAGAGCAATGCGCTCGACGAGGATATCGCGCGACTCAAATATGTTTCGGGTAAACGTGAGGAGGCCCTTCGCCGTCTGGGAATTCGGACGGTGGGGGACCTCCTTCTCCATATCCCTCATCGATACCTGGACTTTACGCGCTCCTGGTCCATCGAGATGGCGCCCATCGGTACCGTGTGTACCATCATCGCCACGGTCGATCGTATCGTCCAAAAGCAGCCGCGTCCGCGCATGCAGGTGACCGAGGTCTCACTCGTTGACGAGACGGGCGTGCTGCAGGTCGCCTTTTTCCGCCAGCCCTGGATTGCCCAGCAGCTTAAGCAGGGCGACCGCCTGGCCGTAATGGGTAAGGTCGAGTTTGCCTACGGCTTTAAGCAGATGGCCTCGCCGCACTTTGAAAAGCTTGAGGAAGGGCGCGCCGCGGGCACTATCCTGCCGGTCCATTACGTGAGTGACGGCGTGAGTCAGGCATGGATGCGCCGTATCGTAAGTGGCGCGCTCGAGGTCGTCGGCAATCCCTTCGACCCGATTCCCGCACGCTTACGCGTCAAGCGCCGCCTGATGAGCAATGCCCGTGCGCTTCGATCGATCCATTTTCCCTCGAGCATGGCTGAGCGCGATATCGCGCGCGCACGGCTTGCCTACGAGGAGTGCCTCTACCTGCAGCTGGCGCTGCGCCTGCGCAACGACGGTGTCTTGGTCGAAGTCGCTCCCTACGCCCACGCCGCGGGCGAGCACCTGGCCGCGCTCAAGCAGGCCCTGCCGTTTTCGCTGAGCGACGAGCAGGAGGCCGCGTTCCAAGATATCCTGCGCGATATGTGCGATGGCGGGCGCGTGATGAACCGCCTGCTGCTGGGCGATGTCGGTACCGGTAAGACCGCCGTTGCCGCCTGCGCGCTGGCTGTGGCTGCCGATAGCGGCACACAGGCCTGCGTTATGGCGCCCACGGGCGTGCTGGCGCGTCAATATGCCGATAAGACCGGCCCTCTGCTCTCGCAGGCCGGCATGTCTTGGGCGCTTCTGACGGGTGCCACGCCGGCCGCAGAGCGCGAGCGCATCCATGCACAGCTGGAATCGGGAGAGCTCGACGTCCTCTTTGGAACCCACGCGGTCCTTTCGGATAACGTGGCGTTTAAGTATCTGTCGCTCGTAGTCATCGATGAGCAGCACCGGTTTGGCGTCGGCCAACGCAATGCCTTGCGCGCGAAGGGCCCCGGTGCCGATCTGCTCGTTATGACGGCAACGCCCATCCCGCGTACGCTGGCGCTTTCGGTCTACGGCGATCTGGACACGAGTATCATCCGCCATCGGCCCGTCCCTGGCGCTGGCGTGACGACACGCGTGCTTACCGAGTCGAGTCGCGACCTTGCCTATGGCGCCATCCGCGAGGCGCATGAAAAGGGTCAGCAGGCCTACGTGATTTGCCCGCTCGTGGAGCCGAGTGACTCGGCCGATGATCTGGAGGACGTGCCCGGTATCGCCCGCGACGACGAGGGCCGCGTGACGGTCCCCGTGCCGCTGCACGATACGGCGACCGAGCTCGATCGCCTGCGTCTGGCGTTGCCGGGTCTTGCCATCGAGCGCCTTCACGGCCGCATGCCAGCGGGGGAGAAGGACCAGGTTATCGATGCCTTTAAGCGTGGCGAGATTGACGTGCTCGTCTCGACTACGGTGGTCGAGGTGGGCGTCGACGTGCCTAACGCCACCGTCATGGTCATCGAGAACGGGGAGCGCTTTGGTTTGGCTGCTCTGCACCAGCTGCGCGGTCGCGTGGGCCGTGGCAGTGTGTCGGGCACGTGCCTGGTCATGACGCACTCCAAGGGCAACGGCGGCGCTTCGGCAGCACAAGATCGCCTGCAATCGCTCGAAAAAACCTCGGATGGCTTTACGCTCGCCCAGATGGACCTGCGTCTGCGCCACGAGGGCGAAATCCTGGGGTACCGCCAGCATGGCGGAGTGACCCTGCGCTTTGTCGACCTGGATGCCGACGAGGAGCTGATCGAGTGGGCCCATTTGGACGCGGTCGAGCTCTTGCGGTATGCTTGCAACCTTGACTCCGTGGCGACGCGCCCCCTGCGCGATGCGGTCGCCATGCGATATCGACACATTTTTAAGGAGGTCAGCGGAGGATGAGAATCATCGGCGGCGAATGGCGCGGTCGTAAGATCGAGGAGCCCCGTGGTCGCGATGTCACCCGCCCCACGACCGATCGCGTGCGCGAGGCATGCGCATCTATGGTCATGTCGGCATTCGACTTCGATCTGGACGAGGTCCGCGTGCTGGACGCCTTTGGCGGCTCCGGTGCCTTAGGGTTAGAGATGCTCTCACGTGGTGCCCGCTCGCTCACGACGTTCGAGATCGATCGGAATGCCGCGCGGCTCATTACCAAGAATATCGAGTCGCTCTGCCGTGACCGTGCGCGTTGGCGCGTGATAACGGGCGACATGCTGGCGAGTGCCTCGCGCGGTCGTGTGCCGGGCGGCCCCTTTGATCTGGTCCTGCTCGACCCGCCCTATGCTTTTGGTGCCGAGCCGGTCGAGGAGCTGCTGCAGAAGCTGGCTCAGCAGGGTCTGCTTGCACCTGGCGCTTATGCCCTGTTTGAGCATGCCGCCGCCGATGCGGGCGCGCATCCGGCAGGCTTTGAGATCGTGCGCGAGAAGCGCTACGGCATTACCTCGGTCGACCTGCTTCGTTGGGTCGGCAACGGCGAGGATGATGGTAACGATAGCGACGCACCCACGGAGGACGCCCATGAATGACACTATCAACCGCGTGATTGTCCCGGGCACCTTCGATCCCATCACATTTGGCCATATCGACGTCATCCGCCGTGCCCGCCGCATCTTTCCCAGCGTGATCGTCGCTGTTGCCGAGTCGCAGGGTAAAAACGGTGTGGGCACCACGTTTATGCTCGATGAGCGCGTGGCGCTGGCCCGCGAGGCGCTCGGTGATATCGACGGCGTCGAGGTCCTGCCCTTTACCGGCCTCTTGGTCGACTTCGCTCGCGAGCAGGGGGCGGGGGCCGTGGTCAAGGGCCTGCGCGCCATGACCGACTTTGAGTACGAGCTGCAGCAGGCCGACCTCAACTATCGCTTGGATAACGAGCTGGAGTCTATCTTTGTCATGAGTGCGCCGCAGTACGGCTATATCTCGAGCTCGGTCGTTCGCCAGATCGCCTCGCTCGGCAGCGATGTATCGACGTTTGTCCCGCCCAACGTGGTCGAAGCGCTCAGGCATCGCTTTTCGTGACGTTTTTTATTGCCTGGTGGCATGTGGTAAACTAACACGATGATATGTTACCTATGAAAGGAGACCGGATGCCGGGCGAGAATTTTCCTGGCGATAGGATCGTCAGCTTGGTCGATGAGCTCGAAGGGCTGATCGAGGAAGCCAAGCCGCCTTTCGGCAAGAACGCTCAGTTCAAGGTCATCGACGCCGACGTGTTCTTCAACATCCTCGACGAGATCCGCATGAGCTATCCCGAGGAGTGGCAGAAGTCCCGCCGTATCCTTAAGGAGCGCGAGGAGCTTATGGCTTCCGCCGCCGCTCAGGCCGATTCCATCATCGCCGACGCTCAACAGCAGGCCCTCACCATTGCCGGTGAGCAGGAGATCGTCCGCTTAGCACAGCAGCAGGCCGACGACATCCGCGATCGTGCCCAGCAGTACGAGCGCGAGACGCGTTATGCTGCCGAGGACTATGCAGAGCAGGTCTTTACGCATCTGGAGGAGAACCTCAAGAGCCTGACTGGCACCGTTACCCGTTGCCGTCAGCAGCTCAACGAGGGTGCCGCCCAACAGAATGGTCAGTGGTAATGGCTGAGTTCCCGAGCGTTACCGTCGATCTTTCCGAGCAGCTTGAGTTTCCCGGAGATTCGTATCCGCTGACCGGCAAGGTCGATGTCGCCACCTACACGGTGGGCGAGAAGGAGTACCGGCTACAGGACGGCATCGACTACGACGTTGTCTTTACCAATGCCGGTACCGGTGTCTTGCTCACGGGCATGGTCCGCGCGCACGCCACCGGCGAGTGCGACCGTTGCCTGGAGCCCGCTTCGTTTGATATCGCCGGCGAGATCGAGGAGTTCTACCTCTTCGAGGAGCCCGAGGATCCCGAGGCCTTCGAGGACGGCTACGAGCTCCTGGGTGAGGACCGCATTGTCGATCTGGGTGAGCCCATCAACGACGCGGTCGTCATGGACACGCCGTTTGTGGTGCTCTGCAAGCCCGATTGCCGCGGTCTGTGTCCCACTTGCGGTTGCAATCTCAACGTCGAGCAATGCGATTGCGCCGCACAGGCAGAGGCAGAATGGGCCGCTGCCACGGAAAATCCATTTGCAGCATTGAAGAATCTCAAGCTCGATGAGTAAAACTGTGGTAGTATCGCTACTTGCGCGTAATCGCCACACTGGATAGTTCATAAGGAAGGTCACTATGCCCGTACCTAAACAAAAGCAGGGTCGTATCCGCACTCACACCCGTCGTTCCGCCAACATGAAGATTTCGGCTGCGGCTCAGTCCACGTGCCCCCGTTGCGGCGCTGTCAAGCTTCCGCACCACGTGTGCCCCAGCTGCGGTTTCTACAAGGACCGCGAGGTTATCGTTACCGAGTAACGGTATACTCTGGATGCGATGCCGTTCCAAATGGAACCACAATGGCCGGCTCAATGAGTCGGCCATTTTTGTATAAGGAGCATGTATATGAGTAACGTTCGCGTTTGTGTAGACGTTGTGGGCGGAGACGAGAAACCTCAGGTTGTTCTCGATGGTATCGAGGCTGCGCTTGCCGCCGATCCCGATATCGAGGTCTTGGCAGCTGGCCCCGCTGAAATCGTCAATCCCTTTGCTGCTTCCCATGCACGTGTTGAGGCTCTTGAGGCACCCGACGTTATCGCCATGGATGACGATCCCATTCGCGCCGTGATGACCAAGCGTAAATCGTCGATTGTGCTTGCCTGCCGCGCCATCAAAAAGGGCAACGCGGACGCGTTCTTCTCCGCCGGCTCGACCGGTGCCATGACCGCTGCCGCCACCGCCTATGTGACGCCGTTTAGATATATGGCCGAAGGCAAGAAGCAGCCGGTGCGTCCCTGTCTGACCAATGCGCTGCCCAATCGCGCCGGCGGTCTGACGGTGCTGTGCGATATGGGCGCCAACCCCGATGTCGAGGTCGATGACATGGTGCGTTTTGCCCAGATGGGTAGCGCCTATGCCCGCGTCGTCCTGGGCATCAAGCATCCCCGCGTGGGCCTGCTTGCCAATGGCACCGAGGACGAGAAGGGTTCCAACTTTACCAAGGCCTGCTTCCCGGCCATGAAAGCCGCCGTTCCCGGCTTTGTGGGCAACTGCGAAGGCACCGACCTCACCTCGGGCAATTTCGATGTCGTCGTTGCCGATGGCATGTCGGGCAATATTGCGCTCAAGGCCACCGAGGGCGCTGCCAAGTTTTTGCTGCAGGAACTCAAGGGTGCCTTTATGGCCTCGCTCGGCACCAAGATCGCCGCGCTGCTCATCAAAAAGCAGATGCGCGAGATTAAGGCCAAGCTCTCTGGTGATGCCAAGGGCGGTGCGATTCTTTTGGGCCTGCGTGGCGTGGTCCTAATCGGCCATGGCGCCACCTCGGTCGAGGCTGTTAAAAACGGTACGCTCGCGGCGGCCGAAGCCGTGCGCGCGGGGCTGGTCGAGAACGTCGCCAACTCCATGGACGGCATCGTTTTGTAAGAGCGAGTTAGAGCGCTGTTATGTGCCTCGCGGCCTGCTTCGTGGGGTAGAATCAGAACCGTGTCTTGGTACCGCCCGGGCGGTACCATTCTTTTGGTATTCATGCACTATGAGAGGAAGCGCTATGGACCGCTCCGAAATCTTCGACAAGATCGCCGAGGTCGCTGCTGACGTTCTGGGCGTCGATGTTGCCGAAATTAGCGATGAGACCACCTTTGACGATCTCGATGCCAACTCGCTCGAGCGCCTGCAGCTGGTTACGGCTATCGAGGACGAGTTCAACCTCGAGATCGATGACGAGACTCTGCTCTCGCTCAACTCTGTCGCCGACGCCGTCGACGCGATCGAACACGCCAGGGAGGCCTAGGTCTTGGCTTTGTCTGAACGACTTACGCGTGCCCAGGAAATCCTGGGCCACGAGTTCAATAATAAGGTACTGCTGCGCGCGGCGCTTACGCATCCCTCGGCAGTCGAGGGCCAGCCGGTTTCTGCCAGCTATGAGCGCCTTGAGTTCTTGGGCGATTCCATTTTGGGCGCCGTCGTCGCCCGTTCGCTCTTTGAGTCCTATCCGGAGTTTGACGAGGGCAAGCTCACGCGCCTGAAGGTGTCGCTTGTCTCGGGCGCCACGCTGTCCGAGGTTTCTCACGAGTTGGGCATCGACGACATCATCATCTTTGGTGCCTCCGAGACCGGTACCGGTGCGCGCGGCCTGCATTCGGCGCTCGAGAACGTCTACGAGTCGCTCGTGGGCGCGCTGTACCTGGACGCCGGCTGGGATGCCGCAGCGGAGTTTATCCACCGTACGCTTAAGCCGCATTTGGCTTCCGAGCGTGCCGAGCACCCCGCGAACCCCAAATCGTTCTTGCAGGAGTGCGTGCAAGCCGACGGTCACGAACCCCCGGCGTATAAGCTCGTTGGCTCCGAGGGCCCGGCGCATGCGCCCACCTTTACCGCCGTGGTGTTGATCGATGGTATTCGCCAGGGTCGCGGCTCCGGCTCCTCAAAGAAGGAAGCCGAGGGAGCCGCTGCACTCGAGGCACTTGACCGCATGGGCTACACCACCAACGGCGTGATTCTCAACAAGAAGCCTGTTTAAGCGAGGAACCGTGTATCTCAAGTCCCTCACGCTCAAAGGGTTCAAGTCGTTTGCCGACCGCGCCCATATGACGTTTGAGCCGGGCCTGACCGTCATCGTCGGTCCCAACGGCTCGGGAAAATCGAACATCTCTGACTCGATTCTGTGGGTCCTGGGCGAGCAGAGCGCCAAGCAGCTGCGCGGCCAGGCCATGGAGGATGTCATCTTCTCGGGCTCGTCAGCGCGCAAGCCGGTGGGTGTCGCCGAGGTCACTCTGGTGCTCGATAACTCGGACCATATGCTGCCCGTCGACTTTGACGAGGTCGCCATCACCCGTCGTATGTATCGCTCGGGCGAAAGCGAGTACCTCATCAACTCGAGCCCGTGCCGCCTGATGGACATTCAGGACATCCTGCACGATTCGGGCCTGGGTAAGGATACGCATTCCATCATCAGCCAGGGCAAGCTCGACGCCATTTTGCAGAGCCGCCCCGAGGAGCGCCGTGCCCTCATCGAGGAGGCCGCCGGCATCTCCAAGCACAAGCGCCGCAAGGAGCGTGCGCTCAAAAAGATTAATTCGATGGACGAGCACTTGACCCGTGCCCGCGACATCAATAAGGAGATCGCCCGTCAGCTGCGGCCGCTGGAGCGTCAGGTCGATCGCGCGCGCAAGTACAAAGAGCTGTCCTCGCGCGCGAACGAGCTTACGCAGATGCTGGCCGTCGACGAGCTTCGTTCGCTGCAGTCGCAGTGGAACGACTTGGAGAGCCGCTCCAAGGAGGGTGCTGCCGAGCTTGAGCTTGCGCAGTACCGCTTGGGCGAAAAGGAACGCGAGCTCGAGAAGTTCCAGGTCATGCTCGAGGAAAAGGGCCTGTTTGTGGGCGATCTGGGCGAGCAGCGCCGCCATATGCAAGACGTGGTCGGTCGCATTAACTCCGATATGCGCCTGCTCGAGGAAAAGGGCCACAATATGGTGTCGCGCCTGTCCGACATGCGCGGCCAGATCTCGAGCTCCGAGCATCAGCGTCGTCGCGTTGTCGAGGAGCTCGAGGATACACGCGCGCAGCGCGAGGAAGTGACCGGCGCGCACATGCAGGCCCAGGAGGACGTTGACGCCGCTGGTCCTGCCGCCGCTCAGCTCCACGAGCGGCGCGTGGCGCTCGACAATCAGATTTCGCAGCTTACGCGTGAGCAACGCGATGTGCAGCGTGCGGCCGATAACGCGGCGCTCGAACTCGCCAAGGTGAAGGACTCGCTGAGTAACGCCGAGGTCGAGGACAACATGTACGCCTCGCGCCTGGAGCAGATCGATGAACAGCTCGAGGAGGTCACGGCCTCGCTCGAGAGCCGTCGCGACCGTGCTGAGGAGCTTGAGAGTGCCCTTGAGGCGGCTCGTCAGGCCCAGAACGATGCGCGCGAGGCCACCGAGGTCGCCCGTGCAGCCCTGAAGGACTTGCGTAATCGTGAGAGCGAGGCGCGCAACAAGCTGTCCGAGGTGCGCTCGGAGCTTGCCAGCCAAAAGAAGCTTGATGCCCGCATGGCAGACGGCTCGCCGCTGGTGAGCCGTCTGATGGGCGCACTGGGCGATGATGTCTCAGGCCGTCTGGGCGACGTGCTCGACGCCCCTCGTGAGCTTGAGGGCCTGGTTGAGCAACTACTTGCCGGCGATATCGATGCTCTTTTGTTTGATGATGCCGCTACGCTTGAGCGCGCCGGTCGTGCGGCTTTGGACCAAAAGAAGGCTTCGGGCGAGGCGCTGTTGGTGGCGCGCGGCGTGAGCGGCTCTACCGCCGCTGAGGGCGCTGCCGGTATCCGCCTGGTTGATCGTCTGTCCGTGCGCGCAGGCTACGGACCCGTCGTCGAGGCGCTGCTCGGCGGCTATTACGTGGTCGATGACTTGGCTGCCGCGTTGGCTGCCCCTGTCGTTGACGGTGTGACCTACGTGACTCCCGATGGCGCCCGCGTGAGCTGTGGTGGTCTGGTGCGCGTGGGGCTCGATGCCGGCGAGGCTTCGGGTGCCTTGGAGCGCAAGCGCCGCATCCGTGAGCTCGAGGGCCTGGAACCCGATCTGGCTGCCATCTTTGAGCATGCTTCGGACCAAGTCGTTGAGGCCAACGCCGCCGTCGAGGAGGCACGTGCCGCCGAGGGCGATGCCGCCGGTGAGATCGCCCGTCTTGAGGGCGAGCGCCGCTCGCTGCTCTCCGAGATCGGCCGCTTGGAGCAAAGCGTCAACAATGCCGAGGTCGAGCGCGTGCGCATCTCCAAGCGCCGCGAGCAGGCCTCCGAGGCCGTTCGCGCTGCGCGCCCGCGCGTTGACGAACTCACCCGTTCGCGTGACGAGGCGCGTGCACAGGCAAGCGACCTGGGTCTCCAGATTGCCGAGGCCAACGATGAGCTCGATCGCGTTCGCCGTGACGATTCCGAGGCCGCCGGTAAGCTCGCCGATGCCAAGGTGCGCCTGGCCCAGACGAGCGAGCGCCTGCGTTCGCTGAAGGGCCGCGTGCCCGACCTTGAGCATCGTCTTGAGGGCATCGACCGTCGTATCCGCGGAACACGCCAGGCTTCGCGCTCGCTCGAGCTGCTGCGCCTGCGCGTCGACCCCATGCACGAACGCTATTCTGCCCTGTTGGAACGCGCATCGGATTGGGCTGCGCGTCTGCGTGACCAAGCCTCACTTGAGGAGGCGGACTCGGCCTCGCTCAAGAAGACCATCGAGGATGCCAAGGCCGGGGTCTCCCGTGCCAAGGAGCGGGTTGATGCCGCCACGGCGACGCAAAACGAGTTCAAGGTCGCACGCGGCAAGCTCGAGGTGCAGGTAGAGGCCGCCATCAAGGCCATTACCGCCGATGGCACCACGGTGCTCGAGGAAGCGCTCATGCTTCCTGCGCCTACCGACCGCGACGCCGCCGAGCGCGAGCTCAACCAGCTTGTGCGCCAGATCAACAATCTGGGCCCCGTGAACCAGGTTGCCATGGAGGAGTACGAGCAGCTCAAGCGCCGCGCCGACTACATCGAGGAGCAGCTGGCTGATCTGGAGAGCGCGCGCAAGGCGCTCACCAAGATCACGGTGGCCATTGATCGCAAGATGCGCAAGGCGTTTCTGGTGACGTTTGAGAAGGTCGACGCGAACTTCCGCGAGATCTTCGCCATGCTGTTCCCGGGTGGCCAGGCTCATCTTGAGATGACCGATCCCGAGCATCCTGCCGAGACGGGCATTGAGGTTGTGGCGCAGCCGCGCGGCAAGCGCATTACCAAGATGATGCTCATGTCGGGTGGCGAGAAGAGTCTGACGGCGCTCGCCCTGCTCTTTGCCGTGTACCGCACGCGCACGGTGCCGTTCTATGTGCTGGACGAGGTCGAGGCGGCGCTTGATGACGCCAACCTGTCCAAGCTCATCGGAGCCCTCGATGTGCTGCGTTCCGATACACAGCTCTTGGTCATTTCGCATCAGCGCCGTACTATGGAGGACGCTGACGTTCTCTATGGCGTCTCGATGCAAGCCGACGGCGTCAGCCGCGTCGTCTCGCAAAAACTCGATCGCGAAACCGGAAAGGTCGTGAATGCATAATGGGATTCTTTGACGCTCTCTCGCGCGGACTTGAGCGCAGCCGCGAGGCCCTCAACGAGGTCTTCTACTTTGGCGGCGAGGTCGACGAGGACTTTTGGGAGGACCTTGAGGACACCCTCGTTATGGGTGACATGGGTGCCGAGGTCGCTATTCAGGTCTCCGATGACCTGCGCGATGCCGCAGCCAAGAAGAACCTCAAGACCGCACCGCAGCTTCGTCGCGCTCTGGCCGAGCAGCTTGAGCAGCACTTTGTGACCATCGAGCGCGATCCGTTCTCCGATACGCCGAGCTGCGTGCTGTTTGTGGGCATCAACGGTGCCGGCAAGACCACGACGGTCGGCAAGATTGCGAGCGCCATGGCTTCCCGCGGCAAGAACGTGGTGATCGGTTCGGCCGATACCTTCCGCGCCGCCGCCATCGAGCAGCTCGATGTGTGGGGTCAGCGTGCCGGCGTACCGGTTATTAAGCGTGACCGCGGCTCCGATCCGGCGAGCGTGTGCTATGACGTGCTCGACGAGGCCGACAGGCGCGGCAGCGACTTGGTGCTTATCGATACTGCTGGCCGTCTGCACACGAGCCCCGAGCTCATGCGCGAGCTCGCCAAGGTGGTCAACGTGACGCGTAAGCGCGCCGCCAATATGGCCGCCGGTCCCATGCCGGTCTCGGTCGTGCTTGTGATCGATGCCGCCACTGGTCAGAACGGTCTGAACCAGGCGCTCGAGTTTAACGAGGCGCTGGGCCTGGACGGTATTATCATGACTAAGCTGGACGGCACGGCTAAGGGCGGTATCGCCATGGCCGTGGCCGAGAAGCTCAAGCTCCCGATCCTTCGCATCGGCGTGGGCGAGCAGGTCGATGACCTGCAGGAGTTTAACGCCAAAGATTTCTGCCGCGCCCTGGTGGGCGAGTCCAACTAAGGAGTAACCAGTGTTTGATTCCCTGAGCGATCGCCTCAACGACACATTTGACCGCTTGCGCGGCAAGGGTAAGCTGACCGAGGCCGATATCACCTCGGCCATGCGCGACATTCGCATGGCGCTGCTCGAGGCCGACGTCAACTTCAAGGTCGTCAAGGAGTTTGTCGCCAAGACCAAGGAGCGCTGCATGACCGCCGAGGTCATGGAGTCGCTGTCGCCGGCGCAAAACGTCGTCAAGATCGTGCTCGACGAGCTCACCGAGATGCTCGGCTCCGCCGAGAGCAAGCTCGTCTTTAGCAACCGCATTCCCAATGTCATCATGCTCGTGGGCCTGCAGGGCTCCGGTAAGACCACGGCGGCCGTAAAGCTGGCCTACCTGCTCAAGAAGCAGGGCCGCTCGCCGCTGCTCGCCGCGTGCGACGTCTACCGTCCCGCCGCTGCCGACCAGCTGGCCACGCTCGGTGGAGAGATCGGCGTTCCGGTCTTTCGCGGTGACGGCGAGCACCCGGTCGATATCGCCAAGGGCGCCATCCAGGAGGCCGTCGACCACCTGCGCGATGTGGTCATCGTCGATACAGCCGGCCGTTTGCAGATCGACGAGCAGATGATGCAGGAGGCCGTGGACATCAAGAAGGCCGTCAAGCCCGATCAGGTGCTGATGGTCGTCGATGCCATGACCGGCCAGGATATCGTCAACGTCGTCTCGACCTTCGCCGAGCGCACTGACTTTGACGGCGTGATCATCTCCAAGCTCGACGGTGACGCCCGTGGCGGCGGCGCACTTTCGGTGCGTCAGGTGACCGGCAAGCCCATCAAGTTTGTGAGCATGGGCGAGAAGCCCGACTCGCTGGAGCCGTTTTACCCGGACCGCATGGCCAAGCGCATCTTGGGCATGGGCGACGTCGTCGGCATCATCGAGAAGGCCCAGGAGGCGGCTGACGCTGAGCAGCTCGAGGCTGCCGAGCGTATGCTGCGCGAGGGCTTTACCATGAACGACATGCTCGACCAGATGAAGGCTGTCAAGAAGATGGGCGGCATGAAGGGCATCCTGGGTATGCTCCCCGGCGGCCAGCGCGCGCTTAACCAGATGGGCGGCAACCTGGACGAGGGCATCTTCGACAAGAACGAGGCCATCATCATGTCGATGACCAAGGAGGAGCGCCTGCGTCCCTCCATCATCAACGGTCAGCGCCGTGCCCGCATTGCCAAGGGTGCCGGTGTGACCCCCACCGAGGTCAACAGCCTTATGAAGCAGTGGGGCGAGATGAACAAGATGATGGGCCGCATGCGCACGATGGCCAATCAGGCGCAGGCCGGCGGCAAGAAGGGCAAAAAGGGTAAGAAGGGCAAGAAGATGCGCATGTCCAATATTCCCGGTCTGGATGCCATGGGTCTGGGTGGCATGGGCGGCCTGGGTACGGGCGGCCCCAAGTCCGATATGGAGCTGCTGCGCCAGATGGAAGCGCAGATGCGCAATAAGAAATAGGGCTGTAATTCCAGCTTGATATGGCAAAGGCCACTCGGAAGCTACCGGGTGGCCTTTGTTGTTGGCTTTGATAGTTGGGCTGCGTTCAGCGTCGCGCCCCGAGCTCGCGGTGCCGTGCCGTTAGTGGCAGCCGCAGACCTCGTGCTCGTGATGGCCGTGGCAGCTGCAGGACTCGCCATGTTCGTGGGCGTGGTCGTGGTCATGGCCGTGGCAGCCGCACGTGGCCTCGCCGTTCTGTGCGAGCGTTCCGGCGATATGGGCCTCGACACAAGCGTCGCAGCTGCCCTGAGCTCCTGCGTACACCGTGATGCCGGCTTGGGCAAGCGCGTTGATGGCGCCACCGCCGATGCCGCCGCAGATGAGCGTGTCCACGCCACCGTTGGCGAGCAGGCCCGCAAGGGCACCGTGGCCGGTGCCGCCGGTGCCCACGACCTGCTCGTTGAGTACCTTGCCGTCCTGAATGTCGTAGATCTTGAACTGCTCGCTGCGGCCAAAGTGCATAAAGATGTTGCCGTTGTCGTACGTGGTTGCCACCCTCATGGTGTCGATCTCCTTTGCTGGCCATACGGCCGTTGCCGTGGTAATGGGGGAGTACGCGATATTGCCGCCTTCGATGATGAGCGCCCGACCATTGACCAACGCGTTTGCCACCTTGCGATGCGCGCGGCTGCAAATAGCCGCCACCGTGGCGCGCGCGATACCCATCTGCTTTGCGACTGCCTCTTGGTTAAGGCCTTCCAGGTCGCACAGGCGCAGCGCCTCGAGTTCGTCGACCGTCATGTCGATGGCGTCTCCGCTGGCTAGGCCGTCAGGGGTAAAGCCGCGGTATTCGGGGATGATCCCGACGCGGCGCAGTTTCTCGCGTCTTCCTGCCATACGTGCTCCTTATCTGACATATGTCAACAATAGAATAGCGAACGCGCAGATTTACGCAAGGAATTTCTGGCATATGCCAGAAAATGAAGGCATATGTTTGGGCTTTGGGGCCGCATGTGCCTGGGATACAATGAATCTCGCTTTTAGGCGACTGACAGGAGGGTCAATGAGCAAGGCTGATCAACAGTTTGTAACCATGTGCCGCGATATTCTGGACCATGGCACCACCACCGAGGGCCAAAAGGTCCGCCCGGTGTGGGAGGATGGCACCCCTGCCTATACCATTAAAAACTTTGGTGTCACGGCACGCTATGACCTGCGTGAGGAGTTTCCGGCGCTTACCTTGCGTCGTACGGCCCTCAAATCTGCCATGGATGAGATCCTATGGATCTATCAAAAGAAGTCCAATAACGTGCATGACCTCAACAGCCATATTTGGGACGAGTGGGCCGACGAGACTGGCTCCATCGGCAAGGCCTACGGGTATCAGATTGGGCAGAAGAGCCATTATGCCGAGGGCGACTTTGACCAGATGGATCGCGTGCTGTACGACCTTAAGAACACGCCGTACAGCCGCCGCATTATGACGAACACCTATGTGTTTAGCGACCTGTCCGAGATGCACCTGTATCCGTGTGCCTACAGCGTGACGTATAACGTGACGCAGCGTCCGCAGGATGATAAACCGACGCTCAACATGATTCTCAACCAGCGCAGCCAGGATATTTTGGCTGCGAACAACTGGAATGTGTGCCAGTACGCCATTTTGCTGATGATGGTCGCGCAGTCGGTCGATATGATCGCTGGCGAGCTGCTGCATGTGATTGCCGATGCCCACATTTACGACCGTCATGTCGATATCGTTCGCGAGCTTATTGAGCGTCCGCAGTTTGCTGCGCCCAAGGTAACGCTCAACCCCGATGTGCATGACTTCTATGCGTTTACGACCGATGATCTGATCGTCGAGGGCTATGAGCACGGCCCTCAGGTCAAGAACATCCCCATTGCGGTGTAGGTGACGCGCATGAGGTGTAAGCTTTCTGCCATTGTTGCCGTGTGTGACGATTGGGGCATTGGGTGCGAGGGTGACATGGTCGTGTCCAATCGCGCCGACATGCGCCATTTTGTGGCGTGTACCAAAGGTTGCCCGGTCATTATGGGACGCAAGACGCTGCTGAGTTTTCCCGGCGGACGTCCGCTCAAGAACCGCCGCAATATCGTGCTCACGCGCGATGAGGACTTTGCTCCCGAGGGCGTCGACGTGGTGCATAGTATCGACGAGGCGCTTGCCGCGGTTGCCGATGAACCCGTTGCCTGGGTAATCGGCGGCGGCGAGGTATATCGACAGTTTTTGCCGTATTGCGTGGAGGCCGAGGTTACACATAACCATTGCGTGCATGACGTGGATACGTACTTTCACGATTTGGATGCCGATCCCGCGTGGGAGATTGCGCGGCGTGACGGTGTTGCTACGATTGCCTCGGGCGAGGGAGACGAGGGTGTCGATTATGAGTTCGTGACGTATCGTCGCGTTGAGGCGTAAATCGTCTGGCGTGAACGGTATCATCGGGTTGTTTGAATGCATGGGGCGGCGCTTAGCGTCGCCTCGTTTGGTATAGATGTGCTGTAAAGAAGGGTGCGGGCTGGCTGCTATGACTGATGCCGTTGAGGTGCTGCGAATCGATTCTCTCGAGGACGAGCGGCTCGATGCCTACGTGCGACTGACCGAGCGTGAGCTTCGCTGCGTGCTGGAGCCGCAGAAGGGCATTTTTATCGCCGAGAGTGCCAAGGTCATCGAGCGTGCGGTTCGCGCCGGATACCAGCCGGTGAGCTTTCTTTTGGGCGAGCGCTGGCTCGACCAGATGATGCCGCTGTTTGAGCGCCTGATTGTGCGCGAGGGCGCGGGTCCGGTTCCTGTGTTCGTTGCCTCCATGGAGCTTATGGAGCAGCTGACGGGCTTCAATGTGACGCGCGGTGCGCTCGCGGCATTCCGTCGTCCACGTCAGATTCCGGTAGCCGAGTTCTTGGGTGGCGTCGTCGATGCGGCGGGGGAGCGCCCGGTGCGCGTGTGCGTGCTCGAGGGCATTGTCGACCACACCAACGTCGGCGCGATTTTCCGCTCGGCGGCTGCGCTGAACGTCGATGGCATTTTGGTGAGCCCTACGTGCTGCGATCCGCTGTACCGTCGCTCGGCCCGCGTGAGCATGGGCACGGTGTTCCAGGTGCCCTGGACACGCATTGGCAGCGAAGCGCGCGTATGGCCGCATGATGGGCTGGCGGCGCTACACGATGCCGGCTTTTCGTGTGCCGCTATGGCGTTGACGGATGATTCGGTGTCGCTGGACGATCCCGCGCTCCAGGAGATTGACCGCCTGGCAATCTTTATGGGCACCGAGGGTGCTGGCTTGGGCGCCAAGACCATTGCAGGCTGCGACCGCGCCGTGCGTATTCCGATGGCACATGGGGTCGATTCACTCAACGTGGCCGCGGCAAGCGCTGTTGCCTTTTGGCAGCTGTGCCCGCATGTGAGCAACGAGTACCACTACCAGCCGGGGCTGTATCACTAGGCAGATAGTTAGCACCGGGCTCTGGTTCGGGGCGTTTCGGCCGACGTCGGTCGGTGCTAAGCTGGTATTGGCTTTGGTCTTAAATTGCCGTTTTGTTGTTTGACGTACGCTGGTGGGGAGGGCGTGTGGCTAAGAAATCTACGGCTATCGATGTAACGCAGGGTGTCATTTGGCAACAGCTGCTGTCGCTGTGCGTCCCTATCTTCTTTAGCTCGTTTTTTCAGCAGGCTTACACGCTTATTGGTACGTATATCGTCGGCCAGTTTGGCGGCAAGCTCGCGCTGGGTGGCATTCAAGCCACGATGGTGCTCACCGAGCTCTGCATTGGCTTTTGCGTTGGCGTTGGCGCTGGCTGCGCGGTCATTACCGGTCAGTATTTTGGTCGGCACGATGATGAGCGATTGAGTCGTTCGGTCCATACGGCCATGACGCTCGCGCTGGTGGGCGGTATCGTTTTCTCGATTCTTGGCATAGTGTTCGTTGAGCCCATGCTGGTACTTATGAACACGCCGCATGAACTATTGGCCGAGGGCGTGGCCTATGCTCGTTGCTATTTTGCCGCCATGGTTGCGGCGCTGCTGCTCAATATGGGAACGGCGCTGCTGCGCGCCGTGGGCGACACACGCGGTCCTGCTGTGATCATTGCTTCCGGCTGCCTTGTTAATGCGGTGCTGGATGTCATCTTCGTTGCCGTGCTTCATATGGAGGCTCTGGGCTGCGGCATCGCGGTGGCGCTGACCATTTGCTCCAACGCCACGATGATCGTGATTCGTATGATGCACGCTCCGGGTGCGTGGCGGCTTTCACTGTCCAAACTCTGCATTGATCCTGGCATTTGTAAGAGCATGATCTCGTGTGGTCTGCCGCTTGGCTTTCAGTCTGCTGCGTATTCGATTTCCAACGTTTTGATTCAGGTGTCGGTCAACTCGTTTGGTGCCGATGTCACCACGGCGTGGGGTCTTTCGGGCCGTTTGGATGGCATTGTCTGGATGGTTACCGAGGCGCTTGGCGTTTCGATCACCACGTTCTCGGCACAGAACTTTGGCGCGCGCAACTACGAGCGCATGCGCAAGGGCTACCATACGTCGCTTGTGCTGTCGTTTATGCTCATTGGTGGCCTGTCTGCCGTGCTACTGGTGTTCTCGGGTCCGTTGTCGCGTCTGTTTGTCGACGATGCTTCGATTTCGGCCTACACCACGACGATTCTTCATTTCATCGCGCCGTTCTACGCGATCTTCTCGATTATCGAAAACGCGTCCGGCTCCATCCGCGGCGCTGGCGTGAGCTTCCAGCCTATGATGCTCACGATTTTTGGCACTGTCGTGCTCAGGGTGATCTGGGTGTTTGCGATTATGCCGTTCGATCCGTCGCTTGAGCACCTGCTGCTGGTTTACCCCGTAACCTGGCTCATCACGGCCACGATGTTTACCATCTACCACCACAGCGGCAACTGGCTCGGCCGCGCCACCGCCTAATGATCCGTAGGGGACGGAGGAAAACGGATCATTGACCTGGCGATTAGGCAAAATGATCCGTTTTCCTCCGTCCCCTTCGGATCATTTAGTATTCGATGCCTTGGCGGGCTAGGAGGCCTTCGTCGAAGTAATGTTTGACGGGGCGCATTTCGGTGACCAGGTCTGCCAGATCGGCGAGGGGCAGCAGACCGCGGCCGGTGAGCACGAGCTCCGTGGTGGCGGGCTTTGTCGCGATCAGCGCTTCGACATCCACGCGCGTCACAAGTCCACGGCGCATGGCCTCGCCAAGTTCGTCCAGAATCAGAACGTCGACTTGGCTAATCTGCTCGCGTGCGAGCTCCATGATCTGCGCGGCGCAAGTCTCGGGCGTGTCGCGATCGGCCTGTACAATGCGTAGTCCCAGGCGCGGCGCGGCATCGTGTTCGGCGCAGTGCAGCTTCTTGGCAAACTGCAGCATGAGTACGTTGAGACCATAACCTGTGGCACGCAAAGCCAGCCCCAAGGCGGCCGTGGTTTTGCCCTTTCCGTCGCCCGTGTAGATTTGAAACTTGCCGACTTCCAGTGATGCCATCTCTGTCCTTTCGTGCCCGGCGTCGGTTTATCGCCGTCTGGGTTGGGTATTCTAGATAGCATTATCAACCCCAGTAGATGGAGTTCAAGCAGATGGAGATGGATGACAACAAACGTAGACGGAATATGATCCTCTACGTGCTCATCGCCTTCGTCGTCTACCTCGTGCTCTCGACCGTTCTGTTCCCCAACATCGGTCACACGCAGCAGATTACGAAGACCGATTACTCGACGTTTGTCAAAGCGCTCGATAAGAAGAGCGTCGATAAGGTCGAATACAACACGGACGATTACACGATTTATTACACCAAGAAGGGCGAGGACGAGAACGTCGCCTACAAGACGACCGGCGTGCCGAATGATGCGGGCTTTACCGATCGCGTGCTTGAATCTGGTGCCTCGCTTGAGTCGGTCGTTCCCGATAAAAACTCGGGTCTAATGACCTACTACCTGATCACGCTCGTTCTCCCCATGGCGATCTTCTTCCTCATCGGTTGGTGGCTCAACCGCCGCATGAAGAAGGCCATGGGCGATGACGGTCCGTCGATGAACTTTGGCGGTGGCGGCTTTGGTGGCGGCGGTCTGGGTAAGTCCGGTGCGCGCGTTATCGCCTCCAAGGATGTCGGCGTGACCTTTAAGGATGTCGCCGGTCAGGAAGAGGCTAAGGAATCCCTGAAGGAGGTCGTCGACTTTCTGGAGAAGCCGCAGCGCTACGAGGAGATTGGCGCCAAGCTGCCGCGCGGTGCTCTTCTCGTGGGCCCTCCGGGCACCGGTAAGACCCTGCTTGCCAAGGCTGTTGCCGGCGAAGCGGGCGTGCCGTTCTTTAGTATTTCTGGTTCTGAGTTTGTTGAGATGTTCGTCGGCCGCGGTGCCGCCAAGGTTCGCGACCTGTTTAAGCAGGCCAAAGAAAAGGCCCCGTGCATCGTCTTTATCGACGAGATCGATACCATCGGCAAAAAGCGTGACGGCGGCGGCTTTAGTGGCAACGACGAGCGCGAGCAGACGCTCAACCAGCTGCTGACCGAGATGGACGGCTTCGATAACCACAAGGGTATTGTCGTCCTCGCTGCGACCAACCGTCCCGACAGCCTTGACCCGGCCCTGCTGCGCCCCGGCCGCTTCGACCGCCGCATCCCCGTTGAGCTGCCCGACCTGACCGGTCGTAAGAACATCCTCGAGCTCCACGCCAAGAGCGTGAAGACCCAGCCGCCGATCGATCTGACCGCGATTGCCCGCGCCACGCCCGGTGCCTCGGGCGCCGACCTGGCAAACATCATCAACGAGGGCGCCCTGCGCGCCGTCCGCGAGGGTCGCAAGCGCGCGACTCAGGATGACTTTGAGGAGTCGGTGGAGGTCGTCATCGCCGGCCAGCAGCGTAAGTCCACGGTGCTTTCCGACCATGAGAAGCAGGTCGTGTCCTATCACGAGATCGGCCATGCCATCGTTGCCGCCCGCCAGAAGGGTTCTGCGCCGGTTACGAAGATCACCATCGTGCCGCGTACGAGCGGTGCTCTGGGCTACACCATGCAGGTCGAGGAGGATGAGCGCTTCCTGACCACGCGCCAGGAGGTGCTCGACAAGCTCGCCGTCTACTGCGGCGGACGCGCTGCCGAGGAGCTCATCTTTGGCGAGATGACGACTGGTGCTGCCAACGATATCGAGCAGGCCACCAAGCTCGCCCGCAACATGGTGACGCGCTTTGGTATGTCCGACGAGTTTGGCATGATGGCGCTCGGTACCGTCCAGAATGCGTACCTCAACCAGGACACGTCGCTCACCTGCGCCCCCGGTACGGCCGAGCGCGTGGACGCGATTGTTGCCAAGCTGATCGAGGATGCGCACGACCGCGCCCTGCAGATCCTTAAGGAGAACAAGTTCAAGCTCCATGAGCTGGCTCGTTATCTGTACAAGAAGGAGACGATCACGGGCGAGGAGTTCATGAACCTCCTCACGCGTGAAAATCCGCTGATGCCAAAGCAGCAGTAATACTGGTTGCGCAGTGTCTATCGCCCCATTTGAGTGTCCATCTCAAATGGGGCGTTTTGCGTGGGGAGAGTTGAATATGAAGATCGTGGTAAGTGCCTGCTTGATGGGCGAGAGCTGCAAGTATAACGGGCTCGACAATTACCATCGCGCGTTGGTCGAGGCCTGCGAGCGAACGGGGACCGAGGTTCTCTTGGTGTGCCCCGAGGTCTTTGGGGGCCTGCCCACACCGCGCAAGCCGTCCGAGATTGTGAACGGCGAAGTCCGTACCTGCGAGGGCACCTCAGTCGATCGCGAGTTTCGCCAGGGTGCTCAGCGCGCGCTCGATATGTGCGAGCAGGCGGGCGGGCCGTCCCAGATCGCTGCGTGTGTCTTGCAGGACCGCAGCCCTTCGTGTGGTGTAGGCCGTATCTACGACGGAACCTTCAGCGGTACGCTCACCGCGGGCAACGGCGTTTTTGTCGATCTGCTGCTGCGTCACGGGTACCGTGTGATTCCGGCTAGCGAGTTCGATCCCAGCATGCTGGAACATTGTTCATAGCACTCGAACCCAACACTTCCTCACGGGTGACCGTTTTGCATCATCCGTGAAGTTGATATTGAGTACGACCCGGTCATCAAAGACGTAGATCGAGTTGACAGGCGCCGTACCCAGGCAGCCCCTCCCCGCGGCCCTCGCGTAGGAACGCGCACACGGCCTTCCCGTCTCTTGCGCCCCTCCCGGAACTGTCCACATCAGTGTAGCCAATCCAGTCCGCCAAGGGCTGCAGCCCGGACAACGCGGCGATGGAGGGCTTCTTCGGCCTGCTCAAGAAGGAGTTCTGGCACGGCAGGGACTGGTCGGACTGGACCCCCGCCCGCTTCATCGAGGAGCTCGGGGGCTGGATCGGTCGATACAATACGGAGAGGCGCAGCGATGCGCTCGGTGGCCGCACGCCGGCCGAGTTCCGCTCCGCGCTGAGAAGGGCCGCGTAACGGTCCAAGAAATCGTCCGCAGTCCCCATTCTTGCCCCTTTGGGACAGCTTCTTGTTGGGGCGTGCCTGCCCCAAACCCTG
>DXMD01000027.1:0-23873 GCA_019414385.1 Collinsella sp. | reverse complement strand
TCCTTGGTCACCGAGGCGAGCGTGAGCGACATGTTGGTACCGGTGTCGCCGTCGGGTACGGGGAAGACATTGAGCTTGTTGATCTCCTCGGCCTTGTCGGAAACAGCAGCCGCAGCGATCGGAAAACAGGTGCGAATGGTCTTTGCAATCATGGGTATTTGAATCTCCGTTTTCGGATGCTAGTTCAGACGGCTCTTGAGCGCGTCGATGTGAATGCCGATCTTAAGGCTGGCGGGATCGATCTGGGCGATCTCCTGCAGGGTGAAGGCAACGGAGCTCGAAAGATTGTGGCAGACGGACTTCATGTTGACGCCGTTCTCGAGCACGACGTGAAGATCGACCGTAAGGCCGTTCTCGTCGGCGGAGACAAGCACGCCCTTGCGGAGGCGCTGACCGGCAAGCAGGCGCACGCTCTCGGCGCCCTGGAGCTGCTCAGCCATACCGACGACGCCATAGCACGTCATCGCGGCATAACCGGCAATATCGGCAATAACGTCGTTCGAGACGCTCAGGCTGCCGTTGATGGTCTCAGACACAAGAATCTCCTTATCTGGTGCTCACGGCACCATGTCGTGGGAGCAATCATTGCAATATTCTACAACGACCGCGCCATGTTGAGGTGGTGGGTCGCGGGATTACATCCTCGACACGAAATGTTGATATGGCAACGTCCGAGTCAAGTGGTCGCGGCATGAAAAAACCCGCCGCATAAGCGACGGGTTTTACAACCTGGCTCCCCGGGTAGGACTCGAACCTACAACAGCGCGGTTAACAGCCGCGTGCTCTACCATTGAGCTACCGAGGAATTTAAAAGCCCAGCGGAATGGGCTGAGAAATTCTGGCTCCCCGGGTAGGACTCGAACCTACAACAGCGCGGTTAACAGCCGCGTGCTCTACCATTGAGCTACCGAGGAATAGGTGCGTGCTCTCAAGCAACGAAGTTTATTATACGGACGAATCAGCTCAGGGCAAGAACTTTTTTAAGAATTTTTCCGACCTAGTCATTGGGGACGTCCCCAATGACCACATGAAAGCGCCCCCAAGCGGATGTGCTTGAGGGCGCTTCTTGCTTGCGAGGTTATGACTCGATGTAGTCCTTCAGCTTGCTGCTGCGGCTCGGGTGGCGGAGCTTGGCCAAGGTCTTGGACTCGATCTGGCGGATACGCTCGCGCGTGACGCCAAACTCGCGGCCGACTTCCTCGAGCGTGCGGGGATGCCCGTCGACAAGGCCAAAGCGCAGCTCGATAACCTTGCGCTCACGATCGGCAAGCGAGTCGAGCACCTGAGTGAGTTGCTCCTGCAGCATGGAGAAGCTGGCGGCATCGGGCGGAACGATAGCCTGGGAGTCCTCGATAAAGTCGCCCAGCTGGGAATCCTCTTCCTCGCCGATGGGGGTCTCAAGCGACACGGGCTCCTGCGAGATCTTCTGGATCTCGCGGACGCGGTCGGCGCTCATGTCCATCTCGGCACCGATCTCCTCGGGGGTCGGGTCGCGACCCAGGTCCTGAAGGAGCTGGCGCTGCACGCGGACGAGCTTGTTGATAGTCTCGACCATATGCACGGGAATACGGATGGTACGGGCCTGGTCGGCGATAGCGCGCGTAATGGCCTGACGGATCCACCACGTGGCGTACGTGGAGAACTTGAAGCCCTTCTGGTAGTCGAACTTCTCGACGGCGCGAATCAGACCGAGGTTACCCTCCTGGATCAGGTCAAGGAACAGCATGCCGCGGCCGACATAGCGCTTGGCGATGGAGACGACCAGACGCAGGTTTGCGCTGATGAGTGCCTGCTTAGCTTCGAGGCCGACGTTCTCAATGCGCGTAAGACGACGCATCTCGGCACGCGTGAGCTCGAGCTCACCGGCATCGGCGGCCTCGAGCTTCTCGGTGGCCTCAAGACCGGCCTCGATCTTCATGGCCAGATCGACCTCTTCGGAGGCGGTCAGCAGGTCGACCTTGCCGATCTCTTTGAGGTACATACGAACCGGATCGCCGGTCAGCATCACCGTGGAGGCATCGATGCCACGCACGCGCGAGCGTGAACGGGACGTGCGCACGGTGCGCTTCTTCTTGCTCTTGGAAGAACCCATCTCGGCGTCGGCCTGACGGGCCATCTTGAGCTCGTGATCGTCGAGCGAGCCGGAATCGTGCTCGTCGTCGTCATCGAAATCGTCAGTATCGTTATCGTTATCGTCATCGTCGACGTCCATGGGGGCGTCGTCGTTACCGCTCGCGGAGATAATCTGGATGCCGCTGTTGCGCAGCGCGGAATACACCGCGGTGAGCTGCTCGTCAGAAACATCGATATCCTTCAGGGCGACCTGAATCTCGTCCTCGGTTACCGAAGTCCTGTTTGAGCCGTTGCCCATGAGCTTTGCAACGTAGGATTCCAGCCCAGTACCCGTGCTCTCAGTCTTTTTTGGCACAGATTCTCCCTTCATAGTCCACAGGACTCATTACTTTAGCACACACATTGACGTCTATACCCAAAAAGAGGACTGGATATAGGCGAGAATACGCTGCTTGACCACAACATCTAGGCCTGTTCGGTGCCCGCGGTCTCCAGACCAATCAAACGGAACGGGTCCGCCACGCCGCCGATAGACTTTTGCAGCTCGCGTTGACGCTGCGAATCCTGCGCGGCCTGCACGGTCAGCGCGCGACGGGCCTCATCATCGAGCGAACGGTCCTGGCGCAGCTTGGCCTGGGCGGCACGCATGCGGCGCTTGATGGTGTAGAGCTCGAGCGTATCAAGCATAAACACGATGTTCGTCTCGGTGGGGTGCTTGCTCGTCGCCGAGATGCGCCCGGCACTCACAAGCGTTGCCGCCTCGGGACACACCGAGCGCGCCGCATCCATGCAGGCTGCAGGATCGGTTCCCGGCGGCGTTGCCAGAACGGCCCATGCGATGGACTCGTGACGTGGGTCAACCCACTCGATAGAGCAGATGCGGTCGGCATACGTGCGGAACAGGTCGGGGTAGCTCGTGAGCATCGTCAACAGCTCGCGCTCCCCTGCCAAGGACTTGCGCTCCAAATCGGTCAGCACCATAGGGGCCGAGGCGTCTGCCGGGGCACCGGCGGGCGCAGAGCCCATACCATCAGGCACATCAATCGGCGGCAGGTCGTCGACGGCCTCCACGGGCGCGGCACCGTAGGCATCGAGCGGGACGTAGTCATACGGCTCTTCTTCGACCGGCGCGGACACCGGCGGCGTCGCGCCCGATGCCCAAGCACCGCGAGATGCCCCCTGCGAACCAGACGTCCGACCGCCCGCGCTACCAGAGCGCTCGGCTTGCGCCCGTTGGCGCTCATAGTTCTGCTCACGACGTCGTTCCGCATCTTCGCGCTTGGCGACATCGCGAAACACGCGACCCGAACTCGCGCGAACCGTCTCCAGATCCAAACCCAGCAGATCGGCAATCTGGATAAAGTATGTGTCGATCATATAGCTATCGCGCAGCGGATAGATAAGCGTCAGCGCATCTTCCAGCGCCTTGGCACGACCGCCCGGCGTGGTGATGTCACTCGACTCCTGCAGCGAACGGTAGACAAAGTCCATGAGCGGCTCGGCAGCGTCGATGCGCGCCTGAAGCTCCTGTCCACCATGCGCTGTGATGAACTCCATGGGGTCGTTGCCGTCGGGCAGCACCACGCAGCGCAGGTCCATCGAATCCTGCTCGATAAATTGAATCGCGCGACGGGCGGCCTTCTGGCCCGCGGCATCGCCATCGAACATATACACGATACGCTTGGCAAAGCGGGTGAGCGTCTTGACGTGATGCTCCGTGAGCGCGGTGCCCAGCGTGGCGACAACGTTTTTGATCCCCGCCTCCCAGCAGGCGATACAATCGGTATAGCCCTCCACCACGATGGCCGTATCCTGCGCGACGATAAACTCCTTGGCCCAATTAAAGCCGTAGAGGTTTCGCTTTTTATGGAACACGCTCGTCTCGGCGGTGTTGAGGTACTTGGGTTGGCCGTCACCCATGATGCGCCCGCCAAAGGCAATGTTGTGACCCTGCTCGTCAAAGATGGGAAACATCACGCGGTCGTAGAAGCGGTCGGCAAGCTGCCCGCGCCCGCGGCTCACGGCAACGTTGGCGTCGATCATCTCCTGCGGGGTAAAACCCGCCTGGGACAGGTGCGACACCAGCGCGTTGCGGCCCGGTGCAAAGCCCAGGCAGTAGCGGCGGCAGACGTCGCCACCCATACCACGGCTGGCAAAGTACTCGCGTGGACGGCCGTCCTTACCGCGCATAAGCATGGTGTGGTAGAACTGGGCGGTCTCGGCACACAGATCGTAGATGCGGGCACGCTTGGTACCGCGCTCGCGACGATCTCCGGTGTCATGCAGCTCAATACCCGCACGATCGGCCAAATAGCGGATTGACTCGGGAAAGCTCAGGTTTTCGCGCTTCATGATATAGGTGAAGACGTCGCCACCCTCGCCGCAGCCAAAGCAATGCCACACCTGTGTGGCAGGGATAATGTGGAAGGACGGCGTCTTTTCGCCATGAAAGGGGCAGCAACCCCAAAACTCATGGCCGCGGGGCTTGAGCACAACCGTTTCCTGCACGATAGCAACTAGGTCGGACGCAGCGCGTACCTGGTCTTTTTCCTCATCGCTAATCACGGATGCCCACCCCCTGCTCACCCAAGTTGTGACGAATGTCCTCGATGTTACCCTCGACGGTCGCAATTAACTCATCCAGCGAATCGAACACACGCGAGGGACGCAGCCAGCGCGTAAACGCCAGCGAAACGGAAGCGCCGTACAGGTCGCCCGTATAACCAATTAAGTTAGCCTCGAGATGCGATGAAGCGGCGTCGTCGGCATACGTCGGCGGCAGGCCGACGTTAACGGCAGCAGGCCACGCGGTGTCATCGACCAGCACCAGACCCTCATACACGCCATCGGCAGGCACCTGAATGCCGTCGGGAACCTGCAGGTTTGCCGTGGGAAAGCCCATGCCAGAACCCTCGTGACGGCCGCGAACAACACTGCCACGCACCATATACTGGCGGCCGAGCAACTCAGCAGCAAGCTCCACATGGCCCTGTCCCAGCTCATGACGAATGCGGGTGGCGCAAATGGCCTCACCGCCCTCGCAAAGCAGGTCGTGACCATACACGTCAACGCCGTGCTCGGAACCCCAGGCGCGCATCTCGTCAACACCAGAAGCACCGCCACGACCCAGCCTAAAGTCGCTGCCAACGCGAATCGAACGAATGCAGACCACGCGTGATAGCAGTGCGAAAAAACCGACATGGTCGAGTGCCGCAACCTCAGGCGTAAAGGGAACGGCCACCACCGCATCGACCCCGGTCTGAGCCAAGGCATGTAGACGGTCGGCCGTCGTCATCAATTTTTGAGCGGGCGAAGGACTCACCACAACGTCCGGGTCGGGATCGAAAGTGACCACGACCGCCTTGCAATCATGGGCGCGCGCATCGCTAACAAGCGCCGCAATGAGCTCCTGGTGTCCACGGTGAACGCCGTCGAACACGCCGATGGCAATCGATGCGGCACCCAAGTGCTCGCACTCATCAAACGTATCGGCAGCAACGATGCGAGCCTCGTCCGACTCGCCCTCGAAAAAGATACGCGCGAGCTCGCGAGCGGACAACATCATCGAACACCGCCGATTGCCTGCGGAAACACGTGCTCCATGACAAAGCGGCCACTCTCAATGCGGGCGAGCGCCTTGAGTCCCCCATCGAGCACCAACGCAAAAGGCGACTTCAAGGTATCGAAATCGGCAAGCGCACGCTCAACGGGAATACGTCGGCCGCAGAGCAGATCGTCGGCAAGATTGCCCGGCAAGTCAACACGCGTGGCGCCCAGGGCCGCAATGGGATCCAGGGCAAAGCCAGCCGCGGACCCGGGAGAAAGCTCCTCGACCGCATGACAAGCGCCAATGGAAACAACACCGGAGGCCGTGCGGCGCAGCGCGGAAATGTGCGCGGCGCTCTCGCAGGCGCGGCCCAAATCGCGAGCGAGCGCACGGATATAGGTACCCTTGCTCACTGAGAACGCCACGGTCCACACACACGTATCACCTTCGCCTCCCACGGCGATCAGGTCGGCGGCATAGACCTCGACGGGGCGCGGAGGTAGGTCCACCGCATTGCCCTCGCGAGCAGACTTGTAGGCGCGAACGCCATTGACCGAGATAGCCGAAAACGCCGGCGGCACCTGCATCTGCGGACCCAGCATGGCCGCCAAGCGCTCACGGGCATAGGCAGGATCGCGCAGCTCGTTGGCAATAGCCACCGTGCGGACCGCCTCGCCCTCCGCATCATCGGTATTGGTCTCGGCGCCAAACGAGATGTCGGCGACATAGCTTTTGGTATCGAGGGTTAGCATGCCCAGCAAACGAGTAGCCTGGCCAACACCCACCACCATGACACCCGATGCCATGGGGTCGAGCGTGCCGGCATGGCCGACGCGACGCTCATGGAGGGCGCGCCGACATTGCGAGACCACATCGTGGGACGTGCAGCCCACCGGCTTATCGACGGCGAGCAGCATATTCAGTTGAGAAGGCGTACGACGAGCCATGTACCATCCAAAAAGTTAAAGCTCGACGGTCACCGAAGCGGGATCCTCCCCTACCAGTTCGGCCAGCATGGGAAGTGCCACGGTGAGCGTCTCGAGAATCGTTCCGTTGTTGGAGAAACCGGCGGCAGCGGGATGTCCGCCTCCGCCAAAGGCAGCAGCGATCTCGGACACGTTGAGGTCGCCCTTGGAGCGCAGGTTGCCGCGCACCTTGGTATCGCCCTCAATGCCCTTCAGGAACAGGCAGACTTCGACGCCCATCACCGAGCGCACCACATCGACCAGGCCGTCGCACTCATCCGAGGTGACACCGCAAGCCTCAAGGTCACTCTGGTACGCGTAACTATACGCGACGCGCCCGTGGGCCACCGTCTTGATGCGGCCCATAACGATGGACTTGAGGTGCAAAAACTCAACGCGCATGCTCTGGTAGACCTCGAGTGCCACACGCGCCGGATCGGCACCGTGGGCAACCAGACGCGAGGCTGCATGGAACGCGGCGGCATCGGCGTTTTGGTACTGAAAACGGCCGGTATCGGTCACCAGGCCGCACAACAGGCAGGTCGCGACACCATCGCGAGCCACAATGCCGCAATTGTCCAAAAAGCGGTCAATGATCATGGCACAGGCCGCGGCATCGACGCACCTCAGGCTCAGCTCGGCAAATTCCTCGCGCGCCGGGTGGTGATCGAAGCACACCACATGCTTGGAGCGACGAAGCACCTCGGCGGAATTATTGAGACGCTCGACGACCGGCACGTCCACCGAGATGAACAGGTCCGGATTGCCGGTATACGCAGATGCCGGCACCAGAGAATCGGCGCCCTCCATAAAGCGGTAGATGCGCGGAACCGGGTCATCGTCTGCCAGCAGCAGGGCAATGTCCTTGTTGGGAAAAAACTTCATAAGCGAGAGGCCCAGACCCAGCACGGAGCCCAGGGCGTCGCCATCGGGAGACGTATGTCCCGAAATCGCAATGGAGGACGCACCCTCGATGAGCTCAAGGATGCGTCGCTGAATATCTGCAGACTCGCACGATGCGAGGTCGGCGGAATTACTCATCTAAAGCTGCCTCCTGGGCGGCATCCGCAATTGGATAGCCGTCCTCGTCCTTTTCGATCGCAAGCGTGGCGGGAACGTTTTCCAGCGCACGCGTGATGCGCTCGGCCTCATCGGTCGAGCGATCGATGCGAAAATCGAGCTCGGGCGTGACGCGCCAATCGAGCGAGCGGGCCAGCAGGCTACGGATGCGGCCCTTGGCGCTGGCGAGCGCCTCAATGACCTCGTCGTAGCGGCTCGCGTCGCACGACACATACACACGCGCGAACGAACGGTCCACCGCGACCTCGACCGCGGTCAGGGTGACCAGGTCGAGACGCGGATCGGAAACCTCAAAGAGCAGGATATAACCGAGCTTCTCGCGAAGCTGCTCGCCCAAACGGCGGGTTGCCTGCGTTTGCTTCATAGCGCTACCCCCTACTCGGTACGGGCAACCTGGTCGATGCGGTAACCCTCGATCTGGTCGCCGGGCTTGATGTCCTGGAAGTTCTCCAGGCCAATGCCGCCCTCGGAACCGCTCTTGAGGCTCTTGGCCTCATCCTTGTAGTGGCGCATCGAGGCGATCTTGCCGTTGAAGACCACGATGCCGTCGCGCACCAGACGCACGGAATCGGTCGCGGCGATCTCGCCCTCTTCGACGCGGACACCGGCGGCGATACCGACTTTGGGCACCTTGAAGGTGTCCAGGACGGTCGCGGTGCCCGTGGAGACCTCGACCTCAGTGGGCTTGAGCATGCCGATACGGGCAGCGTCGAGCTCCTCGAGGCACTTGTAGATGACGTCGTAGCAACGGATCTCGACGCCCTCGCGCTCGGCGGCGGAGCGGGCCTTACCGTCGGGACGGACGCCAAAGCCGATGATGATGGCGTTGGAGGCGTCGGCCAGGACGACGTCGGTCTCGTTGATGGCACCAACGGCGGAGTGGATCGTGTTGATGCGGACCTCGGACTGATCCATCTTGTCGAGCGAGTCCTGAAGGGCCTCGATGGAACCCTGGACGTCGGCCTTGATGATCAGGTTGAGCTCCTTGACCTCGGCGTCGGCAATGGTCTCGAAGAGGTTCTCGAGCGTGACGTGCTTGACGCGGCTCTGCTCCTCGATACGGGCCTTGAGCGAACGCTCGTCGGCAAGGGCACGAGCCTCACGCTCGTCCTCGAACACACGGAACTCGTCACCGGCGTTGGGCACGGACTGCAGGCCCAGGATCTCGACGGCGTCGGAGGGACCGGCCTCGGTGACGGCGCGGCCCTTGGGGTCGAGCATGGCGCGGACGCGGCCGTAGGTGAGGCCAGCGACCAGCGTATCGCCCACATGCAGGGTACCGCGGGTCACGAGCACGGTAGCGACCGAGCCGCGGCCCTTGTCGAGCTTGGCCTCGAGGACGTTGCCGGAGGCAAAGGTGTCCGGGTTGGCCTTGAGCTCGAGTACATCGGCCTGGAGCAGCACGGTCTCGAGCAGATCGTCGATACCGATCTTCTGCTTCGCCGAGATGTTGACGAACATGTTCTGTCCGCCCCACTCCTCGGGGATGACACCGTACTCGGTGAGCTCCTGACGCACGCGGTCGGGGTTGGCACCCGGCTTGTCGATCTTGTTGACGGCGACGACGATGGGTACGCCGGCGGCCTTGGCGTGGTTGATCGACTCGACGGTCTGGGGCATGACGCCGTCGTCGGCAGCCACGATCAGAATGACGATATCGGTCACCTTGGCACCACGGGCACGCATAGCCGTAAAGGTGGCGTGACCGGGGGTGTCGATAAAGGTGATCTTGCGGTCGTTGATCATAACCTGCGAAGCGCCGATTGCCTGGGTAATGCCGCCCGCCTCGCCGGCAGCGACACCGGTGTGACGGATGGCGTCGAGGAGGCTCGTCTTGCCGTGGTCGACGTGGCCCATGACGGTGACGACCGGGGCGCGTGGCTTAAGGTCGGCGGGATCGTCGTAGAACGAGAAGGTGTTCTCCTCCTCGGGGGTGATGATCTTGATCTGACGGCCCAGGTCGTCGGCAACGAGCTCGACGAGGTCGTCGGACATGGACTGCGTCATGGTGAGCGGCGTGCCCAGCAGGAACAGGCGCTTGATGATGTCGTTGGCCGGAACGTCGAGGGCCTCGGCGAGCTCCTGGACAGTAACGCCCTGGGAAACCTTGATGGCATCGAGCTCCTCGGGGTTCACGCCCTGGGCCAATGCCTCCTCAATCTTGCGCTCCTCCTGAGCCTTAGCAGCCTCGCGCTCGCGCTTCTCCTTGCGCTTCTTGCGGCGACCGGTGGACTCGCGAGAGGCCTCCTCGACGGCGGCGCGGGCCTCCTCGAGGACCTTCTCGCGGCTGTACTCCTCGGCCTCGCGAGCCATGCGGCTATAGTGGTCCTCTTCGTTGTTGTGACCGCCCTTGCGCTTCTTGCCCTTGCCCTGCTTGTCGGGGTTGGGGAAGTCCATGCCGGCAGCGACGTTGTTGCTGGCGTTGGTGCGATGGCTGTGCGGACGGCTCTCGGAGGCGTTGCGCTCGGAGTTGCTGTCGGAGGCGTTGCGATCGTTACGACGGCCACCGCGGCGGTCGTTGTTGCCGCCACGACGGTTACCGCGCTCAGCGGCGCGCTCGGCCTTGGCCTTGTCCTCGGCGTCCTTCTTCTCCTTGAGCACGGTCTCCTGTGCGGCGATCTGGTCGAGCAGCGAACGGAAGCGCGAACCGGAGTCGGAAGCGGGAACGGCGCGGCGCTGAGCCTCGCGGGCAGCCTCCTCCTTCTCGCGGGCAAGGCGCTCCTGCTCGGCCTTCTTCTTGGCCTCGGCCTCGGCACGGGCGGCCTCCTCGGCAGCCTGAGCTGCGGCAAACTGGCGGCGCTCCTCCTCGCGTGCCTTCTCGGCAGCGATGCGCTCGCGCTCGGCCTCGGCGGCGCGTGCGGCCTCCTCGGCGGCAGCTGCCTGCTCCTCGGCCTTCTTGGCGGCCTCGACTTCCTGAGCGCGGGCCTCAATCACCGAGGCGAGCTGCTTGCGGACCATGGCGACATAGGCGTCCTCCAAGGTGGAGGAAGCGGACTTAGCGGGAATCTTCATATCGGCGAGATGACCCATCAGTTCCTTGGAGGTCATGCCGAACTCTTTGGCCAGGGTGGACACACGGACTTTTGCCATATGACTTCACCTACCCTTTCTGGCACCTTGGGTGCCTAGAGACTGAACGAGCGTGGGAGATGCGCCGGGACCTGCCCGGCGCGACCGCGCGCTAGATCAGGTCCTCCGCATCATCGAAGGCGTCGGTGTCGTGGACACCGCAGAAACGGGAGCCGGGACGAGCCTGGTTGCGGCACTGGATGCCGTCCTCGGACACATACTCGCAGCGACGGACGTCCTCGTCCTCCTCGTCACCGATCAGGTCGGCGGCGGGCTCCTCGTGAACGGGAACGTTCTTGAGGATGTCGGCGGCAAGCGTCTCGGACTTGATGTCGATGTGCCAGCCGGTCAGGCGCGCAGCGAGGCGGGCGTTCTGGCCCTCCTTGCCGATGGCGAGGGACAGCTGGTCATCGGGCACGATGACGCCGGCGTAGGCCTTCTCCTCGTCGATGAGGACGCGGGTGACCTTGGCAGGCGACAGGGCGTTGGCAACGTAGACGGCAGGATCGGCATCCCACAGGATGACGTCGACGCGCTCGCCACGGAGCTCGCCCACGACAGCGCGAACACGGCTGCCCTTGGGGCCGACGCAGGCGCCCACGGGATCCAGACGGTCGTCGAGCGAGTGGACGGCTACCTTGGAACGCTGGCCGGGCTCGCGGGCGATCGACTTGATCTGGACGGTGCCCTCATAGATCTCGGGCACCTCCTGCTCAAACAGACGACGCATGAGCTCGGGGTGGGTACGGGAGATGACAATCGGCGGACGGCTGTGCTCGCCACGAACCGGCTGCAGGTTGGAGTTGGGGTCGCGAACGTCGATGATCACGGCCTTGATATGCTGGTTGTGCAGGTAGCGCTCGCCCATCGGACGCTCGTTGCGCTCGTTCTCGTAACGACGCTGGTCAAAGTGCGGAAGCTCGGCCTCGACGCCCTCGCGGATCTTGACGATCGTGAAGTCGGGCGTGGACTGCAGCACGGTACCGCTGATGAGATCGCCGATGCGGCCGGAGAACTCCTCGTAGATCTGCTCGCGGGCGGAGTTGCGCACGATGGCGTTAATCTCTGCCTTGGCGTGCTGGGCAGCGATGCGGCTCGTGTTCTTGGGGGTAACGTCGATCTCCTCGAACTCGGTGAAGTTGCCCTCCTCATCCATGGAATCGTCGATCGGCTCCAGGCGGTAGACGTAGATCTTGCCGGTGGTGCGGTCGATGGTCACCTTGGCGCCCCACTCAAGATGCAGAATCTCGGCATAGCTCTTGGCGAGCGACTGCTCCAGGCGGTCGATCAGGTAGAGCTGGTCGATGTGCTTCTCCTGGCAAAGCTCCATCAGGGCGGACATCATGTCGGATGCTGCCATCTTACTTTCCTTCCTTCGCGGGCTTGAAGTCATAGGTGGGCTTCAACTTGCACTTTTTAACATCAGAGAAATCGAGGGTGACGGACTCGCCGTCCTCGAGCTCGAGGGTCACGTCGGTCTCGGTCGCAGCGGCAATCTTGCCGGCGTACTTGCGACGGCCCTCGGTGGCGGTGGAGGTGAGCTCACAGTTCTCGCCCACAAAGCGGGCAAAGTCGCGCGAACGGCGCAGCGGGCGCGCCATGCCCGGGCTCGACACCTCAAGCGTATAGCTCGAAGAGATAGGGTCGAGCTCCTCAATCACATCGCCGACCCACTTGGTGTTGGCCGTGACGTCGTTGAGAGACAGGCTCTGACCCTCGGCACCCTCGATACGCACGCGCACGCAGGGGGCCTTGGTGGCGCCCACGAGCTCAACGTCGACGATGTCGACATCGTGCCGGGGAGCGACGGCCTCGAGCGCGTCGATGATCGCCTGCTCGGTCTTGGTCTTGACCATTGCGGCACCTCCATCCATACAAAAAAGAAGCGGGGCCGAAACCCCACTTCTTTCAATTACAACTTCATTTGCAAGCAAACTATACCAATAGCTGCGGAAACGTGCAAGCACAACAGAAACTCGCAGGTCAGCGCGCCCACAGCATCTCCACAAGAATAGAACAATTGACCGCGGGCGCCGCGAGCAGACAAAACAAAACGAGGGGCGATCCAGCCGGATCGTCCCTCGTCTTTTACACGCCGGCTATACGTGCGGCGTTTACTTAACCACTAGGTTGACCAGCTTGCCGGGTACGCAGATGGCCTTGACAACGGTCTTACCCTCGGTCCACTTGGCGACGGCGGCCTCGGCGGCAGCCTGCATCTCCTCGTTGGAGGCGTCGCGGGCGACGTCGATGCGGCCACGGACCTTGCCGAGCACCTGGACGACGATCTGCACCGTGTCCTCGATGGACTCGGCCAAGTCGAACTCGGGCCAGGCGGCGGTGTAGGCATTGCCCTCGCAGCCGAGCGCCTCATGCCACAGCTCGTCGGCCCAGAACGGGCAGATGGGGGCAAGGACGCTCACGATATCCTTAGCCACGCCGTAGCACAGCGCCTTGTCACGGAAAGCGACCTCAGTGGCGTTGAGGTAGGCGCTCGCCGCGTTAACGAGCTCCATGACGGCCGAGATGGCGGTGTTGAACTGGCCGCGATCGAAGTCCTCGGTGCACTTGGCGATGGTGCGGTGACGCTCGCGATAGAGCTTCATCGCAACCTCGTCGAGCGCTGACTTGTCGAAAGCCACGCTGGCGTCGCCGGACTGGACGAGCTGCCAAACGATACGCCAGGCGCGCTTGATGAAGCGGTTGGCGCCCTCAACGGCCTTGGGGTCCCAGTCGAAATCCTTCTCGGGCGGGGCGATAAACAGGATCGCCAGACGCATGGTGTCGGCGCCGTAGGGCTCGATGACCGAGCTCGGGGGCACGACATTGCCCTTGGACTTGGACATGGTGTCGCCGTTCTCGTCCTTGACCATACCCTGGCACAGCAGGTTAGTGAAGGGCTCGTCCACACTCAGCAGGCCCAGGTCGCGAAGCGCCTTGGTAAAGAAGCGGCTGTAGAGCAGGTGCAGAATAGCGTGCTCGATGCCGCCGATGTAGTTATCGACGGGCATCCAACGATCGGCGGCCTCACGGGAGAAGGGCAGCTCGGTGTTGTGCGGGTCGGCATAGCGCAGGTAATACCAGCTGGAGCAGGTGAAGGTGTCCATGGTATCGGTCTCGCGCTTGGCCGGGCGACCACAGACCGGGCAGGTGGTCTCGTAGAACTCCTTGCACTCGGCGAGGGTCTCGCCGGCACCCAGGTCCAGGTTCTCGGGCAGCGTCACCGGCAGCTGGTCCTCGGGCACGGGCACGATGCCGCAGTGCTCGCAGTGGATGGCCGGGATGGGGTTGCCCCAGTAACGCTGACGGCTGATGAGCCAGTCGCGCAGGCGGAACTCGACCTTGCGACGGCCGCAGCCCATGGCCTCGAGGTCGGCCACGATGGCAGCCTCGCCCTCAGAGTGCTTGCCGCCGCGCATGCCGGTGTACTTGCCCGACTGGACGAGCGTGCCCTCGGCAGCGTGGGCGCAATCCCAGTCGACGTTCTCGGCATGGAAGGTGTCGATGGTCTCGCCGCTAGCCTCGACGGCAGCGCGATCCTCATCGTCCAGGATGATCGGCACGATAGGCAGGTCGTACTTGCGGGCGAACTCAAAGTCGCGCTGGTCGCCGCAGGGAACGGCCATGACGGCACCGGTGCCGTAGTCGGCAACGACATAGTCAGCAACCCACACGGGGATCTTCTCGCCGTTGACGGGGTTTACCACGTAGCGGCCCGTAAAGGCGCCGTGCTTCTCGAGGGTACCCTGGGCGCGCTCGACGGCAGAGATATGCTTGGAGTCCTCGACGATCTTGGTGACGGCCTCCTCGTACTGAGTGCCCTCGACGAGCTCGTGCAGGCGCACGTACTCGGGAGACAGGACAAAGAAGGAAACGCCAAAGAGCGTGTCGGCGCGCGTGGTGAAGACGGTGATCTTACCCTCGTCGCCCTCGATGGGCTCGCCATCGGTGTCGCACAGGGTAAAGTCGACCTCGGCGCCCTCGGAGCGGCCGATCCAGTTGGCCTGCATCTGCTTGACGCGCTCGGGCCAGCCGGGGAGCTTCTCCAGGTCATCGAGCAGCTCCTGGGAGTAGTCGGTGATCTTGTAGTACCACTGCTCGAGGTCACGCTTCTCGGGCTCGGTGCCGCAACGCCAGCACTTGCCCTCGGTTACCTGCTCGTTGGCCAAAACGGTCTTGCAGGTGGGGCACCAGTTGACCGGGTTCTTCTTGCGGTAGACCAGACCCTTTTCCCACATCTTTTCAAAGATCCACTGACCCCAGCGATAGTAGTCGGGGCTACAGGTCTTAACGGTACGATCCAGATCGTAGGAGAAGCCCATGCGCCTCATCGTGGCGAGCGCCTGGTCCATGTTCTTATACGTCCAGGCGGCAGCCTGTGTGTTGTGCTTGATGGCGGCATTCTCGGCGGGCAGACCAAAGGCATCGAAGCCGATGGGGTGCAGCACGTCGTAGCCGCGCATGCGGGCCTGACGGGCCATGGCATCGCCGATGGTGTAGTTGCGCGCGTGGCCCATGTGCAGGTCGCCCGACGGATACGGGAACATCTCGAGCACATACTTCTTGGGCTTGCTGTCGTCGGTGTTGACGGCAAAGAGGTTGGAGTCCTCCCAGGCCTTCATCCACCGGGACTCAATGGCCTGCGCGTCGTAGGCAGGGATCTCATCCTTATGATCTGTGCAATCGCACATATCAGCTCCTTTAATCTTGCTGGGGTCGGACGGCTTAGCTTTATTCGCTACTGCGGACAGTCCTGCGCAAGACGAAGAGCACATTTAGTGCTCTTCTTTGCGTGCGGAACTTGTAGCGAACAAAGCTAAGCCGCCCGACCCTAAGGTTGACTCGCATGATGATAGCAAATACGACAAGCGAGATGCCTGCGACTTGCAGGCATCTCGCTTTATCTAAATAACGTGGTTGAGGCTCAACCTTTATGTGCAGGTCTTATCTTATCGATACGTTACGCTCTGTTGGGAGTCCTTGACTACGACGTCGTGAGCTCCGCCTTCGACGATCGAGGTCGAGGAGACCAGGGTCAGGCGTGCCTTTTCCTGAAGCTCGGGGATCGAGAGGGCGCCGCAGTTGCACATCGTGGACTTGACCTTGTAGAGCGTGCCGCCCACGCCGTCCTTGAGGGAACCGGCGTAGGGAACGTAGGAGTCAACGCCCTCGACGAAGCTGAGCTTCGCGGCGCCGCCCAGGTCGTAGCGCTGCCAGTTGCGGGCACGTGCAGAACCCTCGCCCCAGTACTCCTTCATGTACTGGCCGTTGACGTTGACGCGCTCGGTCGGGCTCTCGTCAAAGCGGGCGAAGTAGCGGCCCAGCATCATAAAGTCGGCGCCCATGGCAAGGGCGAGCGTCATGTGGTAGTCGTAGACGATGCCGCCGTCGGAGCACACGGGCACGTAGACACCGGTCTCCTCGTAGTACTCGTCACGGGCGCGGCAGACGTCGATCAGCGCGGTGGCCTGACCACGGCCGATGCCCTTGGTCTCGCGGGTGATGCAAATGGAACCGCCGCCGATACCGACCTTGATGAAGTCGGCCCCGCAGTCGGCCAAGAAGCGGAAGCCCTCGGCGTCGACGACGTTACCGGCACCGACCTTGACGTCCTCGCCGTAGTTGGCGCGGATCCACTCGATGGTGCGCTTCTGCCACTCGCTGAAGCCCTCGGAAGAGTCAATGCACAGGACATCGGCACCAGCCTCGATGAGCAGCGGCACGCGCTCGGCATAATCGCGGGTATTGATACCGGCGCCGACCATGTAGCGCTTGTCGTTATCGAGCAGCTCGTTGGGGTTGGTCTTGTGGCTGTCGTAGTCCTTGCGGAAGACGATGCCCATAAGGTGATCGTTGTCGTCGACGATAGGCAGAGCGTTGAGCTTGTTGTCCCAGATGACGTCGTTGGCAACCTTGAGGCTAATGTTCTTGTCGCCCACGATGAGCTGCTCACGCGGGGTCATGAACTCGGAGACCTTCTTCTGGTGGTCATCGCGGCTGGGGCGATAGTCACGGCTGGTGACGATACCCAGGAGCTTGCCCTTGGGAGTGCCGTCGTCGGTTACCGGCATGGTGGAGTGACCGGTCTTCTCCTTGAGCTCGATGACCTGCTCCATGGTCATGTCGGGGGTCAGCGTGGAATCGGACTGAACAAAGCCGGCCTTGTGATCCTTGACGGCCTTGACCATAGCGGCCTCGGACTCGGGGGTCTGGGAACCGTAAATGAAGGACAGGCCACCCTCGGTAGCGAGCGCGACACCCATGTCGACGCCCGAGACGGACTGCATGATGGCGGAAACCATGGGGATGTTCAGGGTGATTGCCGGCTTCTCACCGCGCTTGAAGCGGGTTAGCGGCGTCTTAAGAGAGACGTTGTTGGGGATGCACTGCGAGGACGAGTAGCCAGGGACCAGCAGATACTCCGAAAACGTGTGGGACTCACCGGGAAAGAACGTAGCCATGTTTCTCCTTTTTCCATGCGACCGGTCGGCTGCAGGCCTCGTAGGACCCAGCCCAACCTTGGGCGCCCAATACTGGGGAAGTATCTTAACGCACTTTGACTGCTACAATGCATGATTTAAGAAGAGCACACGAGGGTTTGACGCAGGCTTTGCGTTTACCCAGCAAACACTTTAGCGGGGAGACGTGGAGCACATGGAGTACAAGACGACGGCAAAGCTGGTCATTCAAGCGTGCGACAAAGACCTGCCGGGCGTGTTCGGCCATGGCTGTGTCTTGCTGCTGCAGGGCATCGCCCGCGAGCACTCGCTCAACCGCGCCGCCAAGAGCATGGGCATGGCGTATTCCAAAGCCTGGCGCATTGTGAACGAGGCGGAAGGACAGCTGGGCTGCAAGCTCATCGAGCGCGACGGCGCCCGCGGATCATCGCTCACCCCCGCCGGCGAGCGAGCCATAGCGGTCTACGAGGAGCTGCAGGCCGACATCAACCAAGTAATTGCCGCAAAGGCCAACGACCTCATCGCCAGCATCAATGCAGAGTAGTCCTTTTGGGACTGAATTGTTGTCCACCGTGCCCTCGGATTGAGGCTCGTGCCACAAAACGGGCCCATCTACTACGTTTAGCTGAATACCCTCGACCATACCGGACATTATGAAAATAAAACCGCTGGTAGACAGCTTGGCAATTTTCGAAATAGGCGGGTATGGTCGACCCCTATGGCTTAAACGTAGTAAATAGGCCGTTTTCGTGACACACACCCCGATTAGTTACTTTCGGAGCGCGTTGTCCAGGGTGGACGCTACAACCAGGGGGTCGTCGGTACCGGCGAAGAGGCGAATGGTGCTCCCCTGCTTGCCGCGCGGAGCAGAGAGTCGCGTCGTTGCGCCGCCGGCGGGCGATGTGCGAAACTCCCCCGGCAAAGCATCGAACAAATCGCCCGCACTGCGCTCGATAAGGTCAAACTCAACTGCCGGACCAAAGCCGTGCTCGAGGATTCCAGTTGCAACCGCATGGTCGGGATGCGAGCTCAGTCCAGGATAGCGCACGGCGTGCACCATCTCATTGGCAGCCAAGTACTCGGCCAGCGCACGTGCGCGGTCGAAATGTGCCTGCATGCGGGCATCGAGCGAGTCCAGCCCGCGCTCCAGCACACCGGCCTCATCAGCAGGCAAATCAAGTTTGACCAAGCCACAGCCCTCAAGCAGAGCATGCGCGCACTCGGCAGCAGCATCCACACGATGGCGCTTGAGCTGCGAGCGCGCGACCGATATGGCAACCAACTTGTGCGGAGCCTCACCGGCGCACACGCGGTCAAGTGCCTCGAGCGACAGCACGGCACCCAAGCGCAACGGATCGCACCCAAAGACACCAGCCACGGTGTTATCCACCACGAGCAGCGCATGAGCCTCACGCGCGGCACGTCCTAACGCGCGCAGATCGGGCACGCGCAATCCAAACCCGCCAATAGAGTTGACGAACCACCACAGGTGCGGCCCCTCGACCTCAAACGAAGCATCAAAGCCCTCGGACGCAGCAGTAAACGCCGCAACCGACGGCTCCTCCACCATAGCCACGTCGCAGCACTCAAAGCCGCGCGCAAACGCATCGGCAAAGTCATCGGCAAACGCAACCAGGCGATCGCCGGGACGTACAATCCCCAACAGAGACAGCGCCGCCGGCACATGCGGCGCTGCAGCAAGACGCGCCTCACGCGCGCCGGCCCTTGCAGCCCAGGCCTCTTCTAGCTGCTGTACGTCCACGCGGCACCGTCCCTTCATAAGCAAAAAACCCACGATGCGGGTGTTCCCCGCATCGTGGGCAACGGCTGCAGTATAGCGCCGATAGGCGACGAAACGCCTAGATGCTGAGCGTGTGATAGGTCACGCTCGCACCCGGAGCGTCAACGGTCACGCCATAGGCCTCGGGTGGCCAAAAGCGTCTGCAACGTCGAGCATCTCAAAGTTGGCATCCCAGCTGTCAAAGATACGATGCACCAACATCGCGAGTTCCTCGGCACACAGCAGGGGAAACGGCGCATCTGCCGCACCCTGAAGCGCGACCGACCCGCCCGAGCATGCCTCGAACAACGGCATCAAAAATGGGTCGGTTAATGCCGGCGATGCGGTATACAGATACGGCACGCGCAGGACTTTGGCTTGGATGCCGTCGCGCGATGCATAGTAACGGCACAGGTCGTTGGCAGCGCGGGCGATAATGCCCTTGCCCGTCTGGGCCCCACTGGCGGCCGTGGCGTCGTCGTCACATCCGCCAGTGGTGCCCTCTGCACCCGCGGGCCCCGCAATAAACAGCAGCTGCACATTGCGTCCCATACAGGCACGAAACACCGAGCGCAGCAGCCCAATGTCGCCAAAAGTCACGGTATGCGGGGTGAGGTAGGTAGAAAGGTAGACCACGCGCTCAAACTCGTAGGCCTGGTCCAGGTGCTGGAGGAGCTCTTTCCACGAAGCATGGGGCGACGACTCATCGCGGCGCGCGTCCTGCGCGGCTACGACCTACACATGGTCGCCGGGGAACGCCTTGGAGCAAAAGTCATCGTCAACATATGCGGTGTTGCCAACAACCAGCACTTCCACGGCGTTCCCCCTCCCCAAAAATCTACTTTTGCCATAGTCAAACATGCGTATTGTACGCTGTAAAAGCGAGCCAAGGCGCCTTTAAGGCTGTTTTAAGAACTTTTTAGAGGATGTGAGAGCGGCAACTCATTCGACTTAGATTCATCGAGGAAATGCTATTCGCTCTGAAAAGGCACATCGCAATCTGCTGACAGCTCTGCAGGGAGAATGGCAGGCAATGTAAGCGCTCCCATGGGTGAAAGTCCAGTAACAACCATCAAATAGCTCTTTGCATGGGCATATGCCATCGAAATAGCATTTGAAAGAAGGTAGTGACGCGCCTCGTCATCGGGAGAGTTCATTGGCATTTGCGCTGAAACCGAGATGGATACTGTAACGCCAGCGTGCATCTTCTCCTGTGCACCTTCGTCTCTGTCAAGGAGGCTGCCAATTACGCACATCTTTAGACTTGCGCGTGCATCATTACCTTTTTTCGAAAGATGGACATCTTGGTAGCTAACGTCAACTTTTAATTCCATGTTATCCGAGGGCGAATCCTCGATATGGAAATCGGAGTCAACGACGAACAAATGAACGACTTGAATCGGAGCAATAAAATCCCCACTCATGCTGCCAAACCTCCGGAAATCATCTCGAGATTCACATGCGAGGACGGACGCTCGTTCCTAAAAGACCATTGCTCTCGCACGAAATTGTTGGATGAAAGAAACGGTAGCTCTTTAGAATAGCTAACGGTAACCTTAGGAACGATATTGATACCCAAAGCAAGCTCGAACCTAGCGATCGTCTTCAGCGTCATATTGGGCAGAGAATTCAACAGCTTCGAAAGCGACTGAAGGCTCACGCCCATACGCTTTGCCAAATCGCTTTTGCTTAAACCCAGACGCTTCATCTCGCGATGAACAATAAACTCGATATCTAGCGCGTGTTCATAAGCGCGTGTTTCGCTGGTTTCTGTATCGGCGTAAAAATCAGATAAATCTACTTTATTCATTGTGTTCTCCGTTTCGAAAGCCAAGTATAAAAGTCAAGGCTCAGATTCCAGAAGTTGACGTGCTATTCTGGCCGATCATTGTTCGAGCGGTTAATTTCCGCTTAGGGTCTGACAACATTTTCTGGAATTGAGAGTTGTCGGGAGAAGCCGTCAATTCCCAAAACGGTCGACCCTTGAGGTCTCTATATTCGACAAGATCATATCCTTCTGCCAAAGGGCACCTCCCATTTCTAGATGAACTTAACTTATAGGTTAAGTTCATCCATTTAAATACATATAACGAGGTCCAGACAAGATTCCTCTGCCCCAATCGATAAACAAACCAGTCGAGCTTATGCAAAATCCGGAAGTGTGCGGCATATTCTAGACACGTCAACCACACTGGATAGAGGCAACGCTTCTACCTGCGGGTTCTTTTCATGAAAAGGACGATGTGCTCGAGGGTTCCAAAATTTGCCGCATGCTTCCGTCGGGCGTTTCCGGAAGTGCGGTGAAAAACCGAGATCGACAGACCAGACCCCTGTTTTAGCCTTCCGCGACCTGCGGTTTTGTTGCCGAAATTCGGTTTATGCTCGGAGGTTTCCGATTTTTCCCCGCACTTCCGAAAAGCACCCTTAAACCGCGCGTCCCGAAGCGGAAAACCGCCGGATATTTGTTCTCCCCAAATGAGATCCTTGTTTTGCCTGGCCGAATCTTACATCCAAACAAAAAAAGAGGACCGACGCATCAACCCTCTTCAGGTGTCGCCCGAAGGCTTCCAGCGCAATTGATTTAATTCTAATCGATATCACTTGTTTGACCACGATCACGTCAACCAGTAGAAGCCGCCCATGCTCGATCATTCCATTGCCGGGATGGTGCTTGGCTAGTACGTCACACATTGCATACATGAAAAAAGGGCAACACTCTCAATTTGAAAGCGTCACCCTTAAAGCTCCCAAAGAGCTTTTGTATTGCAGGAAGATACTCTACACTATCTTCCCTTGATTGGCGGGTCGAAACAGACACCATTGTGATTTCAAGCAGAAAGCGTTATATTAAGTATGCATTTGCACGTGGTGTTCGCACTATACGCTCAGATGCCATAGTTTACAAAGATGGCCTTCTTCATAGACGCTAGGTGGGATTACTCACTAGTAGCCGATATGTCGAAGGCCTTCTTGTACTTAAGGAAATCATACATTCTAATAAGCCGTTTCAGCTCGCTATTACCGTGGATTATCTTGCGATCGTCCATGATGAGCGCCCTCAGATATTCAAGCAACTTATTTAGATCGATCTCATCTTCTTCAAGTAGCACAAGCTTTTTAAATGCTTCCTCAAAGCCTTCGTTAGCTATAACAGACTGAACCGAGTGTCTAATTCCCGAATGATGATAGCTACCTTTTGCCTTTCGTAGGCTGTTGTTTAGAAAAGCATCTAAATCCTTCTTCTCATCTATTTCCTTTAGCATCCTTGGATTAAGAACTTCCCCTGAATACGCGCTTAAATACTTATACATGGGCAAACCACCCGAGTTAGAAGCAAGCAGCGAAGGAAGGTATTCCTCGACGGCAAGCTTAGGAGCAACATGTTCGTCATCAAACACAACATCACGATATAGAAGTTCGGCTTTGACCATATGCCCGTGCCCTAAAGAAGCATTCGCAACACCGATACCCAGCACAAGATGCTGTCCCTCCGGAAGTCTCTCGAGGTCGCTAAAACTCGCTTCAACTACCAGAGAGTCATTCGGATCGCCCTCATCAGCCAAGGCGTAGATGCTCCTGCGAAGCTCACGAATGATCCTGGGCGAGAAGGAGCATTTGGATTGTCCAATTGCTTCATACACTGCACCAAAATCGTTCGTCCTAATCTCGGTCATGCTTATCTCGCCAATACCTGGAAAGGTAAACGAATGAGTTGAGGTTGCGTTTTCTCCCCTAGTAAGGAAGATAAAGCGCTTTCTAAGCAACGCAAGATTGTTAGAACCGAGGCAGCGCGAAATCGACATGAGGATAGCTTGGATATCGGGGTCGTTAAGGGAATAACCGATAAAAATAATTGGGTATTCCATAAAAATAGTTAACAACTTGGCAGCCAAGTAATCCTGTGTTTCGGCGAGTTTTGCGTAATCTGCCTCCTCAAGAACCATAGATTCAGGATTATCCATAGAACCGTGGATCTTATAGATTTCACCCATTTCAAAAGTTCTGTGAAAGACGAGATCGTCTTGGCCAACAAAAACTTTAAACTCGGGAAATAGCGACTCCAGGAGACAGTCATAGTTGGTTGTTATAACTCCAGAGATACGCCGCCTGCCAACCTCTCTCAAGATATCAAGCTCATGCGTCATATATTCAGGTTTGAACGAGGATAACCTCTCGGCCGCCATGATCTTTAAAATAGATTTACGCTGACGAATGTCCTCTACATGATCGTTTCTAAAAGAAGCGAAGCGAGGGTCCTCAAGAACAGCTATGCGCATATCCTTATCAAGCATCGTCGCGGCAGAGGGCAATGCGCTATTGTTAGACTCATCTGGACAACGTGCCAGGTACGAGTCAAGCCGAAAGGGATCATCGGAAAGACGGGAACAGAGGTGCCTTAACAAACCAACCCAATCGTCGGTACCCATGTATCTACGGGAAAAGCCCGAGCCGACGAATAAATATGGGCTACGCCCCACCCCATTTATCAAACGTACAACGCTTTCTACAATGTCATCTCTTCCGACTTCCATCTAGCGCCTCCAAACAAGCTACTTCCATAAGTATAGAACATATGTTTGGATTTTACTAGAATTGCAAGACTTCATCGGAGACAAAGCTGCTCGACAATTGAAAATTCGAACCGCACAGGTGACCCAATATTCAGCAGTGTTCCGACGAGCAAATATTCATTTCGCGCCTCAGGCAATCTAGCGCAGCGGCATCAGTTAGAACGCCATGACTCTCTAGGAGTTCGATAAGTTGAGCGAAAGTCTAAAATTCCATCGCCAAAGTAACTCCTAAAATCAAAGGGCCGTTGCCGATAACAACCAAACAACGACCCTCCTTTGTCATCGCCTCACGTAGAGCCCACGACAACTGCATCACTAACTGGATGATAA
>DXMD01000026.1:1571-29296 GCA_019414385.1 Collinsella sp. | reverse complement strand
TCCTGCATGTTGTGGTAGACCAGCTCGGAGTCGTACTGCGCGCCGACGCCCGCCAGATAGCTGCGCTCGGCCTCGGGGATGCCCAGGCGCTCAAAGGTGTTCTTGATGTCGTCGGGCACCGACTCCCAGTCGTGCTTTTGGTCGGTGTTGGGCTTGACATAGGTGACGATGTTGTCCATGTCCAGGCCCTCGATGGAGGGGCCCCACGTCGGATCGGGGAAGCGGTTGAAGATCTTGAGGGACTTGAGGCGCAGGTCAAGCATCCACTGTGGCTCGTCCTTCTTGGCGCTGATCTCGCGCACGATGTCGGGCGTAATGCCGGCGTCCAGGCGCTCGAATCCCTCCTCGCCATAGGTGAAGTCGTAGAGGCTGCGGTCGATGTCCGCGACCTCGGTGCGGTTCTTGGTCATTGCGTCGCCCCTTTACGCCTGCTGCCCGGCAGCGGCGGCCTCGGCCTGGGCGCGCTGCTCGGCGGCCTCGCGCTCGAAGGTCTCAAAACCGTTCTTGTCGATCCAGGGGATGAGCGAGGCGTCGTCCTCGCGCACGATATGACCCTTGACCATAACGTGGACGCGGTCGACATCCAAGTGCTCCAGGATGCGCGTGTTGTGCGTGATGATGAGCATGGAGCCGTCGCAGCTCTTGCGGTAGGCGTCCATGCCGTGGCTGACGGTGGAAAGCGCGTCGACGTCCAGGCCTGAGTCGGTCTCGTCCAGAATGGCGAGCTTGGGCTGCAGCAGCAGAAGCTGGAGCATCTCGACCTTCTTCTTCTCGCCGCCCGAGAAGCCCACGCCCAGCTCGCGGTTGAGATAGGCGGTATCCATGTTGAGCTCGGCCGCGAGCTCCTTGACGCGGTGGCGGAACTCCTTGCCCTTCATCTCCAGACCGGGGCGGCCGGCGATGCTGGCGCGCAAAAAGCTCGACAGCGGCACGCCCGGGATCTCGACCGGGGCCTGAAAGCTCAGGAACAGGCCGGCACGCGAGCGCTTGTCGGTGGTGAGCTCGGTGATGTCCTGGCCGTCAAAGATGATGCGGCCGTCGTTGACGGTGTAGACGGGGTCGCCCATGACCAGGTGACCAAGGGTGGACTTACCCGCGCCGTTGGGGCCCATCAGCACGTGGGTCTCGCCGGCGGCGACTTGCAGGTTGACGTTGTGGAGGATGGTCTTCTCGTCCACGGAGGCAGTCAGACCTTCGATGGAAAGCAGCGGATTTGTGCTCATGCTGTCCCTCTCTGTATATGGTGTACTCATAGGTGTACTAAACCCTAGGAATCTTCTCGGAATAAAGTTACTATGGGTTCGGCGTTAGTCAAGGGAAAACCCGACTAATCCACTCGACTTTTCAAATTCTGGGACAAAATAACCTGTTGTGTTTGTCCCACTTACTTAAGATTTGGGACAAACAAACCTGGTTATGTTGTCCCAGATGCGATGGGAGGGTAGGTATGCTCATTTCTTCCAAGGGCCGCTATGCCCTCCGACTGATGATCTATATCGCAGCGCTTGGTGACGCCGAGGGCAAGATCGCCCTGCGCGAGGTCGCCGACCGCGAGCGTATCTCGCAAAAGTATTTGGAGCAGCTGGTTCGTCCGCTTATGAAAGCGGGCCTACTTAAGAGCGTGCGCGGCAAGGGCGGCGGCTACATGATGGCCAAGGACCCGGCCGAGGTGCGTGCCGGCGACATCCTGCGCGCCGTCGAGGGCAGCACGGCTCCGGTGGCGTGCGATGGCATCGACAACAGCTGCGCCCGCAGCGATCTCTGCTCGACCGTCAAATTCTGGCGCGGTCTGGACGACGTGATCGAAAAGTACGTCGACGGCGTGTCGTTGGCTGACCTTGCTGCCGTCCCCGAGATCAACTTCGACATTAAGCTGTAGGGCTGCAAATGACATCTCTCGACAAGGTGTATAAGCAAATTGAAGTTTTTGCTCGGGAATGTGACGCCGAGAAGGTTGTGCTGTTTGGTTCCCGCGCTCGAGGTGACAACTTGCCTAAGAGCGATATTGACATCGCCGTAGCAGGTTGCCGGGATTTCGGCCGGTTGTTATATTTGATCGAGGAGCGCCTTGATACTCTTTTAGATGTAGATGTCGTCAATCTCGACGAGTCCTTATCGCGTCAATTGCTCGATGAAATTGCCAGGGATGGTGTGATTCTGTATGAAAAAATATGAGAACTTTGTCAGCGCCTTGGCGAATCTTGAGGATGCGCCCAATCAGGATCTCAACAATGATTTTGTTCAGAGTGGTTTGATTAATAAGTTCAATCTTCAATTTGAACTGAGCTGGAAGCTCCTTAAGCGTCTGCTCGAGTATGAGGGCGCCACGCTTGCCGCGTCGGGGTCTCCTCGTGCCATCTTGAAGGAGTCCTACCGATTCTACGACTTTATTGATGAGGCGGCCTGGCTAGATATGCTCAAAGACCGCAATACGAACGTCCATATCTATGACAACAAGCTCGCTCAAGATTTGATTCAGCGCATCTTGAACGTATATATTCCCGCTTTTTGTCAGTTGAGGGACGGGCTGATGGAGCGATACGGCGAGCTTCTGATGGCGCCCGACGACCAGTTTGTTTAATTCCTTAAGATTTCGCGGAGGGTTGTTGCCGTTTACCGAGGGGTTGTTGTGCAACAACGGGCGAGCTGCAATACTTATTTCTATCTTTGCAAACTGCACTTTAACTACACCAATGCAGGGAGGATCTTATGCAGCCCAAGCATTCTGCTATTGTCGCGGGCCTGACGCTGGCGCTTTCGTTTGGCGCCGTTACCGCACCCGCACCCGCTGCCGCCGAGGAGCCCACACCGGGCGTTGCCTCGGATGCGACCGATATCGATAAGGGTCTCTATACCCAGCAGTCCTTCTCGGGCGTGCTGAGGTCGGTCCAGAGCGTTTCGTTTGTTAACGTGACCCCCGAGATGAAGTACTTTACCAAGTACGAGAGCCATGGCAACTATAACCAGGGCTTTTCGTATGGCGACGGCTATAACGCGCTGGGTTATTACCAGTTCGACCGTCGATGGTCGCTCATTCCGTTTATGAAGCAGGCCTACAACTACAACCCCGAAAAATACAGCATGCTCAAGGATGCGATTGATCGCGGCAGCGAGATTTCCAACACGAGCAATGCCATGTACGAGAACGGCCAGCTCACCGAGTTGGGCCGTATTGCGCAGGAGGCTTTCCAAGGTGCTTATAACACCGACCCTGTTGAGTTCTCGGCTCTGCAGGATGCGTATGCGTACAACTCGTACTATGCGGTGACCGAGGCGTGGCTCAAGAGCGGCCTGGGCATTGATATTTCGGGCCGTGCCGATTGCGTTAAGGGCATGGTGTGGAGCATCACCAACATGTGCGGCACCGGTGGTTGCAGGGACTTCTTCCGTTGGGCAAACCTTTCTAACAGTATGACTGATCGCGAGTTTGTGACGGCGCTTTCCAACAGTGTGGTCAATAACGTGGCGACCAAGTATTCGAGCCAGCCCCAGTATCATGAGGGCTGGAAGAACCGCTACCGCAACGAGCTGAAGGACTGTTTGGTTTATATCGCCGAGGACGAGGCCGCTGCCGCTGCGACGCCCGTGCAGCCCGAACCTACGCCGGCGCCCTCGCCGACGCCTGATTCGAATGACGACTCGAGCGACGATGCCAACGATGACAGGATGGATGCGCCCTCGACCGGTGCTGACGGTGATGGCTCTGCTGGTGGCACTACCAACAACGGATCTACCTCGAACGGTTCCGATTCAAACGGCTCTGCTGCGGGCGATTCGTCTTCAAGCTCTGCCGGCAATACGGACAGCGACGCTTCTGGTTCGACCGGCGCTGGCACCTCTAACTCATCCACCGGCTCGAGCGATTCGTCCGTTGGCACCGGCTCTAACAACGGCTCCGGCTCTGACGCAACCCCTGGTTCCGATGCTTCCAAGGATGACTCGAATAAGGCGCCGGACGTTCCCGTTGCTTCGCCGGACAAGAAGCCTTCTTTCTCCGAGCAGCTTGGCTCTACGCTGGGCTCTTCGCTGATGGCTGGCGTCAATAACGGCTCGACCCAGAACAAGGGCAACTCTGATCAGGTTTCCACGGAAAAGATCGAAGCCGCAAAGGGCGACTCCAAGGACAAGGCTTCCGAGAAGACCGAATCCGATAAGGGTTCTAGCTCTGAGGAGAAGAGCGACAAGTCCGAACAGAAGAAGGACGAGGATAAGAAGTCTGAATCTGAGGAGAAGGACAAGAGCAAGGCCGAGGGCGAAAAGAAACAGTCCGAAGACGACGACAAGAGCGGTGCTGACAACCAGGTCCAAGAGCAAAATGACTCCAAAACGGTGACCACCACGACCACGACGACTACAACTACCAAGTCCTCGGGCGGCAACATGCCCAAGACGGGCGATCTGATTGTGATGGCGAGCCTTGCCAGCGCGAGCTTGGCCACACTGGGCGCTACGTCTATCGTAAGTGGTAAGCATAAGCTCGATCAGCAGAAGAAGGCTTCTGGGGAGGACGGCTCGGAGGAGTAATCTTCTAGATCGTTTTCTATAAGAGTTTGAGACGGGGTCCGGTGCGGCGGCATCGGGCCCCGTTTTTGTTGTGCAACGATTTGTTATGCCCCCTCGGGGGTCTGTTGCTACCGTTGCCCGAAACGTTTGCATGTCGATATTGTTGCGCTCTACCCGCTCGCTACAATGGGCATCGTGCTGCGTTAGAAGGAGAGTTTACGGTGTCTGAACAGGCGAATTATGGTGTTGCTCATGCGTTTGGCGCACGGTTGCTTAGTTATGCGGATAACGCAGCTCTGCCGGTTGATGTACACGACTTTTCCGATGCAATCAATCGGTGTTTACTCGTCGATAAGACTATGTTTATTGCCGATATATTGGACAGCGAAGCGCCTGTTGCGCTTTGTTGTCGGCCCAAGGGTTTTGGCAAGAGCATGAACCTATCGATGCTCAAATGCTATTTGGAACGACCTGATCACCGGCGGCCGGACCGAAATCCGTTCGTCGGCACCCAGATTTGGCAGGCGGGTGGCGGTCGCTATCGTGATGAGTACGCGCGCTATCCGGTCATCATGCTCGACTTTTCAGCTGCCGCTGTGAGGCGCGACGCTGATGCTGCGGCGGCTATTCGCAGCGCTGTCGCGCACGAGTGCGCTCGATTGCTGCCGCTGTTTGCCGCGCCTGATTTGTCAAGACGTGAGGTTCGTCTTATCGAGAGGGCGGCGCGTGGGGTGGCCAGCGATAAGGAGATCGATGCGGCGATTAGCGTGCTTATTAAGCTGCTCCAGACAGCTTTCGATGAGCAGGTTGTTCTTCTGATAGACGACTACGACGTGGTATGTCCAAAGCGCTTGGACGCCAAGGACGACGGTAGCGTGGATTCCCTAGAGTCGCTCAGCCGAATGTTGTTCGACACCATTGCCGACGCCGGCGACTCGTTGCGATTGACGTGTCTTATGGGCGAGCGCCCCGGTCCCGCCGAGTTTGCGTTGTCCCAACGTGGGGTTTCCTACCGATCGGCGACGCCGCTGTCGAGTTGGTGTGATCGATGGTTCGGTTTTTCGGACGACGAAGTCCAAGTGCTGTTGGATTGCATCGGTCGCAACGGCTGTCTGGATGACGCGCGTGAGTGGCTCGAGGGCTATCTGTTTGGTGGTTTTTATTGCTCGAGCCCGGAGCGCGTGGTGGACTACGCACAGCGCGATTGCGTCGCGCCCGTTCGGGCGGATCTGTATGGTTACGCCGACCGTCTGAGCGCATGCGTCGGTGACTGGAATCTCATGCGCCTGTCCGCATTGTTCGATTTGGTTGAGCCGCATGGGTTTATTGAGGCGCCAGTGCATGTGCATGCCGAGGAGGTCGATGCCGCCAAGCCCGAAGATATCTGGACTGCGCTGTATCTGTCTGGATTTCTTACGACGGACATGACGGGGCATTCGGAGGACGGCGCGTGCCTTCGTTCCCTGCGCCTGCCTAACAACGAAGTGCGTCAGGCGCTCCGTCTTGTAATTCTGGAATGGTTTGAGTGCGCCGTTGAGGACGTTGGAGTTATCGACTCGTTCCATGACGGGTTGTGTCGAGGAGACGAGGACGCTGTAAAGCAAGCTTTGAGCTGTGCTATCGGCGATCTGGGCATCGATGTGGACAAATCAGATATGCCGACAGCCTATCATCTGGCGCTGCAGGGGCTTTGCTTTGGACTGTCCGGCTATTGCAATCCCAGCTCCAAGCGAAGTGGCGTCTCGGATCGCTGGGATATCCAGGTGATTCCCACCGGTCGGGTGTTTGACGTGGCCGACACGCTCGGCATGCTCGATGAGCGACCGCTCATTACGATCAACATGTTGTATGACCCTGGCGTCGATGCCCTGGGCCTGGAACTGTTAGCGGTTCAGGCGCTGCTCGACATAGAGCGCGACGGCATCGATGATATCCGCGTGCCGCGCCCCGCCGTCGGGCGCATGCGTTGGGGCTTTGGTTTTGACGGTCAGCGTGTGTCCGTGGTGTGTCAACGACTGTAGCGGCGGGTGAAAGCCCTTTACTACTCGGCGTCCCTCAGGGGCGGCATGGGCTTCCAGTTGGGATCCTTAACGATCTTGCGTGCGTCCTTCATGCCACGGCGCAGCGCCGGAATACCGGTCTTAAAGCATTTGTCGACTGCTGCCAGACGAATGAACTCCTTGCAGAAGGTCGCGGCATTGCCCAGACGGAACAGCACGGGGTGGTAGTCGCCGTAGATCTGCATGTAGCGTGCCAGATAACCGCGGTTGCGCATGATGTAGTAGCGGTTGGTGTCGCTCGTGGAGTTGAGCTGGCGCTTGCCGGCGATATCCCAGTTAGAGACGGCGCGGGCGCGCTTGAGCACCACGTCGGCAACCACGGCGGCGGGGAAGTGCTGGCTGGCCACGTAGCCGTAGCAGGCATCGTCGCCGTAGATAAAGAAGCGCGCGTCGGGCAGGCCAATCTTGTCGACCACGCGGCGCGAGAACATGCCGCCCTCAAAGCACAGTTGGTTCATGGTGCGGTAGCCCTCGGGTCCCAAATCCCACTTGGCGATGGGGTTAGGGATGCCGAGCGAAAGGATGAGCTGGTACTGCCAAAAGAAGGCGCCGCCGTCAAAGTCCAGGCGCGAACCCTGAATGACGTCGTAACAGTCGGTCCACTTGGCCAAGCGCTCGATGCCTTCGGGGATGACGAGCACGTCGTCGTCCATCACCCAGAACCACTGGGCGCCCAGGTCGTAGGCGCATTTGGTGCCGGCGGAGAAGCCACCCGCGCCGCCACCGTTTTCAAGCTGCGGCGCGTATATAACGCGGTCGGTGCCACCCTGTGAATCGGGCTGGTCGGTGTCGATGCCCCACAGGTTGGCGAGGCGCTCGTTAAATGAGGTGCACATGGCCTCGGTCTCGCGCGAATTCTCGTTATCGACAATCACGATGCGCCAGGGCGTTGCCGTGAGCTCGGTCATGGAGTCGAACAAGTTGGCCAGGAGTTCCTGGCGCTTGTACGTGACGACAACGATGGCGAGCTTATCGATGGGGGCGGGAAGGGTTGAAGGCATGGGGCAATATATCCTTTCACGCGCGGCGTGCGAGCGCTGCGCGGAAGCTATCGAATACGTCCTTGGGACTGTCCTATTGTAAAGGCTCGGCGCACCTTGACGGCAAGCTTTGAATAAAACGCAGGAACCTGCCACGGGCCCGCCGCATGACGTGCGGCTACTTTGCCCGCAAGAGGCTCCATAGATTATATAAACGCCCGCTGGCGCGCTGACCCTTTGATACCATGAAACGACAGGTATTTCCTAAGGAGCACATTTGTCTACTAACGTCTCTGGCAGCCCTGTTCTGTCGCTGCTTATTCCCATTTACAATGTTCAGCGCTACCTGCGCGAGTGTCTCGATTCCGCCCTGGCACAGACGCTCAAGGATATTGAGATCATCTGCATTAACGACGGGTCGACCGACAACTCGCCGGCGATTATTCGCGAGTATATGGAGCACGATAGGCGCGTCAAGATGATCGACAAGGCCAACAGCGGCTACGGCGACTCGATGAACCACGGTCTGGAGATGGCGCGCGGCAAGTACGTGGGCATCTTGGAGTCCGATGACTTTATGGCGTCCGACGCACTCGAAAAGCTTGTCTCGGCCGCCGATAGCAATAATGCCGACTTCGCGAAGGCGAACTTTGATTTCTACTGGTCTAAGCCCGAGGAGCGCCGTTCGCTGCACGAGATGTTTAAAGCCAAGGACTGTGGCAAGCCGGTGCACCCGAGCGATACGACGCAGTTCTTTAAGCAAAAGCCGTCGATTTGGTCGGCCGTGTACCGTCGCGATTTTCTTGAGCGCAACGGCATTAAGTTCCTGCCGACTCCGGGGGCATCCTTTCAGGACACGTCATTCGCCTTTAAGGTGATCGCGTGCGCCGATAAGGCTGTTTACCTTCATGATGCCGTGTTGTCTTATCGCCAGGACAACGAGAATTCCTCGGTCAATTCTTCGGCTAAGGTCTTTTGCGTCAATACCGAGTATGCCGAGATTGAGCGTTGGATTCGAGAGGATTATGCCCGTGACCACGCAAGTGATGACGTCGCGCGCATGCTCAAGTTCAATCAACTCATTAAGTACGATTCGTACATGTGGAACTATGTGCGCCTAGCGCCTAAGTTCTATAAGGAGTTCCTGGTGCAGATGGCTAAGGAATTTCAGGCGGCCTTGGACGCGGGGGAGTTTTCGCTTGACGACCTCAAGCCGTGGAAGCGCGCGAATCTCGCTGCCATTCTCAAAGATCCTGAGGGCTGGGTTGACGAGCATCCGAGTTTTGCAACGGATGGTGCCTTGGGGCGCGCTAAGTATTACGCCTCGGTTGGAGGCCCTGGCGTGGTCGCCGCCTTCCTCATCGAATCGCTGAGGGGGTAGGTCGGCATGGGAGAGGTCTCGTGTCCTAAAGCTACCATTGTCGTCCCCGTTTATAACTCAGTGCGTTCCATTCAGCGATGCCTCGATTCGCTGTTGGCCCAGTCCGAGCGCTCGATTCAGGTTGTCTGCGTCAACGACGGTTCGACCGATGATTCGTTGAACGTGTTGCACCAGATCGCGCAGGCCGACGATCGCGTACTGGTGATTGACCAGGAAAACGCGGGTGTCTCGTGTGCTCGAAATGCCGGTATCAATGCCGTCGAGGGCGAGACCGTCTTTTTTGTGGACGCCGACGATTACATCGATGCCCAGACGGTCGAGCGCGTGCTGCATTCCATGGAGTCTGCAGATGCCGAGGTCGCCGTCTTTGGCGGCGTCTGTGAACCAGCCGATGCTGCCCCCAAACGCGTCCAGCAACTCATGAGCCCCAAAGCCGGTACCTTCGGCGCCCGTGATCCCCAACTGCTGTTCCATTCGAATGCGCAGCCCTATGCCTGCCGTGCGGCTTTTTCGCGCCAGCTGCTCAATCGCGAAGGCATTCGCTTCGCCCCCGGTTTGGCTTTGGGCGAGGACGTCGTCTTCCAATTCGCGGCTTATGCGCTTGCCCGCAAGACCGTCGTCATGCCGGACAAGTTCTACCACTACGTGATGGAGAGCGAATCGGCGACGCACGAGTTCAACAGTGCCGAGGCTCGCGCCAAAAAACTTGACGCCCACATGAGGATGCTCGAGGAGGTCTTGGAGGACTGGGCGGCCTACGGTCTTTTGGGCCTGTGCCCCGGCGAGCTGATAACTTGGTTTTTAGACCTCATTGTGTTCGACCTGGCGCGCTTGGATGCCGATGACTTCCATCGCGTGGCGGCTCGCGTCAACATGGACCTTACGACGTTTTTGGGAACGGAGTGGGCGGATATGCCTGCTAAGGGCGGCGTTCGCCGTGTTGCCCACAAGCTCGTTGCGGCGACCTCGGACGTTTCGATGGCAGACGCCACGCTGTTCTATCTTTCGACTCGCGGTCTCAAAGCCTGCCTGGAGCGCTTTCTCTAGTTCCAAGCGCTGCCGCCCGCCGCAACTCGGCTGCTAAAATAACCCTGTTACACGCTATTCAACAGGAGGTTCTCTTGCAGAACTCTGATACCCCTAAAGTTTCACTGCTTGTCCCCATTTGCAATGTCGAGCGCTACCTGCGCGAGTGCCTCGATTCCGCCGTGGCGCAGACGCTCAGGGACATCGAGATCATCTGTATCAACGACGGCTCCACCGATAGCTCGCCGGATATCATCCGCGAGTACATGGAGCGCGACCCCCGTGTAAAGATGATCGACAAAGCCAACAGCGGCTACGGCGACTCGATGAACCGCGGCCTGGAGATGGCGCGCGGCGAGTACGTGGGTATCCTTGAGTCCGATGACTTTATGTTTGAGGATTCGCTCCAAAAGCTGGTCGCCAAGGCCGATGCTGAACATGCCGATGTGGTAAAGGGCGACTTTTACCTGTATTGGTCCACGCCCAGCGAGCGCCGTGAGCTGTTTGGGATCATCGACGAGTATATGACGGGCGCCGCGTATCGCCCCGTCGATCGCCCGGGCATCTTCTACCGCAAACCTTCCATTTGGTCGGCTATCTATCGGCGCGAGTTCCTCAACGACAATCAGATTCGGTTCCTTCCCACGCCGGGCGCCTCGTATCAGGACGCAGGCTTTAACTTTAAGGTTTGGGCTTGCGCCGAGCGTGCCGCTTTTATCGCGGACCCCATTTTGTGCTATCGCCAAGATAACGAGAAGAGCTCCGTTAATTCGCCCAACAAGGTGTTTTGCGTTTGCGACGAATATGCCGAGATGCGGCGCTTTTTGGACGAGCGTCCCGAGCTTAAGGCTCAGCTTCAGGGCATTTTAATGCGCATGAAGGTCGATACGTACCGTTGGAATGATGAGCGTCTGGTCGATGAACTGCGTGAGCAGTTTTGGGAGAAGGCTTCCCCCGAGCTCAAGGCCGATTGGGATGCCGGTCGCTTTGACCTGTCGCTGTTCGATCCGCGTGGCGAGACCGACTTGCGCCTGATGGTCAAGTCGCCCCGCGCCTATATCGATTCGCGCTTTGACTTTAAGAAGCCGGGCAAGCTCAATACGTTTAAGCATTACTTTAAGATTGGCGGCCTGCCGCTGGTTTGGCGCGTGCTGACGTATCAGCGCGCCTACGGTGACAACCCGCACCCCGATGACGTGCCGGCCGCACAGTAGGAGCGCGTGACTATGGTTACCCCTAAGATTTCCGTTGTCGTTCCCATCTATAACGTGGAGGAGTGCCTGGCCTGGTGCCTGGACTCCCTGCTTGCGCAGGACATGCCCGATTGGGAAGGCGTGCTGGTCAACGATGGCTCGCCGGACGGCTCGCGCGATATTGCGGTTGCCTATTGCGAAAAGGACGCGCGCTTTACGCTGGTCGATAAGGAGAACGGCGGTCTGTCGAGCGCGCGTAATGCAGGCATCGCCGCGTCCACGGCGCCTATCGTCGCGTTTTTGGATTCCGACGATCGGTTTACTCCCGATGCATGCCGCGTGATCGTCGATGCCTTTGAGCGCGAGGACTGCGACGTTTTGACCTTTGGCGCGAATCCGTATCCGCTCGAGGCGGGGTATCCGTGGCTTAACTATGTGCTGAGCCCGCGCGATGTGTCGTTTGAAGGCTATAGCTCCGACCTACTGTTTAAGGAAGCTTCTCGCCCCTTTGCATGGCGCACCGCCTGCAAGCGTGAGTTTTTGCTGGGCAACGGGATCGTGTTCGACGAAACCGTTAAGTATGGCGAGGACCAGGTCTTCGATTTTGCCGTGTACGGCCGTTCGCGCAAGACCGCGCTTATCTCGAACAAGCTGTATGACTACCGCGTGGCGCGCAAGGGTTCGCTCATGGACACCATGCGCTACGACGACGAAACACGTCTGCTGGAGCACGTGAAGATTTACTCCGCGGTGCTGGCTGACTGGCAGCGCGATGGTCTCGATGTCCAGCATGCCGATGACCTGGCGTACTTTCTCTGCGATCTGGTGCTGTACGATGCGCTTAGGTTACTGGGTTCGGACTGCGGCAAGGTGTTTGCTGCCGTTGCCACGGCACTTGCCGGTTCTGCCGTGGGCAGCGATGCTGCGCTCGCACAATGCGCTTCTTCTGTTGCTGCTATGGTGCGTGCGGCGCTTACCAGCAAGGCCCCCAATGCCCGTGCGTGCAAAAAGCTCATGTTCGATTACGACGTCTTGAGGTTTGGGCGCCTGGGTGCCTGCAAACGCATGGCAGCGAACGCCCTGGGAAAGCGAGAAGTGTAGATGAGTATCAAGCGTTTGGCGCTTTGCCGCAGCCAGGGCCGTCTGTTTATTCTGCTTCGTTTTGCTGGCGAAGATGTCTCCGCACTTATTGAGCAGGAAGGTCCCCAAGCCTTTGCCCACGCAATGACGAATGGCGCTTGCGTGCCGTGCCTGGCGCTGCCCGTCGACCACGGTCGCGTGTTGGCGCTTTGCCCTTCTGTCGCCGACTATGAGCGTGAACTCGCCGTTTTGGTGCTTCCGTTCTTGGATGGCTCGATGATTGACGTTGAGTTTGCCGCTGGGTCGCGTAAGCTTGGCTCCATTCGCCTTGACAGCCGTGTGGCCAAGCTGGAATCCAAGATTAACTACAAGACGAAACCTGCGTTGTGCGCGCTTATTCGCGATGTGCAACGTGGCGAGCGTTGCGGTTGCTACGAGATTGACGCCGTGCGCTATTTACCGGCGGACGAGGGCGCCGTGTGGCGCTACGAAATTGCGTGGACAGGGGACTCCGACTGCGCCCCCGAGCTCCAGATCTTCGATACGCATATGAACGTCATCGATGCCACGGTGCATGTGTTTGAGTCGCAGCTCGATGTGCCGCAGCAGAACGGGACGCGCCTCAATAAAACCTTCCTGAGTGTGGAGATGTTTCAGGATATACGCGATTTTGTCGCGATTGCGAGCGATCCCGTGGGGCAGATCAAGACTGGCTTTTGCTCCATGGATGGTCGTCTGTACAACGGCATGGTCGATGACAGTTGGAACCGTATGAAGGACGCGCGCGCGGATGACGCCGCTTATCGTCGCTGGTTTGAGCAGCATCGCGCAAAGCCGGGTGACCTGGCGTGCCAGCGGGTCACTTCGGCAGCATTTGCCTACCGACCGCTCGTGAGCATTGTCGTGCCGTGCTATAAGACCGATCGGGTCTACCTGAGCGAGCTGCTGGATTCGGTGCTTGCCCAGAGCTACGACAACTGGGAATTGCTGCTTATGGATGCCTCGCCCGAATGGGACGCGGTGGCCAACCTTGCAGTAGCCACTCACGACGAGCGCGTTCGCCGTATCGAACTGCCCGGTAATGGCGGCATTGTGGTCAACACCAACGCCGGCATCCAACAGGCGGTGGGCGATTACATCGCATTCATGGACCACGATGACATCTTGGAACCGGATGCGCTGTTCCACTACGTTTCCGCGTTGAACAAGGCGAGCGAGGGAGAGCGCCCGCAGGTCCTGTTCTGCGACGAGGACATGTTCCAGAAAGCGGGGGAGTGGGGCCAGCCGGTCTTTAAGACCAAACTCAATGTCGACCTGCTCTATAGCCATAACTGCGTGACGCATTTTCTGATGGTGGAGAAGGCCCTGATCGACTCCATCGGTATGTCGCCGGAAGACGTTGCGGGCGCCCAGGATTACGATCTGACGCTCCGCTGCCTGGCGGCGGGTGCACGGTTTGAGCATGTTGCGCACGTGCTGTATCACTGGCGGGTGCACCCCGGCTCGACCGCCGACGGTTCTGCTGATAGCAAGCCCTATGCCATCGAGGCCGGTCGTCTTGCGCTGCAGCGCCACTTTGACTCGCTGGGCGTTTGCGGAACGGTCGAGGAGACTGAGACCCCATTCGTCTATCGCATGCGCTATGCTCTGCCTGAACCTGCGCCGCTGGTGAGCATTGTGATTCCGACCAAGGACCACGTCGAGACGCTCGATGCCTGCGTGATATCGATTGCCGAGAATGCAACGTATGCCAATTACGAGATCGTCTTGGTGGAGAACAACAGCGAAGATCCGAAGACGTTTGCGTATTACGAGGCCCTTCCGGAGCGCATAGCGGCTGCATCTGGTGGCAAGGGCACGGCGCGCGTTGAGTGGTGGCCGGGCGAGTTCAATTACTCCCAGATCATCAACTTTGGCGTTGAGCATGCCAAGGGCGACTATCTGCTGCTGTTGAACAACGATACCGAGGTCATAAGCCCCGGCTTTATTGAAGAGATGATGGGCTATCTGATGCGTCCCGATGCGGGCGTGGTGGGCGCCAAACTCTATTTTGCCGATCATCTGGTGCAGCATGCCGGCATTTTGGTTGGCGTGCGCGGCGCACTTGCCCATGCCAACCAGGACTTCTCGGCAAAGCGCGAGGGATACCTTGCCCGTGCTGTACGTCCCGGTAACTTTAGCGCCGTAACGGGCGCCTGCCAGATGGTTCGTCGCGACGTGTTTGAGCAGGTCGGAGGCTACAACGAGGAGTTCGCCGTCGGCTTTAACGACGCGGACTTTTGCCTCCGTGTGCGGGAGGCGGGCTACCGTACCATCTTTACGCCCTATGCCGAGCTGTACCACTACGAGTTTACCTCGCGCGGCAGGGAAGAGGCCAACGAGGAAAAGCTGCGCCGCTGGAAGCGAGAGCAGGCACTGTTCATGCAGCGCTGGCCGGAGTTCTTCCTCGATGGCGATCCGTGGTTGGGGCCAAACCTATCTGCCGAGAGTGAGTATTTCTCGGTCTAAGGCAATGGGTTTAGGAAGTCCTGAACTTTCTTTCGCTATGAGCTTGGAAGAAAGCAATGGTGGACTACTAACTAAGTCATATTACGAAAGCTCGATACTTCCGCGATAAGTTTATACAAGCTTATACAGCTCGATATTATTCGATATAAGTAGATACCGCACTTGTCTTTGCCGGCTTACCCGCCGGCGTTATGGATCTTATTAACGGCAAGGCGCTTACGTTCTTGCGTCGTGCCCTCTCCGAAGATCTGGCGCCTATCAACCAGGTGGAGGTAGAGCTCTCTATGGGCGATAGCTTTGTCGCGACTGGTTTGACCATAGAGGACGATCTTCTGTCGAGAGCCGCTAAGGCCACTAAGGGCTATGCCTATCTGGTGCAACTGGTCGGTTACTCCATTTGGCAACGCGCCAACTTGCATCGTGCCAAAAGTGCCATTGTGAGCGAGGGCGACGTCACCGAAGGCATTGCGCTGGCAGAGGCTCGTTTTCACGATGTTGTTCACGAGCCCGCGATTTCTGGACTTGGACTCAACGATATCAAATACCTTTTGGCCATGTGCGAGGATAAGCAGCAGTCCAAATCATCTGAGATTGCTAAACGCATGGGTAAAAAGACCAATGAGGTCAGCTCTATTAGGGCTAAGCTGCTTCAAAGAGAGGTTATTCAAGCTCCGCAGAGGGGCTACGTGCAGTTTGCCGTGCCGGACCTAGATATCTATCTGCGAGAGAACGCCGCGGAGATTCTCGAGCGGTTCTAAATCGAGGCATGAATAGCCGCCGGTTAACTGCCCTTGTCGACTTGGCTCGCGTCCCCCCAATCTAGTAGACTCTGAACCGTTGCTAGATTGGGGGGATTTTCCATGAAACGCTCCATGAAACGAGTTTCCGGGGCCGTTCGGATGCCGTGGCGCAGCAGGGACTTGAGCTTCTCGGCGAACACCTGCTCTTTCGAGTTCGCAAGCAGGCAGACGCCCTCCTGCCGGTGTGCCACGTCGAACCACAGCTCGTCCTGCTCCATCGCAGCGCTCGCGTGGACCCCCAGGTCGAGCTTCGTGTCGAACGTGCTGCGCCCGTCGCTGACCTTGAGGTTGACGCGCCTGCCCTTGTAGTCCTGCTGCGACAGCTCCTCTATCTCGCCGGCGATGCGGACGGTTACGCCGTCGCCGAGGTTCGAGAGGGCGGACACAAAGGAGCGAATGGAGGCGTCGGTCATCGGGTACCGCACGAAGTCGAGGTCTATGTCCTGGGTTGCGCGGCGCCCGCTCCCCGACAGCGCGCACATCAGGACCCCTCCCTTGACCGTCACTCGGTCGCGCATGCCGGATGCCGCCAGCTTTGAGAGGATCACGTCCTGGCAGACGCGCGCGGTCGCGTTGAGGCAGGAGTAGCCCTCCTCGCGCTCGTAGCGCGCCCTCATCTCGTTCAGGTCCATCAGAATACCTCCTCCATGGCGCGCTCGAGGTGTGCCTCGCCGTGCGGGATTGCCTCCGCGTAGTCCTGCAGCCTGTATATGTCCAGCCGCTCCGACCGCCTGCGGAACGAGGCGACGGCCTCCCGGTAGAGGTCGTAGGGCAGCTTGTTGCGCGAGCGCATGAGCTCGAGGAGCATGCGCTCGGGGTCGTAAGCGGCAAGCTCGGTCCCGTCCACCGAGACGGTCGACCTCCCGACGCCCAGCCATCCCTCCGGGATGAAGTGCTGGCGCACGGCGGCGTCGCGTATCTTGGTCCCACCGCGCTTCGTGGCCAGGTCGATCCGGTCGGGGGGCGCGGTCACGAGCCCGTGGGCGTAGAGCGCGGTCTGCCCGGTCAGGATGCCCCCGGGGTAGCGCTTCGCGATCACGGCGAGGGCGTCCTCGTCCCGGTTGGTCGAGTACATCCCTCGGCCGACGGGGTGGAGCGTCCCTTCCGACACCGCCTTGCGAACGCGGTACCTGCTCCCGAGTTCAGCCAGCGCCTCCCGGTAGGTGATCACCATGCCGACCTCCCCTCGAAAGCCATATAAGCCTACATCTGATGACAATTGTAGGCTTATATGGCTTTTCATGGAACGACTCATTGCGGCACCTCCCTCGCCATGACGGTGCCTTACTTTGATGGCCCTTTCCTCGTTTGCATCTGCTATATGAAGGAACGTCGATTCTGGTGCTCGGGCGAAGGCGCTACGCGATGAAATTCTCCACCAGCGTAACCATGGAGTCCTTCTCGCTTGGGTCAGAGAGGGCAATCATGAGCGTCATGGCCGCGAGCGCGTTGCCCTCCACGCGGAGTCTTTCGCCGTTGCGCAGTATCCCGTTCTTGTCGAGGAAGTGAATGAAGAGCGCCGCTGCAGAGCGCTTGTTGCCATCCAAGAATGGATGGTCCTTCACTACGAGGTAGAGAAGGTTGGCGGCCTTTGCTTGAACGGAGGGATATAGGTCTTGGTCGCCAAAGCCCTGATAGAGGGCGCTGATGATTCCGGCGAACTGGTTGTCCCGCTCTCGTCCGAACAGGGCGGACGACGAGTAGAACGGTAGGCTGCGGACGACTTCGAGGGCTTCGGTGTAACCGAGCTCCCAGTTGGGCTCGTTGCCCTGGGGCGCCTTCATCCTTCCCGTGTCGTATTCATCGAGCAGAGTCAGGCTCGGAAGGTACTTCTGTAGAATTTCTGCCGCACCGGAGAGTTCCGGAGTACTCGACCTCTCGAGGACCTTGAAGACCGTTCCGAGCGCCTCGAGTCTCTTTTGGTTGATGGAGTATCCCTGGAGTAGATGCTGCTTGAGCACGCCATTTGCCCACCGGCGGAAGTACACGCCCTGCTGAGACTTCACGCGGTAGCCAACCGAGATGATCATGTCGAGGTTGTAGTGCTCGACCTGACGTTTGACCGTTCTTGTTCCCTCTAAGCGAACTATTTCAAAAAATGAAATAGTTCGAATTCCGGCAAGCTCTTCCTTTGCTGCGGAATGAATGTGCTTGGAGATAGTCGGCACTCCGCGCCCGAACAACGTCGCCATCTGCTGCTGGGTTAGCCAGACCGTATCGCCGTCGACGCGCACGTCAAGGTGGACTGCGTGGTCGGGGTCCTCGTACAAAGCGATCTGCTGGCTTGCGTTGGAATTGTCCATGATGTATGCCCCTTCGGTTTAGTCGACATGCTATGATCCGCACGCCGGAGGACGAGTGGTTTCAACATGCCGGTATTGCGTAGCTTCAACCGGCATCCCGCCGGTCAGTCGGCGTCGCGTGCGCCGGCTAAGCCAGGGTCGGGGCAGCGGGGATCCGCGGCGCCGGCGCTTCGTACCATTGGGGGCCTCCGAAGCGACTTTCACTCTGTCTTATTCTGGTAGATACAGTGTACCACGAAACGCGAACATGCGTACGTATTTCTGTTTAAATTTTAGCTGGACGCGGCGGTGTGTCGTCCTCTGCCTTGTTCTCCGAAGCCAGCTGTATTCCGGGCCGCGGTTCTACAAGGCAGGGGGTAGTCAGATGGATAGGATTATCCTTCTCCTACTTCTCTTGACCTTCCTGGTCATCCTGAGCAAGTAATGGGCTTTAGTGGGTGCCAAGCTCTACTTTGCTGGCCATCTGGTTCAGCTAGCTGGCATTGTGGTCGGCGTGCGCGGCGCCCTTGCCCATGCCAACTGGGACTTTTCGGCAAAGCGCGAGGGATATCTTGCCCGTGCCGTGCACCCGGGCAACTTCAGCGCCGTTACGGGCGCCTGCCAGATGGTCCGTCGCGACGTTTATGAACGGGTTGAAGGCTGCGACGAGAAGTTTGCCGTCGGCTTTAACGATGCGGATTTTTGCCTGCGCGTATGGGGGCTACCGCACCATCTTTACACCTTATGCTGAGCTGCACCACTACGAGTTCACTTCGCGCAGCAGGGAAGAGGCCAGCGAGGAAAAGCTGCGCCGTTGGAAGCGCGAGCAGGCACTGTTTATGCAGCACTGGCTGGAGTTCTTCTTGACGGGTGATCCGTGGCTGGGGCCGAACCTTAGCAGCGAGTGCGTGTATGGTGCGCTGAAAATTACTGTGCTTGTTCTGGCTTGTTGCTAGGCGTAGCGCGCGTCCCGCCGGTTGAGAAGCTCGCAGTAGTTCGACACCGCCTCTACCTGCGGCGCCTGCTCCTGCGGCTCCTCCGGCTGCCCTTGCTGCCCTGCGGCTTACCATCCTACTCACCCACGTATGACTCCCGTGCCCCGAGCGGGCAAAAGGAAATGCCCACAACGTCTCCGTTGCGGGCATTCTCCGGGCCGGCCACAAATAGCTTTATCGAATCCGATTGCTCTTCATCATCCGGATCGTTGGCGTCTCGTCGGCAAAGTCATCGTCTATCTGTAGTTCAAGGGGCACCGTAATGGAGCTTCCCAGCGCGGTCGCGGTTCCCGGGGCGAATGCGGGAAGGCGCATGACCTGGCCATTTGATATGGAAGGGACATTGCGGCGAACGTAATCGAGGTCGTAAGAGTTCTGGATGCGGTGGATTATGAAGGCTCCCGTCTGAGAGAGTACGACGCGGGAAAGCTCGCTGGGGATTTGGCTGATGACGGTAAGGTAAATACCAAACTTGCGGCCCTCCCGTGCAATTCGATTGAACACTGAGTCGTCTGTCAGGTCTGCATCCCTGATATAGCGATGCGCCTCGTCAAAAATGAGATAGACGGGTGTTGAGGAACCTCTTCCCGCATCTAGACTAGCCTGAAAGAGTGTACGCGCAACGTAGTGGGAGAACAACTTCAGTCCCGACTCGTCGATTATCTGAGAGACGTCTAGCACAAGAATGCCACGCCACTTGTTTAAGAGGGCTGCAATTGACTCGCCCCGCTCAAGTGAGAAGAGGTCATGCGAATACCTTTCCCTAAGGTTTCTAAGCTGAGTAACCAGCCCCTCTGAATACGACCTTATCTGACGGTTGCCCCGCACTTCTTCTTCATCGAACACGAAGTCAAGCGCATCGACGACGTCAGAGATTGAGACCTCCCTTTCGGGTTTCTCGTAGCTGCACAAGATGCGCTCGACATTGGGAAGGCCGTTGGACATGTATTCATCCTCGATGAACTCCTTCAAAAGGGACTCAAGCCCTTCGACGACATCTTTCGATATGTTTCCGTAATCCAAATTGAAGGACGCTAGCAAATTGTGAGCAGTCCGAGCACGAGAGTGGGGCTCAGATCGTTGTTCGCGAATCGCGTCAAGGTCTTTCTCGATCGGCTGGTAATACTTTGAGACCTGAAACTTCCTCGCTGCGTGGCTATCGATGCTCGTGTCCCGAATTGCGGTATATGCGAAGGCTGCAAATAGCTTCTTCTTGCCCTCCTCGTTGAGGTGGGAGTATCTCACGGCCCTCTCAAGCAGAGGTTTCTGGATGCGTCGCGAGGGGTCGAGAATAGCTGACCAGTCATCCATCGACAACTCTCCAGGCGCGAGGTGGTACTCATCGGCATCGATTCGTCTCGTGCAGCCGTAACCGCCGCGCGTGAGAAAGTCATAATCACCGTGCAGGTCGAAGACGATGAATCGGGGCTCTGCATCGAACGCGTTCTCGGCATCTAAGAGCGACGCTACTCTATCAAGCAGGAGCCGCGCGGTTGAGGACTTTCCCGAGCCGGTATTACCGAGAATAGCGAGATGACCAGAGAACAGAGAATCGATATCAAAAGTGGGTCTTACCGAATCGTATCCAGCGAGAGACCCAATCTCGACTCCTTCCCGTACGCAAAAGACCTTCTTGAGGATTGATTCATCGCAAGCGTAGACATTGGAACCGACCATAGGGAGGTCTACTACGCCGGGAACGTAGGTAGACTTCTCAATCTCCCCAATGGGGGTGGCTGTGAAGATGTAGCTCGTACTAAACCTCGACGACGGCTGGTCGGAATACGGTCTCTCGGCCTCTTCTGCGGAAACCACGCGGAAGATAACCTTGGTAGATATGGAGAGGTAGGCGAAGAGGTACTGGTTGAGCCCGTTCAAATGCCTGGGCTCGCCATTGAGCATACGATCGGAAAAGTCGGAACGCGACGCGCGGAGCCTTATCTTCTCTTGGTCCATGTAGCAAATAGTGCCTATCAGCCAACCCGGCTTGGGGACTCCGTTATTCATTCCCGTCACCAAGCCCCAGAGATCCAGATGCAGCATCGTCTCCGAAGGTGATTTCAGGCCCGATAAAGTCAGCGAATTCCGAGAAATACAGCGGACGCTTGGGCTTCGGATCCCTTTCGCTTGGATATACGAAATAGGCGTTCGCGCCACCTGCTCTGTCGTAGAAATCCCGTGTGGGGGAACCAATATCGGTCTCTGCTGGGTTGCCGACGAAGGCGAGAAGAGTGAAGTCAGGCCTCGCAAGAGCCTGCCTGATTAGGTTCGATATATGCGAGTCTGCAAAGCTGAATCCGCACGTCAGAAGAACGGTGTTGGGAACGGCGAGGATGTTTACGAACTCGCGAAACATATCGCTATAAGGAGTGCCTTGCGTTAGGGCATATTTGGAAGTCATCGGGGCAATAAGCTGTTTGTCGCCTTGGTATTCGTCGGCGATGTCGGGAAACTTTGGGGCCCTTACGACGTTACCGTCATAGACCCTCCAGTTGATGGAGCCGTGCATCTTGTAAAGGCGGAAGAAGGGGTTCACCGGTTCGTAGTGGTCTCTGAACCTCTCATCGAGGTCAATCGGCCTGCGATGGTATTCCCGCGGGCTGAATGTGGGCATCAGCGCGTTCGAGAACCCGTCGACATAGGCGTAGTCGCTCGATTCAAGGGCCATCTCATGGAATAGGTCGTAGTTCGTGGTGAAGAGGTTGACAACATCGAAGGCAGCCTGCCCTCCGCGCGCAAGAATCTGGCGGGATATACCAAGTCCCTGAACGAATCTGCGGTAGCTATCGAGGACGTCTGAGTGTTCTGTGTTGTATTATATATCGACGGACTCGAGAAAGGCCTTGCGAACTGCATCGGAAACCCTCTTGTCTTCATCGGCGCTATCTAGAGAGCCCTCGATGCGCTGACTCAGCCACGAAAGGAGGTTCTCGATGTTCGAGTACTTCGCAGGGTCTTCGTTATCTCGACGTGCAATTTTGGTTATTCGACTTTCCAGAAGGGTAGATAGCTCGGGATCTTTGAGCTTGAGGTCCGCTCGCATGTTCCTGAAGGTTTCACCCATCAGGGGAATAGCCGGAGTAGATGCGCCTGAGCCGATAAGCGTGGCCAGGTTGATCGACCTGGAAAGAATGCCTTGGACAAAATGTCGGGCTTCCGAGGCGTTTACCTCACGCCTTGTTGCACCCCTCTGCAAGATAAAAAGGGATGTGGGGGATTCCTCCTGCACATCGGAGGGTGCGTCATCCGGTATATTCATCGCGTTGTCAGACATGGTGTGCTCCCTATAAACTCAAAAACCTCTGCTCGAACGCGCCCGGGAACTGGAACATTCGCTCCTTGCCCCAGATACTCACCCACGTCATCACCACGCCGTCGTTGCAGACGTACTTGGTGTCCGCTGACGGCTCGATCCACTTACTCATGTCGTCTTCCGTCGCGTCGGGGTCATCGTCGTTGCGACCCTTGTACCCGCGCTCTGCAACTGCGTAACGTTCGAGGGACGGGAATCTTCTGCGATCGCCTAACTATTCCGTCGCCGTGTATCATGTCCCTGTAAGCGGACTCGATAGGATTCATCCGTGCACGCCAGCGATGCCCTCATACAGACGGTCGCGACCGTCTGGGTTCCCATAACCCACATCGGGCCGGCCCTGGGCAAGGTCCCCAACTACATCAACAACTTGATCTCGCGCGGGCCGACTCCGCGCTGCGACACCATGGCCGCCATGCTCGGCGTCCGTGGCTACGCTCTCTGCGTGATCCTGCGCGAAGATGTCCCCGAGACGGTACTGTTTATTGATTATGGATTATCGTCATCGGGTACAATCGAAGAGCCTTTATACAAACAGGAAGGGTATCTATGCAGCTTTCTGAGCAGCTTCTTCATACGACGATACGAATTGAAGCATCGCTTCCCTCAGGAGAGTGCTCGGTTGGAACTGGTTTCTTTTTCAAATTCTGCGATGACGGCAAGACATTTGTTCCTGCCGTCGTGACCAACAAACATGTGGTCAAGGGCGGATATGAATACCGGGTCATCTTCTCGCGAGCCGACGAGAACGGCAACTTGCTCAATATAAACGAGCGGCTGACCATGCGTGGCTCGGACAGCGATTGGATTTCGCATCCAGACGAGAACGTGGACTTGTGTGTACTGCCTATTGGCCCTGCTCTCAACGGTTTTATCCAGGCGGGTAAGCATCTGCTCACTATACCGCTCAGTCTGGAGCTGCTTCCGACGAAGACGCTGATTAAAGACATGGGCTGCATGGAAGAAGTGACCATGATCGGGTACCCCAACGGCATCTGGGACGAGGCCAACAACTTGCCAATCGTGCGCAGGGGAATCACGGCGACTCCCTACAGATACGATTATCGGGGCGAGAAGGAATTCTTAGTGGACATGGCTTGCTACCCGGGTTCAAGCGGTTCCCCTGTCTTCCTGTACAACGAGGGAACCTATCTCGAGAATGGCGCGGTCGTCGTGGGAAGCAGACTCTATCTGTTGGGCATTCTACGCGCTGTTCCCATTAGAAACGTTCTCGGTGATATCACCGTATCTACGATTGCTCACGTAAACGTTCAAGACATGTTGAACTTGGGCATCGTCATCAAGTCCGAACGCCTGAAAGACTTCGACCCAATCTTGAGAGAGCGCTTGAGTGTTCCAGAATAATATTTAGGTCGCCCGCCGCACGTGGCGTTGGCGCACCCGAGCGCTGCGGGCCTCGGTAGTCCGCGCCGAGTGCCGTCACCCGGCCTGTAGTGACCCTCACGTCATCGGTATGCCCGCGCCCCGGCCCTTCGCACACGGGTATGTCAGCGCCGCGGCCGGCGGGCGGCCAGCTGCCGGCCCGTTCGAAGCCCTACCTGAGTAGCTCGTTTGACCTGTATCGTTTTTTTTGGACACGCAGGCTGGAAGGACCGCGACACCGCGGTGCCTTAGACTGCATGTGGGCTGATAAACGAAAGGATTGCCGAATGGTCGCCAATCAGAAGAAGTACACCGACGGGATCAGGCGGGAGACCGCCGACTACGTCATCTCGACAGGGTGCCCATAGCCCAGGCCTGCGACGAGCTCGGGCTCAACGCCAAGACGGTTAACGACTGGGCGCTCAAGCGCCGGCGCGAGCTCTCCGGCGAGCCCGACCCGAGAGCCGAGGACCGCGAGCTGCGCGAGGCCAAGAAGCGAATATGCGAGCTCAAGATGGAGAATGCGTTCCTAAAAAAGCCGCTGCCTTCTTCGCCAAAGAGAAGCACTCTAGCCAAGTGCGGGCTCGTGTTGCCGGAGAAAGGTAGCTTCGCGCTGACCATGATGGCCGGGGTGCTGGGGGGGTGAGAAGGTCGGGCTACTGGAGCTGGGCATCGAACGGCTGCCCTGAGGACGACTGGTCCGAGGTCCACGACGCCGTGCGGCGCGTGTGGCTCGATCCGACAGGCGCTTCGAGGCCCGCTTCATGAGGTGCTTCCTGTCCGACGTGCCTCGGGGCACGACCCTCTACTGCGCCAGCAAGGGCCGGTACGGCTCGCGCTAGATGAACGCGTCGCTCGATGGGTTGGCGTCGCCGCCACCCGCCGCCGTCAGCCGTCGCCGGGCCTTCCACATCATGAGGGGGAACGGCCTGGTCAGCGCATACGGCAGGAAGAGGTTCAAGGTGCACCCCGGGGCGGTCAACGAGGCCGACGTGCCCAACGTCGTCGCGCGCGGCTTCGGCGGCAGGGCGCCGCGCACCCATATATGCAGCGACCTGACCTACGTGCGCGTCGGGGCCTCGTGGAACTACGTCTGCCTGCTCGTCGACCCCTGCAACAGGGAGATCGTCGGCCACTCCGCCGGGCCCAGGAAGGACGCCCGGCTGGTCAAGTCGGCGTTCGCGACGCCCTCCATCCCGATCCCGGACATCGAGGTGTTCCGCACGGGCCGCGGCAGCGAGTTCGACAACGCCGAGATCGACCTGATGCTCGAGGCCTTCGGCATTGAGAGGTCGCTGTCGGCCAAGGGCTGCCCCTACGACAACGCCGTCGACGAGTCGACCAACAGGATACTGAAGGCCGGGCTCGTCCACCGCGAGACGTTCGGCACGACGCGCGAGCTCCGGGCCAAGCTCTCGGACTACGTGCACCGGTGCAACAACTTCAGGATCCACTCGACGCTGGGCTACATGTCGCCGGTCGAGTTCCGGAAGGCGGGGCTGTCCCTCCCGGAATCGTCCAAATAGGTGTTGCCAATCCAACCGCCTCTTTGATTATCAGCCGGGGCTATCTCGGCTTTTTTGATTGGGGCGGTTGTTATGTTGCTGAATCTTTAAGGGACGAAGATTGTTTTTCAAAGGCCCACGATGTGCATCTGGTCACTCATATCTTTTCGAGACAGAACGATAAGAAGCTATATGATTCTCTTGTTTAAAGATGGTGAGTTCGATGATTCCCAGATTCCAAGAACTATTAGGTCTCTCCTAGATCCCTCTCTTCTTGCCCATTAGAAGATTCAAAGACGCGCGCGAGCGTTGCTTACTGGCGTTTGATTCATGAAGACCACGCTCTACTTTTCTTGAATGCGTTAGCCAGGCCACTCTTTCGATGAAGCCCCAGACGCCTCTGATACAAGCGAAACATTGGGGCATTTTGCTGTATTTCGCGGCTGCGTACACGCTTTCGTCGTCCGCCACGTGCTTAAACGAATTGCGTGCTTCAGTGGATTTTCGTGTCACTGGCGCTTGTGCTGTTTGGGGCGCCGCTAATTGCTTCAAAAACTAGAGCTAACACTGTGTCTATAGAAGGACTGAAAAACAAAAGTTTGCTGAGAACGTAACCTGCTTTTTATAAGAGCAGATTTCCGTCTGCCTTTATAACAATTCCCGCGCTTCGAATAACTGGACTTCCGATGCAGAAGGGATTGTAAGATAATCTTCTCTTAGTAACATCATTTGTGACGGGGGATTCGATATGAAAAAGGCATTGCGTGCCTCAACAGCTTTTTCTCTTGCTGGTCTTTTGACCATTTCATCCTTTATGGGCCCTGTGACTGCCGCCTACGCTGTGAGCAACGTCCCGTCTGCGGACGCTGCCGTGGACGCTGCGACTGCAGACAATGATGGCGTGGCCTCGCGTGATGCGGGCTCTGTCGATGTTGGCGCTGCAGATGACTCATCGTCGGCAACGAACGTTGACGAATCGGCTGATGAGGTTTTTGGCGTTGATGTATCTGAGAACTATCAGCAGGCTGAACCGGTCGATTCTTCTTTCCAATATGTATATCTTGCCTCCCCGAGCCTTCCCAGCGGGACTGATCAGGTCGTTGCCTTTGCTACTCCCGATGACGACGATAGCCTTTCCTCCGCAACTCTCAACTATGTAAGTGCCAATGGGATTCAGGGGACTATTGAAGCATCTGGAACGGCTGACAATTCTGCTGCCTTTGTATTTGGCTCGACGTTGAAATCCAATACTTACTTTCTGACTTCGATAACCTATGTTTTGCGGGCCGATGACTCTGAGCATGAGTTGGATCTTTCCGACAGGGATTATTCGTTTACGGTCGTTGATAGCTCCGTGAGCTCCGAGGGCACTTCTGTTTACTATGCAGACGGTGATGGCAATGCCGTTGAGGCTCAATCAATCCAGCAGGCGTTGGAATGCGCTGATTCGCCTGATGGAGTATCTACCTACGCTGAGCGCTCCGCGCGTAATGTGGGGGTTATTGCACTTGACGCCGGACATGGCGGGGTGGATTCTGGCGCTCAGGGTAATGGCAAGAGTGAAGCCGACCTTACCTGGAAGATCATGACAGCCTGCAAAAATAAACTTGAAGCTTACGGCTTTAAGATCGTTCTTGCGCGCGAGCAGTCTGGCTACTATCCCAGCAATGATTATCTTTATCGCGTACAGCGCTGCATTGATCAGGGCGCGCAGGCCTTTGTTAGCTTTCACATCAACTCTGGGTCTTCTGGAGCTCACGGCGCAGAAGTTTATGCTCCTACCGCAAATGGCACCGACTACACGCAGGTCTCTGTTGAGCTTGCCAACAAGGTCATGAACAACCTTGCTGCTATGGGACTAACGTACCGCGGCGTATTTCAAATGGAGGTAGGCGACGAGTTCGCCGTTATCCGCTGCGCTCGCGAGCAGGGAATTCCAGGTATTCTTATCGAACATGGCTTTATCTCGAATTACGGTGATGTGGTCAACTATTTCTCGGACGATGGTTGCCGCCGTCTTGGCGAGGCTGACGCTGCCGCAATCATCGCGCAGTTCCCGCATCCCTACTCCGTCAATGGAATTACCTTCTCGGAAGAACTGGGACATGCGGGGTCAACGGTAAAAATCGGTGTAAATGTTAGCGGCAAGACTGATGGCCTTAGATATAAGTTTGTTTGGCATAGGGCTGGGTCTGATTGGAGTGATTCCAATTGGGGTGTAATCGGTCAAGACTTAACTTCGCCGTCGATTTCTTGGACCCTGCCCCAGGCTGGTGAATATGAGATCTATGTTGATGTCATTGACTCCAATGGGTATGTGACTAGCACTTCTAAATACAAAGTTGTTAATTGGTCTCTTGAGTCGCTCGAAGTCTCGGGAGACGCCCGCTGCGGCAAGCCGGTCAAGCTGCAGGCCAAGGTGTCCGGCGACGCCTCCGGCCTCAAGTACAAGTTCGTCTGGGAGAAGGGCGGCTGGGCCAAGTGGGGCGTCGCCCAGCAGCCCTCCGCTTCCTCCTCCTGCGAGTGGACCCCGACCGAGCCGGGCGTGTACACCGTCTACCTCGACGTGATCGACGGCTCCGCCGAGAGGCACCTGACCCGCAAGGTCACGGTCGGCGAGCGCTACTCCGTCGAGTCGCTCGAAGTCTCGGGCGACGCCCTCTGCGGCAAGCCGGTCAAGCTGCAGGCCAAGGTGTCCGGCGACGCCTCCGGCCTC
>DXMD01000026.1:0-1471 GCA_019414385.1 Collinsella sp. | reverse complement strand
ACCTCGACGTGATCGACGGCTCCGCCGAGAGGCACCTGACCCGCAAGGTCACGGTGGAGGGTACTCCAATTATGGGAAGTCTGCAGACTTCAGTTGATGCGATGGTGAACTTATATGAATCAACAGGACATACATATCCCTCAGACGAATTTATTTCAAAGGGAGCACCTACTATTCGCGATTTTTGTTCATTAATTGTCGAAGCCGCTGTTTCTGAAGGGGTTCGTCCGGAAGTTGTTTTTGCTCAGGCTATGCTTGAGACTGGATGGTTGCAATTTGGAGGTTCCGTAAAGCCGAATCAGTGCAATTTCGCCGGACTGGGCGCCGCCAATCAACAATCGGGAGGCGCTAGATTTGACGATGTATATCAGGGCTTGCTTGCCCAAGTCCAGCATCTTAAAGGATATGCTACTGGTGCGGCGTTGAATAACGCTTGTGTGGATCCTCGATATGAAGTCCTTCAGTCTAAGGGTTTTCTCGGAGTTGCGCCATATTTGGAAGATTTAAATGGCCGCTGGGCTGTTCCGGGTGACACATATGGTCAGAATATTGCGCGCATTATTTCTTTAATTGGCTAACATCAATATGAATTCTCTAGGTCGACTGCGCTGGTTGTAGTCGACCTTACTTGTATGGTAAATCTTGGCCTTAAATTGTTACTTGCTAGCAATATTATGTTGGAGTGAACTATCGGGGAGGTTCTATATGCATTTCTTTAGAAGTAAGGCTGTCCGTGTCGCTTTTTTCTTCTTTTATTTCTGTTTGGCCGTAACTCCTTGCTTTGGTTTGAGCGAAGCGGACCTGTCTCCATCACAGATTGAAGATTCAACACGGGCCGATGATTTAAGTGCAACTTCGCCGGTTTCAGAGGACTACTCTGTCGACGGCCTCTCGGCAAAGGCGTCCGATGGAGGGTCTCCTCTCCTGGGCGACCGCTGCTCGCTCGGCCTGGCCGCGTCCGGCAACTCGGGCTCGGTCCGCTATAAGTTCGTCTGGGAGCAGGGCGGCTGGTCCAGGTGGGGCACCATCCGCCAGCTCGGGCCCGAGGCCTCCTGCGATTGGGTGCCGGAGGTCGCCGGCGACGTCAACATCTTGGTCGACGCCGTCGATTCGGCCGGCAACGTGAGGACCTGGAGGTTCCCCGTCAGGGTGGATGCCTGTCGCCTTTCCGTGAGCGGCGGGGATACGCTCGAGTGGAGCGGCGGAATGAAGGTCAATATCTCCGCCGCGGCGGCTCCCGGCGCAAAGATTAAATTCCTTTGGGAACGGGGCTCATGGTCCAAGTGGGGCGTCATCCAGGCAGCATCTGAGTCCGCCGCCTGTACCTGGGCGCCCCCGTCTTCCGGCTCCTATACTCTCTATGCCGACGTCACGGTCGGCGGGCTCACGTCGACGTCAAGACTCCCCGTTCGCATCTCAGAGGACTACTCTGTCGACGGCCTCTCGGCAAAGGCGTCCGATGGAGGGTCTC
>DXMD01000025.1:25595-32846 GCA_019414385.1 Collinsella sp. | reverse complement strand
GGGCCGGGAATCCGACGTGCTCGTCGGGGCAACGTTACCTGCCAAAAAGGGAAAGGTTTGTTTTGGTCGGTTTTATCTGCGGAAACGTCGCGCTCCAGCAGTGATCCGCCCTCATCTGTCATAGGGAAATCGGCGGCGCTTTCGGAAGTATGCGGCAAATTCTGGACCTGCCGAGCACGCCGGGGTTTTGCGATAATAAACCCACAGGTAGAGCGCTTGAGTATATGCGGTGTGGTCGGCCCATCGAGATTTTGCCGCATACTTCCGAAATTCAGGCGAATATCGCTCAAAATAACCGTCCATATAACGCAAAATAGGCCGCTTCCCCTAGTGGGAAGCGGCCTCAAGCCTTACGACGAGTAGACGATGGTAAAGGGTACTTCTGTTTCGGTCTCTCCTGTTGATGTGCACCTCGTTCCCTCAAGGGTTACCGATACAACCTGATCGACATTGATGAGCCTTGTCGGAACCCAGATGTTCTCTCCGCTATTGCGCGCCATCGAAACATAGAAATTGTACGCCCCTGCGTCGTCATCTTCGATAATCTGCTCTGACCCATCCTTGTAGGTGACGGTCAGTTTATGATCAACTGCTTCATAGCCCAGATCATCGATGTGCGTCTGGATGGAAAACGGGCTAATCTCGAGAGGCGAGTCATCGGAGCGGAGTCCTTTTGTATCGACGTGCGCTCCGACGTTAAACTCTGGCGTCGATACCTCGATCACCTTCGCATCCTCACCTTTGCCCTCCGTCCAACTGATATTCCAGGTGACCGCATGTCGTAAATCTCGATCGCGATTCCAAGATGCAAAGTACATCGTGCCGTTAATGACCGTGTCGCTTGATGTGTCTTTATCAATGGTGCAGCGTGTATCAGCCCATTCCTCGCCGAAGTTCATGCTGGGTGTACCGATGCCTTGTTCTTCTTCACCATAGAGAACAAGTTCGCCTGTCTCTGCTGCCGGCTTGTAGTAGTTAACACCATTTGGATTGGACAGCGTAAACGTCACAGCACCGCAGCCGTTTTGGTCGATAGCCATATCATGAATGTCGAGTGTATAGCCGTTGCCCTCGACGGACAGATTGACCTTCTGTACTGAACCCTCCAAGCTTTGGGGCGCGATACCATCACCAAACTCTCTGGTGTAGGTATATTTAGTCCCCGACGAGCCACCTTGAGTCCAGGTAATGGATTCTCCGTTGCCATGGTTTCCCCAGGCAGAGGCAAAATAACTGGAATTGACGACGGCGTAGGCGACCCCTCCGGTCGCCAGCACTCCGGCAAGGCATCCGATCACGGCAACATACAGAGGCTTCGCGTGACCCTTTCGGCGAAGTGGCTCACCAGCAGCGGCATAAAGAACACGGTCGGCAAGATCGCTATCGGCTTGGACGGACTCGAAGGCCTGCTTGATTTGGTTGGATTTCACGGTCGCCCTCCTCTAGGATGAACTTGAGCTTCGATCTACCGCGGGCTAAACGCGTTCGAACGGTCGCGGCTGGCACATGCAATAACTCGGCAATCTCTGAAGTCGAGAAGCCCAGATAGTAATAGAGCACGATGGGGATACGGAATCGTTCCGGAAGCCGCATGACGTCTAATAGGACGGCCTTGGTCTCATCCTGCGCCGTCGAAAGCGAATCGGCCAGGTTCTCAATATCCTCCACACGCCTCCATGGCTTTCGAAAGAGCGATTTGCATTCATTGATCGTGACCCGGATAAGCCATCGGCGAAGATGCTCCCAGCCTTCAAAATGCGTATCGCTTTTGAGCAACTTAAGAAAGACGTCTTGTGCAACATCGTCGGCATCGGCGCGATCGCGCAGGTACGTCAATGCGATTCGAAACACGACATCCCGGTGATCTTCGACCGCCTGTCTAAAAGCTTGTTCTTCCATAATCACCTCCCGGTGACGTTAATGATTCTTGATGAGGCCCTCACCATAGATACGCTCTTGCCGGACTAAATGTTTCAAATTCAAGCAGGAAAAACCTACCAAAATAAACCTGTCCCTTTTTGGCAAGGGATCAACGGAACGCAACAGGTTGAGCATACGCAAGCGAGCGGCCCCCAGAGCGTACAAGGTGGCATGAAAAAGGCAGGGCATTGACCTTTTGGTCATGCCCTGCCTTTTGAATGACAGATTGTAGCTCTGGGGGCCGCGCAGCGACGGAGGTCGCCGCCGTTCGTTAGAACGGCGGAACTAGTTACTCCTCGTCGTTGTCCTTGGCCTCTTCGGCGTCGTCGGTGTCTACGAGCTGGTTGAGTAGCTCGTCGAGGGAAGCCATGTCCTCGTTGATGGCACCGTTGGCGGGAGCCTTCTTGTCGTCGATCGGGGCGCCCAGGAGCTCCTCGTCGGCGTCGGCGTGATGCGTCGGCGTGGCGGAGGTGCCCAGCAGGATGTCGTCCGGACCGTCGGGGCTAAAGACCATCTGCAGCAGCTGCGAGAGGTCTTCCTCGTCGGCAACGTCGTCGTTGTTCTCGAGGATGTAGAGCAGGTCGTGGGCCTCCAGGCCGTCACGGAGCTCCTCGATCGCCTTGGCACCGATGCCATCGATGCGCAGCAGATCCTCCTCGGACTTGCCGACCAGGTCGCCGACCGTCTCGATGCCGACCTCGCTGAACTTGTTGGTCCAGCGCTGCGACACGCCCAGGTCGTCGAACAGGTACAGACGAGCCTTCTCGGCGGAGATGGTATGGCCGTTGCGGGTGAACGAACCGTCAGCACCACCGAACTCGTCGTAGCCGGCCCAGTCGAGCTGCTGCGGGAGCTGCTCGTCCAGGTCCTTGAGCTCCACAGGAGCCCACTCGGGCAGCGACTTGGCGTTGGGCGAAGCCGGGCCGTCGATGTCCACGTAGCCGTCGGCCGTGCGATACGTCAGCTTGGCGTTGGCGTACGGCTTGAGGCCGGTACCAGCCGGGATCTTCTTACCGACGATGACGTTGGACTTAAGGTCGAGCAGGTGGTCGACCTTGCCCTCGATGGCAGCCTCGGTAAGGACGCCAGCGGTACGGATGAACGAAGCGCTCGACAGCCAGGAATCGATGTTGGACGCGACCTTGAGCGTACCCAGGATGACGGGCTCGGCCACAGGAGCCTGACCGCCCAGACGGGCAACGCGCTCAACCTCGTCGGCAAACTCGTAGCGGTCAACGTACTGACCAAGCAGGTACTTGGAGTCGCCGGGGTTGGTGATCTGAACGCGACGCAGCATCTGACGTGCGAGCACCTCGATGTGCTTGTCGTTCAGGTCGACGCCCTGGCTGGTGTAGACGTCCTTAACGCTCTCGACGAAGGTGTGCATCGTCGACTCGATGTCGGTCAGCTTGCGCAGGTTGCGGAAGTTGACGAAGCCCTTGGTGATCTGGTCGCCGGCGCGAACCTCGCAGCCGTCCTCGATCTCGGGCATGAAGCGCACCGAAGCGGGGACGCGACGCTCGTCGAGAACACGGGTGTGATCCTCGGAGTCGGTGAGCGTCAGCACGTACTCGGACTTCTCGGGCTTAATCGAGAGGTGACCGGAGTACGGAGCCAGCTCGGCCTCGCGACCCAGGATCTTCTCGTTGACGTTGCCGACGATATCGAACATACGGCTGACCGTAGGCAGACCCTGCGTAATATCGTCGACGCCAGCGACGCCGCCGGAGTGAATGGTACGCATCGTAAGCTGCGTACCGGGCTCGCCGATGGACTGGGCGGCAATAATGCCGACGGCAGTACCGATGGCGACCGGACGACGGGTGGAAAGATCCCAGCCGTAGCACTTCTGGCACACGCCGTACTTGGAGCGGCAGGTGAGCAGCGCGCGGAGCTTGACCTTCTTAAGGCCTGCATCGACCATCTTCTGGATGTCGGCGACCTTCTCGATGTAGCCGTCCTGCTCAAAGAGCACGGTGCCATCGGGAGCCACGACGTCCTCAATGAAGCAACGGCCGACGAGGTCGGTATTAAGGTCGGTGGTGCCGGGGATGATGAGGTTGTAGGTGACGCCCTCGTGCGTACCGCAGTCCTCCTCGCGGACGATGACGTCCTGGGCCACGTCGACCAGACGACGGGTCAGGTAACCAGAGTCCGAGGTGTGGGACGCGGTATCGACCAGGCCCTTACGGGCGCCGTAGGTCGAAATGAAGTACTCGAGCGGCAGCAGGCCCTCGCGGAAGTTCGCCTTAATGGGAAGGTCGATCGTCTCGCCGGACATATCTGCCATCAGGCCACGCATGCCGCCGAGCTGACGCAGCTGGGTCTTAGAACCACGGGCGCCGGAGTCGGCCATCATGTACAGCGGGTTCTCTTCGTCGAACATGTCGAGCATGAGCGCTGCGACCTTATCGGTACAAGCGGTCCACTCGTTAACGACTTCGATGTGGCGCTCCGTCTCGTTGATGAAGCCCTCCTCGAAGTACTCGTTGATCTGGTCGACGTTGGCCTGGGCGCGGTCGAGCAGCTCCTGTTTCTCGGCAGGGATGAGAGCGTCCCACACAGAGATGGTGAGGCCGGCGCGGGTAGCGTAGTGGAAGCCGGAGTACTTGATGGCGTCGAGGATCGGACCGACCTTGGCCTCGGGATAGCGATCGCAGCAGTCGGCAACCAGCTTGGCCACGTCGCCCTTGACCATCTTGTAGTTCATGAACTCATAGTCTTCGGGCAGGCACTGGCGGTTGAAGATGATGCGGCCGATAGAGGTCTCGAAGCGAGCGGTCTTGTTGCCGGTGACGTCGTAGTCGACGAACTCGTTCTTGCCGTTCTTGACGCGGAAGATACGGGTGCCGTCCTCGTTGATGACATTGGCATCGGCAGCGGACACGCGGACCTGGATCTTGGCCTGCATGTCGACCTCGGAGCGGCAGTCATAGGCGTGCAGCGCGTCGTCGAAGCTCGAGAACACGTGGTTCTCGCCCGGCAGACCGTCGCGAACCTGGGTGAGGTAGTACACACCGATGATCATGTCCTGCGAAGGAATGTTTACCGGCTTGCCGGATGCCGGCGAGCGCAGGTTGTTCGCAGAGAGCATGAGCACGCGGGCCTCGGCCTGAGCCTGACTGGACAGCGGCACGTGGACAGACATCTGGTCGCCGTCGAAGTCGGCGTTGAAGGGCGAGCAGACCAGCGGGTGCAGGTGGATGGCCTTGCCCTCGACCAGCACCGGCTCAAAGGCCTGGATGGACAGACGGTGCAGGGTCGGTGCACGGTTGAGCAGCACGACGCGGCCGTCAATGACCTCTTCGAGGATATCCCACACAAAGGTGGCACCGCGGTCGATAGCGCGCTTGGCGCCCTTGATGTTCTCGACCTTGCCAAGCTCGACCAGGCGCTTCATGACGAAGGGCTTGAAGAGCTCCAGCGCCATGGTCTTGGGCAGACCGCACTGGTGCAGCAGCAGCTTGGGGTCGGTAACGATTACCGAACGGCCGGAGTAGTCGACACGCTTGCCCAGCAGGTTCTGACGGAAACGACCCTGCTTGCCCTTGAGGGCCTCGGCGAGCGACTTGAGCGGGCGACCGCCACGGCCAGAGACCGGGCGACCACGACGGCCGTTGTCGAACAGGGCGTCCACGGACTCCTGGAGCATGCGCTTCTCGTTGTTCACGATGATCGCAGGGGCGTCCAGGTCGAGCAGGCGCTTGAGTCGGTTGTTACGGTTGATCACACGACGATACAGGTCGTTGAGGTCCGACGCGGCGAAGCGGCCGCCGTCGAGCTGGACCATCGGGCGCAGATCGGGCGGAATGACCGGGATGACGTCCAGGATCATGTTCGCGGGGCTGTTGCCGCCCTTCAGGAAGGCGTCAACGACCTCGAGGCGCTTGACGGCCTTCTCGCGCTTCTGCTTCTGGGAGTCCTCGTCGGCGATGATGGCCTTGAGCTTCTCGGCCTCGGAGGGGAGGTCGATGGCAGCGAGCAGGTCGCGAACGGCCTCGGCACCCATACCACCCTTGAAGTACATGGAGTAGTAACGGGTCATCTCACGGAACAGCGGCTCATCGGAGATGAGGTCGCGCTCGGTGAGCTTCATGAAGGCGTTGAAGGCGTCCGTGCGGAGCTGCTTCTCGTCCTTGCACTCTTCCTCGATGTCGACGATGCCAGAGGCGATCTCCTCGGGGGTCAGCGGCTCCTCGTCAGAGAACTCGTCAAAGTTCTCGGGGTCGCCCTGCTCCTTGAGGGACTCGATCTGGCGGGCGCACTCGGCATCGATCTCTTCCAGATCGGCGGCGAGCTCCTCGCGCAGGTCGTCAGCGTCGGCCTCGCGAGCCTCGTAGTCAACCTCGGTGATGATGTAGCTGGCAAAGTACAAAACCTTCTCGAGGTCCTTGGACTTGATGTCGAGCATACGGCTCATCGGGAAGCTCGTGGGGCTCTTGAAGTACCAGATGTGGGACACGGGAGCGGCGAGCTCGATGTGACCCATGCGGTCGCGACGCACCTTGGCCGAGGTGACCTCGACGCCGCAGCGCTCGCAGACGATGCCCTTAAAGCGGATGCCCTTGTACTTGCCGCAGGAGCACTCCCAGTCCTTGGCGGGACCGAAGATCTTCTCGCAGAACAGGCCGTCCTTCTCGGGCTTGAGGGTACGGTAATTGATGGTCTCCGGCTTCTTGACCTCACCGTGCGACCAGGAACGGATCTGGTCGGCGGAGGCAAGGGAGATCTTTACCGAGTCAAAATCAGTAGCTTCGAAATCTGCCACAGTCAACTACTCCTTATCAGTGGTCGTGGCGGCGACAGCCTCGGGTGCCTCGGCGGTCTCGGCATCCTGGGCCTCGACGTCGGCGTCAACGCCGGCGAGCGCAGCCAGGTCATCGAGGGCAGAGGTCTCCTCGGCGGTCACGGGGGCGGAGGCGTCCTCGTCGGCATCGTGCATGGGCTCGATGTCCAGCGCGAGGGAACGAATCTCCTTGACGAGAACCTTGAAGGACTCGGGGATACCCGGAACCGGGACGTTCTCGCCCTTGACGATGGACTCGTAGGTCTTGACGCGGCCCACGGTATCGTCGGACTTGACGGTCAGGATCTCCTGCAGGACGTTGGAAGCACCGTATGCGTACAGTGCCCAAACTTCCATCTCGCCGAAGCGCTGGCCGCCGAACTGAGCCTTGCCGCCCAGCGGCTGCTGGGTAACCAGGCTGTAAGGGCCGGTCGAACGAGCGTGGATCTTGTCGTCGACCATGTGGCCGAGCTTGAGGATGTAGGACGTACCCACGGTAATGGGCTCGCGGAACTCCTCGCCGGTGCGGCCGTCGAACAGGCGGG
>DXMD01000025.1:6755-25585 GCA_019414385.1 Collinsella sp. | reverse complement strand
GTCTTGCCGCGCTCGTCAAGCTGGGTGACAAACTCGGGGCGCATGTGATCGCCAAAGGCAGCGGTGGCCTTGTTGAGCATGTTCTTGTTGGCGCGACGAATGACCTCGGCGATCTCGTCCTCCTTGGCGCCGTCGAAGACGGGCGTCGCGGTGAAGAACGGACCGGGGACATACTTGTCGGAGTCGGCCTGCTCGGTATCCCAACCGCAGGCAGCAGCCCAGCCAAGGTGGCACTCGAGCAGCTGGCCGACGTTCATACGCGAAGGAACGCCCAGCGGGTTGAGGATAACGTCGATCGGGGTACCGTCAGCCATGTAGGGCATGTCCTCGACCGGCAGAACGTTACAGATAACGCCCTTGTTGCCGTGGCGGCCGGCGATCTTATCGCCCTGCTGGATCTTACGACGCTGGGCGACGTAGACGCGCACCTGCTCATTAACGCCGGGGGCCAGGTCGTCGCCGTTCTCGCGGCTAAAGCGGACGACGTCGATAACGCGGCCGTAAGCGCCGTGAGGCATCTTAAGGGAGGTGTCGCGAACGTCGTGAGCCTTGGCACCGAAGATGGCGCGCAGCAGGCGCTCCTCGGCGGTCAGAGCGCTCTCGCCCTTAGGCGTGACCTTGCCGACCAGGATGTCGCCAGGGCCGACCTCGGCGCCGATGCGGATGATGCCGTCCTCGTCGAGGTTGGCAAGCATGTCCTCGGAGAGGTTCGGGATCTCGCGAGTGATCTCCTCGGGGCCGAGCTTGGTGTCGCGGGCGTCGATCTCGTGACGGGTGATATTGATGGTCGTCAGCAGGTCCTCGGCCACCAGGCGCTCGGACACGACGATACCGTCCTCGTAGTTGAAGCCTTCCCACGGCATGTATGCCACGGTAAGGTTCTGGCCCAGTGCGAGCTCGCCGTGATCGGTCGAAGGACCGTCGGCCAGAGGCTCGCCCTGCTCAACGGTGTCACCGACGCGCACGAGCGGACGGTGGTTGATGCAGGTGGACTGGTTGGAGCGCTGGTACTTGGCCAGGTGATACTCGTCCATGCCACCGGCATGCTTGACGATAATCTTGGAAGCGTCGGCAAAGATGACCTCGCCGGCGTTCTTGGCCAGGGTGACCTCGCCGGAGTCCAGAGCGGCGCGACGCTCCATGCCAGTACCGACATAGGGAGCGGCGGGGTGAACCAGCGGCACGGCCTGACGCTGCATGTTAGCGCCCATCAGCGTACGCTTGGCGTCGTCGTGCTCGAGGAACGGAATCAGCGTGGCTGCGACGGAGAGCATCTGACGCGGCGAGACGTCCATGTAGTCGACGTCCTCGACGGGCACGTCGGCGGGAGCGCCGAAGGAGCCGTCGAAGTCGCGGGTACGGGCGATCACGGTGTGCGGACGCACGATCTTGCCCTCGGCATCGGTCGTGATGAACTCGTTGGTCTTGGGATCGAGCGGCGTGTTGGCCGGCGCGATGACGTGCTTCTCTTCCTCGTCAGCGGTCATCCAGTCGATCTGGTCGGTGGCAACGCCGTTCTCGACGCGGCGGAACGGGGCCTCAATGAAGCCGTACTCGTTGACGCGGGCGTAGAGGGCGAGCGAGCCGATCAGGCCGATGTTGGGGCCTTCGGGGGTCTCGATCGGGCACATGCGGCTGTAGTGCGAGTTGTGAACGTCGCGGACGGCCGTCGGCACGTTGGTGCGGCGGCTGGAGCCGGACTTGTGGCCGGCAAGACCGCCAGGACCGAGTGCGGACAGACGGCGCTTGTGGGTCAGACCGGTCAGGGGGTTCGCCTGGTCCATGAACTGCGAGAGCTGCGAGGAACCGAAGAACTCCTTTATGGAGGCCACGATCGGGCGGATGTTGATGAGCGACTGCGGGGTGATCTCGTCGATGTCCTGGGAGCTCATGCGCTCACGGACGACGCGCTCCATACGGCTCATGCCGATACGGAACTGGTTGGCGACGAGCTCGCCGACGGTACGGATGCGGCGGTTACCAAAGTGGTCGATGTCGTCGACCTTGAAGCCCTGCTCGCCGGCAGCGAGGGACAGCAGGTAGCGCAGCGTAGCGACGATATCCTCGTCGGTGAGCACCGTGACCTCTTCCTCGGTGGTGAGGTTGAGCTTCTTGTTGACCTTGTAACGACCGACGCGGGCCAGGTCGTAGCGCTGCGGGTTAAAGAGCAGACCCTCGAGCAGGCTGCGGGAAGCGTCCACGGTGGGAGGCTCGCCCGGGCGCAGACGACGGTAGATCTCGATGAGGGCGTCCTCGCGAGTGAGAGCGGTGTCGCGCTCCAGGGTACGCTTGATCACATCGGAGTTACCGAGCAGTTCGATGATGTCGTCGTTGGTGACGGCGATGCCAAGGGCGCGCAGGAACATCGTGGCGCTCTGCTTGCGCTTACGGTCGATGGAGACCATGAGCTGGTCGCGCTTGTCGACCTCAAACTCAAGCCAGGCACCGCGGGACGGGATGATCTGGGCCTTGTAGATCTGCTTGCCCGAATCCATCTCGGAGCTGTAGTACACGCCCGGGGAACGGACGAGCTGCGAGACGACGATACGCTCGGTACCGTTGATGATGAAGGTGCCCTGATCGGTCATCATGGGGAAGTCGCCCATGAAGACGAGCTGCTCCTTGATCTCGCCGGTCTCCTTGTTGGTGAGACGGACGTCGGTCAGAAGCGGGGCCTGATAGGTCATGTCCTTCTCGCGGCACTCCTCGACGGTGTGCGCGGGGTCGCCGAACTGATGCTCGCCGAAGGTAACCTCGAGAACATGGTTCTGGCTCTGGATGGGGCTGGATTCCTTGAACGCCTCACGAAGACCCTCGTCCTTAAAACGCTCAAAGGATTCCCTTTGAACAGAGATAAGGTTGGGGAGCTCCATGGCCTCCGGGATTTTCCCGAAGCTGACGCGCTTGCGCTCAGTGGCAGTGTATGCGTAGGTCACCAGGTTTTTCCTCCTTCACGGAAATGCTCGGTGGGTTGGCGAGGCATAGCTTCGCCAGTTATCGCAACCTAATAGTTTATCAGGTACCGACCGTTGGGCAAGAAAAGCCTTGACGCGATTGAGTTTTTGGAGTAGTAAAGTTTTTTGACAGAAAACACGCAGGTAGATGTATGTGTATCGAACATCTGTTCATATATTTTCTGTGAACAGAGGGCCAGCAATCGCAGCTCTTATAAAAAACGGGCGCGAACCGAGGTCCGCGCCCGTAAATGTCGATGACCGAAGGCTTACTTGCGCATCAAGCCGCCGCGCTCGTCGATGGCGTCCCAGAAGGCATCGGCAAAGCGGGGGTCGCTTGCAGCCATGAGGGCGTTGGTGGCCATCCAGCCAGAGGGAGTGCCGGTGTCGTAGCCCGACAGCGGGTCGATGACGACGGCGTACATGGCTTCGCGGTCGAGCGAACGGGCCATGGCGTCGGTGAGTTGGATCTCGCCGCCCTTGCCGGCCTGCTGATCTGCCAGCAAGTCCATGACCAGCGGGCTCAGCAGGTAGCGACCGACGATGTACAGGTTGGACGGAGCCGCCTCGGGAGCGGGCTTCTCGACCAGACCGCCGATACGCCAGACAGCGCCCGGCTCGGCATCGGCAACGTCCTCGGCACCCTCGAGCGAACCGACGCGCTCACCGGCGATAACACCGTAGCGGCTGACTTCCTCGGGCGAGCAAGCAGCGACGGCGATAACCGAAGCGCCACCGTGCTCCTTGGAAACGGCGAGCATCTTGTCGCAGATGTCGCGGTTAGGTACAACGTAGTCGCCCAGAAGAACCAGGAAGTTCTCCCCTGCCACGGCGTCGGCAGCAGAGCGAATAGCATGGCCGAGGCCCTTGGGCTCGTACTGATAACGGAAGTCGACCGGCATACCGCCAGCGTGGGCGACGGCATCGGCATAGGCGTTCTTGCCGCGCTCGCGCAGCAGGTTCTCGAGCGAACGGTCGGGCTGGAAGTAGTTCAGCAGCTCGGGCTTGCCGGGCGAAGTAACGATGATGGCGTCGTCGACCTCCTCGGGATCGAGTGCCTCCTCGACGACATACTGGATGACCGGCTTGTCGAGCACCGGCAGCATCTCTTTGGGCGTGCACTTGGTGCCAGGCAGAAAACGCGTGCCAAGACCGGCGGCGGGGATGATTGCCTTCATGTTATTCAAAGATCCTTTCGCAGGCGCAAAAGCGCCCCGTGCGTGCGGCGCACAGCCGCAGACCAAATTGCGATACCCAAGCATCTTACCGCTGGAACTATATGTCGCTACAAGGCAGAGACAATTCTTCAGCAGGTCAACGCAAATTATTGCTCGAATGGTGCAATTTTATTGCCCAACGGCAGGGCACCCGATGCGACGCAAATCACAGAACATGGCAGTTTGAGCAACCGACGTCGAGGAACCGAAAAACAAAAAAGACGGGGCTCGCAATGCGAACCCCGTCTGCAAAGAAATCTGGCGAGAAAGCCTGATTACTTGAGGGTGACAGCAGCGCCAGCAGCCTCGAGCTTCTCCTTGGCAGCCTCGGCGTCCTCCTTCTTGGCACCCTCGAGAACAGCCTTGGGAGCGCCCTCGACGACCTCCTTGGCCTCCTTCAGGCCAAGGTTGGTGAGCTCACGGACGGCCTTGATGACCTGGATCTTGTTGTCGCCGAAGCCCTCGAGCACGACGTCAAACTCGGTCTTCTCCTCGGCCTCAGCAGCGCCAGCAGCGGGAGCGGCGACAACAGCGGCAGGAGCAGCGGCGGAAACGCCGAAGGTGTCCTCGATAGCCTTAACGAGCTCGGAAGCCTCGAGAAGGGTCATTTCCTTAAGAGCATCGATGATCTCATCGGTGGTAAGCTTAGCCATTTCTAAGTCCTTTCGGTTTCCGTGCGGATGCACGGAGATCAGTTAAAACACGGCGCGAATGCGCCAGGGGTGCGGCGTTGCCGCCGCGGGTGAAAACAGCAACTAGGCTGCCTTCTGCTCGGAGACCTGCTGGATCGAACGAGCGAGACCAGAGGAAACGCCGTTGACGCAGACAGCGATGTCGCGAGCGAAACCGGAGATGAGACCGGCGATCTGGCCGAGAAGCTGATCCTTGGTGGGCAGCTCGGCGATAGCCTTAACGTCATCAGCGGAAACGGCCTTGCCGTCGGAGATACCGCCCTTGATCTCAAGGACGCCCTTGGACTTAGCGGAGAAGTCCTTAAGGGCCTTAGCGGCCTCGACCGGCTCGGTCTCGTAGAACACATAAGCGACGGGGCCGGCGAGGATCTCGTCGATCTCGGGCTGCTCCTGGTTCTTGAGAGCGATCTTGACCAGGTTGTTCTTGTAGACCTTCATCTCGGCGCCGCACTCGCGAAGCTGATGACGCAGCTCCTGAGCCTGCTTAACCGTCAGACCGTTGTAGTTGACGACGAACAGACCGGCGTTCTCGGCGATACGGGACTCGATCTCTGCAACCTTGTCGATTTTGCACTGCTGGGGCATGAATTACACCTCCTCGAATTCTTTCCGGGCACGGTCCGCCACAAGGACGTGACGGGGGCATGTCCAAAAAGAAAGCCCCCGCGCTGCATGAGCGACGGGGGCGAGAAGACATATCTACTCGACCACCTCGGCTGGCGGGATATCCCATTAAGCTCGCGGGCGATGCCCGTTTGCACCGGCTGTCTCTGGCAGCGGATTCGTGCGTGAACCGAAAGTATTATGGCGGGGACCCCGGCGTCGGTCAACGGGCGCGAGGATTCGTCCACAAACCCTGCATACGCTCCGGCCCGAGGGGACGGGTCGAGATTTTCGCTCGGTCAAGTCCTGGCTCGCACGAAGGCCACATTAAGTGGCCTTCGGCTCGTGCGGAATCTACGAAAATCTCGACCCGTCCCCTCGGGCCGGAGCTGCAGTAACTTTGCGGCGAATCCTCGTGTCCGTTGAGCGGCGCGCCCCACTCATAATGCTTGGGTCGGTGGGCTGATGCGTTGCATCCCTGAGGGCTAAAAGGTTGAAATGAAGGTGGACAGGCGGTGGAGGCCTTCGTCTAGGTCTTTGTCGGAGACGCAGTAGCTTAGGCGGATATGACCTTCGGTGCCGAAACAGTCGCCTGGGACTAGGGCTACGTTGGCCTCTTCGATGGCTTTAATGCAGAAGTCTTCGCTGGTTAGGCCGTACTGTTTAATGCTGGGGAAGGCGTAGAAGGCGCCGGCTGGTTCCACTACGTCGAGATCCATGGCGTCTAAGGCTGCGAGTACGCGTTCGCGGCGGGCTCGGTAGACTTTGAGCATGGGGGTTGGGTCGACGGTGAGGGCTCGGGCTGCGGCGTCCATTTCGAAGGAGACAGCACTCGATACTAAGTATTGGTGAGCCTTTGCGATCTCGGCGATGACGGGTGCCGCTGCTGCGAGCCAACCCAGGCGCCAGCCGGTCATAGCCCATGGCTTGGAGAAGCTCTCGATGACTACTGTCTGCTCACGCAGCTCCGGGTGGCGCTGGGCAAAGCGCTCGTAGCCATCCGCATAGACCAGACGGTTGTACACGTCGTCGCAGATCACGTAGATACCCGCCCGCTCTGCCACGCGCGCCACGGCATCGAGTGAGGCCGCGTTGAGAATGCAGCCCGTGGGATTGTTGGGCGAGCAGATAACGACGGCCTTGGTCGCCGGGGTCACACAGGCGCGAAGCGCATCCTCGTCAATCTGGAATTGCGCAGGCTCCGTATCCAAGAAGACCGCCTTGGCGTGGTTGGCCACGACGATGCTCTCGTACAGGCCAAAGGCCGGCGTGGGAATGATGGCCTCGTCGCCGGGGTTGAGCATAGCCATGAATGTTGCCGACAGGGCCTCGGTCGCGCCGTCGGTCAGGATGACCTCGTCGGCCGAAAACGCAAGGCCCGCGTCCCCCATGTAGGCAGACAGCGCCTCGCGCAGGGCGGGGCGACCGTTGTTGGGCGGATAATGCGTGTCGCCGCGGCCCAGCGCGGCGGTCACCTCGGCGCTAATCACATCGGGTGTAGGAAAATCGGGCTCGCCGAGCGCGAGCGCAATGCATCCTGGGTGCTGGGCAGCGAGCGCGTTAATCCGACGGATGCCGGAGGGCTTGAGCGTGGCAAGCGAGGTATTCATGGGCAGGCGCATGGCGTTCCTTTCGTAAGGGTTGCACTAGGATAGCGCGCCCGCGCGCCGCCAGACGGTGTAACCTAAACGGAAACGAACCGGAAAGGAGATGGTATGGAGGCGAACCAGCAGGCCAATAAGCCAAAAACGTTGCGAACCATTGCGTATATCAGCATTCCCGATAGCGCCGATCTTGAGTTTTTGCTCTGGGACCTGCAGGATGCCATCGCGGCCTATGCTCAGCTTTCTGGCACCACGCTCCCCCGCCCGATCGATTTGGAAGCGGATAATACCGGCAGCGTTGCCGATGGCATCGTGCTGGCCATTGAAGATGTGGCTGACGATGAGACGTTGACAGCTATCGAGCAGGCGCTTGAGCGCTTTGGTGGTACGGGAACGCGCGTCTATGCCGCGATTCGAGCCGCACAAGAGGGCACTAAACAGGCGCGCGGGACCGCCGTTCGTCTGCACAAGGCATGTGAGCGCCATGACCAATTGTGGTGTGGCGGCGTTGTCGTCTGTGCCGGCAGCGGTATTGCGGCGCTTCGCCACTCCCCGCGTATGGGCCTCTTGCGGCGACCGTTTTCGGAAGCGATAGATAAGCTTGTGGGCGCTATGCGCATGGGCTGCTCCATTGAGCATGCGCAGCTGCTTGGCGGCGGCAATGCCGGTAGCGTCGATACCGACGGTATGGTGCGCGCCAAGCCCGCGCTGCCCGCGCCAATTTGGCATGCCACCATCAAACGCCTCGGCACCCGTGCTCAGCCAAATATCTAAATTACAGTGCCGCCCAGTCAACGGCCTCGCGCCAGCGCTCAACAAGGCGCTCCAGGCGCCATGCCGCGTTAGCGGGACTTGTTGACGGCAATACGACAGCGGGCAGGCACGTCCGCTCCTGCAGATAGCGCTTGTAGAGGTGCCCCGCCGTACCGCCGTTGCATATCACTTGCTCAATGGACGCGTTGCTCGTGATAAGCTCAACGCGAGCCGGCACAACGTTTTTGATGCTGGCGTCACTCGAGCCCTTGATGTCACAACTCTCGATCACATCCCACAGGGCTACGCCACCGTTAAGCAGCATAGCCCGCTTGGCAGCAACCGAGGCGTCGAGCGTCGCGGGCTCGCCGCTCGCCAAAGAGTCTCCCTCGTTGGGCGGCACGGGCACACCGAGGCACGCGGCCATCACGCGCCAAAAGCGATTCTGAGGGTTGCCGTAATAAAAGGCATTGGCGCGCGAAAGCACCGAGGGAAACGACCCGAGCACCAAAACGCGCGAGTGTTGGTCGAACACGGGCTCAAACCCATGCTCAATATGTTGATAGCCCTCGTCAGACACAGGCATGGCCTAGGCCCTCAACAGATAGCGCACCTCGTAGGGCGCAAGCTCAAGGGAGCCCGGCAGCTCGACCGTGGGCGCATCGTCGGCAAGCAGGTCAACGAAGGAGCCGTTGAGTTCGCCGGCTCCAAAGGTATAGGGCTCGTTCACGGCATTGACCGCCACGAGCACCGTCGCATCGTCACAGGCGCGCTCGAACAGCAGCTGCTTGTTCTGAATCACCACGTTGCGGTACGCACCGTAGTTGAGAGCGCGTGCCGCCGCATCGTCTGTCGAGCGCAGGTGCGTGAGCTGCGTAATGAACGCCGTCAGCTCGTTGGGCGCAGGCTCATCGAGCGCAGGGCGCAGCGCCCAGTCGCCATCGGGGCCGTCCTTTTCGCCGGCAATCCCCCACTCGCTGCCATAGTAGACACACGGAATGCCCGGCATGCCAAAGAGCATGCCATAGGCGGGGCGCAGACAGGACTTGTCGGTGAGGATGCTCGCCAGGCGCGGCACGTCGTGGTTGTCGGCAAACGACAGCAGGTGCTTGCCGCGGTAGATGCACCAGGGGTCGCCGCCAAACTGACGGTGCAGCGAATGTGCGATCTCGAACATATTGACCGAGTTAAAGCTGGAGTACAGGCCCTTGTAGCACTCATAGTTGGTGCAGGAGTCGAGCATCTCGTCGTTGACGATCTGATTGTAGTCGCCGTGGAGCGTCTCGCCGATCAGCACAAAGTCGGGCTTGAGCTCACGGGTAAAGGAGTGTAGGCGGCGCATAAAGTCGCGGTCGAGCATATAGGCAACGTCCAGGCGCAGGCCGTTGACGCCAAATACGTCGGCCCAACGGCGCACGGACTCGAGCAGGTAGTCGACCACGGCGGGATTTTGCAGGTTGAGCTTCACGAGCTCAAAATGGCCTTCCCAGCCCTCGTACCAAAAGCCGTCGCCATAGCAGGAGTCGCCGTCAAAGCTAATGTGGAACCAGTCCTTGTAGGGCGAGTCCCACTTGCGCTCCTGCACATCGCGGAAGGCCCAAAAGCCACGGCCCACATGGTTGAAGACCGCATCGAGCACCACGCGGATGCCGTGGGCATGCAACGTCTCGCACACGGCGGCAAAGTCGGCATCCCCGCCCAGGCGACGATCGATATGGCGCAGACTGCGCGTGTCGTAGCCATGGCTGTCGGATTCGAGCGGCGGGTTAATGAGCGCAGCGCCAATACCGAGTTCTTGCAGGTAGTCGGCCCATTGGGCGATTTTCATGATGGGCGCATCAGGGTTGGGCGCGGCGTTGGCAGCCTGGGCGAGTTCATCATCGGCAACGGGCGCGGCGTTTTCGCGCGGAGCTCCGCAAAAGCCCAGCGGATAGATTTGATAGAACGTCGTCTCGTATGCCCACATAGCAACCTCCCGACAATCTTTCACGCAACGCCACCCATTGTATGCCGAATGTGACAAAGGGACTGTCCCTTTGTCACATTCGATTATGCCGCGCCACGAAAGCGGCCCATCTACTACGTTTGACCCGCACGGGTCGACCACGCCCGCGTTTTTGTAAAACCGACAAGCTTTCTACCTGCAGTTTTAATTTCGTACTTCCCAACGTGGTCGAGGGTAAACACTAAAAACTAGTAGATAGGCCCATTTCGTGGCAAGCAGCTCAATTCAGGACATGCGGCGTATGGCCGGAAACATTACCGTGATGGCGAGGATGACGCCCACGACGGTAATCGCCCCGCCCGCGAAGCCAATCCAAGCGATACCGGGACCCGAAACCACGGCGCCACCGATTGCGGTGCCCGTGCCGATACCCAGATTGAACAGGCCCGAGAAGATCGACATGGCGACGGCCGACGAGTCTGCCGGCGTGTACTTGATGAGCTCGGCCTGAAACGCCACGTTAAAGGCCGTGGAGCAGCAGCCCCATAGCGCGCAAACAGCGAGAACGGCGACGAGCGACGGTGCAACCGGACCCATGAGCAGCAGAGCCACCGGGACGCCGGAGAGCGTAATCGCGAGAAACGGGAACCGGTGCCCATCGAACAGGCGGCCAAACAGCCAGCTTCCGAGCAGACCAGAGCAGCCGAACGCCGTCAGCGTCATAGTGATGGCGCCCGCGTCGACGTGCGCGACCTGTGCCAGGAACGGCTCGATATAGCTGTAACCCGCATAATAGCCGGTCGCCATAAAGACCGTGACCGCATAAAGCGCGATGAGGAACGGGTTCTTGAGCAGCTCGGGAAGTTGTTTGAGCGTAAAGCGCTCACCCACCGGCATAGCCGGGAACACCGCAGCCTGGTAGACAACCGCGACAGCCGAGAGGGCCCCGACCACGGCAAACGTCATGCGCCAGCCCACGGCCAGGCCGATGGCGCGGCCGATCGGCAGGCCAAAGATCTGCGCGATGGACGAGCCCGTGGCGATCATGCTGATGGCGAGCGCCCCGTGGCGGGCGTCGACCAGGCGCGAGGCCATGATAGAGGCGACCGACCAGAACACGGCATGTGCGCAAGCGACCACCAGGCGCGCACAGACCAGGATGGGATATGTCGGTGCCACAGCGGACAGGAACTGACCCAGAGAAAACACGGCGAGCACGCCGAGCAGCATGCGCTTGAACTCAAAGCGCGAAGCGAACACCATAAGCGGCAACGACAGCAGCATGACGCCCCAAGCATAGACCGAGATCATGATGCCGGCTTGGGACTCGGTAAGCGAGAACGACGCGGCAATGTCGGTCAACAGGCCAATGGGCATGAACTCCGACGTGTTGAATACGAACGCGCAGCAGGCGAGCCCGATAAGCGGGAGCCACTGCTTGAGTGAGATGCCATCTTGCCTTGTCTGAGTCATGTAGGAAACCTCTCCGATTGTCTTGAGCGGTGGGCGATTATATAGCAACGGCCCCGCATCCGTCAGCAACAGATGCGGGGCCGCAATCAACTCAATACACAGGGGTTGCGCCGTCAATAAATAGCTAAGCCAACCCCAGCAATATGCCCGCCGAATGCACGACAAACGCCACGATCCAGGCGACCGTCACCTGAAACGCGAACACGGCAACGGCATAGCGCGCGCCCAGCTCGCTCTTAACGGCGCCGATTGCCGCTACGCAGGGCGGGTACAGCAGCGTAAAGACCAGGAACACGTAAGCGGTAAACGGCGAAAACATGGTCGACAGTGCCGCGGGCGACGTTGCACCCAAAAGCACCGTGAGGGTCGAGATGACACTCTCCTTGGCGATAAGTCCGGTGACGAGCGCCGTCGATGCACGCCAGTCGCCAAAGCCGAGCGGCGCCAGCACCGGCGCGATGATGCTACCAAGGCCCGCAAGCAGACTTTGCGACTGATCGGCGACCACATTAAAGCGGATGTCGAACGTCTGGAGGAACCAGATGACCACCGTAGCGGCAAAGATAATGGTAAAGGCCTTGGTGATGAAGTCCTTGGCCTTATCCCATGCCAGCATCACCGTCGTCTTAACGCTCGGCAAGCGATAGTTGGGGAGCTCCATGATAAACGGCACGGGGTCGCCCTTAAATGCCGTGCGGTTGAGCACCAGAGCCGCGATGCAGCCGACCACAATGCCGATCAGATAGAGCGAGACCATGGCGGGAACCGTCGCCTGCGGGAAAAACGCCCCGCACAGAAGGCCGTAGACCGGCAGCTTGGCCGAACAGCTCATGAACGGTGTGAGCATAACGGTCATCTTGCGGTCGTGCTCGGACGGGAGTGTGCGGGTCGACATGATGGCCGGCACGGTACAGCCAAAACCGACGAGCATGGGCACAAAGCTGCGGCCCGACAGACCAAAGCGGCGCAATACCTTATCCATGACAAAGGCCACGCGCGCCATGTAGCCCGAGTCTTCCAGAATGGAGAGGAACAAGAAAAGTACGACGATGATCGGCAGAAAGGTCAACACGCTGCCCACGCCCGTGAGCACGCCGTCGACAGCTAGCGAGCGCACTACGTCATTGGTGCCGAACGCCTTGAGACCCGCATCAGCCGATGCGATGACGGCAGCGATGCCGTCCTCCATGAGGCCCTGCAACGCCGCGCCGATCACGCCAAACGTCAGCCAAAATACGAGGCCCATGATCACCAGGAACGCCGGAATGGCCGTGTAGCGCTCCGTCAGGATGCGGTCGATCTTGACGGAGCGCACGTGCTCGCGGCTCTCGTGCGGCTTGACAACACAACGCCCGCACATGTCGCCGATAAAGGTAAAGCGCATGTCGGCCAGTGCGGACAGGCGGTCGGTGCCGGCTTCGCCCTCCATCTGGGTAATGATGTGCTCGATGGCGTCGAGCTCGTTACGGTCCAGATGAAGTGCCTCGGTCACCAGCTCATCGCTCTCAACCAACTTGGTCGCCGCAAAGCGCACCGGGATGTGGGCCGTCGCGGCATGGTCCTCGATAAGGTTGGCGATGCCGTGAATGCAGCGATGCAGCGCGCCGCCGTCTGGACCATCGGGCGCGCAGAAGTCCAGGCGACCGGGGCGCTCGCGGAACCGCGCCACGTGCAGAGCATGTTCCACCAGCTCGCCGATACCCTCGTTGCGGGCAGCGCTAATGGGGACAACGGGCACGCCCAACAGGCTCTCGAGCAGGTTGACGTCCACGGCGCCGCCGTTGGCCGTCACCTCGTCCATCATGTTGAGCGCGATAACCATAGGGCGATCGAGCTCCATAAGCTGCAGCGTCAGGTACAGGTTACGCTCGATGTTGGTGGCGTCGATGATATCGATGATGGCGTCGGGGTGCTCATCCAGGATAAACTGGCGGCTTACGATCTCCTCGCCCGTGTACGGCGACAGAGAGTAAATGCCGGGCAGGTCGGTAACGCTTGCCTCGGGGTGGTTGCGGATGGCGCCATCTTTGCGGTCGACCGTCACGCCAGGAAAGTTACCGACATGCTGGTTGGAGCCCGTCAGCTGGTTGAACAGCGTGGTCTTGCCGCAGTTTTGGTTGCCGGCGAGGGCGAAATGCAGCGGCGCACCCTCGGGCACGGCCGTCTTGGCCGCGCGGGGCGAATACGTGCCCTCGCCCAGTGCCGGGTGCTCCGTCGTGCCGATTGCGGCGTTAGCGCGCGGACCCGTATCGGTGTCGTGGATACCCACGAGCTCGATGCGAGCGGCATCGTCCTTGCGCAGCGTCAACTCGTAGCCACGCAGGCGAATCTCGAGTGGATCGCCCATAGGGGCGTACTTCATCATGGTGACTTCGGTGCCCGGTGTTAGGCCCATGTCCAAAATATGCTGTCGGAGTGCCTGATCGTCCGATGCCACCGATGCGACAACGGCGTCCTTTCCAATCTCGAGCGTATCGAGCTTCACGCGCTCATCCTTTCGTTAGACGCGGCTAACCGTTTACCGGGGCTAACCAACTCGTAACGCCAAATGATAGCGCTCTGAACTATTTTATAAAGTCAAATACCGATGTTTACCTGCGCAAACTTTATGCCGTGCGCCCCGAAAGCTCTTTGCGCATACCGCTCAGCGAGATCGAAACGGAACCCGACCGCGCGGTAGCGGTGAGTCGATCACCCTCGACCGACCCCGTGCATGTAAAGGGCACCTTGCCCATCAAGACGTGGGAGATAGTACCCGAGAGCTCAAAGAAATCGCACTCAGCGCGGGCACCCGAGAGAGCGATATTGAGACCCCTGACGTTTAGCACTGCCCTGAACGCGCCGTTCACCCCATGCGAAAACGTCACCTCGCCGCGTCTACTCCCCACCGGCGTCTGGGCCGAAACCACATACGTACCCTCAAGCATGGCTCCTCCTCTAAGCAGACTTTTTGAAATGGCCATCTAGTCTACTTTGCTGCGAGACGGCTTGCCCAGAAACCGTGAACACGCAACGACGTTCAATCAACAGATTGGTGCAAGGGGGACAAGCGTGCAAGGGGGACAGGTTACATTTGGCACCATTTGCGCCAACGGACGGGATGCGGAGCGACGACCGTGCAGGTGGATTCCGGATCGTCGCTTCCTCCGTCCCCCAGCGAATCAAAACAAGTTGCGGTGGAATAGTTCCCGCTTGATGCTTTAACCAGTAAAACAGGAACTATTCCACCGCAACTGCAAAAGCCCGCGCTGGCAACAAATGTCACCTGCGCAGGCTTGGTGGGCGCTCACAAAGGCACGTTACAGAGGCCCACGTCAGTTAAGGATTACCGAACGGCACCGGCACGCGACGCCTCCGTCGGCTTACCAAGCGATGAAGCTTGCCGCAGTCTTAGACTATCGGCGCAATGCCGGCAAAGTGCAGATACAGCGAGATGACCGCCACGACAATGACCACCGCTGCGATCAGCTTGTCGTGCAGGTGCGGAAGTACCGGCTTACCGCGACCTCGCTCGCCCAGCATATAAACGGGAATGGCCGGAGCAAAAAGGATCGTCGTGATCATGACGCCCTGGAGGCCCGTCGACCACACAAGGAACAATGTGTAAATGAAGCCGAGCGTGCCGAAGAATCGCGCCTTGCCGACGCTTGGCGCATGCGGTCCGTCCAGATGCTCCTTCTTCCAACCAATCACCATGTAATAGGCAGCCGAGCAGACATACGGAACCAGAATCGTGTTGACTGCGCAGCTATAGAAGAACTGGTAGGTGCTCGCCGCCACATACGACACGATCAAGAAGAGCTGCGTAATGCCGGAGCTCACGAGAACCGTTACCACCGGGGCGTCGTGCTTGTTCGTCTTGGCAAACGCCAGAGGGAAGGATCCCTGGCGCGCCGCCTCGAACGGCGTCTCGGACGCAATGATGACATAGCCCAGCAGCGCGCCGACCAGCGAAAGGATAACGCCAAGGTTTACGATGGCAGCACCAACCGGACCGATTGCGCACTCGAGAATTCCCGCCATGGAGGGCGTTGCAAGCTGTGCCATCTCCTCGCGCGGCATAATGCCGAGCGACAGCATCGAGATGATCAGATACAGCGTGAATACAGCCGCAAATCCGAGCGCCGTCGAGCGGCCGACGTCACGCACGTACTTAGCACGGCCCGAGATAACGACAGCGCCCTCGATGCCCGTGAAGACCCAGACAAGGGCAATCATGGTCGAGACAACCTGCTCGCCAAAGCCAGGACCAGCCGGCTCTCCCCAGAAGTTGTCCATAAAGATATCGACGTTGAACTTACCCAGGAGCACGATACTCAGCACAAAGAGCCCCAACGGCACCAGCTTCGCCAACGTGACGATTGTGTTAATGCCCGCAGCCTCCTTAACGCCACGAAGCACAAGGGCGGTAAGGAACCACAAAAACACGCTGGCGCAGACGATAGAAAGCAGGTTGTTACCCGCGCCAAACGCGGGGAAGAAATAGCCCAGCGCGCTAAACAGCAAGAGCGCAAAGCTCACGTTGGAAAGACATGCGCTGATCCAGTAGCCCCAAGCGGAGTTGAATCCAATGTAATCGCCAAAACCGGCCGCAGCGTATGCATAGATGCCGCCGGTCAGGTCGGGACGGGCCTGAGACAAACCGTTGAACACCATCATCAGCGCAAAGACGCCAATAAAGCAAATTCCCCACGAGACGATAACCGCACCGGTATTTGCCCCGCCTGCTGCCATATCGCCGGCAAGCGAAAAGATGCCGCCACAAATACTGGCGGTAATAACCATCATGGTCAGACGAAAGAGATCGAGGCCATTAGGGTCGATAATCTCTTCATTTTGAGCTTTAGAGGCCATTGTATGTGCACCCCCTTCATCATGTGATCGAACGAAAGATGGCCCGGACGTCCCGAATCGGGTGCCGGGCCATCGGTCAAGCGATCATCAGACTGTTACAGCTATCGCGTTAGAAGCGCAGCGACAGGCAAGAAAGGCCGCCGTCGACCTTGCGATACTCGGAGGTGTCAACGACGAGTGTCTTGTAGCCCAGATCCTGCACGGCCTTGAGCACAGTCGGATAGCCCTCGGCAACGATGACCGTACCGTTGACCCAGATGCAGTTTGCGCCGTACGCCTCGTCCTCGGGCACGACGATCTTGTTGTACTGGGCAAAGTCGGGCTTATCGATGAACTCACCAGAGACGAGCATGTTGTTGTCCTCGATGTAGTTGACGCCCGTCTTGAGGTGCAGGACCTCCTCCAGCGGAACCTCAGAACCCTCGAGGCCCCAGCCCTCGAGAATCTCGCAGAACTGGCGAATGCCCTCTTCGTTGGTACGAGCGGAGCGACCGACGTAGAAATGGTCACCGACCATCATGACGTCGCCGCCGTCAAGCGTGCCCGGAGAAACGATGTGCTTGACATGCTCGTCGTCAAAGAAGCGACGGACGGCCGGCTCAATCTCGTCCTTCTCGCCGTTGCGGCTATCGGCGCCGGGGTTGGTAATGATGGCGCCGCAGCGAGTGATAACGGCCGGATCTTCGACGAAGCAGCTGTCGGGATACTGCTCGAGTGCCGGCAGCACCGACACGTCAACGCCGCACTGCTCGAGTGCGTGCTCGTAATCGTAATGCTCCTCGATAGCGCGCTCGTAGATGGGCTGGCCAAGCTCGGGAGCGCTCGTGATGCCATTGCTCAGGGACTTGCCGGGACGACGGATGATGACGTGGCTGAACTTGGTCATGATGATCCTCCTTGGATCTCATAGTACTGAGCGGACTTCCTTGCGTCCGCCTTCCTTCCGATGGCTTTATCTTAGGGTGTCTTTGCTGTTTTGTATATTGTATACAATCCCGAACGGTAGATAATCCTCGGTAAGCGTATTCCTGCTTATCGGCGCAAAGTAGCATGATTTAGCTGGTCGTTCTATAATTCGACTGAGCTATTCAAGCGAAACGTATTTAATTTTAGAAATATACCGTTAAGGAACACAAGCTCATGGAAACGCTCAGAAGGCCCCTGAAGGACCACGTATACGACTATATTTCGAGCCGTATTGACGCCGGCGAGTTGTCCGCCGGCGACCGGCTGAGCGAGCAAGCGATCTGCGATGCCATGGGCGTGTCGCGCACGCCGGTCCGCGAGGCGCTCATCCAGCTGGCAAGCGATGGCTACCTGGACAATCTCCCCCGCCGCGGATTCCGCGTCCGTGGGTTCGATCAGCAAAACGCCGTTGAAGTCTTTGAGATTATGGGGCCGCTCGACGGGCAGGCCGCATATCTCGCCTGTCCGAATCTAACTGACGACGATATTACGCAGCTGAAATTTCTCGTCGGCTCCATGGACCTCGCGATCCAAGGCGGTCTCATCCGTAAGTATGACGACATTCAGCGAGACTTTCACCTTACGTACTTCAACCGCTGTGGCAACGACCGTCTGCGCGATATGATCTCGCAGCTCGAGCGTTGCTTTATCAAGCGCGATTACGAGACTGTTGACCAGGAGACGGCGTGTAAGCTGCTCAATAAAGCCAACAACGAACATGCTCATATTCTTGAGTTGTTCGAAGCACGAGATGCGACGGGCGTGCGCGACTACGTTCGCGATGTCCATTGGAACACGGAAAACGCCCAGTTCACCGTCTGGTAGAAATACAACAAGGAAAGCTATCAGACGCCCATCTCACGAGAGTGGATAATCCCCCTTTTTTGTCGAAAAGCAGACCAAAAAATGGGAGATTATCCACTCTCGTGCTGCGCGGTCTAGAAACCGTGGCGCTCCAGGAAGCGGAAGGCTAGGCGAATCCAAGGGCGGACCGCCACCTGCTTGTCCTCGTTGTCGACCGCGGCGTTGGCGTTGCCGAGCGAAAGGCCGTGACCACCTTGGTCAAAGACGTGTATCTCGCATGCAACGCCCTCCTCGGCCATGCGCTGCGCAAACGGGTAGACCTGCGCGATCGGCGCCGTCTTATCGTCGGACACGCCCCACACAAAGGTCGGCGGCATCTGACGCGAAACATGTGTGGTGGGGCAGATATCGGCCAAATGCTCGTCAGTTGCCTCGCCACCCGTCACCATCGACAGGTAGTCGTTGAGAAGATCGCGCCCCGTCTTGCCACCCGTCTTGGGCACGCGCAGGTCGATGCGCGGGTCACGCGTCTGCATATCGCGCACATAGGCAAGGTCGAGCAACGGATAGCCCAGCACCACGGCGTCGGGACGAATGTCGTCCGGACGCGCCCCGGCAAGTGCCGCGAAGGGGCCGGTCTTCCACTGCGTTGCCAGCGAGGCGCAAATCATGCCGCCAGCAGAAAAGCCCACGACGCACACGCGCTTGGGATCGACATGCCACTCGTCGGCATTCGCGCGCACCGTGGCGACCATCTTGGCAAGATCTGCCTGGGGGTGCGGAAAGCTCACGTCACCCGTAGAACTTGTGACATAGTTGAGCACAAAGGCCTGGTAACCGTGATCCAAAAACGCAAACGCCACGGGATCCTGCTCATGCGGAGCGATATGCGTAAACGCACCTCCGCCGCAGATAATCACGGCAGGGCGGCGGCCATTCGGTTTATCGGGCAGCGGTTCGGCACC
>DXMD01000025.1:4162-6745 GCA_019414385.1 Collinsella sp. | reverse complement strand
ACGTAAACGTCGCCGGATATTCCTCGGTCGGCTCCTCGCCCCACAGCGCATGGTTCTCGACAATCATATGTGCTCCCTTCGCGCAAATTAAGCGCCATTGTTTTTCGCCTTCAAGCGTACCCCACTTGAACCCGTGACGCAGAAACACGCCAGCAATAAGTTTCCCTTCAACTGATATATCACATAATCCCAGCTCAGAGGTATCGCTGAGCAGCGTAGAATAGGGGGTGTTGACCAAGCCGCGAAACAGATATGAAACGTTTCCGGCAAACCAAACGCGCGATATGCGCCTATTTAAGTTGGAGGCAACTATGGGTCTGCTCGATTCGCTTAAGTCCACCTTCACCTCGACCGGCGAGGCGTCCGTTCCGCCCGCAGCAAGCTTCGCCACCCGCGAAGGCGTCATCTATGCCCCCGTCAACGGCGTGCTCGTCAGCCTGGACGAGGTTCCCGACGAGACGATCGCCTCGGGCATGCTTGGCCAGGGCTATGGCATCGAGCCCATTACCGGCACCATCTATGCGCCCGCCAACGGCCGCATCGGCGCCACCACTGTCACCAACCACTCCATCGGCATGATTACCGAGGACGGTCTGCGCGTATTCATCCATGTTGGCCTGGGCACCGTGGAAATGAACGGCAAGGGTTTTGCCCGCTTTGTCGAGATGGGCGATGTGGTCAAGGCCGGCCAGCCGCTCATCAGCTTCGATCGCGAGGCCATCAAGGCCGCCGGCCACGAGGACATCGTGACCGTCATCGTCTCCGAGCTCGATCGTCTTAAGAGCATCGACCATGTCGGCGAGTCTGGAACGCTTATCGGCGGCAACCCGCTCGTCAAGCTTGGCGACCCGCTGCTGGTTGCCAAGACCAAGTAGCCAGGCCCCGCGCCACACAACCAAAAGGCACCTCGTCAAGCGCCCGCGACCATTTGGCCGCGGGCGCTTTTCGTTTGAAAAACCATCCCGCCAATGCCTTATCTGTATAGCCCAAATGAGCCGAGCTGCTAGAATATCGAACTGTATGGATAACTATCATTCAACCGTTATGGGAGGATACGTGAACCGCACCAAAATCGCGCAGCTCTATGTCGATGCCGAGTCGCTCGGTGGCCAGACCGTCACCGTTGCCGGCTGGGTCAAGTCCGTCCGCGACATGAAGAACTTTGGCTTTGTTACGCTCAACGACGGCAGCTGCTTCCGCGACCTGCAGGTCGTCATGAACCGCGAGGCGCTCGACAACTACGACGAGATCGCCCATCAAAACGTCTCGGCCGCACTCATTTGCACCGGCACCGTCAAGCTGACCCCCGATGCACCCCAGCCTTTCGAGCTTTCTGCCACCTCCATCGAGGTCGAGGGCGTCAGCGCCCCGGATTACCCGCTGCAGAAGAAGCGCGCAACCGTCGAGTTCCTGCGCACCCAGCAGCACCTGCGCCCGCGCACCAACCTGTTCCGTGCCGTGTTCCGCATCCGTTCTGTCGCGGCTGCCGCCATCCACCGCTTCTTCCAGGAGCAGGGCTTTGTCTACGTCAACACCCCTATCATCACCACGAGTGATTGCGAGGGCGCCGGCGAGATGTTCCGCGTGACCACGCTCGACCCCAAAAATCCGCCCCTCACCGAGTCCGGCGAGGTCGACTGGAGCCAAGACTTCTTTGGCAAGCACGCGAGCCTTACCGTGTCCGGCCAGCTCAATGCCGAGAACTTTGCCATGGCCTTTGGCGACGTGTACACCTTTGGCCCCACCTTCCGCGCCGAAAACTCCAACACCACGCGCCACGCCGCCGAGTTTTGGATGATCGAGCCCGAGATGGCCTTTGCCGACCTGAACGACTACATGGATAACGCCGAGGCCATGCTCAAGTACGTCCTTAAGGACGTTATGGCCACCTGCCCCGACGAGCTCAATATGCTCAACAAGTTTGTGGACAAGGGCCTGATCGAGCGCCTGGACCATGTGGCAAACTCCGACTTTGCCCGCGTTACCTACACCGAGGCTGTCGAAATCCTGGAGCAGGCCGTCGCCGCCGGTCACAAGTTTGACTATCCCGTGAGCTGGGGCATCGACCTGCAAACCGAGCACGAGCGTTTCCTGACCGAGGAGCACTTTAAGCGCCCGACCTTCGTAACCGACTACCCGGCCGAGATCAAGGCGTTCTACATGCGCATGAACGAGGACGGCAAGACCGTCGCCGCCGCCGACTGCCTGGTGCCGGGTATCGGCGAGATTATCGGCGGCTCCCAGCGCGAGGAGCGCCTGGATCTGCTCGAGGCCCGCATCAAGGACCTGGGCATGAATCCCGAGCAGTACAAGTACTACCTTGACCTGCGCCGCTACGGTTCCTGCAAGCACGCCGGCTACGGCTTGGGCTTCGAGCGCTTGGTCATGTATCTGACCGGCGTGGGCAACATCCGCGACGTCCTGCCGCACCCGCGCACCGTGGGCAACGCCGACTTCTAATCGCCACAGCGCCACCAAACACGTTCCAGCGCATCACGCCAGCGCCTCTCGGCAAGCCGAGGGGCGCTTTTTTCAACAGCATCCGTCAAGCTTTTGGCAAGTTTTTGGTCAGTTGGGCAGGGC
>DXMD01000025.1:0-4152 GCA_019414385.1 Collinsella sp. | reverse complement strand
GTTGAAAACTCGACCCGCCGCTTGCCGACGGCTACCGACCGCCCAGGGCGTCCTGCACCCCTGGGAAAGCCCCGCGTCCTAGGCTCCATACCGTCGCCACCCAAAACGGAAAGGACGTGGGCGCCATGACCGAAACCGCTGTTGAAACTTACGAGACCACGACGAGGGGCGCCGCCTCGATGGCAGCCTATCGCGCCGTTCGCATCCTGCAACTATTAAGCGAAAACACCGGCGAGGACAAGGCCATGCTTTCCGATGAGTTGATCCGGCGCCTCGCCCATCCCGACGACCCCGCCCGCATGCCCATCTCGGCGGCGCGGCGCAGCATCTACACCGCCATCTCCGCACTTCGCCATGCTGGATACGAAATTGAGTACAAGCGCGGCGTGGGGTATCGGCTCTTGACCCGTCCGCTCACCGACGAAGAGATCATCCGACTCCACGGCATGGTCATGCGCAACCGCTCTACGCCCATCGCCATTCGAAAAAGCATGGCGCAGCACCTGGTCGCCATGGCGAGTGCCGACGTTCGCGGCTACCTCGATGCACCCGAGCCTGCTCCAAGCGCAGGCGGCAAATCCACCAAGGCCACACGCACGCCCGTCAAGCGCATCGATGCCTGCGAGCTCATCGAGCAGGCCATCGACCACGGAACCACGGTGAGTTTTGATATTTCGAGTGTCACGGCACGCGGAGAGGTCGAAGTGGCACGGATGACACTCCGGCCCTTTGCCATCAAGCAACGAGACGGCATCTCGTATTTGCTGGGAACGGTCTATGACGCGCGAGGCGCCGACGACACGCTGCGTACCGTTGAGATCGGCCGCATGAGAAACGTCACCACACGTCTCCTCGACGGCAAGAAGCTCTTCGCCGCCCTGGACGAGGACGACGCCGCCTCCGCCGCATAAGACCCTCCGCCGTCCATTCGACTACCCGTACCGCCCATCCGGTTCTGTATTAAAAAACCCGCCGAGCTGTTGTAAAAATGGACATCAGCGCTACTATAGTTCCACTTGCACTTTGTCCCAGTGCAGTGTTTCCAGCCATTTTTATACTGGGGGTAATGATATGAAGGACATCACCATCAGCCGCAGGAGCCTTCTGGTCTCTGCCGGCCTGCTCGCGCTCGCTCCGCTCGCCGGATGCGGCGGCAACTCTGGTTCCGGCTCTGCTGCCGCCGGTTCCGACTACACCATCGGCGTTTTGCAGCTCACCGAGCACTCCGCACTCGACGCCGCCAATGATGGCTTTGTCAAAGCCATCAAGAAGAGCGGTCTCAAGGTCAAGATCGACCAGAAGAACGCCCAGAACGACCAGTCCACGTGTAAGTCCATCGCCGACAAGTTCGTGGGCGATGGCGTCGACCTGATCTATGCCATCGCCACGCCCGCCGCGCAGGCTGCCGCCGGCGCCACGGCCGATATCCCCATCGTGGGCTGTGCCATCACCGACTACGCCGCCTCCGGCCTGGTCCAGGACAACGACAAGCCCGGCACCAACGTCACGGGCGCTTCCGACCTCACCCCGGTCGCCGAGCAGCTCGAGATGATGCAGAAGGTCCTGCCCGACGTTAAAAAGGTCGGCCTGCTCTACTGCACCGCCGAGTCCAACTCCGACGTCCAGATCAAGGCCGCCAAGAAGGAGCTCGACAAGCTGGGCCTCGAGTACACCGACTTCACCGTCTCGAGCTCCAACGAGATTCAGTCCGTCGTCGAGTCTGCCGTGGGCAAGGTCGACGCGCTGTACTCCCCCACTGACAACACCATCGCCGCGGGCGCTTCGCAGGTCGGCCAGATCTGCAAGGAGAATAAGCTCCCCTTCGTGACCGGCGAGGAGGGTATGTGCATGGCCGGCGGCCTGTTCACCCTCTCCATCAACTATAAGGACCTGGGCTACGCCGCGGGCGAGATGGCCGTTAAGATCCTGAAGGGCGAGGCCAAGCCCGAGGATATGCCGATCAAGCACCTCTCGAGCAAGGACCTGGTCGTCGTCAAGAACGACGAGATGGCCGAGGCGCTGGGCATCGACCTCTCCGCTCTGGACGAGTAGCACCATGCGCCGTAACGCATCTAGGGTTCGTTCTCGCGCCATAGCTGCGTTATTTAATATCTGAGCCATTGGGGCGAACGTCATAGACCGGCGTTCGCCCCAATGGCTCAGATATAACAAAACGTTTGCCTGCCGTTCTTATATTCATTGTTACCGCTATTATGGAAAATCACGTGTCCACCCTATCCTAGGAGGTATGAAGCATGCTCATTGCATTGCAGGGCGCCGTTTCGCAGGGCGTCCTCTGGGGCATTATGGTGCTTGGCGTGTTTATCACGTTCCGCCTGCTCGACATCCCCGATATGACCTGCGACGGCAGCTTTGCCCTCGGCGGCTGTGTCTGCGCCGTGCTCATCGTCAACAATAACGTCGACCCCTTGCTCGCCGTGCTGGCCGGCATGTGCGCCGGCGCCATCGCGGGCGCCGTCACGGGCATCTTGACCACCGTCTTTGAGATTCCCGCAATCCTCGCCGGAATCCTTACGCAGATCAGTCTGTGGTCCATCAACCTGCGCATCATGGGTAAGTCCAACACGCCCATCCTTGCCAAGGGCACTATCTTCTCATCCGTCAGCAACATGACGGGCCTGCCGCAGTCCACTGTTGCCATTATCCTAGGCATTGTGCTGGCCGTGGCCATCGTCGCCATCCTGTACTGGTTCTTTGGCACCGAGATCGGCTCGGCGCTGCGTGCCACCGGCAACAACGAGTACATGATCCGCGCCCTGGGCGTTAACACCAACACCACCAAAATGATCGCCCTCGTGCTCTCCAACGCCCTCATTGGCCTTTCGGGTGCGCTCATCTGCCAGAGCCAGAAGTATGCCGACATCGGCATGGGCACCGGCGCCATCGTTATCGGTCTTGCCGCCATCGTCATCGGCGAGGTGCTCGGTCGGCTGCTGCCCGGCGGCCTCACGCAGTTTAGCGTCCGTCTTGCCTCCGCCGTCTTTGGCTCCGTGGTGTACTTCCTTATCCGCGCCATCGTGCTGCAGCTGGGCATGGACGCCAACGACATGAAGCTGCTCTCTGCCGTGATCGTCGCCGTGGCCCTGTGCGTGCCCGTGGTTTGGGAGCGCTATAAGCTCCGCAGCTCCTACACGAAGGGAGATGAGGCAGATGCTTAAGCTCTCGCACGTCAAGAAGACCTTTAACAAGGGCACCGTCACCGAGAAGCGCGCGCTCACCGGCGTCGACCTCACCCTCAACGATGGCGACTTTGTAACCGTGATTGGCGGCAACGGCGCCGGCAAGTCCACACTGCTCAATATGATCGCCGGCGTGTATCCACTCGATTCGGGTGTTATTGAGCTCGACGGCACCGACATCTCGCGTCTGAGCGAGTCGCAGCGCGCCAAGTACCTAGGCCGTGTGTTCCAGGATCCCATGCGCGGCACCGCAGCCGACATGCAGATCGCCGAGAACCTGGCCCTCGCCAAGCGCCGCGGCCAGCGCCGCGGTCTTTCGTGGGGCGTCACCAAGGCCGAGAAGGACGAGTATGTTGAACTGCTCAAGCGCCTGGACCTCGGTCTGGACACGCGCCTCAACGCCAAGGTCGGCCTGCTCTCGGGCGGCCAGCGCCAGGCACTCACCCTGTTGATGGCCACGCTCACCAAGCCGCGCCTGCTGCTGCTCGACGAGCACACGGCGGCCCTCGACCCCAAGACGGCCTCTAAGGTGCTCAACCTGACCGAGGAGATCGTCGACGAGAACCGCCTGACCACGCTCATGGTCACGCACAACATGAACGACGCCATCCGTCTAGGTAACCGTCTGATCATGATGCACGAGGGCCATGTGATCTACGACGTGGCCGGCGACGAGAAGAAGTCGCTCACCGTAGCCGACCTGCTGCAGAAGTTCGAGGAGGTCTCGGGCGGCGAGCTCGCCAACGACCGCATGCTGCTGAGCTAAACCTACCAAAAAGGGACAGGTTTATTTTGGTCGGTTTTATCTGCACAAACGTCAAAACCGCCGCAAAGGGACAGACGCCCTTGCGGCGGTTTTCGCTAACCCCCATATCGAGCACAGAAGCCCGTCCGAATTTGAACTGCCTCCCATTTCTTGGACATGAGAAATGGGAGGCTTTCTTTATGCGCG
>DXMD01000024.1:26483-35890 GCA_019414385.1 Collinsella sp. | reverse complement strand
GTGGCTAATGATCTCGGCAGCGCTTTCCTCGATGGCCTTGCCGTCGGTACGCACCACAAAGCAGCCTAGGCGTTTCATGAGGGCACGAGCTTCCTCAAGCTCGCTGCGCACGCTCTCGGGCTCGGCATAGGAGCCGGCAACGGCACGAGCGTAGTCATCGCCCAAGCGGCTATCGCGAATTTCGGAAATCACATCGACGGTCGAAATCAGGCCGAACAGGCGCATCGGGTCGACCTCGTAAATCGACTTCGGCGGCTCCATGCCATGGGCCAACGGAACATTGGCAACCTTGTAGCCCTGATAAGCCAGATACATCGACAGCGGCGTCTTGGACGTGCGCGATACGCCCAGCAGCACGATATCGGCACCCGACAAATCGTCGCAACCGCGCCCGTCATCGTGCTCAACGAAATATTCCATGGCCTCGATACGATGGAAATAGCGGTCATCGGTCCTGTGAATCACGCCCGCGACGCCTTTGGGCGGCACACCGATGAGCGACGATAGCACGGCGAGCGTCGGACCGATCAGGTCGACCGAACGGATATGCAGCATGCCCAGGTAATCGAGCACGCGGGCGCGAAGCGCCGGATCGACAATGGTGTGAAACACGGCAATATCGCGATGGTCGGCATCGACGCGCGGGCCCACAAACGACTCCACCTGCTCCACCGAGGTCACCTTGGGCAGGCGCAACAAACGAAAAGCCCCTTCATCAAATTGCCCGGACGCCGCAAGCACCACCTCACAAGCGGTATCACCGAGCGAGTCGGAGATAACGATAACGGTGGGACGAGCGGTGACCGGGCAATCCATGCGGGGCTCCTTTTGCGCTTACGCGCAGGCTGGCTTACTTTTTACGAGCAAGCTCACCGATGTTGGCGATGCCGGAGAAAACGGCCTCGAAGCGGTTGAGCAGCTTAAGGCGATTATCGCGGAGCTGCTCGTCCTTGTCCATGACCATGACCTCGTCGAAGAAACGGTCGATGGGCGCGCGCAGGGCGGCGAGGGCAGCAAATGCGGCCGGATAATCCTCGGTAGCAAGGGCGGCATCGACAGCGGTCTGAGCAGCCTCGGAGGCGTCGGCGAGCGCAAGCTCGACCTCGCCCATCAGGCTGCGGTCGTACTCCACGCCCAGCTCGGGCTTGGAGATATGCGCGGCGCGAGCATAGGCGGTCGCAAGGTTGTCGAACGTCTCGGCGTCGTTCTTGCGGGCCTCGTCGAGGGCGGCGCAGCGGGCGAAGAAGACGGACGGAGCGATGATGTGCACCGCGGAGACGGCGGCAACGGTATCGGCCGGGATCTTTTCGTCGCGGGCCATGCTCACCAGGCGGCCATGGAAGAAGTCACGAACCTGCTGGGCGACCTCGGCGGCGTCGAACTCAATGCCCTGCTCGCCATAGAGCTCGAGGGCGAAGTCGATAAGCGACGTGGGGTCGATCGGCAGACGGTCGCGCAGGATGTTGATGATGCCGATAGCGGCACGACGCAGCGCATAGGGGTCGGAGGAGCCGGTCGGGGGCTCGCCGATGGCAAAGATACCGGCAATGGTATCGAGCTTGTCGGCACAGGCCACGATGCAGCCAGCGGTGCCCTCGGGCAGCTCGTCACCGGCAAAGCGGGGACGATAGTGATCGCGAATGGCGTGGGCGACCTCGTCGTTCTCCCCCATCGCGGTCGCGTAATAACCGCCCATCACGCCCTGCTGGCTCGTAAACTCGACGACGGCGTTAGACACCAGGTCGGCCTTGCACAGGTGCGCGGCGCGAGCAGCGTCGGCGGCCAGGTGGGCGCCCAGATGGGCCTCGCGAGCGATGGCAAGCGCGAGTTGCTCAATGCGCTCGGACTTGGCGAGCACGCTACCGAGCTTCTCCTGGAAGGCGACCTTGGCCAGACGCTCGCGGAACTCGTCGAGGGAGATCTTCAGGTCCTCCTCGTAGAAGAACTTGGCGTCGTCCAGACGGGCGCGCACGACGCGCTCGTTGCCGTCAATCACGCGCTCGGCATTCTCGGGCTTGCTGTTGGAAACGACCACGAACTCACGCGTGAGCTTGCCCTCGCCGTCATAGATCGGGAAGTAGCGCTGGTTGGTGAGCATGGACTCGCAGATAATCTCGTGCGGGACCTTGAGAAACTCCTCATCGAAGGTACCGACGAGCACCGTCGGCCACTCGCAGAGGTTAATGACCTCCTCAAAGACCTTCTTGGGCGTATCGACATGGCAGCCGGGACGGGCAGCCTCGACCTCGGCGATACCGGCGAGGATGGCCTCACGACGACGCTCGGCAGAAAGCACACCGGCGTCCTCGAGCACCTGCTCGTAGACGGCGGGGCTGGCAACCACATGGTCGCCAGGGCCAAGCACGCGATGACCACGCGTGGTGTTGCCACTCGTCACGTCGGCAAACGACACGGGCACAACGTCCTCGCCCAGAAGGCAGCAGATCCAGCGGACCGGACGAACAAAGGTCGCATGCTCGTGACCCCAGCGCTGAGAGCGGTAGTTGGGCCACTGCAAGCCAGCGATAGTCTTCTCGCACAGGGCCGTCAGGATCGGGGTGGCCGGGGCGGAAGGGATGTTCTTCTCGGCAAAGACGTACTCACGGCCGTCGGTGTCCTCGCGACGGACCAGATCCTCGGCAGCCACACCGCACTTGCGGGCGAAGCCCTGGGCGGCCTTGGTGGCGTTACCGTCGGCATCGAAGGCGATGTTGGCCGCGGGGCCGCGCTTGACCTCGTGAACCTCGTCGGTCGCGGTGGCGACGTCGGCAACGAGCGCAGCCAGGCGGCGCGGGCTCGAGATCACACGGACCTCGCCGTGGGCCAGACCGGCCTCGTCGAGACCCTTGGCGATCATGGTGCCAAGCTGCTTGACGGCATTGTTCAGCGGTGCGGAGGGCATTTCTTCCGTACCGATCTCAAACAGGAAATCCTTAGCGTCTGCCATGGCTTACGCCACCTCGCCTTCCTGATCGGCATTCTCGTTGACTCCGGCGACCTCGGCCATGTAGGCCTCGCAGCACGCCTTGGCGACGGCGCGGACGCGCAGGATGTAGTTGGCACGCTCGACCGCGGACAGGGCGCCGCGAGCATCGAGCAGGTTGAAAGCGTGGCTGCACTTCATGACGCAGTCATATGCCGGCAGCGGCAGCTTGCGCTCCAGGCAGGAATGGCACTCGGCCTCGTAGTCGTCAAACTTCTGACGCATCATCTCGACGTTGGCGACCTCAAAGTTATAGGCACTGAACTCGCGCTCGTTCTCGAGGAACACGTCGCCATAGGTCATGGGCGTGCCGTCGGGCAGGTAGCTCCACACCAGGTCGTAGACCGAGTTAACGCCCTGGGCGTACATGGCGATACGCTCCAGGCCGTAGGTGATCTCGACGGGCACGGGGTCGACCTCGATGCCGCCCACCTGCTGGAAGTACGTAAACTGCGTGACCTCCATGCCATTGAGCCAGACCTCCCAGCCAAGGCCCCAGGCGCCGAGCGTCGGGCTCTCCCAGTCGTCCTCGACAAAGCGGACGTCATGGTCGTTGGGGTCCAGGCCAATGGCGGCCAGCGAACCCAGGTAGAGCTCCTGGGCGTTGACCGGCGAGGGCTTGATGAGCACCTGGAACTGATAGTAGTGCTGCATGCGGTTGGGGTTCTCGCCGTAGCGGCCGTCGGCGGGACGGCGGCAGGGCTGTGCATAGCAGGTGCGCCACTCGGCGGGACCGAGCGAGCGCAGCGTGGTCGCGGTATGGAAGGTACCGGCACCGACCTCGGAGTCATAGGGCTGCATGATGACGCAGCCCTGCTCGCCCCAGTACTGCTGGAGGCGCAGGATGATGTCTTGGAAGGAAAGCGATGAAGCGTTCATGCCTCTAATATCCCCTCGTCGAAACGATTACACGGTTAGGTACTGTACTATAGCGGTTTTTAGTCGATAGCGCCGATGCGGTTGAACGGCCAGTAGCGCACAAGCGCCACTGCGATCAAATCAGAGCGATCGACGGGACCAAAATAACGTGAGTCGGCAGAGTTTTCGCGATTGTCGCCCATCACCCACACGCACCCGTCGGGAACCGTGTAGGGATAGCTTACCTGAGCGCCGGGCGCTTGGACCGAAAGCGGCCAGCTCATGCCCGTCGTATAGTCCTCGTCGAGCGCTTGGCCGTCAACGACCACCTTGCCATCCTGCAGGTCGACCGTCTGGCCGGCCGTGGCAATAACACGCTTGACAAGAACATCATGCTCGGAGGTGCCATCGGGGTTGTGAAACACCACGATATCACCCTGCTTGACGGGCTGACCGAGCTCGAGGCTCACCTTTTGTGCCAGGATCTGGTCGCCAATCTCGATCGTGGACTCCATGGAGCCGGTGGGCACCACAAAGGGCTCGACCACAAACGAGCGAATCAAGAAGGTGGCCACGAGCGCGATCGCGATGACCGCGATCCACTCAAAAGCGCCCCTCAACGCGGAATGCTGCGATGGAACCATTCTCACTCCTCGCTCTGCGAATACGCAGCGTCCAAAATCTCCTGCGCGTAAGCGCGCTCCTGGGGCGTAAGGCGCGCCGTCTCGATCAGATCGGGACGCCAGCGGCAGGTGCGCTCGATGGCGTTCTTGCGACGCCAGGCATCGACCTTGGCATGATCGCCACTCACGAGCACCGGCGGCACGCCCTCGCCGTTGAACTCGGCAGGACGGGTGTACTGCGCGTACTCGAGCAGTCCTCCGTCCTCGGCGGTCGAGAACGACTCGTCGACGTTGCTCATCTCGTCGCCCAGGGCGCCGGGAATCAGGCGTACGACGGCATCGGCAACGACCATAGCGGGAAGCTCGCCGCCCGTAAGCACGTAGTCGCCAATCGACAGACGCTCATCGGCATACGCATACGCGCGCTCGTCGACGCCCTCGTAGCGACTGCACACAAACAGCAGGCGCTCACTTTTGAGCAGGCGCTCGGCCACATGCTGCGTAAAGGGCTCGCCACAGGGGGTAAAGAACACCACAGTGGGCTTGGGACCCTCTGCGCTAATGGCCTCGATGGCCTCGGCGATAGGCTCGACCTTCATGAGCATGCCCTGCCCGCCGCCGTACGGCTCGTCATCGACGGTACGATGGCGGTCGTGCGTCCAGTCGCGCAGGTTATACGCCTTAAAATCAAAAAGGCCGGCCTTGCGGGCGCGGCCCAAAATCGATGTGGACATGACGGGCTCAAACATCTCGGGAAAGACCGAAAGGGTCTCAATCAGCATGTTGTCCTCCCTACTTGTCCATATCGATCAGGCCGTCCATAACGTGGACGGAAATTGTTCCTGTGTCGGGAAGATCGAGCACAACCTGCTCGATCACGGGAATCAGTACCTCGCCGTACCGATCACCCTCGACAACCCAAACATCGTTAGCGGGCGTCGACACGATCTCGACGATCGTGCCGAGCGAACCGAAGCGCTCGTCGACCACCTCGCGACCCATCAGGTCGGTATAGGCGGCGTCGAGTGAATCGAGCTCAAAATCGTCACGATTTGCCAACACATAGCATCCCGTGATGCCCTCGGCGGCCGTCAAGTCGTCAATGCCCTCAAACGAGACCAGATCGCCATCGCCCGTATCGGTGACGGACACGACCGTGCAAAAGCGGTCGCGCTTGAGCGCCGGCGGCGTCAGGGCGACGCGCATACCCGGCTCTAATACAGAAGGAAGCCCCCGCAGCGGCTGCGCGAGGACCTCCCCCTTCCTTCCGTGCGGCTTGACCACACGGGCGATGTTTTTGTACTGGGACCTCAAGGTCCTAGCCCAGAACCTCTACCTCGACAGCAGTGTCGAGGCGAGCGGCCAGTGCACGGGCGAGCGTGCGAATGGCCTTGATGGTACGGCCACGACGGCCGATGACCTTAGCGACGTCATCCTCGGCGACAGAAACCTCGATCGTAGAGGCGTCGTCACCATCGATGACCTCAAGGCTCACGGAATCCGGGTCGTCGACGATCTGAACAACGAGATATTCGACGAGATCGGCGATGCGATCTGAGAGCATTGCCTCACCCTCGAGCTGTGCAGCGTCAACCTCAGGCACGATTTACTCCTCGGCGCCCTCAGCGGCCTCAGCGGCAGCCTTAGCGGCCTCGGCCTCTTTGGCGAGCTGCTTCTTGGACTTCTTGACGACGGTCTCGGTCTTCTCGCCCTCGTTGGCGGCCTTGACCAAAGCGGCGACGGCGTCGGTGAGCTGAGCGCCCTTGGACTGCCAGTCGGCGATCTTCTCGAGGTCGAGGTTGATGGTCTTGGGGGCGGTCATCGGGTTGTAGCGGCCAACCTCCTCGATGATACGACCGTCACGCGGGGCGCGGGAATCGGCGACGACGACACGGTAGTACGGACGCTTCTTAGCGCCGTGACGAGCAAGGCGAATCTTGACTGCCAAAGGAAACTCCTCCAACCAAGCAGCTTTAGGCTGCAACTACAAACAAACAGTTGAACATAATACGCCATCGACGCGGGCAGGTGAAGTCCGTGAGACCAACTTCTTCGGTGTAGTCGAGGGCAAATCCATATCTTAGACAAGAATTCGGGATTTGCAAGCACATACACGCACCCCACATGAGCTGCGCGGTATACTCATGACATGGAAATACGCGAACATACATACGGTTATGAGGATGCCATGGGCGTCACGCCGCCTCCCTGGACGGGTCCGGCGGTGGGCCTCATGGACCTCGATGCGTTTTTTGCGAGCGTGGAGATGCTCGATCATCCCGAATGGCGCGGTAAGCCGCTCATCGTGGGCGGAGACGCCGATTCGCGTGGCGTCGTGTCCACGTGTTCGTATGAGGCGCGTCGCTTTGGCGTGCACTCTGCCATGGCCTCGGCCGAGGCGCGGCGCTTGTGCCCGCAAGCCATTTGGACGCACGGGCACTTTGATCGCTACCGCGAGGTGAGCGCGCAGGTCATGGCGATTCTTGCCGAGGAAACGCCGCGCATAGAGCGCGTATCCATCGACGAAGCCTTTATCGATATCACACCGGGTCGCTTTGCGCCCGAAGACCCGCGACTGGTTGCGCGGCGTATAAGCGACCGCGTGGCAGCGCTGGGAGTGACCTGCTCCATTGGCGTGGGCTGCAACAAGACGGTCGCAAAGATCGCAAGCGAGCGTGACAAGCCGTTTGGATTGACGATTGTGCGCCCCGGGACGGAACAGCGCTTTTTGGCCGCGCTACCAGTGTCTGCCATGAGCGGCATCGGGCGCTCGGCCGAGGAACGACTGCGCCGCATGCGCATCTACACCCTCGGCGAGCTATCACGTGCACCGGAATCCACCTTGGCCTCTATTTTTGGCGTCAACGGCGAACGCATGCGCCAGCGTGCGCTGGGACTCGAAATCTCCGAAGTCACAAGTCTCGATGAAGAGCGTGAGGTTAAATCGGTGAGCAATGAGCGCACCTTTGCGAAAGATTTGACTGAGCGCGGGGACATCGAAGCGGCGATTGCGCTGTTGGGCGAGTCAGTGGGACGCCGCCTGCGCCGTCAGGGACTGACGGGCGCCACGGTGACGCTCAAGCTCAAGTATTCGTATGGAAGCGGTCGCTCGGCACAGCGCCGGCTGCCTCATCCGACCGACGATGAGAACATCTTTGTGGCGGTTGCGCTCGAACTGCTCGACAACATCTGGCAGGAAGGCATGCATGTGCGTCTGGCGGGTATCGGGATGAGCGACTTTGACCATCAGGGCGGCATCCAGACCGACCTGTTCTGCGAAGTCGACGACCGCGGAGCCCAATCCAGCGACCGACGCGACCTCTCGGTTGCTATCGACGCCGTCCGAGACAAGTTCGGCGACACCGCCCTATCCTTCGGCCGCCAATCCCGCTTCAACGATTAACCGCCTTTGGGCAAAAAGAAAGCCGGGCAGGTACGGAAAACCGCAACTGCCCGGCAAAATGCGCGAGGCTAACTAAAAGCCCCGTATCAAATGAGCCACTAGAGGAGGTCGAGGGGGAGCTGGGGGGCGTCACCCCAGAGCTTTTCTAGACGGTAGAAGTCGCGGGCTTCGGGAGTGAAGACGTGAACGACGACCGAGCCGTAGTCCATGAGCATCCAGGTCTTCTGCTCGCGGCCCTCGATGGAGAACGGATGCTCGCCGCAAGCCGCGGCGACCTTCTCCTCGATCTCGTCGACGATAGAATCGACCTGGCGGTTGTTGGTACCGGTGGCAAGCACAAAGTAGTCGCACACGTCGGAAAGCTCGGTCAGGTCGAGCACCTGCACGTCCTCGCCCTTCTTGTCGTAGGCGGCCTGCGCGGCGGCGCGGGCGACATCCTCGGCGGCGACACCGCTCGCGGACAGCGAGGCGGCGGTGCGGTCGGACGTGGCAACGAAACTCTTGTGCTCCACACCTTCAAGAATCTGCTCGTCAGTCATGGTCTCGTCGGCCATGGAATACCTCTTTCTAGACACACCCGAGCTAGCGCAGCTGGGCGTAATGGTTGTAAATCGTAATAGCCGTGGGATAAAGATAGCGCCCGGACTGGATCACATAGACCAGACCCTGCGCAAAACAGGAGAAGAACAACTCGTCGAGCGAGGACTTCCCCACCATCTTGCGCAGCGCATGGGCATAGTCGCCGTGGCGGTTGGGCTCGATGGCATCTGCCACAAAGACCACCATATCGAGCGGCGTCATGTCGCAAGCACCCACGGTGTGACGGTCGACAGCCTGAAAGACTGCCGGCGACAGCTCGGGAAAAAGCTGCGGAAGCTCATAGGCGGCAACAGGGCCATGCAAAAGCGGCGTCGCGGCGGAAGGAGAGCCGGCAATCTTAATGCCGTAATGCAGAGCGCGCGTAACCAGCTCGTCGTCGGAGAGCACTTTGTCCCAGTCGTGGATCAGACCGGCAGCAGCGGCATCAAAGCGGTCAACGCCGTAGACCTCGGCCAGATGAAGTGCGGTCTCGGCAACACCCAGCGAATGCACATAGCGCTTGCGCTTATCCTTCATTCGAACATCGAGCAGCTCTTGAATGCGCTTGAGCAGCGCGTGCTCATCGCCCTCAAACTGATCCTCTACCGACAACGTAGACCCCCATCACACAAAATCTTCTTGGCCCAAATCGGCATATAGCCTGCGTTTGCGAATGTAGCCGAGCACGGACTCGCTCGTAAGATAGCGCACGCTCATACCGCGGGCAACTCGCTTGCGAATGTTCGTCGAGCTGATCGCCAGCGCCGGAATCTGAATATAGCGCACGTCGAACGGCAGCCCCGACTCTTTGATTCGGGCACGCGCCGTATCGATATCAAAGCCCGGTCGTGTCGCCGCAATAAAGGTAGCAAGCTCAGCGATTCGTTCGGCATCATGCCAGGTCACAATATCGATAATCGCGTCGGCGCCCGTAATAAAGTAGAGCTTTACCTGCGGCGGG
>DXMD01000024.1:0-26473 GCA_019414385.1 Collinsella sp. | reverse complement strand
GCCGTATAGGTTACGCCCGGACGGTCGATCTCGAACCGGCTCGCCAAAAAGGCCGGGTTCGCGGCGGTGGCGAGGACCGTCATGGCATAACGGTCCTCGGCAGGCGTAACCGGCTTGTCAAGCTTAAAGGCGGGAGAGCCCGCCGGCATAAAGAGCACAGCGTCCAAGTCGAGCGACTCGCGCGCCTGCTCGGCAGTCACCAGGTGCCCGTAATGAATCGGGTCGAATGTGCCGCCCATAATGCCAAGCCGAAACTCCTTGCCCTCTTTTATGGGAAGCTCGGGCAAACCGATTCCACCGCGCAGCGACATGGCTTACTCGCTCTCCGAGGTCTCGGCATCGTCCGCGGCATCCGCCGCATCAACAACCTCGACGCCCTCATCCGCAGCATCGGCCACGTCAATGGCCTCAACGGCAACGTCCTCGCCAGCATCCTCGAGCTCCTCGTACTCCGAGAAGTCCTCGGCGCCCTCAAAGTCAAAGGCGCGCTGGCAAATGCGGACCTCGTCGCCCGCACGGCAACCGGCCTTCTCGAGCGCGTCGTCAACACCCATACGCGCAAACTTATGCTGCAGGTAAATAACGGCTTCCTCGTTTTCCCAGTCGGTCTGGATGACCATGCGCTCGATGGCACGACCGACCACGCGGAAGGCACCGGGCTCTTCCTGGACAATGCGGAAACGCTTCTCACGCTGCAGGCGGCGGCGCTCCCACTCATCGTCGCGCAGGTCGACCGGCTCAGCGGAGACCGCCAGCTCGGCGCGGAGCTTGGCCACCTGCTCACCTACGGCAAGCATCAACGTATTGAGACCGGCGCCCGTCACGGCAGACACGGCAAAGAACATATGTCCATCGTCGAGCGCTGCGCGCTTGAGGTCGGCAATCTTATCGGCCGTGCCCGGCGCGTCGCACTTGTTGGCGACAACGATCTGCGGACGCTCCGAAAGCTCGGCGCCATACTGCTCGAGCTCGCGGTTGATGATGCGATAGTCCTCAACCGGATCGCGATCCTCAAAACCGCCCGTCATGTCGACGACATGCATAATCAGGGCCGTACGCTCAATGTGGCGCAAGAACTGGTGACCCAGGCCCTTGCCTTCGCTCGCGCCCTCGATAAGACCGGGGACGTCGGCAACGACATAAGAATATTCGCCGGCACGCACCATGCCCAGATTGGGCACGAGCGTGGTAAACGGGTAGTCAGCAATCTTGGGGCGGGCGGCACTCATGCGCGCAATGAGCGATGACTTACCCACCGAGGGAAAGCCCACGAGTGCGGCATCGGCCATAAGCTTCATCTCGAGCTCAATCCAGTGCTCCTCTGCCGGTTCGCCCAGCTGAGCAAACGCGGGCGCGCGGCGCACCGACGTCACAAAGTGCGTGTTGCCCAAGCCGCCGGCGCCACCAGGGGCCACGACAACGCGCTCGCCATCGTGCACCAGATCGGCAATCTCGAACATCGGGGTCTGCGTCTCGGGGTCGAGCTCGCGCACCACGGTACCCATAGGGACCTTGAGAATCAGGTCCTCGCCGCTCTTACCGTTACGACGGGCACCCTGCCCGTGCGTGCCGCGCTCGGCGCGGAAGTGATGCTTAAAGCGGTAATCGATCAGCGAAGACAGCTGAGCATCGGCCTGGATGACGACATTGCCGCCACGACCGCCGTCGCCGCCATCGGGGCCGCCCTTGGGGACAAATGCCTCACGCCTAAACGACATGCATCCGGCTCCGCCGTCGCCGCCGCACACGTTAATGCGGCTGATATCGGTGAACTGTGACAACAGAATCGCCTCCTACAAAAAAGAGGGAGACCCTTGAATCCTAAAACTCAAGTGCCTCCCACATATGTGCTCTATGAAGGGTGAATTACGCGTTCGCGAGCGGGCGTACGCTGACCCTGTGCTTGATACCCTTGTGGAACTCAACGGTACCGTCGACCAGCGCGAACAGCGTGTCGTCCTTGCCACGGCCAACGTTCTCACCCGGGTGGATGTGAGTGCCGTGCTGACGGACGAGAATCGTGCCCGTGGTTACCGTCTGGCCGGCATAGCGCTTCGTGCCAAGGCGCTGACCGCGGGAGTCACGGCCATTACGGGAGGAACCGAGTCCTTTTTTGTGTGCCATTGTGTATACCTACTCTTTCGTTACGAGTGTAATCTACTCGGCGACGGGAGCCTCGGCAACAGCCTCGGCCTCTGCCTTGACAGCCTTCTTGGCGCGGGACGTAGCCTGGACCTTCACGATCTTCAGCTTGGTGAGCTGCTGACGGTGACCCTTCAGACGACGATAGCGCTTACGCTTGTGGAACTTGAAGACCAGCTGCTTCTCGCCCTTGAACTGCTCAACGATCTGAGCGGTAACCTTGGCCTTGGCCAGCTTGTCGGGATCGGTGACGATCTTCTTACCATCGTTGAGGAAGATAACCGGCAGGGTGACCTTGTCGCCCTCATTGCCCTCGATCTTCTCGACGGTGATGACATCGTCGGTGGCGACCTTGTACTGCTTGCCGCCCGTGTTAACGATTGCGTACATGTTTACTTGCCCTTCATGCATCAGTTAGTGCAACAGCCGAATATAGTAGCAGGCGAAAATAACCCCGTCAACGAGTATGTGGAGCAAATCCACAAGTTCGCACAGGTATGGGGCTGACGAGTCGGCCCTCGTCGTCCTCGCATGCTTGATTCTGACGCTCGACATCGTAGGAGCAGATGGTCACGAGGTCTTGCATACCGGTGGAAACAATAGGTGCATCCACGCCCGGGGTCAAGCCCTGCAACAAAACATCAGCAGCGGAAAGCAAAATTTCCGGACGCATGGAGCCCTCGTTGTCGGCATGGGTGTCGAGCATGAGCACCAGATGGTCCGGGCGCTCCCCCGCCGTGAGCTCATAGCCCACGAGTGTGTGATCCAAATCCAAGCGCTTGCTCTTTTTGCCGCGCGCGTAGTCGATGCCATGGTCCGCGCGCAGCGTGTCGATCGCACGACGCACCTCGTCGGGGCTTACGGGCGCCTCGGGATCCAAGTGCAGGTCGATGCGATACGACAGGCGCGTGAGCTGCGCCGTCAACGCCGGCGTGCGCACGTCGATGTACGCCGCCTCGATGGGCGCCAGATCGGCCGGAGACGCCGCAGCCAGGCGCCCAAACGCCTCGTCGAGCGCCACGAACTCGGTCATAAACAGGTCATACCACTCGCAGGTCGACGACGTACCAACCGGTAGCGCCGAAGAGAAGCCCACGCGCATGTGCGGAGAGAAGCCCTGCGTGACGGCATAGGGAAGTCCCGCACGGCGCACGATGCGCTCAATGGTATGGATTACTTCGAGATGGCCCAGGTACTTAAGGCGGTCGCGCTTGCCATAGCGAACACGAAGCCTAAAGAGCGAGGGGTTGTCGGTCAGGCGCTCACTCATGCGCGATCACCCATCAATACATTCTTGACGTGGAGCGTGGGGCAGATCCCGCAGCCGGTGCACGACGTGCGGGTGCAGTCGGGAGTCGTGACGCCCTCGAGCGAGCGACGGTACTCGCGCTCGAGGAAGCCGCGCGTGCAGCCGGGACTCACGTGCTCCCACGGCAGGCGCCAGTCCAACTCGTAGGGCAGGTGCACGAGCTCATTGAGGTCGATGCCGTTTTTGGCAGCAGCTTCCTTCCAGTTATCGAGCGAGAAATGCTCTACCCAGGCGTCAAAGCGAGAGCCCGAGCGCCAAGCATCGATGATGACGGGCGTCATGTCACGACCGGCGCGGGACAGCGCGGCCTCGATGAGCGAGGTCTCGGCATCGTGGTAATGCACGCGGACGGCACGGTTGCGAACGCTCGTGATAAGCAGCTTCTGGCGACGCTTGACGTCGTCGTAGTCGAGCTGCGGGCACCACTGGAACGGCGTGGCAGCCTTGGGGATAAAGACCGAAACCGAGATGGATACCGAAATCGAGCCGCGACGAGCCTTGGGCACCACGGAACGACCGAGCTCCAGCACGTGATCGGCCAGATTGGCAATGGCTACGATGTCCTCGTCGCGCTCACCGGGAAGGCCCATCATAAAGTAGAGCTTCATGCGGTTCCAGCCGGCCTCGAAGGCCGCCTTGGCCGCACGGTCCAGGTCCTCCTCGGTCACGTTCTTGTTAATGATGTCACGCATGCGCTGACTGCCGGCCTCGGGCGCGAACGTCAGGCCGCCCTTCTTTTCGCCGGCGACCGACTCGGCCATATCCACGCCAAACGAATCCAGGCGCTGCGACGGAATAGATACGCGAATACCCGTATCCTCCAGGCGACGGTTGAGCCTGCCGAGCACGTCGCGAATGCAGGAGTGGTCAGTCGTGGAGAGCGAGGTCAGCGACACCTCGTCATAGCCGGTCTTTTCCAGACCCTGAATCACCGACGAGACGATCTGGTCGGCCGAGCGCTCGCGCACTGGGCGATACGTCATGCCGGCCTGGCAAAAACGACAGCCGCGGGCGCAGCCGCGCAGGATCTCGATAGACAGGCGGTCGTGGACCAGCTGCGCATAGGGTACGCACGACTGCGACAGCGGATTCGTGGCGCCGAAATCCTCGACGACGCGCTTGTAGACCACGGTCGGCGCATTCTTGCCTTCACGCGGCACGGTGTAGCCATGCGGCGAACAGGGCTCGTCGTGACGAACCTCATAGAGCGACGGCACGTAGTTGCCGGCAATGGATGCAAGCTGCTCAACAATCTGTGCGCGCGGGACTCCTTCGTCGCGCAGGCGACGATGCAGCTGGCAGGTCTCGAGCAGCGACTCCTCGCCCTCGCCGATGAGAATGGCATCGAAGAAGGCCGCGTACGGCTCGGGGTTGTACACCGAGGGGCCGCCGGCGATGATAATGGGGTCGTCCTCGGTACGGTCGGCCGCTAACAGCGGAATGCCAGCGAGGTCGAGTGCCTCGAGGAAGTTCGTCACCGCCATCTCGTGCGGCACATGCAGGCCGACGATATCAAACGAAGCGACCGGCGCTGCGCCCTCGAGCGACAGCAGCGGAATGCCCGCCTCGCGCATGGCGTCACCCATATCGGGCCACGGCACATAGCCGCGCTCGCAGGAGATGCCCTCGGCCTGGTTAAGGATGTTGTAGAGGATGGCGATGCCCTGGTTAGGCAGACCGACCTCGTACACATCCGGGTAGATCAGGCAGCAACGGTAGTCGGCATCGGCCTTGGAAAGCGTGCCCCACTCGTGATCGATATAGCGGCTCGGTTTCTCGACCTTGGCGAGCAGCGGCTCAATTAAATGAAAACAATCTTGATACGGAACGCGCAACGGAAAACCCCTAAGCAGCGAGATCGGATGCGTCCTGATAGGACGCCATAGGACGGGTAGCGCCCGCGACCGTGGTCACCAGATCGCGAACGCGGGAGAACGTGGCAGTAACCACCTCGTTGGCACGGCTGTAGTCGACATCGCGCTCGTAGAGCGAAACGAGCGCACGGCCCATGCCATAGGTGCCCGCGGCAGCAGTGAGCGCCTTGACGGCAAACCCAATATGCGGCGTCTGCTTGACGAGCGCGCGGGTGACCGCGCGGATCACAAGACCGCCGACAAGCACGCCCGCGACCTCGTAGCCGCGCTCAGGCTTAATGCCGCGTCCAAAGACGGCAGCGAGCTCAAAGAGCATGCCCACCTGCGCCAGCGCCATAACGGGATAATCGGCGCCCGGCAAAAACACCAGCGCACCGGTCGCCATATTGGTGAGCGCGCACGAGGTGATGATACGATTGGCCGCCGCGATGCGCATGAAGGCAAAGTTCGCCGCAAAAGCCGTTTCCTTTTCGGTGCGATCGAGAATCCAGCGGGCAAGCGTCTCGAGCAGATACGTCTTATCGGTTGCCGCTACCACGCCGAGCACAGGCGTGGACTCCTCGATAAACGGCACCTCCACAGCAGACTCGGCAAGCACGCACACGGGGGCGCCGGCGATCACGAGCTCCTGCACGGCACTCTCCAAGCGGTCGGAGCCGCACGAGAGCACCAGCACCACATCGGTATCGGTCTTTGGAGCAATTCGCTCCTCCCCCAGACGCTCGACGCGCACAATGCCCGAGGTCGTCTGCGGTACAAAGGCGTCACGCACCGTCTCGGCCAGAAAGCGCGAGGCGGACGAATCCAAATAGACCGAGACGCGCACCGGCGTATCGGAATCCTTCTTAACGGACGCGCCCATCTTAAAAGCGCGCGTCAGCTTATCTACGGGAATTTTCATAGCAAACCCCTCCAGCGGTTACGCGGCGCCCGAACGATGCCGCCATATGGATTGTACGATACCCACCGTCAGCAGCTGAATCATCATCGAAGACGAACCGAAGCTAATAAACGGTAGCGGAATACCGGTAATCGGCATCATGCCGATGCACATGCCGATGTTTTCGAAGGTCTGGAACGCCCACATGCCAACGATGCCCACACACGATAGGCGCAAGAACAGCGACTCACACTTAAAGGCGACGCGAATCGTCGAAAAGATCAGCAGCACGTAGAGGCACAGGAGCAAAAAGGAACCGCAAAAGCCAAAGGTCTCGGACAGGAAGGCGAAGACGAAGTCGGTGTGGAACTCGGGCAGAAAGCCGCCGGCCGACTGCGTCGCATGGCCCAAACCCTTACCAAAGAAGCCGCCCGAGCCAACGGCGATAAGCGACTGCTGCAGGTTGTAGGCATCGTCCGAATCGGCATTATCGGGGTCGATAAAGACCGTCAGACGGTTCATCTGATACTGCTTGATGAGCACATCGTGGCCGAGCAACGAATCAAAGACCGAATCGAGCGCCAGGACGAGGGCCACCAGGCCCACGAGCAGGGCCAGGGTCGACAGCACCCATTCGCGGCGTGCACCGCTCATGCAGATGACGATGGCGCCCGAGACCAGCACGACCAGGCCCGAGCCCAGGTCGCCCATGGCGACGACGGCCAAAAACGGAATGGACAGCATGCCGCAGAGCTTGACGTAGTCGCGAACGGTATCGATGCGGCCGTTATACTGCGAGCCAAGCGTGGCGATAAAGAAGATGGTGATGAGCTTGGCAAGCTCAACCGGCTGGAATGTCAAGCCGATACCGGGAATCTTGATCCAGCCCGTCATGCCCAGACCGCCCGTATAGGACAGGCCCGGAATCTTGGGCGAGAAGATCACAATAAGGTCAATGACGAGCAGCGCCGTCGAGAAGTTAGAGATGCCGCGCAGATCGGTACGCCAGACGAGCACCGCAAGCACCGCGCCAATGCCAATGCCCAGCAGGTGGCGCGAGAATGAGGCGTCGGCCTTAAACTGTGACGCCGACCAAATAATGATGGCGCCATAGGCAACGAGCGCGACGGTAGCCAGCAGCACACCGATATGCACCTTTTGGCGAAACGTACCGCGCGAGGCCGAAAGTTGCTTGTTGACGTGGTCCAGGCTGCTGCGAGAGCCGGTCTTGGTTGAACGGAACAGATCCGCCGGAGAAAAATCCATCGCAACCTCCTATCGAACCGAAGAATCGCCCGAGGCCGAAGAGGTATCGGGCTCGTCATAAATCGCGCCGAGCACGTCGCGCACGACATGCATCGCGGTATCTGAGCCACCGCCGCCCTGCTCCAGGACAGTAGCGATGACATACTTGGGATCATCGGCCGGCGCATAGGCGCAGAACCACGCGTATTCGTCCTCGCCGCTTTTCTCGCCCGTGCCCGACTTGCCGTATACCTGCGGCGTCAGGGTGCCAAAGTGAGCCGCCAGGGACGTCGATGCCGTGTAAATCACGTCGTGCATGCCGTTGCGAACAAGAGCCAAATCCGAATCGCTGTTGATCTTGGCCTCCAAGCGCTTCTTCTTGCCTTTGCCGTTGTACTTATAGGCATCGCCGTCGCCATCGCGCGACACGGCAGACAAAAACACGTGAGGCACGTACTGCTTACCGCCGTTGGCAAGGCCCATGTAGGCGCATGCCATCTGCAGAGGCGTCACCAAAATGTCGCCCTGGCCGATGGCAATGTTGGTCATATCGCCGGCATTCCACTTGCGGTCCTCGGCAGAGGCGTCGGTAAAGTACGACTCTTTCCACTCGGCATCGGGAATACGGCCCGCGCCCTCACTCGGCAAATCGATACCGCAGGTCTTGCCTAGGCCCCAGCGACGAAAGACCTCCTGCAGGCCCTCGGAATGTTGCTCGTCATAAAAGAACGCCTTGCCCATATCGTAGAAGACGGGGTCGCACGAGTTGGCAATACCCGACTGCAGCGTCATGGTGCCGTGTCCAGACGTCAGCCAGCAGCGCTTGCCCCAAGCCTTGCCCAAGCCCGTCCAATAGCCCGTGCAGTTGGTTGTCTGCGTTGAAGTGTAGGTTCCAAACTCAAGACCGGCCAGTGCCGAGAGCGGCTTGATGGTCGAGGCCGACATGTACTGTCCGCTAATGGCGCGGTTGAGCAGCGGGTGCGAACCCTTGTCATCATTGAGCTCGGTCCACACGTCATTTGAGACGCCGCCGATAAAGACGGACGGATCGAACTTGGGCTCGCTCGCCATGCCCAGGATCTCGCCGTTGTTGGGATCGAGACACACCACAGCGCCGTTGCCGGCATTGCTGTAGCCAGTGGTCTTGGCAAGCTCGATGGCGCTCGCCAGCGCCGTCTCACAGGCCTGTTGGATCTTGAGGTCGAGCGTGAGCTTAATGTCGGAGCCGGCCTTGGCGGGCACGGCGCCGGCCTGACCGGTCACATTGCCCGAGGCATCGACCTTGACGGTCTGCTCGCCACGAATACCCTGCAGCAGGTTTTCGTAGTAGCTCTCAACACCCGCCTGGCCCACGATATCGCCCGACTGGTACGTAATCCGGCCAGCAGAAGCATCATCGTCGCCAGAGGTTTTCTTATTCTGGGCCTCAAGCTGCTCGGAGGTAATGGTGCCGGTATAGCCCAAAATGTGACAGGCCGTCTCGCCGTACGGGTACTGGCGCTCGGTACGCTCGGCAATCTTGACGCCCGGGAACTCGCCGGCGTGCTCCTTGATATAGGCAACCGTGGAGCGACGGACGTCCGTCGCGATGGTATGCAGGCTCTGGGCGCCCTCGGAATTGTCCTGAATATTGCGCAGAACCGCCACGTAGGGCATACCGAGCACGTTGGCAAGATGGCGAACCAGAACCTCATCCTCGGCAAGGTCGCGGTAGGCCACGACAGCAAGTGAGGGACGGTTCTGGACAAGTGCCACGCCATTGCGGTCGAGGATGCGGCCGCGCACAGCGGGTGTGGTAACGGTGCGCGTCTGATTACTATTAGCCTGCTTTTCATAATAGTCCGACGAGACCATCTGCATGCCCCACAGCTTGACGGCAAGCGCCGCGAACATCGCGCCCACACCCGTGGTGAGGATGGAGAAGCGGCCCTTAAAGGCGGTCGCCGCGGTATTGCCCTCGCCCTCGGTGGCGCGCGGGGCCGTTCCATGCTGCGTATCGTAGGTAAAACGGGAATCGCCGCGACGCATGATGACCAGCGCGACCACGATGGCCACAACCAGCACGATACCGGCGATAATAACCGTCATCTGGGAAGACATCTACGGGCCTCCCCTATTTGAGCTTACGGGTCTTGGGCTTAAAGCGCATGCCCGTCTGGCGTCCGCCACGTGCGGAGAATCCATAACCGGACTGCGGCACGACGCCGGACATCAAAAACGGAATGGCAACCAGACCCGTCAGGATCGAAGACGGCAGCGCATGGCCGAAGATCGCCACGACAAAGCTCGTCTCCATACCCATAAACAGCAAGATGATGCTGTAGATCACATTAATGACGAGCGCAAAGGCGCCCACAGTGATGCCGCGCGCACTCGGGGTACCGCTCGTTTGACCGGCAGCGCTGTGCACCAGGGCAAAAGAACCCACGGTCAGCAGGAGCGACATAACTCCCACCGGCACGGCAGCGGACAGGTCATAAAACAAGCCGCTGCAAAAACCGCACACGACGGCACGGGTCGGGTCGCCCGAGAACACGCTTAGGCACACCAGGATAATCATAAAGTTGACGCGACCGCCCGCAATGGAGATCTGCGGTGCCAGGCCTGCCTGCAGCAGCACGCACACGATGGCGGCGATTACAAACGTGCGGGAGCTCATCCCCTGCTCGTGTAGATCCATGGACATGCCCCCTATTCGCTCGAGCCGGAATCGGTCGTCTCGGACGTGTCGGAACCGTCATCCGAGCTCTCGTCCTTCGTCTTGGTCGCAGCATCGCGCGACGTTCCCTGCGGCGTGCTATTAGCGGTGCTCACGTCCTCATCCGAGGCCGACTGTTCGTCGGTCAGCGAGGTGATGACCAGCACTTCCTCGTTGTTCTCGGCCGTCGTCTGGGCGCGTACCACAATGGTGTAGTACACGTCGTTTGCCGATTTCTCAACCGACGAGACGGTGCCGAGCGGAAGGCCCTTGGGGAACACACCGCCAATGCCCGAGGTCACGATGATGTCGCCAACCTTAACATCGGAGTCGACGCTCACGTACTCAAGACGCAGCGTGCCGTCAGCCTGACCCTGCAGCATACCCTGGGCGCGCGTGTCCTGCACCATGGCGGATACGCCGGAGTTCTCGTCGCCAATCAGGCGCACGGTAGAGGTCTTGGCCGATACCTCGATAATCTGGCCGATAACACCGGCAGAACTCGTCACGGGCATGTTGATGGCAAGGCCGTCGGCAGAGCCCTTGTCGATGGTAACGGTCGAGGTCCAGGCATCGCCGGAGGCACCAACGATACGAGCAGCGGTCGATTTGAGGTTATAGGTCGACTGCAGGCCGACCAGCCCCTCCAGACGCTCGGCGGTCTTTTGAGCCTCGGAGAGCTCAGCAACCTTAGAGGTCAGTTCCTCGTTTTGCTTCTTAAGCTCGTCAAGCGTGTCCTGCGACGCCGTAAGGTTAGAGAACACGTTACCGATCGCATTGAAGGGAGCCGCCACAGCCGAGCCCACAAAGCGCACCGGCGAGGTAATCGTCGTCACGCCCGAGCGCACGGCATGAATCGGTCCTGCCTTGCCCTCACGAATATAAAACGTGAGCAGCAACACCGAAATCAGGCTGAAAACAATCAACGGGCGCATACCCGTTGATCGTCGCTTGGTATTCAGATTTGTGGAGAAACCCGAAGATCGTGCCAAATGGAATCCACCTTTTGGAAATTAAGCATTGGTCTGGACGAAGCCGCCATCAAACGCATTGGCCTCGAGCACGCGGGCACAGCCGTTAACAACGTTATCGAGCGCCGTAGGGCTAACATTGACCGAAACGCCGGTCTCATCGCGCAGGCGCACGTCGAGACCGCGCAGCAGCGCGCCGCCACCAGTCAGCAAAATGCCGTAGTACATAAGGTCCGAGGCAAGATCGGGAGGCGTAGCGTCGAGTGCGTCCTTGACGGCCTTGGCCATCTCGTCGAGCGGCTTGTTGAGTGCGCGACGAATCTCCTCGCTCTCGATGCGCACGGTCTTGGGCAGACCGGTGATCACGTCGCGGCCGTTGACCTCGACGTCGAGCTCATCCTTGAGCGGCACGGCGGAGCCGACCTTGATCTTGATGTCCTCTGCCGTACGCTCGCCGATGGCCAGGTTGTAGGCATCGCGAACGTGCGTGAGGATGGCCTGATCGAACTCGTCACCGGCAATACGAATGGACTGCGAAACGACGATGCCGCCCATAGCGATAACGGCAACCTCGGTGGTACCGCCGCCGATGTCGATGACCATGGAGCCGGTGGGTTCCTCGACGGGCAGGTCGGCGCCGATAGCAGCTGCCATAGGCTCTTCGATCAGATAGGCCTGGCGGGCGCCGGCCTGGATCGTGGCCTCAAAGACAGCGCGCTTCTCGACCGACGTGACACCGGAGGGAACGCAGACGACAACACGCGGACGCGGAGTCCACGGATAGCGCTTCTCGGACGCCTTGTCGATAAAGTAGCGAAGCATGGCCTCGGTAACATCGAAGTCGGCGATGACGCCGTCCTTCAGGGGACGAACGGCCACGATGTTGCCGGGCGTACGGCCGAGCATGCGCTTTGCCTCGATACCGACCGCCAGGATGCGCTCGTCGTTCTTGTCGATGGCGACAACAGAGGGCTCGCGAATAACGATGCCCTTGCCGCGCACGGAGACAAGCGTATTTGCGGTGCCGAGGTCGATGGCAAGATCGCCCGCATAGCTACCGAAGAACATATCCATCAAAGAAAACAACGCAACTCCTGATGTGTTGGATGATTGCTGGAAAACTACTAGCTCATCATACTAGCGCAAGCCCGGCACCTCACTTGCGGTGAAGCGCCGGGCAAAGCTAAATCCCATAAGGTCACTACTGGTTGTCAGCAGCCGAGAAATCCATATCGAGCGAAGAAACGGCCCAGCCGATATGGTTGTCGGAGCGCACGAATTTGACGGTGTACTCCTGCACGCCGCCCTTGGACAGCGATGCCTTCACCTTGGCGGTCGTCTCGGTCATGGACTGATCCATGCCCTCGACGGACACGGTGGCACCCTGCGGAATCGAGGAGATGATCATCGACTTAGCGTCCTCGGACAGGCTCGAGGCCAGGCAAGACTCGGCCTTTGCGGCGTCACCGTCGCCGGCAGCCTGGAACAGATCGGTAACGACAGACTCCTGAGACGGGAAGCCAAAGCCGCGCGTGTAGGCAAAGCCCAGACCGCCCGCGGCGATCAAAATGAGCAGAAGCAGCACGATGAAGACTTTGAGACCCGTATGGCGATGGCGACGACGGACCTTGGCCTGCTTGCGATCCTGACGGTCCTGCTGGACCATCTCGGACTCGGACAGCGTAAAGAAGCCGGTGTCCGAGGGATCAGGCATAAACTGACCGGTCGCGCCCGTAGGATCGAGCGGATCGACGGCAGGAGCGTCCATCGCGGGCGCCGGAGCCGTGGCCATAGCCGTCTGGGCAGACAGCGCGGCAAGCGAATCCTGCACGCGGGCAAGCTCATCGGCCTGCTCGGAGGTGAGCTGGTAGATGCCATCGGCAGTAGCGGCATTAAAGGCGTCGAGTGCGTCGGAGGGACGGCCGGCGGCAGAAAGCGCCTGACCCATGCCGGCGTTGAGCGCACGCGTGTCGTCGCGGGGGCCGGCAAAGTCGATAGCCGTGCGATAAGTCTCCACGGCATCCGCCGGACGGCCGAGCTTAATGAAGCAACGACCGAGCTCGCCGAGTGCGGCGGCAGGAGCCGGATTGGCGCCGTCGATGGCAGCCTGACGGAAGGCGGTTCCCGCGTTGGCATAGTCGCCCGACTGGAACAGCGCATTGCCCAGGCCCAGATAGGCCTTGAACGGCGTGGCATAGGAAGCATCCTGCGTAGCGGCAGAGAAAGCCTGAGCGGCCGTCGTGTAGTCGCCCACGGCGGCGAGCGCCTTGCCGCGGTTGGTGAGCAGCGCGCCGCGCTTGCCGTAGGTACCGTCGTTGAGGGCGGCGGCATAGGCCTCGGCGGCCTCGGCATACATGCCAAGGTGCATCAAGGCGTTGCCACGAAGGTGATCGGCCTCGCCCATAATCTCATCGGGAGTCTTTGCCGCCCCAAGCATCTGGGCTGCAGCGGAAAAATCACCCGCGCGGTAAGCGGCGCGGCCCTGTTGGATCAGCTGGCTATTCAAGGAAGTCCCCTTTACTCGTGAACGATCTCGACATGGACGATCTCGTCGCCGGCACGCAGCTGCGAAATCACATCGAGACCCTCGACCGTGGTACCAAAGACGGTGTAACCAGAATCGAGGTTATGCTGGGCACCCAGGCAGAAGTAGAACTGCGAACCCGCGGAATCGGGATCCATGGAGCGTGCCATGGCAAGGGCGCCATCGACATGGCTGTTGCGCGGATTGGTGGCAAACTCGCCCTTGATGCAGTAGCCGGGGCCACCGGTACCGGGCATGCCGTCGGGGCCCTCAAGACCGGCAGCGACGTCGGCGCCGGACATGTCGCGGGTATTGGGGTCGCCGCCCTGGATAACAAAACCGGGCACATAGCGATGGAACTTAAGGCCATCATAGAAGCCCATCGTGGAAAGCTCGCAGAAGTTCGCGACATGAATGGGAGCGCCCTCGCCGTCAAACTTGACCTTGATGGTACCCTTCGACGTCTCGATTACAGCGCACTCGTCGCCGGCAAGCTGATACTCGGGCGTGTAGAGCTCTTTCTTAAAACCAAACATGTGGTTCCTTCCTCGTGCGTTTAAAGCATATTTGTACGAATTGTAGCAATAAGCACGGGCTTACATCAATTGCGCACGTAGGTTATGCCGACTATGGCGAACTAATTTTAGGAACGCTGCTGCGGCTTCCAGGAACCCACATTGGCATCGTACTGGTTCAGCGCGCTGTTGCCACCCTGCGCGATGGGCGCCAGGATCTCGCTTTGGTGGGAACTCATCGACTCGCCATCGGGAATGGCCAGCGAGATATCCCAGCTCTGGCAGATCACGTCAACGCGCTCATACATCCACTCGGCAAGCTGCTTTAAGTGGGCGATGTCATCCGCATAGACCGTATCGTCCTGGTACTTAAGGTTGTTGAGCTCATCTTGCGTCTTTTTGATCTGGTCGCGCAGGGCGTAGGCACTCTGCGACAGCTCCTGACGGGTGGACAGCGGCGTTCGGAGATAGCCGTTGTTAAAGGAATCGATGACCTCGCCGATCTGGTCCTCGTCAGCGTAGGACACGATGGTCTGATACAGACCGTCGAGCCTGGTATAGAGTTGATCATCGGTGAGCACGGTTTCTTCCTGGACCACCTCCGCAGAATCGTCCTGCTTGGTATCGTCCTCAGTGGCCTCGCCCTTTTGGCGCGTGGGGAAGGTGGTCTGTGCAGCTTGGCCAAACTGGTCGTAGAAGCCGGGCATAACACCCATGGGATCGGTCGTCACGAACCAATAGGCACCGCCGCAAACGACGGCAAGGACCGCGATTACGATAAGCGGCTTGGGAATATGACGCTTGTGCTTGTGATAGGCGTCCTCGTCGGGGTGCACCTTGCGCTTGGGTTTTTGAGCATCGTCATGCAGGGAAACGGGCATGGGAATATCGACCTTGGGGATACCGAAATCCTTATCGAAAGCTGGCAGCACGCAGGTCTCATTGGGGTCGGCGGCGTCCGAAAGCACCGCAGCGGCAGAGGCCGGCGCATGCGGCACCTCGGTATCGATCTGCTCTTGCGTTAGGCGCGGAAAGCCCGCCGTGCGGCCCGCTGCCAGGTCGGATGCGGCCGCGTCCTCGGAGAGGATACCCGGAGCGGGGCGTCCGCATTTGGGGCACGTACGATCATACGGAGAAAGACGGGCACCGCAGCCCTCACAGAACACGAACTCGGTGTGCTCGGGACCATCGCCCGGACCCACATAGGCGTTGCAGTAGGGGCAGAACGAGGCGCCGTCCTCGATGGTCTTAAGGCAATGCGGACAGATCACGGCATCCTCTTTTCGAAGCAATTCAAACAATCGAGGTTAGAGCATAACATCGCCAAGGCCCCACAGGAGCAAGGCACCAATTCAACATCGCCAGGGCGCGTAGTTACTTCTTCTTTTTGCTCGGCATCGAGACTTTGATGCCTTGGGCGGACTTGGTTACGCGGGAGCGCTTGACTCCGGTACTCTTCTTTTTCTTGGGCTGGGCCTGGGCCACGCCCTCGAGTGCGCGGGCCTCGGCCTCACGAACGGTGCGAGCTTCGCGGCGCTGCGCCATGTCGGCGGCGACGCGCTTGGCAAAACGCTCGGCCGTCGAACCCGTCGAGCTCACCTTGCCGCCACCGCGACCCAAGCGGACGCGCACACCGCGGCCAAAACCAGTTGCGGCATGACGACGACGCGGCTTGAGCGAATCCATCATCGTGGCGAGCTTAAAGAACACCGAGCAGGTGATGACCACGATGACAGCCAAGATAACCATCTGGCCCATCGACAGGTTGGCAATAGACAGCAGCTTCGGGAATCCGATAACGCCCGTCAGGATGCCGGCAACTACAAACACAAAGAGCGCCACACGTAAGGGCGTGAGGGGCTGCGAGATACGCCAGATCAGGCTGACACTCGCCGCGCACGACGTAAGTAGGCACATCGTAGACAGCGTGAGCTGGTTAAAGCCGAACACGCGCGCCACAAAGATATCGAGCGCCGCGGCCAAAATGACCGCAAGCGACGCCGGCAGTGCCCGCTTGAGCACGTTCGTCAGGAACGACCCCTTCACGCGAGCATTGTTGGGCTCCAGGCCCAACACAAAGCCCGGCGCGCCAATGCAGAAGAAGTTGATGAGCGTCATCTGAATCGGCTCGAAAGGGTACGGCGGCAGTGCGATGCACAGCGCCGCCAGGCCCATCGAGAACAGCGTCTTAGTCAGGAACAGCGAAGCCGAACGCTGCAGGTTGTTGATGGAGCGACGGCCCTCGGCCACCACGGCGGGCATCGAGGCAAAGTCGTTGTCGACGAGCACGATCTCGGCCACGTTACGCGCGGCATCGGAGCCGGCCGCCATGGCCACGGAGCAGTCGGCCTCCTTGAGCGCCAGCACGTCGTTGACGCCGTCGCCTGTCATGGCCACGGTGTGCTCGCGGCGCTTGAGCGCCTGCACGAGCTCGCGCTTCTGCTGCGGGGTCACACGACCAAAGACATGGTAGCGGTCCACTGCGGCATCGAGCTTGGCCGGCGTATCGAGCGTCGTGGCGTCCACATAAGCGTCCGCCCCCGGCACGCCCACCACGCGCGCGATCGACGACACCGTACGCGGGTCGTCGCCACTGATCACGTTGAGAGTCACGCCCTGCTCGTTAAAGTAGCCGATGGTCTCGGCCGCCGAGGTACGGATCTCGTCGCGTATGGTCACAAAGCCCACGGGCTCGGCCTCGCCCACCATATCGCCATCGGGCGTAAAGCCGTCAACGCGCGCCACCACGAGCACGCGGCAGGTATCGGCAAGCTCGGCGACACGGTTCTCGACCTGGGCAAACGCACGATCAGAGAGCACAAACTGCGCCGCACCCATCACATATGAGCCCTGTGCAAACGACGCGCCGCTCCACTTTTTGGAAGACGAGAACGGAATGACCGACAGCGGCTCGGACACCTCGACCGGACGGTCGGCGTAATAGTTGAGCAGCGCCTGACAGGTCTCGTTGGCATCGGCCGAGGTCGCACGTGCGACGTTAGCCAGCGCAAAATCGAGCACCGTGGTATCGACGGGAACGGCGGCGTCGCCCTCCCCCGCACCCATACCCTCGACCGGCAGCGGATAGGTACCCTCGACCTCCATGCGGCCCGACGTGATGGTGCCCGTCTTGTCCAGGCACAGCACGTCGACGCGCGCGAGCGTCTCAATGCAGTAGAGCTGCTGCGCGAGTACCTTGCGGCGGGCCAGGCGCACCGTGGCGATGGCGAGCACCGACGAGGTCAGCAGCACCAGGCCTTGCGGGATCATGCCCAGCAGGGCGCCCACCGTGGACAGCAGCGCCGACGAAGGCACATGACCAGCCAACAGCTCGGAGAAGCACCACGAAAGCGCGCTATTGCCTGGGGTTCCCGCGGCATCCCACAGCTCGCTCACGCTCGAGGCAAACAACGCCAAACCGAGCGGGATCATGATGATGCTCGCAAAGCGCACGATGGCGTTAAGCGCGTTCATGATCTCGGAATTGACCTTTTTGACGTACTTGGCCTCGTTATTAATTTTGGCCACGTAGTTGTCGGCGCCGACATGGATCACGCGGGCGCGCAGCAGACCCGAGTCGATAAAGCTGCCGCTCATGAGCTCGGAACCGGGCTGTTTCTTAATAAGATCGCTCTCGCCCGTCAGCAGGCTCTCGTTCACGAGCGCCTCGCCCGAAACCACCACGGCGTCAGCGGGGATCTGGTCGCCGCGCCCCAGGCGGATGATGTCGTCGAGCACGATCTGGTCCAGGTCGAGCTCCACCTCGGAGCCGTCGCGCACCGCGATGGCCTTCTTGGAGGTCAGCAGCGTGAGCTTATCGACCATCTTCTTGGAACGCATGGACTGAATGACGCCAATAGCGGTATTGAGGAACACCACGAACAGGAACGTCAGATTCTTAAACGAACCGGTCAAAATGACCAGGAACGCCAAGATCACGTTGATCAAATTGAACAGCGTGCAGAGGTTCTCGATGATGAGCTCTTTGACCGACTTGGTCTTGAGCTCCATGTTGCGGTTGATCTTACCGGCGGCGATGCGCTCCTCGACCTCGGCGGTCGAGAGTCCGCGCTCGATATCCGTTGCTGCCATACCACGTCCCATCACGTCGCGTCGGTATAAGAAAAACCGCCCGGACCATGCGAGGTTCGGACGGTCTCACGTTCGATGGTGCCCCATGTTGGATTCGAACCAACGGCCTTCTGCTCCGGAGGCAGACGCTCTAATCCCCTGAGCTAATAGGGCCAACGTCTGGCATTATACCCAAGTACACCACGGGCTATCAAAATAAAAGAAAAGCTTTGCAATTCCGAGGAAGACGCGGCTCAACGGCCCACTTTAGAAGGCAAAAGCGAGTCAGATAGTATAAACTCTCATGCACCATATGTACACGGCTCGCGATGCGGGCCGTTTTTGCAAGGGTTATCCATCGAGGTGAGAGGCACACCATGATTGCAATTTTAAAAGAGAGCGCCAGCGACGAGGCCGTCAGCCATATCGTCAGCTGGATTGAGAAAAAGGGCCTGAAGACCGATGTCTCGCGCGGCGAGAATGAGACGATCATCGGCCTGGTGGGCGATACGACCAAGATCGACCCATTCCTGCTCGAGTCCATGGATGTCGTCGAGCGCGTGCAGCGCGTTTCCGAGCCGTTCAAGCGCGCCAACCGCAAGTTCCACCCCGAGGACTCCGTCATCGACTGCGGCCACGGCGTACATGTAGGCGGCGATCAGTTCCAGGTCATCGCCGGCCCGTGCTCCGTCGAGGGCGAGAACCTCATCCGCATCGCCCGCCGCGTGAAGGCCGCCGGTGCCACGATGCTGCGCGGCGGTGCCTACAAGCCCCGCACTTCCCCGTACGCCTACCAGGGCATGGGCCCCGCCGGTCTGGACCTGCTGTGCGAGGCGTCTGCCGAGCTCGACATGCCGATCGTCACCGAGATCATGGACCCGCGCGACGTGCAGGTCTTCCTGGACAAGAAGATCGACGTCATGCAGATCGGCGCCCGCAACGCCCAGAACTTCCCTCTGCTCAAAGAGGTCGGCAAGACCAAGACTCCGATCTTGCTTAAGCGCGGCATGTCCGGCACGATCGATGAGCTGCTCATGGCCGCCGAGTACATCATGAGCGAGGGCAACGACAACGTCATCCTGTGCGAGCGCGGCATCCGCACCTTCGAGACCCGCACCCGCAACACCTTCGACCTCAATGCCGTGCCGGTGCTGCACCACCTGTCGCACCTGCCCGTCGTCGCCGACCCCAGCCACGCCACCGGCTACACCCGCTACGTTGAGCCCATGGCGCTCGCCGCGACCGCCTGCGGTGCCAACGGCCTAGAGATCGAGGTCCACGACGAGCCCAGCCGCGCATGGTCCGACGGCGCTCAGGCCCTCACCCCCGATCAGTTCGACGACACCATGCGCCGCATCCGAGCCATTCGCGAGGTTGTCTGCCATGAGACCATGGAGTAGCCCATGGGTACAGTGAGAAACGCGCGCGTTAACCAGGGCGGCCCCAAGTGCGCCGGCATCGTCGGCCTGGGCCTCATCGGCGGCAGCTTTGCCCGCGGCTATGCGCAGGCGGGCGTCCGCGTGCTGGCCTGGGACCCCGATGACGATGTCATGACGGCCGCCAGCATGGGCACTGTCGCCGGAGAGCTTAACGACAAGACGCTCGGCGAATGCGACATCATCGTCCTTGCCTGCTATCCCGAGGCATGCATCGAGTGGCTCGAGGCGCACGCCCAGGCGCTCGCCGACGCCACCGACACCGAGGCCATCATGGGCCCCGTGGTGATCGACACGGTGGGCGTCAAGGGCATCGTGTGCGAGCGCGCCTTTGAGCTAGCCCGCGAGCACGGCTTTTACTTTGTGGGCGCGCACCCCATGGCGGGCACGCAGTACTCGGGCTATGCGCACTCCCGCGCCGACCTGTTCCAGGGCGCCCCGCTCGTGCTCGTACCGCCCGCGGTGGACGATGCGCTCAAACTGGAGCTTTTGGGCCAGGTGCGCGAGATGGTACGCCCCTTGGGCTTTGGCAAGTTCAGCGTGACCAGCGCCGCCGAGCACGACCGCGTCATCGCCTTTACGAGCCAGCTCGCGCACGTCGTCTCCAACGCCTATGTTAAGAGCCCGACCGCTCAGGTCCACCACGGCTTTTCGGCCGGTAGCTACCGCGATCTCACCCGCGTGGCGCACCTCAACCCGCAAATGTGGTCCGAGCTCATGATCGACGACGCCGACGCGCTCGCCTTCGAGATCGACCATCTGATCGAATCGCTTGGCGCCTACAGCCGCGCGCTCAAGGACCGCGACCAGCGCTATCTGGAGAATCTCCTTGCCGAGGGCGACCGCATTAAGCGCGCACTCGACGACGAGGCCTCCCACTAGACCACCCATCACGCCAGGTCGAAAGGACCGAAGCTTATGGCGATTACCATCGATATCGACACTGCACGCCCCTACCAGGTGCATGTTGGCACGTTTTTGCTGGAGCAGGCGGGGCCGCTCGTGCGCGCCACCGCCGGCGGCACCAAGGCCGTCATCGTGACGGACACCAACGTGGGCCCGCTCTACCAGATGCCCGTTAAGCAGAGCCTGGAGGCGTCAGGCTACGAGGTGAGCATCTGCACCTTCGAGGCCGGCGAGGCCCATAAGCGCGCTGAGACCTACGTTGCCATTTTGGAGTTTGTGGCCGAGCGCGAGCTTTCGCGCTCCGACGTGATCGTGGCACTCGGCGGCGGTGTCGTGGGCGACATGGCGGGCTTTGTGGCCGCCACCTACATGCGCGGCTGCAAGTTTGTGCAGATCCCGACGAGCCTGCTCGCCATGGTGGATTCGTCGGTGGGCGGCAAGACCGCCATAGACCTGGCTGCCGGCAAGAACCTGGCCGGCGCCTTTTGGCAGCCGAGCGTGGTTATCGCCGACGTGGGGTGCCTGGCCACCCTCACGCCCGAGCAGTTCGCCGATGGCTGCGGCGAGGTCGTCAAGCACGCCGTGATCGCCGACCCGGAGCTTTTCGCCGAACTGGAGAAGACCCCGCTCACGCTGGAGCTGCTCAACCGCGATGTGGCCCGCGTAGCGCTCATCATCGCCCGCAATATCGACATCAAGCGCGCCGTGGTCGTCGCCGACGAGCGCGAAACCAACCAGCGTAAGCTCCTCAATTTTGGACATAGCGCCGGGCACGCCGTCGAGGCCTGCGAGCACTTTGAGCTCGGACACGGCAACTGCGTTTCAATCGGCATGGGCATCATCACGCGCGCCGCGGCCCTGCACGGCATCTGCGACGCCGAGCTGCCGGGCCGCATCGAGGAGCTCTGCGCACGCCACGGTCTCAAGACCCGCTGCGAGCTTTCGGCCGACGCCGTCTTTGCCGAAGCACTGCACGATAAAAAGCGCGCCGGTGACACGATTGACCTGGTAATTCCGCACGGCATTGGCCGTTGCAGCATCGACCGCACGCCGCTTTCCACCTTCCACGATTTAATTGCCGAGGGCCTCGGCCAGAAGGGAGACGCTTCCGCATGCTAGCCCGCATCACCCCGTCCCCGCTCAAGGGCACCGTTCCCGCCATCGCGTCCAAGTCGATGGCGCATCGCCTCATCATCTGCGCTGCGCTTGCCAACGGCGAGACACACGTCACCTGCAATACCACCTGCGCCGACATCGAGGCTACGGTGCGTTGCCTTACGGCCCTGGGTGCTCGCATCGAGACCGTCGAGGACGGCTTCCAGGTCCACCCCACCATGAAGAGTGTTGAGTTTGGCCTGCTCAAGGCCCTTGCCGGCGGCACGCTTGACTGCGGCGAAAGTGGATCCACGCTCCGCTTTATGCTGCCTGTCGCCTGCGCGCTGGGTGCGGATGCCACCTTCGTAGGCCAGGGCCGCCTGGGCGCCCGCCCGCTCTCCCCGCTCTCGGACGAGATCATCGCCGCCGGCTGCGACCTACAGGGTCTGGGCGGTTTTCCGCTCAAGACGAGCGGACGCATGCGCCCGGGCACCTTTGTGCTTCCGGGCAACGTGAGCTCGCAGTATATCTCCGGCCTGCTGCTGGCAGCCCCGCTGCTGGCCCAGCCCTCCTGCGTGCAGGTAACCGGCCTCATTGAGAGCCGTCCCTACATCAACCTGACGATCCAGGCCATGAAGGCCTTTGGCGTCGAGGTCAACGTCGAGCGTATTCCGGCCAAGGACGGCCAGCCCGAAGTCACGAACTTCCGCGTGAGCAGCGGCTCGTACCGCACGCCCGGCAGCGTAGCCGTCGAGGGCGACTGGTCCAACGCCGCCTTTTGGCTGTGCGCCGGCGCTATCGGCGCCGACCCCATCACCGTGGAGGGCGTATCCCTGAGCTCCGCGCAGGGCGACCGAAACGTGCTCGCCGCGCTTTCGCGCTTTGGCGCCCGCATCGTGCGCTCCACCAACGCCGCCACCGTGAAGTCCGACAAGCTCGCCGGCTTTGAGATGAGCGCCCACGACATTCCTGACCTGGTGCCCGTCATCTCGGCCGTAGCCTCGCTGGCGCAGGGCCGCACCTTTATCCGCGATTGCGCCCGTCTGCGCATCAAGGAATCCGACCGCCTGGTCACGACCACCCGCGAGCTCACCGCGCTGGGCGCGCAGGTGCGCATTGCCAGCGATGACCTCATCATCAAGGGTGTCGATGCCTTCACCGGCGGCGAAGTCGATTCGCACAACGACCATCGCATCGCCATGATGGCCGCGATCGCCGCGAGCCGCGCCACCGGCGAGGTCGTGATCCACGGCGCCGAGGCCGTCAACAAGTCCTATCCCGATTTCTTCGACCACTACCGCCTGCTGGGCGGCAAGGTCACACTCGAGGAGGAATAGCATGTCCTCGACCTTTGGCAACGTCTTGCACTTAAGCATCTTCGGCCAGTCGCACTCCCCCGCCATCGGCTGCTCCCTCGATGGCATCCCGGCGGGCATCGCTGTTGACCAGGAGCGGCTGCAGGCCTTCCTTGACCGTCGTGCCCCCGGTCGCGACGAGACCGCGACCAAACGCCGCGAGGCCGACGCCGCCCACATCATCGCCGGTGTGGTCGATGGACATACCACGGGAGCACCCATCGCCGCGATTATCGAGAACACCAACACGCGCTCAAAGGACTATTCCGAGCTGCGCCGCAAGCCCCGCCCCGGACACGCGGATTTTCCGGCGCGCGTGAAGTATCACAACATGCACGACGTCGCCGGCGGTGGGCATTTCTCTGGCCGCCTAACGGCACCCCTGTGCATTGCCGGCGGCATTGCGCTGCAGGCACTCGAGGCCCGCGGCATTAACGTGATGGCGCACGTCGCGCAGATCGGCGGCATCTCCGACCTGCCGATGGACGACATGGTCTATCGCGAGGCCGACCGCAAGGCGATCCTTACGAACGATCTGCCGTGCATTGACGCCGCCGCAGCCGGCCGCATGCGCGAGGAGATCCTAGCCGCGCGCGACGAACTCGACAGCATCGGCGGCATCGTGGAGTGCGGCATTTACGGGCTTCCCGCGGGCATCGGCGACCCCATGTTCGACGGCATCGAGAACCGCATCGCGCAGATCGCGTTTGGCATTCCCGCCGTAAAGGGCGTGGAGTTTGGCATGGGCTTTGCCGTGGCCGCCATGCGCGGCAGCGAGAACAATGATCCGTATCGCATCGATGCCGAGACCGGCGAGATCGAGGTCGAGTCCAACAACGCCGGCGGCATCCTGGGCGGTATTTCGACCGGCGCGCCCGTCATGTGGCGCATGGCTGTAAAGCCGACGCCCTCCATTGGCCGCGAGCAGCAGACGGTGGACATGGACGCTATGGAAAATGCCGAGCTCTCGGTCCACGGCCGCCACGATCCCTGCATCGTCCCCCGAGCTGTCCCCGTAGCCGAGGCAGCCGCCGCCCTTGCCATCTGGGACGCCCTCCTCGAAGACGCCGCCCAGCGCTAACTACCCACCCCTCAACATCCCCCAACACGTGAAAGGGGTCTTCATGGACCTTGCTGACATCCGCCAGGCCATCGATGGCATCGACACCACGCTCCTCAACAGCTTTGTTGAGCGCATGGACATTGCCACCGAAGTCGCCAAGTCAAAAATCGAGATGGGCAAGGCCGTCTTCGACCCCGCCCGTGAGCGCTCCAAGCTCAACAACCTCGCCAGCCGCGCACCCGAGCGCTACGAGGCCCAAGCCATCACCCTGTTCCGCCTCCTCATGAGCATGAGCAAGGCCGAGCAGCAGCGCTATATCAACGAGCTCAAGGGCATCACGGTGTCGCAAAAGGCCCATGCCACGGCTGCAGCCTCCGACACGCCCTTCCCTCAAACGGCCACCGTCGCCTGCCAGGGCGTCGAGGGCGCTTACAGTCAAATCGCCGCGTGCAAACTCTTCGACGTGCCCGACATCGCGTTTTTCGAGACCTTCGAGGGCGTTATGCGCGCCGTGCGCGACGGCTTCTGCGAGTTTGGCGTGCTGCCCATCGAGAACTCCACCGCCGGCTCAGTCAACGCCGTCTACGACCTGCTCGCCCAGTTCGATTTCCACATCGTGCGCTCGCTGCGCCTCAAGATCGACCACAATCTGCTCGTCAAACCCGGCACCAAACTCACCGACGTGCGCGAGGTTTACAGCCACGGCCAAGCCATTGCCCAGTGTGCGGGCTTTATCGAGTCCCACGACCTGCACGCCACCAAGTACCCCAACACCGCCATGTCGGCCGAGATGGTCGCCAGCTCCGGGCGCACCGATGTTGCCGCCATCGCATCGCGCAGCTGCGCGACACTTTATGGCCTGGAGGTGCTGGAGTCCAACATCCAGGACTCGGACAACAACTACACACGCTTTGTCGTCATCAGCCGCGAGCCACGCGTCTATCCCGGTGCCAACCGTACCTCGCTCATGATCACCACGGCCAATGAGCCGGGCGCCCTCTACCGCGTGCTCGAGCGCTTCTATGCGCTCAACATCAACCTCATCAAGCTCGAGAGCCGTCCCATCCCCGGGCGCGATTTTGAGTTTATGTTCTACTTTGACCTGGACTGCCCCTTTGGCAGCAAGGCCCTCGACGACCTGCTCGATTCGATCGACGACGTGTGTGAGAGCTTCACCTACTTTGGCAGCTACACGGAGGTGCTCTAGATGACCGATACCGCCGCAACCCGCCCCTACGGCGTGCTGGGCCGCGTGCTGGGCCACAGCTACACCCCGACCATCTACAAGGAGCTCGCGGGGCTCGAGTATGTGCGTTTTGAGCGCGAGCCCGAGGACCTCCAGGCTTTTATGACGGGTGACGAATGGGAGGGCACCAACGTGACCATCCCCTACAAGCGCGCCGTCATGGAATACCTGGACGAGCTGAGTCCACTCGCCGAGCGTATGGGAAACGTCAACACCATCACGCGCCTGCCCGACGGCCGCCTGCGCGGCGACAATACCGACTACTTCGGCTTTCAGTGCCTTGTCGAGGAGCTGGGGGTTAAGGTCGCCGGCAAGAAGGCTCTCGTGCTCGGAGCCACCGGCGGCGCGGGCACTACGGCCAGTATGGTGCTCGGCGATCTGGGCGCCACAGTCGTGCCCGTGGGCCGCACGAGCGAGGTCAACTACGGCAACATCGCGCAGCAGTCCGACGCCGCCCTGCTCGTCAACTGCACGCCTGCCGGCATGTTCCCCCACTGCCCCGACGCGCCCTGCACGCTCGAAGGACTCGATGCGCTCGAAGGCGTTATCGACATTGTCTACAACCCCGCCCGCACGGGACTCATGCTCGAGGCCGAGCGCCGCGGTATCCCCTGCATCGGCGGCCTACTGATGCTCGTGGCCCAAGCGGCACAGGCCGTCGAGCGCTATACCGGCCAAGTCACCCAACGCAAGCGCATCCTGGACGTAACGGAGCGCTTGTCACGCCGCGAACAGAACATCGCGCTGATCGGCATGCCGGGCTCGGGCAAGACCCGCGTAGGTGAGCAGATCGCAATACTGACGGGTCGCGAGCACATCGATCTGGACCGCGCCCTCGAGGAACGCCTTGGCATGCCCTGTGCCGACTTTATCGTCGAGCGCGGCGAGGCGGCCTTCCGCGAGCAGGAGACGACGACGCTGGCCGGCATCTCCAAGCGTAGCGGCCTGGTGCTCTCCACCGGCGGCGGCGTGGTCACGCGCGACGAAAACTATCCGCTGCTGCACCAGAACAGCCAGATCGTGATGCTCAACCGCAAGCTCGACGAGCTCGCCCACAAGGGTCGCCCCATCACCGCCCGCGACGGTATCGACAAGCTGGCCGAGCAGCGCATGCCGCGCTACCGCGCCTGGGCCGACTACATC
>DXMD01000023.1:0-37825 GCA_019414385.1 Collinsella sp. | reverse complement strand
GGTGATCTCCGCCTTGAGAGGGCGGCGTCCTAAACCGCTAGACGAACGGGCCATAAGCCTCAGCAGAAAAGAAGTGGTAGCCCGTACCAGATTCGAACTGGTGATCTCCGCCTTGAGAGGGCGGCGTCCTAAACCGCTAGACGAACGGGCCACATGACATCTGCACTGCCGTGCTGCGAGGAAATATATTACGGTACAAAAAACATCAGCGCAAGAAGAAATTCCAAATTGCCGAAAAAATTGTCGGCAGGTTATGGAACGCGCAGGTCAACTGGTTAGCTAGTTCAAGTTGAGATGAGCCAGGAGGGCTTCGCGGTTGTTGGGGATGTTGTCCTCGATCACGGCGTCGAGGGCGGCGTTGAGAAGCTGTCCCAGCTCCGGCCCCGGCTTGACGCCGGCGCGGATCAGGTCGCCACCATTGATGGCAAGCATCTTGCGTGTATAGGGCTCCCCCGCCTGCAGCAGATCGTGGGCGAGCGTACGCATCTCCTCGATCGTCTCGACGTAATAGAAGCACGAGGGCGCCTTGCCGAGCGTGTCGGCACGCTTAAGGTCCATGAGCTCGTCCATCAGACGCGGCGTATCGACACCCTCGCCCGAAAGCGCGCGCATCATATTGAGCAGGCAGGAACGCTCGGGGCGTAGCGGCTTGTCATGGTATTTGATCAGCAGGCACACATCGCGCACCAAATCGTGCGAGAGCGCCAGGCGATCCATGATGACACGCGCCTTCTTGGCGCCGAGCTCGGGATGACCGTAGAAGTGGCCGCTGCCGTCGTGATCGACCGTAAAGCACTCGGGTTTGGAAACGTCGTGCAAAAACGCCGCCCACATAAGGCTCGACGAGGGCGCGACGCCGTCGCACAGCGCCAGCTCCCCTGCCACCGTCAGCACGCGGGCGATATGCTCGTAGACGTTAAACGCATGATAGACGCTGCGTTGATCAAACCCGCGAGCGGACGCGAGCTCGGGCACGGCGGCGCAAACAAGCTCGGGGTAGCGCAGCATCGCGTCTCCCCCATGGCCGGTCGAAAGGATACCCTCGAGCTCAATGCCCACGCGCTCGCGCGCCACAGCATCGAGCAGCGGCGCGCACTCGGCAAGCGCCTGTTTAGTCTTAGGCTCGATCATAAAATCCAGACGGCAGGCAAAACGCACCGCGCGCAGCATGCGAAGCGCGTCCTCGTTAAAACGACGCTTGGGATCTCCAACGGCGCGGATGAGCTTGCGGTCTAGGTCGCCCTGACCATCGTAGCGGTCGACAAGACCACGCTCGGGATGCCAGGCCATAGCGTTAACGGTAAAGTCACGACGCGCCAGATCGTCCTCAAGCGACGCCGCACGCTCCACACTCTGGGGATGGCGGCCGTCGGTGTAAAAGCCGTCTAGGCGGTAGGTGGTGACCTCAATGCGCTCATCATCGCAAATAGCCGTGATGCCGCCAAATTTTATGCCCGACTCAACCACGGCAATATCAGCCGCTTCGAGCGCCTCTTTGGACTCCTGCCACAGGCCGCTGCAGCACATGTCAACATCGTGGCTGGGGCGTCCCATAAGGGCATCACGTACCCAACCGCCCACGTACCAAGCCTCAAGACCTGCTGCCTCAAGCGCACGCAGGACACGGATAGAGGCATCGGTCGGCTGCGTACCGTTGAGCGAAACATTGCACATGCCTATGGCCTCCTGCGACTATCAAATTGGCTATCGATTGCGTCTGCAAGAAGTCTAGCAAGAAACAGCCTCCACTGCACACGCAAGTCCGATAAACAAAAACGCATCCGTCCTGGTCTAAGACGGATGCGAAATAATTGAACTATTCAGGCAAGGTGCCGGAACTAGCAAACCTGACGGATTGCAATACCCTTCTGATACTCATCGACCTTGGCAAAATCGCCCAGACCCGGGCACTCGACCACGTTGGCGCCGGTGGCCATCGAGAGGCGCAGGGCATCCTCGACGCGCTCGGGGGCGTCGTGCCACACGGAAAGGAAGGCGGCCAGCGAGGAGTCGCCCGCGCAGACGGTCGACAGCAGCTTGACGTCGAAGGTGCGGTTGGCAAACCAGATGTGCTCGCCGTTGGAGAAGTACGCGCCGTCGCCGCCGAGCGTCAGCAGTACATTCTTAGCGCCCTTGGCGTGCAGCTCGGCCATGGCGCCCTTGACGGACTCGTCGTCGCCACCGCTCACCTTAATGCCAAAGATGTCGAGCAGCTCGTCGTCGTTGGGCTTAATGAGCAACGGCTCCATAGCAATGAGGTCGGCCAGCTGATGGCTCGAGATATCGAGCACGAACTCGGCGCCCTTCGCCTTCACGCGATGCAGGACCTCTGCCAGGAAGCCCTCGGAGGTGTTGGGGGGCAGCGAGCCGCTGATAACCAGGCAGGTCATGTCATCGAGCGAATCGATAAGCTCAAACATCTCCTGCTCGTTGGCCTCGTTGATAGCGGCACCGGCGTTGACCATGTTGTACTCGGTGTCGGGGCCGGCGTTGAGGAACACATTGACGCGCGTGATGCCGTCGGTCCACACGGGCTTGACGGGCACGCCCAGGGCCTCGGCGCCCTTAACGATAAACTCGCCCGAGAAACCGGCGAAAAAGCCCAGGATCGTGGTGTCGACGCCGTAGTGGTCGAGCGTAAACGAGACGTTGAGGCCCTTGCCGTTGGGCGTGTAGACGGCGTTGCGGGTACGCGTGACGGTGTTGGCAGCAAGACCGTCGCAGGTGATGTTGTAGTCAATGGCGGGATTTGCAGTGAGCGTGTAAATCATGAATGTTCCTTTCACAAGGCAACGTGTTAATGAAAGTATATTCCACGCATCGGTAAAAGGCTAGGACAACTCGGTGAACGGTGTGGAAGCGATGAAGTACGGAAGGACTCCTCTCCCCCGTGGCGGAACAAAAAGGCGCCCCAGCCGAAACCGGGGCGCCGCATGCGCACGAATATGTCGCGTTTCGATTACTGACGATCGAGCTTGCGGACAGCAACCCGCTTGCTGTACTCGTCAACGTGACCGAAGTCGCCGATGCCGACGGACTCAGCAACGTTGGCGCCGGTGGCCATAGCGAGCTTCATGGCCTCCTCGACGTTGTCGCGATCCCTGTACCACTTGTGCAGGAACGCAGCGAGGGTGCAGTCGCCGGCGCAGACGGAAGAGACAAGCTTGATGTTGAACTCACGCTTGGCATACCAGATGTCCTCGCCGTTGGAGAAGTAAGCGTCACCGCGGCTACCACGGGTGAGCAGCACGTTCTGGACGCCGGCCTCGTGAGCCAGCTTCATGGCAACGCGGACCTCGTCGTCGGTGTCGACCGGCACGCCGAAGATAGCCTTCATCTCGTGATGGTTCGGCTTGATGAGCAGCGGCTTCTTGTGAGCGAGCTCCTTGAGCTTGTCGGAGGACAGGTCCAGGACGACATCGGCGCCACGGGCCTGAGCGTGCTCCATGACCTGAGCCAGGAAGTCGGGCGTAGCTTTGGGAGGCACGGAGCCAGAGACGATCAGGCACTCAAGATCGCCCGCGGTGTCCAGGATGTTGTAGAGCTCCTCCTGGTGCTGCGGCGTAATAGGAGCACCGGGGTTGAGGATGCCGTACTCGTGCTGGCCATCGTTGACGTAGGTGTTGATACGCGTGATGCCGTCGGTCCAGACCGGGCGGCACAGGCAACCCAGGTTCATGACCTCCTCGACGATAAACTTGCCCGTGAAGCCAGCGAAGAAGCCGAGCGCGACGGTGTCGACGCCCATCTTCTTGAAGGCGAAGGACACGTCGAGGCCCTTGCCGTTAGCCGTGTAGCTGGCCGAGCCGGTGCGGACGTTCTCATCGGGCTCGAGCGGAGAGCTCGAAACCGTCATGTCGACAGCCGGGTTAGCGGTTAGCGTGTAGAACATTTACAGTACCCCCTGTATATGTGAGGGCCGCGTGATTGGCCCATTCCAACCACGCGGTTACCTCTGATACCAAATTAGCGAGCAGCAGACTCGAGCAGCGCCTTGACCTCGGCGGCAGTGTTGCAGGCGAGTGCCTTCTCGGCGAGCTCGTCACACTCGGCCTTGGTCCACTGGCTGATGGTCTTGCGGGCGCGCAGGATGGACGGAGCGCTCATCGAGAACTCCTCCAGGCCCCAGCTGATCAGCAGCGGCTCAAGCAGCGGATCGGCAGCGGCCTCGCCGCACATGCCGACCATGATACCGGCCTTCACGCCGCTCTCGATGATGTTCTTGAGCGAGCGGAGCACGGCGGGATAGTACACCTGGTACAGGTTGGAGATGGTGTCGTTGCCACGGTCGGCGCACATGGTGTAGCCGATGAGGTCGTTGGTGCCGATAGAGAAGAAGTCGGCGACCTCGGCCAGACGGTCAGCGAGCAGCGAGGCGGCAGGCGTCTCGACCATAATGCCGACCTCGATGTTCTCGTTGAACTTGCGACCCTCTTCGGTCAGCTCGGCCTTGCACTGCTCGACGAGCTCCTTGACGGCCACGACCTCCTCGACGCAGGTGACGAGCGGGATCATGATCTTGACGTCACCAAAGGCGCTGGCGCGCAGCAGGGCGCGGAGCTGAACCTTGTACTGGTCGGGATTGGCCAGGCAGTAACGCACGGCGCGGAAGCCCATGAAGGGGTTCTCTTCCTTGACCATGTGCAGATACGGAATCTCCTTGTCGCCGCCCACATCGAGCGTGCGGATGATGACCGGAGCACCCTTGAGCGCGCTGGCGACCTTACGATAGGCGTTGAACTGCTCCTCCTCGGAAGGAAGCTCAGCAGAGTCCATGAACAGGAACTCGGAGCGGAACAGACCGATAGCCTCGGCGTCGTGATCGAGCGCGTTGGGCACGTCATCGGGGTTACCGATGTTGCAGGCGATGATCTTCTTGATGCCATCGGCAGTCACGGACGGCTTGCCACGGAAGGCCTCGAGGGCTGCCTTCTCGGCAGCGAAGGCCTCGGCCTTGGCGGTGTAGGCAGCGAGCGTCTCCTCGTCGGGATCGGCCTCGACGATACCCTTGCCACCGTCGACGACAACGGTCATACCGTTGCGCAACGCGGTGCAGCTGTTGGAAACCGAAAGGACAGCCGGGATCTCGAGGGCGCGCGCAATGATCGCGGAGTGCGACGTGCGGCCACCGGTCTCGGTGACGATACCGGCAACGTGGGCCTTATCGATCGTGGCGGTCATGGACGGCGTGAGGTCGTGCACGACAACGACGGTATTCTCGGGCAGGACGGAGAGGTCGACGACCTCCTTGCCCAGCAGCTCGGCCAGAATACCGGTGCGGATGTCGGCGATGTCGGCCGCGCGCAGACGGAACATCTCGTCGTCCATGGACAGGAACATGTTCTCGAACATGGTCGAGGTGTCCATGAGCGCCTGCTCGGCGCAGGTGCCGCCGTCAATGGCGGCGTTGATGGCGTCGGTCATGCCCGGGTCCTGAGCCAGGACAATGTGTCCGCTCATGATCTCGGCCTCGGCCTCGCCCACCGTCTCCTTCATGTGGTCGGCCTGAGCCTGGGTCTTCTCGCAGAAGACCGAAAGAGCGGACTGATAGCGCTCCTTCTCTGCTGCCGAATCAGCAACCTCGTGCGGCTCAAACGTCAAGTCGGGATCGACGGCGACCATGACGGTGCCGATACCGATGCCCTCGGAAGCGTTGACTCCCTGATACATTCCCATTCCTCTCTCCGTGTCATGTGATAAAGCGTTTTGCCATATCCATGACAAAAGAGCGCAGCTACCTTACAACAGGTCACTGCGCCCCCAAATATGAACTTAGTTGTTCAACATGCGACCCGTTTGAGTTCTACTCGCCAAGACCGCTCTTGATGAGCTCGATGGCAGCAGCCAGAGCCTCGGCCTCGTCGGCGCCGTCGCACTTGACCTCGACCTCGGTACCGCAGGGGATACCAGCAGCCATGAGGGCCATCGGGGACTTGCCGTTGACCTCCTTCTCGGGGGTGACGACCGTCACGTCACAGGCGTACTTGCCCATGGTGGAGGCGAACAGACCAGCCGGACGCATGTGCAGACCCTGAGGATTAACGAGGGTAGCCTTCTCAGAAACCATAGTTGACTCCTTTTTTGTGTTTAACCCCTGTCATGCATGTGGCAGGAGTCAGATTCACGACGTTGTTTATATTAACTCACATCAAACGGTTTTTCATTGTGTTTCGCACGAATTGTTGGACAGATGTCGTTCGCTGTCCGCTCGCCTGCCGGGCGGGGCGGTTAAGTTTGCTGCTCTACAGTCCTGCGCAAGACGGAAAGCACATTAAGTGCTTTCCTTTGCGTGCGGAACTCGCGACAAACTTAACCGCCCCGCCCGGCAGGCGAGCTGCGGGAACATGCTTCCGTCCAAGAAATATCGTGCAAAAGGAATTCTGGCTGAATTATTGTTCGCGTGGGTGATTCAGTCGATGAGGGTTATTTATGCCCTGTCGGGGACTAAGGAGTGTCCCGGGGTGCCGGCAGGAAAGGAACGTCCCTGAGTGCCGGGTGGTATGAAAAAAGGCGAGGACCCGTAGGGAGTCCTCGCCTTTGTTACAGGGGGCGATGTAATTCGCGAACTGCGGGATTAGACCAGGCGGGCGTTGATCGTCTTGGCGATCTCGGCGGCGTCGGTGGAACCCTTGACTGTGGCACGGAAGTCCTCGTCCATGAGCGCCTCGGCGACCTTGGACAGGATTTTGAGGTGCGTAGTGCCGGCCTGGGCACCGGGGATGAGCAGGGCGATAGCCACGTTGACGGGAGCGCCGTCCATGGTGTCCCAACCGGTCACGCCGGACTCGTCCTTGACGACGATGACGGCAGCCTCGGTAATGGCGTCGGACTTGGCATGCGGGATGGCGAAGCCCTCCATCATGCCCGTGGTGCCCTCGGCCTCGCGGGCCAGGAAGGCGTTCATGACGGCGTCGGCGTCGCTGGCGATACCGGCCTTGACGGCCTGGTTGGAAACGAAGCTCAGAGCCTCGTCACGAGAAGCGAAGTCCTCGGCGACAAAGACATTCTCGACCTTCACGAAGTCGGCAGCCTCGGCCTTGGGGGCCTCGACGGCAGCGGCCTTGGGAGCCTCAACCGGCTTGGCTGCAGGAGCGGCCTTCTGGTTCTTCTCGAAGTCGTACTTCTTGAAGGCCACGAACAGGATGCCACCGACCACAGCGCCGATGAGGATCGCGAGGACCCACAGCGGACCGTTCTCGACAACGGGCAGGACCAGGAAGCCACCGTGAGGCGCCGGGTCGTGAACGTTGAACATAATGGTCAGGATCGAAGCGATAGAGGAACCGAGCATCATGATGGGCATGACGGGCCAGATGTTCTTGGTCATGAACGGAATGGCGCCCTCGGTGATGTGGGTGCAACCAAGGATGAGGTTGACGATACCGGCGTCGTGATCCTCCTGGCTGAAGTACTTCTTGCCGACAACGACGGCGAAGGTGGTGATCAGCGGCGGAACGATGCAAGCGGCGGAGACGGCAGCCATGAAGTTGGTGCCGAAGTTGTAGGTATCGGTGCCAACGCCAGCAGCCAGTGCCTCGGTGAGCATAGCGGTACCGGTGACGTAAGCAGCCTTGTTGACCGGGCCACCCATGTCAAAGGCGCACATGCAGCCGATGGCAAGACCCAGGACAACGGCGCCAGAGGCGGACAGGCCCTTGAGGAAGTCCATCATGGCGGTGTTGATGGCAGCCATGGGGCCGGAAATACCGAGCATGACCAGGCCGACGATAGCCGTCGAGAACAGCGGGTACAGGAAGATGGCCTTGAGGCCGTCCAGGTTCTTGGGCAGACCGGCAAAGACCTTCTCGAGCAGCAGGATGACATAGCCGGCGAGGAAGCCGCCGACGATGCCGCCCAGGAAGCCGAAACCCACGCCGGCGCCACCGGCGTCGATCATACCGGTCTCGGCGTTAACAGGCAGGCCCTGGATGGCGATCATACCGGCAACAAAACCGGGGACGAGCGCAGGACGCTTGCCGATGGATTCGGCGATGTAGGCGGAAAGCACCGGAACCATGAGGTTCATGGCGATGCCGCCGATGATCTTGAGCATCGCAGCAAAGCTGTTGTAGTCAGACGCAGTCGAATCGAAAGACGTAATGCCCCACAGGAACGAGACGGCGGTCAGAACACCACCGGCAACGACGAAGACCAGCATATGGCTGACGCCGTTCATAAGGTGCTTATAGATGACGTGGCCGATAGACTCCTTCTCCTCGACCTCGTCCTCGACATCGGCAGCGGCTGCAACCGTGCCGTCGCTCTTGGCGGCGAGCGCGCGGTCAATCAGCTTACCGGCGGCCTCAACAGACAGGGCCTTGGAAACACCAACGGAAACCATGGGCTTGCCGGCGAAACGCTCAGCCTGGACATCCTTATCGGCTGCGACGACAACGGCCTTGGCGCCAGCGATCTCGCTCTTGGTGAGCTCGTTCTCGACACCGACCTGGCCATGGGTCTCGACCTTAATGGTCAGACCGCGCTCGGCAGCTGCCTTCTCTAGCGCCTCCTTCGCCATGAAGGTGTGCGCGATACCGGTCGGGCAACCGGTGGCGGCGATGATGTCAAACTTAGCCATGTGTCCCTCCTTCTTGAGTACTGCGCCCGCAGGCGCTCCCCTACACGCGCGTCCTTGCGCGCTTTTCCACAACTGAAAGATACCAACCTACCGTCCGCGTGAGAAGAGACAAGGCGCAATTCTCCGGTGAAAGGTTCTTTCATAACCGTAAACGGTAAATGAAAGTTTACCATCAACACTTGAAACGGCAAGGTGTATCTTGTAATTGAAAATCCCCCTATACTATGACATTACAAACGAGTCCATTTTTCATGCCAACCAGGAGCCATCCATGACCGATAGTAGCAAGAGCGCACTTTCCCTCATTAGTACCCACCAGGGATACAGCGAGTCCGAGCAGCGCATTGTCGACTATATATTGGAGCACCAGTCCGAGGCGCCGCGCCTGACGGCCGCCCAGCTCTCACGAGCCGCCGCCACGTCCGAGGCGACGGTTTCGCGCTTCTGCCGCAAGCTGGGCTTTGGCAGCTTCCGCAGCTTTCAGTTTTCGTTGGCGCGCGACTTGGAGAGTCAGCGCAACGAGGGCCTGACTGACGAAGTCTCGCTCGACAACATGGAGCAGAGCCTTAAGAACATCCTGGCTGCAAAGGTGAGCGAGCTTAATGCGACCATCGACGGGATCGACCACGATACGCTGGCGGCTGTTGTACATGCCCTTAAGTATGCAGGGGTTATTGAGTTTGCGGCTGTGGGCAATACGAACGCAGTCGCGCTCGATGCGACGTTTAAGTTTTCGCAGCTGGGCCTGCGCTGCATGGCGAGCACCATTAGCGAGACATCAATCGGCTTTGCACTCACGTTGCGCCCCGGTGACGTCATCGTGCTCATCTCAAACTCCGGCAAATCGCGCCGACTGAATCGCATGGCAAAAGCAGCTCGCGACTGCGGTGCCACCGTAGTCGTCATCAGCAGCGACAGCAAGTCTCCACTCGCGCGCCTGGCAGACTACACTTTTAATACCGTCAACCACGAGGCGCTGCTGACGACGGGTGACTTTGCGTTCTCCAAGATCAGCGCCACGATGATCATCGAAGTTATCTACAACTTCCTGCTGCCCGAGATTGAAGACGCTCGCGAACATATCAGCTACTACGAGGAGCTCATCCAGCCGGACAAGGTCGTTGAGTAGGTAAATTGGGGAGCCGATAGACGCCTCTCGTCACGAAACACGCCCATCTACTACGTTTTAACCGCAGGCGCCAACCATACACCCAAAATCGAGAAAACCGCAGGCGTTCTACCTGCGGTTTTCTTTTTTCAATTGTTGATATGGTCGCCGATGCCCTACCAAACGTAGTAGATGGACCCGTTTCGTGGCGAACAGGCCAGACAAACGAGTGGCAGGACAACAATTACTGATATTTTGTCCTGCCAACGTCGCTAGTTCGTTCTAGTCTCGAGCTTCTTCGAGCATCTGCTTTGCGTGGGCCAAGCTTGCCTCGGACTGATCGCCGCTGAGCATGCGGGCGATCTCGGCGGTACGCGCTTCGCCGGTTACCTCGTCCAAATGCGTCTGGGGAACATCGCCCGGCTCCTTGCTGACAACATAATGCTTGTCGGCCATGACGGCGACTTGCGCCAAGTGGGTTACGACAATCACTTGATGCGTAGCGGCAAGATCGGCCAGCACACCAGCAAGAGCGCGAGCCGTGGAGCCGCCGACACCGGCATCGACCTCGTCAAATACCAGTGTGTCGACGCCGTCAGCATTACCCAAGACCACCTTGCTCGCCAGCATCACGCGGCTCAGCTCGCCGCCCGAGGCAATGCGGCGCAGAGGGCGCGGCGTCAATCCGGCGCCGCTGCGATACAGAAGCTCGTAGCTCGAAGGCCCCGCCGGCGTCCACTCGGCACGCGGAAGATCACGCGACTCCCAGATCAGCTCAGCGCCGCCCATCTCGAGGCGTGCCATCTGACGACACACCTCGTGACAAAAACGCGGGGCTGCCGTATTGCGTGCGCGCTTAAGCGCCTTGGCAGCGGCGAACAGTTCGTGCTCCGCCGCGCCGAGTGCCTCGCGTGCCTTCCTAATCTGCTCGTCACCATCGTCCACCAGCGATAACAACTCCCACGAGCGGTCACGCATGGCAAATACATCGTCCATGGTGGGACCCCACTGCCGCAGAAGTCCCTTAAGGTCGGAATACCGCTCGCGCATGCGAGCGAGCTCGCGAGGATCGAACGCAACGCCATCGCGATAAGCACGCAGCTCGTTGGCGCAATCCTCGAGTGAGATGCAGGCATCCGAAAGTGCGTCGGCGATGTCACCCAGTTTGCGATCGACGGTAGCCATGCGCGACAGTTCTGCCACGGCGCCGTTCACGGCATCGAGCGCTCCCCCTTCGGAAGTAAGCGATGCATGGGCATCGTTGGCCGTCGCCACCAGCACCTCGGCATGCTCGGAGCGCGGCAGCAGCTCCTCGAGCTCCTCATACTCACCCGGCTTGGGGTCAACCTCGGCGATACGCTCCAGGGCGAAGCGCGCCTCCTCGACGCGACTCCCCTGCGCTCGCGACGCCTCCTCTACGCGACGGACCTCCTTGGCAGCCGCACGCGACGCCTTAAAGCAGACACGGTACTTTTCCAGCGCCTCGAGCGCAGAGCGACCAGCCCAGGCATCGACCATGGCAACATGATGTGCCGGATCGAGCAGGCGCTGATGTTCATGCTGGCCGCACAGATCCATCATCACGCCGACGCGCTCGGAAAGCTCGCGCACGCTGGCAATGCGACCGTCAATCTTCACGCGGCTGCGGCCCTCGGCAGAAAGGCTACGCTGTACGGTGAACCCCTCCGTGTCGTGCGGACCGTCGAACAGGCGCGCCTCGACGCTCGCCAGCGCCTCGCCCTCGCGCACCGTCGACGAATCCGCGCGCTCGCCCAAAATAAGCTTGAGGGCCGAGAGCAGCGCGGTCTTGCCGGCGCCGGTCTCGCCGGTCAAAACCGTTAGGCCCGCACTCGGAACCAACGTCGCCTCGCGAATGAGCGCGATGTTGGAAACCTGCAGCTCATCGATCATGGCGCACTCCATAGAACACGCGGCTCACCGAGTTATAGAAGCTCTCGGGACCGTAATCGAGCAGCAGCACGTCGCCGGGACCACGGCGCACGGCCACGCTCTCGACCGTGCCATCGCAGGTAATAAACTGTCCGTCGATGGCAATGGCCGGCACACTCGGGCGATCATCGGACATAAAGATCTCGACTACATCACTCGGCGAGGTCAAAAAAGCGCGAGCCTGAATGGTATGCGGGGCGATGGGCACACAGACCATACCCGTGTAATCGGGGCTGACAATGGGACCGCCGGCGGAAAGCGCGTAGCCGGTGGAGCCGGTCGCCGTCGATACGACCACACCATCGCCGCGCAGGCGATCAATATGATGGCCGGACACCGTGATGTCAAACTCAACCATATCGGACAGGGGGCCGCGCGTAAGTGCCATATCGTTGAGGGCAAACGTGCGCACGACATCCTTCGTGCCGTCTTCGCGCACGGACACGATATCCGCGGCGATGGTGGCGCGGCGGCTCACGTGGAGCTCGCCGGACAGAGCATCGCTCACGACCTGCAGAATGTCGCGCTCCTCGGGGCTCGCAGCAGTTAAAAAGCCCAGGTGACCATAGGAAAGACCAAGGATAGGAATCTCGCGATGGTTGAGGATGCGGGCAGCGCGCAGCAACGTACCGTCGCCGCCGAGTGTAATGACCAGATCTGAGCCGTCAATATCAGGCGTGCTTTGAATCTTCGATCGCTGATCGGCCGCCCATGCGACCTCGTAGCCTTGGCGCGAAAGCCAAAGCTCGAGCATCAGGCCGCTCTCGACCGCCTCTTGCTTGTAGTAATTGGGAACCAGAAAGACCTTCATAGCGTTGCAGCTTTCTCGCTCAAAGCCGATACCTGGGATTGCAGCTCATCGTCGGCGCGCTCCCCGGGGACAAACCTTGTGCCGTACAAGAAAAACTCAACGTTGCCCTTAGCGCCATGGATGGGCGACACGCACACGTCAAGCGGGAACAGGCCCTTGGCGGCAAAAAGCTCAATCGCCGCCACGAGCGTATCGCGGCGGACGGCGGGGTCGGTCACGATACCGCCCTCGCCCACCAGCGCAGCCGGCGCCTCAAACTGGGGCTTTACGAGCGTGCAGAACGAACCCGAAGGCTTCAGGCACGCCAGCACCGCATCGATAATGTTCGCGATGCTGGTAAACGAGACATCACAAACAGCCAGGTCGATGGCGCCGGCATAGCCAAGCTCAGGCAGCTGCGTCACGTTGGTGCGCTCATGCAGCGTCACGCGATCGTCCTGACGCAACGACCAATCGAACTGTGCGCGACCCACGTCCACCGAGATAACGGTCGCAGCTCCGCGCTTGAGCAGGCAATCGGTAAAGCCGCCGGTAGAGCAGCCCACATCCAGACAGCTAAGGCCCGTCGGATTGATGCCAAACGCATCAAGCGCGCCTTCGAGCTTAAGACCGCCGCGGCCAACATAGGGAATGCGCCCCTTCACGTGCAGCGGCAGACCCGGGGTCACCTTAAGCCCCGGCGAAGTCAAGCGCTCGCCGCCGCTCGAGACCAAGCCGGCCATAAGAGTGCGAAGGGCATCCGCGCGATCGGCGCAGATGCCCTGTGAAATCAGTTCGTCATCAAGACGCACGCGTTTCATGAATGCCATCAACCATTCGTATCCGGAGATGCGGCCTAGCTATCCTGGGATTCGTTTGCCGCATCCTCATCGTATTCCTGCTCGAGCTTGTCGGCCTCACGCGGCGTCAGCTCAAACTTGTCGACCATATCGACCGCGCGGGAGCCCAGCTCAATCGCCTCGTCAAACAGATCGAGCGAACGCTCCAAGGACGTATCCTTGGAGCGAACGGTAGCGATGATCTGGTCCAGACGGTCCGAAATCTCATCAAAGTTGCGGACGGAACCCTCTGGCATGGCTACTCCTCGACGGAGTCGACATCAGTCTCGGCGGCGTCCGCGCCCTCGGCCAGCACACCAGCCTCAGCCTGGGCAACCGCAACTTTAGCGGCAGCCTCGGCAGTCTGGGCCTCCTCGCGAGCGCGATCCTCGGCGAGCAGCTCTTGGTACAAGTCCTCGCCCGGCAGCTCCTCGCTGCGAGCGATCTTGCCCAGCACGCCGTTGACGAACGACGCGGACTGGTCGGTGCCATAGGCCTTGGCGAGCTCGACGGCCTCGTTGATCACGATGGCGTCCGAGACCTCCTCGTCGGTGAGGAAACGCATCTCATAGACGGCGATACGCAGCAGATTGCGGTCGGCGCCGGGCATGCGCATAAGATCCCAGTTCTTGGCGACGGCGCGCAGAGCGCAGTCGATGCGGTCGATATGCTCGTAAGCACCGCGGCACAGCTCCAGCGCATAGGGGTCGAGGGGACCCTTCGAGATCAGGAAATCGCCCTCGAGAACGCGCTCGAGCGGGCTGTCCGTGGCCTCGGCCTGGAACAGCAGCTGCAGCGCCTGACTGCGGGCAAGCGTGCGCCCGCGATAAACCTTAAGGCTCAAAGGTTACTCCTTGGGGAAAACGAGGCCGTCGATGCAAACGTCAACGCGCTCGACCTCAACGCCCACCTGGGCATCGATGGCGGTGACCACGGCGACGCGAACGGCCTCGGCGAGTTTCTTGAACGGATAGCCAAAGAACACCACGACACGCACGGTGAGTACGAGCTTGTCGCCGACGACCTCGGCCTCGACCGCCGGCTCGGAAGCCGGGGCCTTGGACGAGAGCATCATGGAGACAAGGTTGGTGGCAAGGTCCTTGACGCCAACGGAGGCGATGCCCTCGACATCCGACACGGCGCGCGAGACGATGGCGGTCAGAACATCGGGTGAAATGCCGATGCCGTCAATCTTGATTTCCTGGGGCATGAGTCCTCCTAGAAGAGTTGGTTGCTAGACGCGGGAGACGAACTTGCCGTCGCGGGTGTCAACCTTAATGACCTCGCCCTCGTTGAGGTACATGGGGACCTGGATGACAGCGCCGGTGTCGATCGTGGCCGGCTTGGTGGAACCCTGGACGGTGTCGCCCTTAAAGCCCGGGTCGGTCTGGACGATGGTGGTCTCGATGAACATCGGCGGGGTCACGCCCATTAGCTCGTCGTCGGCGAAGAGCAGCTGGCAGATGTCGTTCTCACGCAGCCACTTGGAGTTCTCGCCCACCATGTCCTCGGGAACGGGAACCTGCTCGTAGGACTCGTTGTCCATGAAGATGTAGTCGGTGCCGTCGTTGTAGAGGTACTGGAACTCACGGGTGGTGAGCATGACGCTCTCGAACTTGGTGCCGGCGTTGCAGGTGTTCTCAACGACACGACCGCTCTTGATATCGCGAGTCTTGTAGCGCACAAAAGCACCACCCTTGCCCGGCTTGACGTGCTGGAACTCGACGATGGTATAAACCTTGTCCTTAATACGGAGACCGAGGCCGTTCTTGAAGTCGGCGGTAGAAATGGTAGGCATAGCGACCTTTCTTCTTATGGGCAGAACGCACAGGCGTCCAAATTACATACGACCGAAATTATACACTTGCAGACGGCGCCTGCAGCGAGCGCATAAAAAGAGAACGCGGGGCGTCCGAATCGATCCGGACGTCCCGCCCCAAAAATCTATCGAAATGAGCTAGCAATCGATGACGTGAAGGTCATGCGGCGTCTTGGTGAAGGGCTCGTAGCCGTTCTCGGTGACCACGCCGTAGTCCTCCAGACGCACGCCGCCCACGCCGGGCAGGTAGACGCCGGGCTCCATGGTGATAACCGAGCCGACCTCGATGATATTCTTGCTGCGGTTGAAGTTGGGCAGCTCGTGGATGTCAATGCCCACGCCGTGGCCCAGACCATGGTTGTAGTAATCACCATAGCCGGCATCGCCGATGATCTTCTTGGAAAGCTTGAAAATGTCGTTGCCCTCGACGCCCGGATGGATGGCGGCGACGCATTCCTCGTGCGTACGGCGCACGAGCGCGTACAGGTCGAGCTGTTCTTGCGTGGGCTCGCCCATCACGACGGTACGCGTCATATCGGAGCGATAGTCGCAGTAGCCCGCGCCATAATCCATGAGAACGAAGTCGCCCTTCTCGATCACGCGGTCGCTCGGGACGGCATGCGGGTTGGCGGTGTTGGGACCGCTCGCGACGATGGAGCCAAAGGCCAGGCTATCGGCACCGTTAGCGAACATAAAGTTCTCGAGCTCGTTGCGGACCTGTTTCTCAGTCATACCGGGCTTAATATAGCCGAGCATGTGCTGGAAGGCGGCGTCGGTGATCGACTGCGCGTGGCGCATGAGCTCGATCTCCTCGGCGTCCTTGATGGCGCGCATCTTACGGATGTCGTCATGCATCAGCGGCAGCATGCAGGCAACGGAGCGGTCCTCCAGGCCACGCTGAATACCCTGGTAGAAATTGATCTGCATGTCGTCCTCGACAGCGCAGACGCGGCACTTGTTGGCCGCGATCTTGCCGGCGACCCAGCCGGGGATGGTGCCCTCGTCCATGTCGTAGACCCAGGGGCTGCCGGCGGGCGTGTTCTCCTCAAAGCTGTTGAGATAGCGCGAGTCGGTATGGAACAGGCACTGGTCAGCCGTAATAAACGCAGCGTGCGGGAACTCGAAGGTGTAATCGAAGACGCCCTTGACGCCCGTAAGCCAACGAAGGTTGGCCTCGTCGCGCACCACGATAGCGTCGTAGCCGCGCTCAACCATCAGGGCACGGACACGCTCGATACGACCGGCAGGACCGGCAGCAAACTCAGACATGCAGATTCCTTTCTTGTTGTCTTCATAAAGACGGGACGGGCTCAATCAACGTACGGAATCGCGAGCGATTCGCAACCGATTGGAAACCCGCCCCTCAACATGATACGAAAGACGATGGATGTCAATAAATCCTAGAGAAGTTCGTTGCGAGAAGCCAAGTATGCGTGAGCATGGCGGTCGAGAACCTCGTCCTCAACGCTCGTTAGACGAATGGCGCCGAGCGCCGCGGGCAGCGGCAACATGCTGCGGTTCGAGCGGACAAACTGCTGCCTGCGGAACTCCTCGATATATGCGGCAGGCTCCAGATCGAAGGCAAGCTCCTCAATACCAAAGTCCTCCAGGCAGTCATCGACCTCAAAGACGTAATCGATATCGAAGTCGCAGGCATCATGTGCTAGGCGCGCCTCAAAGCGCATGCCCTCGGACAACAGCTGGTAGGCAGGCACCGGCGAAGCGGCATCGCCCAAGCAGGCGCGCAGGGTACGCTCCCCCGTCTTGCCAAAATCGAGCGCATGGCGGGCGCTCGGGTTCGTGGCCATCAGTACGTCCTTACGGGCAGTCTGAGACCACTGAACGGCATTGACGAGCGCGACCTCCTCGCCCGCAAGAATCTCGGGAATGGTCTCGGTAAACTGATTCCAGCGGGACTTGCTGCTCGAAAGCATGGTGCCAACAAGTACCGCATAACCGAGCTTAAGGTCCTCGGGGTCCGCCGCGCGAACAAGGTCGAGGTCACACACGACCAAGCCCGGCTCGGGACGGAACGCGATAGCGGGAAGCGCATGCGCCGACGAGGCGACAAGCGGCTTCATGGACGTCGCGACCGTGAGCATGGCGTCGAACGTCGTCGGCAGCAAGGCGCACTCGGTGCGACCGCACCACTGATTGGCGCACCAGCAAACAACCGAGCAGGTCGCCGTGTCGCCGACAGCGACAACGAGATCGTCGCAGGTAATGCCGTTAGCCGACAGGGCGCCAAAGACAGCATCGGCATCGGCCAACGTAGCACCGGCAGGCGAAACCTCGAGGACGAGCGGCGAAACGACAAAGCCGGCGTCGACCAGCGCATGCTCGACAACCTCGCCAAAACGCTCGGATGTGGCGTCGTTCCAAACCACCATCGCACGCTTAGGCTTGCCCACAGCCGAGGCAAACATGCGCGACAGCTCCTCGAACGCCCCCAATCCGACGCGGACATCGACACTGCGGTTTTGGAAATTGATAAGTTGACGGCGAATCATAGCAGTCCACGCTCCAAAAGCTTCTCGGCACAAAGGTAGGAAACGTCCTCGAAGGACTTGTTGCGAATATCAAGGGTAATATCGGCGGCCTGGCGATACAGCGGACGGCGATGCTCAAACAGGCGCGCGGCATGTTCGGGCGAGCGGAAATCGGGGCGCGTGTCGCACCGACGAATCTGGCGCAACGAGTCCTCGAAGTCGCCCTCGAGGTACACACAGGTGCCCATTTGGTGCATGAGCTCGATATTGACCGGCGTCTCGACAATACCGCCCCCGCACGAAACCAGCAGGCTGCGCTCGCTTTGAAGCGAACGGAGTGCCGAGGTCTCGAGCTCGCGAAAACGATCCTCGCCCTCGGTCTCAAATATCTCGGTCACCGACTTGCCGCATCGACGCACAACCAAGCGATCGGTATCGATGAATCGACGCTTGAACATAGTGCCCACATTGCGCGCAAGCGTCGACTTGCCCGCGCCCAAAAAGCCGATAAAGAAGATATGGTCGCAGCCGTGTTTGATGTGCTGGGACATGGCGAAACCTATTCCTCGCAGGGAAGGTCGCGCAGGGCCCGGCGCTCAAAGATACGGAAGATCTGCGTGTACCACAGGTCCTGGGTTGCCTGCGGCTTGACCAGAATGGTGTCAACGCCGGCAAAGTTACCGCTCCACACGTCCGTGTACAGCTGATCGCCGATCAGCACCGCCTCGTCTGCCGTGGCGCCGAGGCGCTTAAGACCCGCCTTCAAGGCAAACGGGGCGGGCTTCATGGCGTGGCTGATGGCCTCGAGTCCCAGCTCGCGTGCAGAGCTCATGACCTGATCGCGATGCCAGTTGTTGGACACCATGCACAGCTTAAAGCCTTTGGCGCGGGCGGTATCGAGCCAAGCAGAAACCGCGGCGGGAACCTGCTCGGTGTCGCGCGGAACCAGAGTGTTATCGCGATCGAGCAGAATGGCGCGTTTGCCGGCGGCCCACAGGGTATCAAGGTCGATGCGATCGACCGAGGCAACGTATCGTTTGGGGCTAAATATCCTCATGCTAATTCCAAGACTGTTGATGCTCTTCGTAGGTTTGCGAGAAGTACTCCTCGTCCTGCGTAATGTAGAAATACAGGTCATCAGAGTCGGTCGGCTCAAGCGTGGCCTTGAGTGCCTCGAGCGACGGAGAGCAGATGGGCGTGGGTGGCAGACCCTCGTGCTTATAGGTGTTATAGGGGCTATCACTCTGCAGGTCGTCGGCGGTAACCTCGCCACCGGTGACATACATCATGGTCGCATCGCTGTTGAGATAACGCAGACCGTCGAGCTTGCCGGCAAGGCGGTTGTAGAAGACCGAGGCCACGTGCGCACGTTGATCGGCGTTGAGGCCCTCGCGCTCAACGATAGAGGCCAAGTTGACGATGTCGTAGTCGGACATCTCCACACCGTAGCGCTCCTTGATCTTGGCTTCGCAGCTCGCAAAGTCAAGCGACTTGTACTCGGTCTTAAACTGATCGAGCATGGCGCGAATCACGTCATCGGCCGTCGGCGAATCACCCAACGAATAGGTCTTGGGGAACAAGAAACCCTCGAGCGAGTCGTTGGCGGCGCCCTTAAGGAAGCTATAGTCATCCACGTAATTGGAGGCCTTAGCCTGGTTGAGGAAGTCTTCCTTAGAGATGCTGTCGTAGGCCTGGGCCACACGGTCAGCGACTTGATCGACCGTCAGGCCCTCAGGGATAGTCAGCGCATTGGAGCCCGCGTTAGGACCTTCCATGAGCTGTTGAACAACCTTGGTCGCATCCATGAGCGTGGTGAACGAGTAGGTGCCAGGCTTAAGCGACATATCAGCGTTGAGCTTTTTCACCGCCGCGTAGTAATCCTTGGGATTTTCGACGATATGGTTCTCGGAGAGAATCGAGGCGATCGTATCGCCCGAAGCACCGTCGGGAATGGTCACCGTAACCTGCTGACCAGCCGCGACCTTCGTATCCTCACCGGTAAAGAAGCCCTTGACGGCAGGCACGACAAAGAAAGCGATAGTAGCAAGCGCGATTACGGCCACCACGACGCCGACAATCATGGGCACCGGGGAGCTTTTCTTTTGGGCACCGCGACGAGCATGCGTGTTGTAGCCCGATCGCGTGGCCGGAGCAACGCCGTGCGAACCGCGAGCGTGATGCGAATGCGATTGGGGGGCCTGTGCTCGCTGGGTAGGTGCCTGCTGCTTAAAGCGGGTACCGCCTGCAGGCTGGGCCGTACGAGCAGTGGGCTGTCGAACCGTCCGCTGAGCAGGTTGAGCCAAACGAGAGGAGGACTGCACCGGGCGCGCGGCAGGCTGAGCTGCGCGCTGCGTCGGCTGTGCCGGACGCTGGCCAGGCTGGGCAGGGCGCGGCACAGGCTGACGTGTACGAATCGGCTGGCGCGGATCGGAAGCGCTAGGCATGCGAGACCTCCTCGTTTTTACGATCAAGCCATGTCTGCAAAAACAGGCTGGCGGCGATCATGTCAATCTTGCCTCTCATCTGTTTTTCGTTGAGGCCCTGCTCGCGCAGGATGCGTTTGGCCTCTTGCGAGGACAAGCGCTCGTCCTCAAACTCCAGCGGAAGTTCGAGCTTGTCGGCAATCTTTTGGGCCACGGCGGCAACGCGCTCGGCCTGGGGGCCGGGCTCACCGGCCATGGTCAAGGGACGTCCGCTTACCAGGATATCGGGCTCATAGTCCTCGACCAGGTAGCGAAACGTCTTGGCCATACCGGTGACCTCGGCAGCCGGAAGCACCTTGACAGGCATCGCCATCTTGCCATCACGGCTCGAGACGGCAATACCGATCCTGGTCTCCCCTATGTCCAGCGCGAGCGCGACCACAGCGACTTCTTAGGCGCCGAGCGCGGTCTTAGCGGCCGCGAGGGCATCGGCAATACCGGCGGCGTTCTTGCCACCGGCCTGGGCCATGTTGGGACGGCCGCCACCGCGACCATCGACCAGGCCCGCGATCTGCTTGATCACGTTGCCAGCGTGGAAACCGGCCTTCACGGCGTCATCGGAACCGGCGGCGAGCAGCGCAGGCGTGCCCTTCTCGGTCACGCTGGCGACGACGCAGGCGACAGGGCCGGCGACCTTCTGGTGCACGGTATCCCAGACGTTGCGCAGGTCAGCAGCCTCAAGGCCCTGGAGCTCAGCGACAACGAGCTTGTAACCGTTCAGCTCGACAGCGCCGTCGATGGCGCCGGAAATGGCATCGGAGGAGCCACCGGTCAGAGCCTTCTTGAGCTTATTGGACGTCTCGCGCAGGTCGGCCTGCAGGTTCTCCACGCGAGCGGGAACCTCGTCCGCGCGGCACTTGAGCGCAGCGGCAGCGGCGTCAACAAGTGCCAGGCGGTCGGCCATGTAATCGAGAGCGCCCTTAGAGGTCACGGCCTCGATACGACGGACGTTCGAGCCCGTAGAGGACTCGGAAATGATCTTGAACAGGCCGATCTCGGCGGTATTGGCGGCATGGGTGCCACCGCAGAGCTCGCGGGAGAACGGCTGGTCCTCGGCGCCCACGGAAACGACGCGGACGACGTCGCCGTACTTCTCGCCAAACAGGGCAACAGCACCGGCGGCCTTGGCCTCATCGATGCCCATAACGCGGGTCACAACCGGCTTGGAAGCGAAGATCTGCTGGTTGACCAGGTCCTCGACAGCCTTGAGCTGCTCGGAAGACAGAGCCTCGAAGTGCGTGAAGTCAAAGCGCAGGTGCTCGGGCGTCACCAGCGAGCCGGCCTGGGAGACATGCTCGCCCAGAACCTGCTTAAGCGCAGCGTCGAGAAGGTGGGTGGCGGTGTGATTGCGGCGCAGGAAGCCACGGCGCTCGGCGTCGAGCGCGGCGGTCACGGTAGCACCGACGGTCAGCGTGCCCTCGGCAACGTGCGCGACGTGAGCATACAGGCCGTTGTGGTTCTTGGTGTCGGCAACGGCCAGAACAACGCCCTCGGCGGAAAGCTCGCCGGCATCGCCCTGCTGGCCACCCATCTCGGCATAGAACGGGGTGCGGTCGAGCACGACCTCAACATCCTCGCCGGCAGCAGCGGACTCGACGGACTCGCCGTTGCGCACGATGGCGACAACCTTGGCGCCCTCGATGGCGTCGTTGTCATAGCCGTCGAACTCGGTCGCGGCAACCTTGTCGGAAAGCTCGACCCACACGTCGTTAAAGCTACCCCAGGCATCGCCCTTAGCGTTGGCGCGGGCACGGGCCTTCTGGTCCTCCATGCAAGCGGTAAAGCCATCCATGTCGACGTCGTGACCGGCGGTGCCGGCGATCTCGACAGTCAGGTCAATGGGGAAACCAAAGGTGTCGTGAAGCTTAAAGGCAACATCGCCCGGAAGGACAGCGCCGTCGGCGAGCGCGGCCAGGGCCTCGTCCAGGTAAACGCGGCCGTTGTCGAGCGTCGTTGAGAAACGCTCCTCCTCGGAGGCGACGATGCCCTTAACGAGCGCGACGTTCTTGAGCAGCTCGGGATAAGCCTCGCCCATCTGAGCGTTGACCTCGTCGATAAACTTGGTCAGGAAGGCGCCCTCGATGCCCAGCAGACGACCGTGGAACACGGCACGACGGAGCAGGCGGCGCAGGACGTACTCGCGACCCTCGTTACCGGGCAGGATGCCGTCGGAGATCATAAAGTCGACGGCACGGGAGTGGTCGGCGATGATGCGCAGGGAGCGGCTGGCACCGGAGTAATCGTCGGCGTCATAGGTCTTGCCGCTGATCTTCTCACCGAGCTTGATGAGGTGCTGCATCAGATCGCCGTCGTAGTTAGCGGTCTTGTGCTGCATGATAGCGGCCATGCGCTCCAGACCCATGCCCGTATCGAGGTTGCGGTGCGGCAGCTCCGGCATGGAGCCGTCCTCCTGGCGGTCGTACTGGGTAAACACGAGGTTCCAGAACTCAAGGAAGCGGTCGCAGTCGCAGCCAGGCTTGCAGTCGGGGCTGCCGCAACCGACCTCCTCGCCCATGTCAAAGTAGATCTCGGAGCACGGACCGCAGGGGCCGGTGGGGCCAGCGGCCCAGAAGTTGTCGTCCTCGCCCAGGCGGGAGATGTGATCCTCGGCAACGCCCAGAGAGCGCCACACGTCGTGGGTCTCGTCGTCTTCGGTAAAGACGGTGAAGTACAGGCGGTCGAGCGGCAGCTTGAACTCCTTGGTGATGAGCTCAAAGGCCCAAGCGCAGGCCTGCTGCTTGGAGACGCCGCCAAAGGAGAAGTCGCCGAGCATCTCAAAGAAGGACAGGTGACGGCCGTCCTCACCGATGCAGTCGATGTCGTTGGTGCGGACACACTTCTGGCAGGAGATCGCGCCGATCTCCTTCATGGTCTTCTTGCCCTGGTAGTACTCCTTAAACTGGTTCATGCCGGCGTTGGCAAGCAGCAGCGAAGGATCGTCGGGGACGAGGGACGAAGAAGGATAGAGCTTAAGACCGCGCTCCTCAAAGAAGTTGAGGAACTTGGAGCGAATCTCGGCCGTAGTCATTGACGGGTAGTCAGCACTCATAGAGGGAATCTCCTCGGTTTCACATCGAAACAGTTCAAACGTAACGATATTACCATCCCACCGCGCCTGTGCAAAAAAGAGGGCCGCCAAACAGCGACCCTCCAGCGAAAGTGCACGTTATTTAGGTCTGTCAAATACTTTGAAAAAAATGATTTCGGTAAAATTTCATATAAGAATCGTCCGGAAGGAGCGATCGATGAATAGCAAACGGTTTGTCGTGAATGCACTGACCTCAGTAGCCCTTTTAGCAATCTTCGCTTACTCGAGCTGGTATGTGAACCAGCCGAGATTTGGCTACGCATTGTACGCAGTAACATCTGGCGATAAAGCGTATTACACCCTAAGCGCAATTGACGCCATCTTTTTCTATGTGGCTGGCCCCTTATCAATCGCTTTGATCGCGTTTATTGTTATTTACAACATCAAGAAACGCTAACAGGGCCTATTTGGAATCCGAATCGTCCATGGAGCCGTCGATGCCGGTTTTGGTGTCGTCGTCCGTATTGGAATCGTCATCCTTGGCGAAGGGGTTCTTGAAAAAGCCTGTCGCGTCGGGCTGCAGGCCTGAGAGCTTAATCCAGGGATTATCGAGCTCGGGCTTGGGCATTGCCTGGGCCTCGGGCGCGGTCTCGTTGCCGATAAGCTCGGACTCATAGATGAACGTATCGTCTCCGAGCGCGTCGTAGGCGGCGACCGGGTTACCCTCGGTATCGCGATACGGAGTGCCCTTAAACACGGCGCCGTCGTATGCCACGAGCTGACGGCCGGTCTCGTTCTCAAAGTAGTAGACGAAGATGCCCTTGAGGGCCGCGCACAGCGGAATGGCGATAACCATGCCGATGGGACCCATGAGTGCCGAACCGATAACGAGGGCCGTCAGGCTCATAACGGGATGCACCTGCACCGAGCTCTGCATGACCTTAGGCGAAATGACATTATCGGTGACATTTTGAGCCACCATGGTCACGACAAGCGTCCATAACGCCAGCATAGGGCTGAACATAAAGCCGAGCACCGTGGCGATCGCCGCGCTCACCCAGGGACCGACAACCGGAACCAGGTGCATAATGCCGGTGAAGATGGCCATGAGTGCTGCATACGGATGGCCGATGATCGTAAAACCAATAAAGGCAAGAAAACCGCCACAGATCGATGTGATGACCATGCCACGCATGTAGCCGCCGACCGAACGCGAAAGGATGGCCACCATAAAGCGGTACGAGGTCTCCTTTTCCTGCCCGATGATGGTGCAGACCTCGTGGTGCATACGGGGATAGTCGCAGGCCAACCAATAGGCAAGCACTAAGCCCAGGAAGATGACGAACAGCTGCGAGGCCGTATTGGTAATGAGCGGGAAAACACCGCGACCGAGCTCGGCAGCGATTTGCGAGACGTACTTGGACGCTACGGTAACCAGCGAAGAAAGATTGTCGTCCAGATACTCCTTGAGCGGCGTGTTGTTGAGCGTCTTGGCGTGCGAGAGCATCTCGTTGAGATCGCCACCCGCAACGCGAAGCTGCTCGGGCAGGCGGCTCAGGACTTCCATGATTTGACCGAGCAAAATAGGCGATAGGATGCAGACGACGCCGACGAGCACGGCAACAACCACAATGAGCGCGATGAGCGAACCGATGCCGCGATTCACGCCATGGTGCTCGAGCCAATTGGTGATCGGTGACATCACAAAAGCGATGATGGAACCGACAGCGAGGAACTCGATAACCGGCGCCAGGATGCCCATAAGGTTAAAGATGACAGCGGCGATAACGATGCAACCGACGACGGCCCAAATACAAAGCGTCAGAATGCGGGCATCGCGCAGCGTGCGGTCGGATTGTTGGGGGTGCTCATTCATGAACGAACCATCACTCCGTCGGGGTCAATCTTGTCTTGAATCTTCTTAAGGGTACGGCGCAGCAGGCGCGAGACCTGCACCTGCGAGATGCCCAATTTCTTGGCGATCTCGATCTGGGTCATGCCCTTTACAAAGCGCAGCTCGATGACTTCGCGCTCGCGCGGCGAGAAATCGCGGATGGCCTCTTCAATGACCAGACGGTCATCGGTAAAGTCGAGCTCGTTGTCGTCGTCGGCGTAACGGTCAAGAATCGAGGGCGCATCGTCGGAATCGGACGCTCCGGGAGCCTCGATGGGCACCGACGTATAGGCCGACGACGATTCCATGGCCTCCAGGACCTCGTCGACGGTCACGTCCAGGTACTCAGCGATTTCTTCGACCTTGGGCGAGCGCTGCAACTCGTTGGTAAGCTTGTCGGTAGCTTGGTTAACCTTGGCAGAAAGCTCCTGCAGGCGACGAGGCACGCGCACGCTCCAGCCCTTGTCACGGAAGTGACGCTTGATCTCGCCCAAGATGGTGGGCGTGGCAAACGTGGTGAACTCGAGTCCGCGCTCAGGGTCAAAGCGGTCGATTGCCTTGAGCAGGCCCAAATAGCCAACCTGCATCAGGTCGTCGAGCGGCTCGCCGCGATTCTTAAATTTGTTGGCAAGGAACCTTACCAGGTTCATATGGGACATGACGAGCTGCTCGCGGGCGTCCGGATCACCGGTCTCCTTGTAGCGACGAAACAGCTCGCGGGTTTTCTCCTTGTCCCAAGCGGTCTTGCCGCTCCGGGAACGTTCGGTCATATTAGATATCCGCCTTGAGATCGAGGGAAAGCGTCAGGGGCACCGCAGTCTTTTCGTAGGAATCGCACACGCTCGCGAGGATGAGCTCGGCATACACCGCAGCCTGGTCGTTTTCATCAACCGTAGCCTGGTCTCCAAAGGTAATAGTCATGCCAACGTGAGTCTCATCGACATCGAATTTGATGGTGATGTCGTCGCAGTCGACCGCGGTGCACCCAAAGATGAAAGCCTCCTCGGCAGCCATGCGGATGTCCTCGATGCGATCGACAGACATGGAGCACAGGGCACCAACGTTGGCTGCCGTCATGCGCACAAGGCGAGCGAGACGCGGGTCGCCGGCAACGGTCAGCGTGATGGGGCAGGTTGCTTCGCTACTCATCGCAGGACTCCTCAGAGGACTCGGCGGGCGTATAGGTGTAATACTGAGCCGGCTTGGCTGCGGGCTTCTGAGCCGCATCCGCACCATCGGCGGCCTCGTCCTCGGCCTCACCGATCAGAACGCGCTCGGTAGGCTGCTCGGCCTCGGCGGCGGCAGCGGCTAGCTTACGATCGGCGTCGGCTGCAGGAGCCTTCACCTTATTGAAGAGCTTCTGCACGGCGCCGGCCGCAGAATCTGTCACGCTCGATACGGCATTACTGGCCTCGGCCATACTGCCCGTGACCTCGGAGATGTCGCGAACGACCGCCTCAACCTCAACGAGGTTGGACGTCAGGGCATCAACGGCAGTCTTGCTCGACTTGAGGAGCGGCTCCATCTGGGCAAGTGCCGGCGTAAGCTCGTCAACGGCGCCATCAAGCTTTGCCACCACGGGCTGCGCCTCGGCAATCGTATTGTTGAGGTCGGTTACCGTCTTGTCGAGCGAGTCGACAACGGTGCGGGTTTTGCGCAAGGTGAGCGCAAGCTCAACGATAGCCCACACGCCGGCAACGGCGAGCAGCAGCAAGGCGATTTGAATGGGACTCATACAAGCCTCCCAAAGGAATCGAAATACAGACGCTTTCCATGGTACCCCAAAGGGGACCGAACATGCCAAGAGCAGCAACATGGGACAAAATTATCAGCAGCTACTTCGGTGCATTCCCGCTGCGGTCGCGTTCGCTTTGTTCTACGCGCCATTCTTCCCAACCACGGCCGGCAGGCCGCCAAAATGCACCGCGTTCTAAGCCTTCGGGCAAATAGCGCTGGTCGACCCAGCCTTCGGGATAATCGTGCGGATACTTATACACACCGTATTCATCGCTGCCCGGGCGATGGCGATCGCGCAGATAATTCGGCACCTCGCGAAGCCCACTAGAGTGGATATCGGCCAGCGCCGCATCGATCGAAGCCTCACACGCGTTGGATTTAGGCGCCAAGCACACATAGAGGGCAGCCTGAGCCAGGTTAATACGGCACTCGGGATAGCCAATGACCTCGGCAGACTTAAACGCGGCATGCGCCACCAAAAGCGCCTGCGGATCGGCGTTGCCAACGTCCTCAGAAGCCTGAATCATAATACGGCGAGCGATAAACTTGGGATCCTCCCCCGCATCAATCATGCGCGCGAGCCAATAGATCGTGGCATCGGGGTCGCTACCGCGCATAGACTTAATAAACGCACTAATGATGTCGTAGTGCATGTCGCCGTTTTTGTCGTACGAAAAGCCACGACGCGGGTTGGCAATCTTTACGTCATCCACGGTGATGGGATAGCGCTCCCCCGCCGCCGGCGCTGGCGTTCCCTCCGTATCGGGACGCGTGACGGCAATCTCGCTCGCCAGCTCAAGTGTCGTCAGGGCCGAGCGTGCATCACCCGCAGCCAGCGTACAAATGGTCTTGACCGTATCCTCATCGGCCGAGAACTTACCGTTCAAACCCTGCGGCGCCTCGAGCGCACGTTCGATAAGCGTGGCGATATCCTCGTCTTTGAGGTGCTCAAGCTCCACCACGCGACCACGCGAGAGCAGCGCCGAGTTGACCTCGAAGTACGGATTCTCCGTCGTAGCGCCAATCATAATGACGGTACGGTTCTCAACTGCATGCAGCAGGGCATCCTGCTGCGACTTAGAGAAGCGGTGGATCTCATCGATGAATAGAATGGTGCGGCGGTCGTACGTATTCAGGCGCGTCTTGGCCTCGTCAATCATGCGGCGCAAGTCCTTTACGGTGCCCGTCACGGCGCTGACCTCGACAAACTCGCTCTTGGTATGGTTGGCGATAATGTGGGCCAGCGTCGTCTTGCCCGTACCGGCCGGCCCGTACAGAATCACGCTCGACAGCACGTCGTGCTCGATCGCGGCACGCAACCATGAGCCCTTACCGACGGCCTTTTGCTGGCCCACATACTCATCGAGCGAATTGGGGCGCATGCGAACCGCAAGCGGCGCATTCTGAAAGGAACGCTCGCGCGTCGAAGCAGAAAAAAGGTCGTCCATAGCCATCCCGTGCATCAATCAAAAACGTTTTCCACAAACAGTATACCGAATAAATACGAACTACCGTTCGTTAATATAGGTACGATGCGGAAACTTTAGACCCGGGAACAGCTTGCTCGTCAGCTCGCAGAAATAACCGTCCGTCATGCTCGCGATGTAATCCACCACGGCTTGATCCTTGTCGTCCTGCCAGGCATAGGTACGATCGTAGTAGGAAAGCTGCTGCTCAATGCGCGAAATATGGTGCTTAAAGATATAAGAGGACTCGTCGCCACTGTTTAGATCCCGCAGGCAACGGTCGTAGAGCTTTTCGAACGCCTCGCGCAGCTCCTCCTCGGAATCGCCTTCGATACCGCCCTTGCTATAGATCTTCTCGTAGTTCTCGCGCTTGGCTCGGCGAATTTCCTCAAACAGGTCCTCGCTCATCTCGATGCGCGGCTTACCATAGCTATGCTCAACGATATCGATGGAAGCGTGCGTGAGGATCCAGCTGTTATAGGCGCCGCCCCGACCATCGTCAAAAGCGTCGGGCGAAAGCAGACCCGCCGCGATCGCATCCTGACGGTCACGACCGACGTAGGCAAGAATATCCGAGATGCGAACGACGCAGCCCTCGAGCGTCATGGGACGCAGGTGCCCAATGGCGCCATAGCCCGTGGCGATGCAGTCCTCGACCGCCTGATCGAACTGGTCAAAGGAGCCCATATCCGACAATTCAAACACGCGTTGCTCGTACTCGCCGTTATGGCATAGCACGCCGTCGAGCGTCTGGAGCGACACGTTGCGGCCATACAGGGCGTCGAGCACGCGGACCGACTGCACGTTATGGAAAAAGTAGCGACCCGTGCGCTCATGATAGATATCGTTGAGAAAACGCTCACCGGCATGGCCGAAAGGCGTGTGGCCCAAGTCGTGGCCTAAGCCAATCGCCTCGATCAGATCGCAGTTGAGCCCCAGGGCGCAACCGATATCGCGCGCAATGCGCGAAACAAGCTGCACGTGCAGGCCACGACGCGACAGGTCGTCGTTGCTGCGAAAACTGAAGACCTGTGTTTTGCCGGCATAGCGAGTGTACGCCGGAAGATGAAGAATCTTCTCGGTATCGCGCATAAACGCCGGACGCATAAGCGTGCCTTTGTCGGAGGCGCGATCAATACGACGAATGACCTGATCGTCGTTGCAACGATACGGGTTAACATAGCCCGAAGCACGATCGGTGGCAATGCGCTCGAAAAGTTCGGGCGACAACGCCGAAGGAATTCGGTCCATGCGCGCCTTAATGACGGCCGTTTCTTGATTAGTTGCCATGGCATGCTCCTTAAGAAGGATGCGCAATCGGTTACAAAGTGCAGCCCACAACCTCGATTATGGCAAAAATCGGCACCAAAAACGGGAGCAATGGCAGGGAGCGCGATTTCGTGATGAGGCAGGAGAGGGCCAGGGCCAGGAGCGCGGCGGCAAATGCCACGAAGCCACCCATAGGGTCGAGCGTGCAAAGCGCGAAGAGCGCCTTGGCATCTCCCATGCCGATGCCGGGGGTCTGGCGATGTCGCCGCCAAAGCGACTCAGTCAGCACAAGAGAAAGGTACACGATGACCGCAAGGCCAGCGTGGTCAAGTGCCGTGTTTAAGCCCCCATCCAGCCACACGCCCGCAAACGCCGCCACGGCACACGCAGCAGCAAGCGCGTTGGGAAACCGCCGCTCGCGGATATCAATCGCCGCGCCGGCAAAGGCGCAGATCCAAAATGGGATATAGACCACAGGACACCTCCCGGGACGGCTGTTCTAAAGCAAAAACCACCACAAAGGTGTATCCCCTTTGTGGTGGTTCTGATCGTGGTTATTTTGCGCCCTGCATGACCTCGTCGAGGGTAACGTTAACGGCGTGCTGCGTGGGCACCCAGTCGACCTTCAGGAACAGCGCGGCAACCGTGATGGGGATATAGCTGAACATAAAGATCGGGAAGGTAAACAGGTTGGTCACCAGGCGCCACTTTTGAGCGCAATGAATGTGCTTGTACTCAAAGATGGTCGTGAGCAGCGCCAGGATAAAGAAGGTCTGGTACATCATCACGAACGTCATGATAAGCGAGGCGGCACAAGCCTGCATCTCGACCTCGGTAGCCAAGAAACCATGCGAAAGGCCACCCACGATCAGGAACGTCGCATTGGCGAGCATGGAGATCAGGGACAGCAGCATGCCCGGAGCGATGGTCATAAACATGTCATATGCGGCAAAGCGATGATAGCGGAACGTCGACTTGACCAGATGCTTGCCGTAGGTAAAAAAAACCTGGTAGAAGCCCTTGGTCCAGCGCATGCGCTGTTTCCAGGACGCCTTAAACGTCACCGGCTGCTCGTCAAAGAACTCCGCCGGCGCATAACCGATGCGGATGCCGTGAATGGCGCAGAACGTGGTGAACTGGATGTCCTCGGTCAGTGTATGGAACTGCCAGCCGTGCATGCCCTCGATAACACTGGCGGAGATAAGGTAGCCCGAGCCCGAGACGGCGCAGGACGTCTTGCAGATATTACGCGCGTTGTTGAGGAAGCGGGCCTCACGCAAATACCAGGTGGCGTTGGCAGAGGAAATCCACGAACTGCCGAAGTTCTTGGAGTTACGATAGCTCGTGACCACATGGAAGCCCTGGTCAAAGGCATCGTTCATCTTGGACACGTAATCGCGGGCGATGACGTTATCTGCATCGAAGATAAAGTAACCTTCGAAGGTGTCGGGATACTCGTTAAGGATGCGGTCGAAGCCAAAATCCATGACCCAGCTCTTGCCCTTGCGGGCCAGGTCATTGCGCTCGTAAACAATGGCACCGGCCTCGCGCGCGAGCTGCGCCGTGTTGTCGGTGCAAGCATCGGCGACCACGAAGACCTCGATGAGCTCGGACGGATAGTCCTGATCCTTGATAGAGCGTACGAGATTGGCGATCACGGCCTCCTCGTTATGCGCCGCAATGAAGAAGGCATAGCGGTGGAGTTTTTTGGCCTTGGGAGGCGCGACCTCGCCACGAAGAGCGCCAATGACAAAGAAGACCACCTGGTACAGAAAGCAGACCGTGAGCAGCGTAACCACAATCTGGTTGAAGATCACGATGGGTGTGTTGGTTTGTAAAAAGGCGAGCATGCAGGCTCCCGAGAACGCGTTACGTAAACAACCGTATATCTTACCGTAGGCTAACCGAGTTCAAGAAACCACCTAATACTGGTTAGGCCTCGAGCAGACCGAGCTGCGGAACGATTTCGTCGCCGGCGGCAGTGCGGCCGAGCGAGCGCGGGGCTAGGTCATCCAGAACGGCGGCGAGATCCCACGGCAGCTCATCGCGGCACTCAATGTGCTCCCCCGTCACGGGATGATCGAACGCCACACGCCAGGAATGGAGGAATTGCCTGGTCAAACCCTGGTCGGCACGCGCATCGCACTTACCGTAGAGCGGATCGCCCACGCAGGCGTGGTTGATATGGCGCATGTGCACGCGAATCTGATGCGTGCGACCCGTAAACAGGTGGCACTCGACAAGCGTATAGCCATCGTCAAAACGCGTGGAATCGAAGCGCTCGAGGACCCTAAAGGTCGTAATGGCCTGGCGCGCGAAAGGATCGTCCGAAACCGCCATCTTGACACGGTCGCGCGTAGAACGGGCAATGCCGGTGTTAATGGTGCCCTCGTCCATGGCAATGTGGCCGTGGACGAGCGTAATGTAGCGGCGGTCGAGCGTGCGCGTGCGGATGAGATTCTGGAGCGCGCGCTGGGTGTCGTCGTCTTTTGCCGCGAGCATAAGGCCCGAGGTGTCACGATCCAGGCGATGCACGATGCCGGGGCGGTCCTCGCCCTGCACGGTGCCCAGATGGTCAATGCCACAGTGATAGACCAAGGCGTTCGCAAGGGTGCCGCTCTCGTGGCCATGGGCGGGATGGCACACCAGACCGCGCTGCTTGGAGAGCACGATGAGGTAGTCGTCCTCGTAGCGGATATCGAGGGGAATGGCCTCGGGAATCACATCGGTGGGATCGTGCGGCTCGGGCAAATCGACCGAAATACGGTCGCCGGAGCGCACGGCATACTTTTTTGACAGGCATGTCTCGCCGTTGACGGCAACGGCACCGCCCTCGATCAGATGCGCGCAGGCAGAGCGCGTAGGGCAGCCGTCATTAGCGCCCAGATAGGCGTCAAGACGCTGACCAGCGGCATCGTCGGCAACAAGGATATGGATGTCGGCCATTAGCGCTCGCTCCTTTCGCGAATCTTGCGGGCACGCTCCCCACGCTGCTGGGCCTTGCGCTTAGCGCGGGCCTCGTCACGGGCGTTGAGCTCGGCGGTCGCGTCGACCTCACGGGCGGCAGGGCTCAAGAACATATAACCGATGAGCGCCAGCACGACGCCGAGCGTAATGCTGATATCGGCCACGTTAAAGACGGGGAAGTCGATGAAGGTGGTGGCAATAAAATCGGTCACAAAGCCAAAAGCCAGACGGTCGATCGCATTGCCAATGGCGCCGCCCACGACCATAGCCATGCCCACAACCTCAAAGCGAGCAAGCTGGGGCGCGCGAAGCAAGTACACCGCGATCGCAACGATAACGACAAACGCCAGCACGGCAAACGCGAGGCCATGTCCCTCGCCCATGCTAAAGGCAGCACCGATGTTACGCACGAAAAGGAAGTCGATCACACCGGGGATAACAGTCACATGCAGAGCATCGCCGACGGCACGAACCGCAAGCTTGGTCAGCTGGTCAACAAGAAGCACGGCCAACGCCACGCTACCAGCAACACCCAACCGCCAACGCAAAGGCGGCGTCATATCCGCAGAACGACCCAAATCAATCCCCTACCCTCAAAAACATCGAATTACGTTTAACGCAATTAACCATCTTATATTGACACACGCAGAACGCACGACATATCCACCAACGCAAGCTAAATAACCAGCGTAAAAAGAAAGCGGCATTCCGAAAAACAGAATGCCGCTTTTATTCAACGGGGCAAATGGGCGGAAGGCGTCCAAATTCTCCCTATAACTAAAATGCCGAGTTACCGTGCCTTAAAGGGCTTCCGCACACCTCTTGCAAATATGTGCGTGACCGTTGTACTCGCCGACGGTGGTGCGGTAGTTCCAGCAACGATCGCAGCACTCGCCCTCGGCAGCCTCGATGGCAACGGAGAGCTCCTCGCCCTGGGTCAGTTCAACAGCGGAGACGATGTAGAACTCGGCCAGGTCGACGGCCTTGTCGCCGGTCAGCAGCGCATACACCTCGGCGGGAACGACCGCCTTGACACGGACCTGCTGGCTCTTGGTGAAGGTGCCGACGGAGCGGGCATCCTCAAGGGCCTTGGTCACGGCGCCACGGAGCTCGAGCGAAGCCTCGAGCACGCCCTCAAACTCATTGGCCTCGTCGATCGTGATGGGCGACTTGTACCAATCGAGCAGCGCGGCGTACTTCTGATGATCGACGCAGCCGGCGGGCGCATAGGCCATGGCCTCATCGACGGTGTAGGACAAGATCGGCTGCAGATCGCGCATGAGCATCGAGAAGAGCTCGGCGAGCACGGTCTGGGCGCTGCGGCGCTCGAGCGAGCCGGGCTTTTCGCAGTACAGACGGTCCTTCAGGGCGTCGAGGTACACGTTGGAAAGCTCGGTAACCACGAAGTCGTAGAGCGCACGGTAGGCGCGCGGGAACTCGTAGCAAGAGTAAGCGTCGTCGACCTCGGCCTGGACCTGGGTCAGACGAGCAACCATGAGCTTGTCGAGCGGCAGCAGGTCGGCAAAGGCGACGCCGTCGGTCTCGGGCTCAAACTGACCTTCGAGCTCGGAGAGCAGAAAGCGCAGCGTGTTGCGGAAACGACGGTAGGCATCGGATGTACGGGCAAGAATCTTGTGGTCGATGGAAACGTCGGAGCTGGTGTCGACCGAGGCGACCCACAGGCGGATGATGTCGGCGCCCATCTCGTCGCAGACCTTGTTGGGGTCGATGACGTTACCGAGCGACTTGGACATCTTACGGCCCTGGCCGTCGAGCGTGAAGCCCTGCGAGACGACCGCCTTGTACGGGGCATGGCCATTGGCGCCCACCGAGGTGAGCAGCGAGCTCTGGAACCAACCACGGTGCTGGTCGGAGCCCTCGAGGTAGACGTCCGCCGGGTACTCCAGCTCGGGACGGTACTCGCAGACGGCCTTCCAGGAGACGCCGGAGTCCCACCACACGTCGAGGATGTCCTTATCGGCCTTGAGGTGATGGCCACCGCACTTGGGGCAGACGCAGGCCTCGCCCAGGTAGCTCTTGGGAGCGTCGGTGAACCAGGCGTCGGAGCCCTTCTCGTGGAAGAGCTTGATGACGGCGTCGAGCGTGGCGTCGTTCATGACCTTCTCGCCGCAGTCGGCGCAGGTGTAGCTGGGGATTGGCACGCCCCAGTTGCGCTGGCGGCTAATGCACCAGTCGGGACGCTGCTTGACCATGGCGCCAATGCGGTTGGCGGCATGGGCCGGATACCACTTGACGTTCTCGCGAACCTCTTTGCCAGCCTGCTCGCGCAAACCGGTCTTGTCCATCGAGACAAACCACTGGTCGGTAGCACGGAAGAGCACCGGGTGCTTGCAGCGCCAGCAGTGCGGATAGCTGTGCGTGATCTTCTTCTCGAGGACCAGGGTGCCACGCTCGCGCAGGAACTCGATGATGTGCGGATTGGCCTCATCGGTGTCCATGCCGCTGAAGGGACCGCCGGTGCCAAACTCCTCACCGGTGTAGAACTTGCCGTCGTCATCGACCGGCATGCAGATGTCGGTGATGCCCTCCTTGAGGCAGGCGAAGTAGTCGTCGACGCCGTGGCCGGGCGAGTTGTGGACGATACCGGTACCGTCGTCGACGCCGACGTAATCGGCCAGCAGCGCCACGCCCTCGACGCCGTCAAAGATCGGCTGCTTGTAGTGGATGTGGTGGAAGGTCTCGGCGGGAACCACGTAGGGCTTGCCGTCGACCATGACCGGGGTGTACTCCCAGCCAAACTCCTCGCAGCACTTGGGAGCAAGGTCCTCGAGCATGACCTCGGCGCGGCCGTCGTGCTCAACGGCGACATAGGCGGCGCCGGGCTTGAGGGAAACGGCCTGGTCGGAGGGGATGGTCCACGGGGTAGTCGTCCAGATGATGAAGTCGACCGGGCCGTCGAAGTTCTCGAGGCCGGCGGGCTTGGAGGTCATCTCAAAGCGAACGAAGATGGAAGGGCTCGTCTCGTCGGAGTACTCGATCTCGGCCTCGGCCAGCGCAGTGTGACAGTGCTTGCACCAGTGAACCGGCTTGTGGCCGCGATAGATCATGCCCTTATCGAACATGGCCTTGAAGACCTCGATGTCGGCGGCGTCATGCTGGTGATAGAGCGTCAGATAGGGGTTGTCCCAGTCGCCGAGCACGCCCAGGCGACGGAAGCCGGCCTTCTGCAGCTCGATGTTCTCGACAGCAAACTTGTTGCAGAGCTCGCGGATCTTAGCCGTGGAAGTCTGGTTGAACTTCTCGGTGCCGAGCTTCTCCTCGACCTTGTGCTCAATCGGCTGACCGTGGCAGTCCCAACCGGGGACATAGGGAACCTCATAGCCCTGCATCATCCAGTAACGGTTGATCATGTCCTTGGAGATCTTGTTCATGGCGTGGCCGATGTGGATCGGACCGTTGGCGTACGGAGGGCCGTCGTGCAGCACGAACTTCTTGTGACCCTCGTTCTTCTTTAGAACCTGCTCGTAGACCTTGTTGTCCTGCCAGTCCTTGAGTCGCTTGGGCTCGGACTTGGAAAGACCGGCACGCATGGGAAAACCGGTTTTGGGCAGATTCATCGTCTGCTTGTACTCGTTTGCCACGGTACCCCTTTCATATCGTGGGCGCGCACGCCCGTTGGGCACCAAAAAAGCGCCCGTCCCTGCAAGCTGGGACGAAGCGCCACAAATCGGGCTGCGCGCCCGCAAAAGCTCTTCGCTTAACCACCCAGCTTAGATGCCCTCGCCCGCATTACAGCGCGCTCGCATCCGTTACTCGGCTGGCCTGTATCGACGACCATCTCGGCGATATCTACTAAGACGTGCCTGCGAGGCACGTCCGTTGGGATCGCAGCTCCGGGGTGATTTTCATCGGTCGCATGCACGGGCTCTCAGCGCTCCCCGCTCTCTGTAGCATGCGGACGGCCGACTACTCGTCCCCATCAACGCTTATGCGCTGTATGGTAGCACGGTCAACGCCGGCGAAAAACCCTCAACACTGGTTTTATACGTTAGAAATTTCTCGCGGTCGCAAGCACTCACTTGGAGCAAAATACCTGAAAGCACTTTATCTAACGAAAGAAGGCTGCTATGCGCACGATAGGAATGAGCGACTACACCGTCGGCGAGGACTGCTTTGACGAGCTGCCCGGTGCACTGGACGAGTACGGAGCGACCAAGGTCGCGATTATCGGTGGTAAACGAGCACTGGCAGCGGCGCTTCCCGGTATCGAAGCGGCGCTGGAGGGCACCGAGGTCGAGATTCTGGAGACGCGCGTCTACGGCACCAACAGTACGCGCGCCAATATCGACAAGGTTGTGAACTCCCCTGCCTGCCAAGAAGCCGACGTTCTTATCGCATGCGGCGGCGGCAAGGCGCTCGACACCGTCAAGACAGCGGCCATCGAGCTCAATAAGATCGTCTTTACGGTACCGACGATCTGCTCCAACTGCTCGGCCGCGACCGCCATTGCCGTTGTCTACAACGACGACGGCTCGCTCGAGGGCTATTCGTACCCCAACCGACCCGCGCACATCTTCATCAACCCCAAAATCATCGCTGAGGCTCCGGCGGAGTACTTCTGGGCGGGCGTGGGCGATGCCCTGTCCAAGCAGCCCGAGGTCGAGTACGCCACGAGCGCCGGCAACCTGGAGCACACCGCAGGTCTTGGCCTGGCGCTCGCACACACCTGCTCCGAGCCGCTATTTACCTATGGCGTGCAGGGTCTTGAGGACGTTCGCCAGAACCTGTCGACCGAAGCCGTCAAGCAGATCGCGCTCGATATCGTGGTCAACACGGGCTACGTCTCCAACCTGACCAACCAAAACGATTACTACTACAACTCGAGCGTGGCGCATGCGTTCTACAACGCCACCTGCAGCATTCCGCGCGAGGGCACCTACCTGCATGGCGAGGTCGTGAGCCTGGGCGTGTTGGTGCTGTTTGCCTACACGGGCGATACCGAGAACCTTGAGCGCTACGCAGCCTTTAACAAGCAGATGGGCTTGCCTGTGACGCTTGAGCAGGTCGGGCTTTCCGAGTCCGATATCCCCGCCCTGTGCGAGTATGCGCACGCCACCAACGAGTGGAAGCAGGGAAACCCCGAGCCCTTCACCGACGAAAAGTTCACCGCCGCCATCAAGGCTGCCAACACCTACGGCCACACGCTCTAGGACTGGCCCAAAACCACCACAAAGGGGATATCCTGCCTTTTGTTTTGCGGGATCAAGGTCGCTTTATGCGAACTTGATCGCCACTTATATGGCGCATTGATGGCAATTGCTTCGTACGTGCATACCGGGAGCCCGTACACCTCTGGCAAGGCGTAACACACTAGACTTTGTTCCAAAGTCCGCGTGCTAAGGGGCAGGCCCCTTAGAATTCCTGTGGAGTGTGTACGCACGTACGCA
>DXMD01000022.1:0-39045 GCA_019414385.1 Collinsella sp. | reverse complement strand
GGTCGACAAATCGAAATTTGCCGTACAAAAGGCCCTCGATGAGTTAAACGCCACGACGAAGAAAATCTTGGACCAGGAGTTAGGACTCGGAGATGTTTAACGAGGACAACACCATCGAGCAAATGAGCGTCGAGGCGCTTGCCAGCCTTGGCTGGAGATACGTGGCTGCCGAAGACCTCCCGCGCCGCCATGCCGACGTCATGGTCGAGCCCATGGTCAAGGACGCCCTCATCAGGCTTAACCCGGAGATCGCAGAAGACCCCGATCGCGCCGACGAGATCATCTACCGACTCAGGGCCCTCATTCAGTCCACAAGTCCGCAGAACCTGGTCTCCACCAACGAGCGGTTCAAAAAGCTCGTCATCGAGGAAAACTCATTCCCCTACGGCAAAGACGGCCGCATGGTCCCCATCCGCTTCTTTGGCACGGCGGCGAGCGGCGATCTTGACAAAAACGAGTACATCGTCACCAACCAGTGGGTCTACCCCCAGGAGCAGGGCGGCAAGCGCCTCGACCTCGTCCTTCTTGTCAATGGATTTCCGCTCGTCATCGGCGAGTTCAAGACGCCGGTGCGCGATTCGATAACCTGGCTCGACGGCGCTGGCGACATCGCTAAATATGAGAAGAGCATCCCGCAGATGTTCGTCTGTAGCGCCATCAACTTCGCCAGTGAAGGAAAATGCTATCGCTACGGGTCGGTGAACATGCCTCCCGAGATGTGGGGACCCTGGCATGAGGGCGACAAGAAGAGCGAGGGCACACTTGCCGACGTCAAGAGAAGCATGGCGTCCATGCTAACCCCCACGAACGTCATGGACATCTTCCAGTTCTTCACGCTCTTCGCCACCGACAAGAAGCATCGACGCATCAAGCTGATCTGTCGCTACCAACAGTTCGAGGGCGCGAACCTCATCGTGGACCGCGTCCGCGCAGGATACCCGAAGCGTGGCCTCATTTGGCATTTCCAGGGCTCAGGAAAGTCACTGCTCATGGTATTCGCTGCCCAGAAGCTGCGCATGGTCCCCGAACTCAAGAACCCGACCGTCGTCATCGTGGATGACCGAATCGACCTCGAGACCCAGATCACGGGGACCTTCAACGCATCCGACATCCCCAACCTCGCAAGCGCCGGCAGCAAGGAGGAGCTTGAGTCCTTCTTCAAGCAGGACATGAGAAAGATCCTCATCACCACCATCTTCAAATTCAGCGAGGTTGCGGGGACGCTCAACGAGCGCGAGAACATCATCCTCATGGTCGACGAGGCGCACCGCACCCAAGAGGGCGACCTCGGCGAGAAGATGCGACTCGCCTTGCCAAACGCCTTTTTCTTCGGCTTGACCGGCACGCCCATCAACCGAACCGACAAGAACACCTTCCACACCTTCGGTGCCAAGGAGGACAAGTCCGGCTACATGAGCCGCTATTCCTTCGCCGACTCCATCCGCGACCACGCCACATTGCCGCTCCATTTTGAAACCGTTCCCGTCGAGCTCCACGTCAACCAAGAGGTCGTGAATGCCGCCTTTGACGAAATGACCCGAGACCTCAGCAAAGAGGACAAGGCGGAACTCACCAGGCGCGTCAAGATCGAGTCCGTCATGAAGGCCCCCGACCGCATCCACAAGGTATGCGAGCACATCGCCAGGCACTTCAAGTCAAAGGTTGAGCCCGACGGCTTCAAGGCGCAGGTAGTCTGCTACGACCGAGAGTGCTGCCTGCTGTATAAGGAGGAGCTCGACAAGCTCTTGGGCGCTGATGCAGTCACCATCGTCATGGACACGAACAACGACAAGGAAGACCGCTACAAGGCATACCGTCGAGATCGCGATGCCGAGGAACAGCTCCTTGACCGTTTCCGCGACCCGGACGATCCGCTCAAGGTTCTCATCGTCACTGCAAAGCTGCTCACGGGGTTCGATGCGCCCATCCTGCAAACTCAGTACCTTGACAAGCCCTTGCGCGACCACACGCTGTTGCAGGCAATCTGTCGAACCAACCGCGTCTACAACGACAAGAAGACATTCGGTCTCATTGTCGACTATATCGGCCTCTTCGACAACGTCGCCAAGTCTCTGCACTTCGACGAGGCCGAGGTGCAGAAGGTTATAACCAACATCGACGAGGTAAAGGCCGAGCTACCCGGGCTTATGCATTGCTGTCTTGAGTACTTCTCAACGGTCAGAGACCGCCGCAGCGCGGATTGGGAGTCCCTTCTCGAAGCTCAACAATGCCTGCCAACGACAAAGGTGAAAGACCAGTTTGGGGCCGACTTCTCGGTCTTGAACAGAGCGTGGGAAGCCCTTTCGCCCGACCCATGTCTCAATCCCTACAAGCCCGATTTCATCTGGCTCTCGCAGGTCTACGATTCCGTGAGACCGGTAGACAATCGCGGGAAGCTCATCTGGGCAGCGCTCGGGCCCAAGACAATCGAGCTCGTGCACGAGAACATCACCGTCGAGAGAGTCCGAGACGATGACGACATCCTTGAACTCGACGAGGACATGATCGAGCACTTCATCAACGACAAGAGCAATACCGAGAAGATCACGCGTAAGCTGGAGATAGATCTCGTTGCCCGAATCCGCAGGCACGATAAGAATGGCAAGTTCCAGAAGCTCGGCGAGCGCCTGGAGGACCTGAGGGAACGTCACGAGCAAGGTCTCATCAACAGCGTCGAGTTCCTCAAGATGCTCATCGACCTCGCCAGAGAGGCTCGAGCGGCCGAAAAGGAAGTCGTGCCCGAAGAAGAGGAGGACAAGGGCAAGGCGGCCCTCACAGAACTCTTCAATGGTGTAAAGAATGGGGACACGCCAATCATCGTCGAGAACATCGTCGGCGACATCGACGAAATCGTTAAGATCACCCGATTCGACGGTTGGCAGGCAACCACAGCAGGCGTCAAAGAGGTCAAGAAGCAGCTACGCGCCATTCTTTGGATGCGCTACAAGCTCAAAGACCAGGCTCTTTTTGATAAGGCGTATTCATATATCGAACTCTACTATTAGGCAACAGAAGACAGGTCTCTAGGGACGCTCCGCATCAACCGTTTCATCGGATGCGGAGCGTCCCAATTTGAACGAGCAACGTCTTGCGACGGGTGAACACTGCGACCCCAATGGCCCGCTAACCCTTTCATAATCTGGTGGTTAAGTCTTCACTAGAAGCCATCCACACTTTGTAGTTAATTGATTCCTTCTTCGCAGGCGAAAACGACAATGATGTCCGCTCCCTACCTCCCCTCCGCCTTCAGCTTCAGCAGCAGGTCGCCCAGCTCGGGGCACTTGCTGGAAAGGCGCGTCTGGGCTCGCTCGCCCATCCCCCATCGTTGGCGGACTTCCTGGGCGCGCAGACTCACGTGATAGTCCCCGTCCATCATCTGCTTGAGCAGCTTGGCGGTCACGCGTGCATCGGCCAGGGCGCTGTGGGCGTGACCCGTCGACTCGTCGAACTCGATGCCAAACCACGTCGCCGCGTCACTCAAAGAGACGCACCCGTGGCTGCCCACATCCATAATCGAGGTGTAAAACGCCTGCAGGTCGGCCCAGTCCGCAGGAAATGCGGAAAGGTCGATGTGTTCTGCCTGGCACTCGGTCAAAAGCTGTCGACGATCCGCCCCGCTCCAGCAAACCACCTGGGCGGAGTAGCGACCGATCCAATCGCTGAGCCTTTTGATCACCACGTAGAGCGGATCGGCCATCGCGGTGTCCACGGCCGATATCCCTGTGAGCTCGCGGACGGGGAACGCGACGCCTTCGGTAAATTCCGTCTGCACAAACTGCGAGAACTCGCCCATAACGTTGCCGTGATAATCGAGCTTGACGGCGCCGACCTCGATAATCTCGTTGCGCAGTCCACGGCGCTGGCGCTGCTTTGGCACCGGCGCAAACTCAAAGTCCAGCACGATCTGGCGCGCAAAGTTCGTCGTATCGATAGCCGAGATACCCGGCGTCTTTTCAGCTGACACGGTCATGGCCTTTCTCCGTTGCCCGCCGCTTACTACATAGGCGGCTACATTGCCGTAAGGATAGCCGCCCGTGCGGACTCAAAAGTGGGACGCAATGCCACGCGTGCCAGGCACACGCCATACAGTCGACCCCAAGAGAGTCGCCCGCTCTATTCAAATGCATGAAAAAGATTGAGGTCCGGTGACTTGAATCAGAGGTCATCCCGGGCCCATCAGAGCCCATAGAGCTCTTGGTTGCTTTGGTCTTGCTCTTCACGGCGCTTATCGAACTTTCCGAGGCACTCAAGCAGCATTCGAAGCATAACAAGTCGCTGCCATTAAGGCACTGACCTCTTGACCAAGCAACGGCGCTGCCCAGCTCTTCACTACTTGGGCTGCCGTCGACTTTATTCTATCCGCGAGCATCTGGTTTACCAAATGGATTTTCGGTAAAGGAAGCACGGCACGCCCCGCAAAACCACTACGCCCCAAGTGCCGCCACGGGGATCACCGCCACGCCGTCGTCGCGTGTGTAGGCAATGCTCCCCTTTCCAACCACGACCGCCAAAAACGCCGGCGCGGCATTCTGGGCGGCAGGATTGGAGAGCACTTTCCTCTCCAGCGCCTTGAGATTTCTCGCTCCATCGTCTGCTTTCGCATCACTCAGCTTGACCTCGATGGCTCCCCAGCGCCCGTCGTGCTCAACGATCAGATCGACCTCAAGGCCCTTCTCATCTCGGAAATAATGGGCACTGTTGTCGACACCGCCGTAGGTGGAAAGGAACACGCGCACGTCGCGCAGAACAAGGTTCTCAAAGAGCATCCCCAGCGTTTGCATATCGCCAAGCAGCCGCTCAGGGGTAGCCCCCAGCAACGCCGCCGCAAGTGACGGGTCACAGAAGTAGCGCTTGGGGCGCACGCGAACGCGGGCCTTCGAGCGCATGGGCGGCTCCCATCCGCACAGGTCCTCGGTCAGCTTGAGCCTGTTGAAGAGATCCAGGTACGCAGCGATGGTCCTCTCGTCGGGGCCCGCCTCACCGTACGAGGCGTCCTTTACGAGCGTCTTGTACGTGACAGCCTGGCTCTCGTTCATGGCAAGAGCTCGCAAAAGGCCGTGTGCAAGCTCGGGCGATCATGCGATATGCGAAATTACGCCATTCTCAATGCTGTTTTTACGCTACTTTCAATGTAGTTTTTACGCCATGACCGATGTAGTTTTTACGCCATATTCATCGAAGGTTTTACGCTTGGTATCCTTAGCGCGACGCTCGCTCAACCCCTGACCACCTGATTGCCTGAATTCCGGGATTCTGCCTCCGCTCCAAACAAAAGGCCCCAGCTCGCGATGAGCTGCCTCCCATTTCTTGAACATATGAGCTTCCGCTTGAAGGGCGATCCGGAAAGCGCGACCCATTCCGAGCATCACATCAGAGCGCGCTTGGTTATCTCCGCTCGCACATCTCGGCAAACGAAATCAGCTTGGTATCTCCCCTGCTCGCCGCAGCTTCCTGACATCCTTGCGTAAAGCCGCTTTTTGAGAAAAGTGCATAGCTTTTTCGTTGCCGTCTAAAGAGCTCACTTCGATACACGAGCTTTTGCAGCACGTCTTCGCCCGCCGGTTCATTGCGCCATTTGCACTCCGCAAACAGCGCGGCGCCCTCGCCATCGTCAACAATCAAGTCGATTTCTTCCTGCGTATGCGTGCGATTGTCCGTCCCCCACCAGCGCCCGACGCTCGCCGGAACCACATCGAGCTGGCCCGCGCGCGCGAGTTCGTACACGTATTGTCTGCATATAAGCTCAAAGACCGTACCCATGTAATCCGATACGTGCGGCTCAATGCGCTTATACGCCATCTCGGCCATATCGTTTTGAATCAGCCCAATGTTCTGCGGCACAAACTTGTACCAGAACCTAAACATCTGGTCGCTCAGCAGATACACAGCCCGCTTATTGCTCGTCTCGTTTAGGGGCAGCTCGCGCTCGACAATCCCAAGCGACGCCAGCTTATCCACATAGCTCTTTACGTTGCTCGCAGGGATTCCCGTAGAGCTCGCAATCTCCGAGATCTTCGAGCGCCCCTGAGCAATTGCTTGCACGATCGCATCATATTGCTCGGGATTGCGGCACTCTTGCAATAGCAGGTTACTCGGCTCTTCAAAGAGATAACCCGTAGGGGTAAGAAAAAGACGCTTGATGTTGTCCTTGAGCGATACGGTAGGATCGACTTTCTCGATATATGCAGGAATGCCGCCCGTCATGCCATAGCAAACCGCAGCGTCTTCGCGACCCATGCTCTGCCACAGGCCGAGGGTCGTCGTAAAATCGAGCGGCATGATCTTAAACTGGGCCGTACGCCTACCGTATAGTGGGCTCTCGTAGCCCAATACCTGTTCCTCCATAAACGAAAGAGACGAGCCGCATAGAATCAGCATGAGCCTGGTCTCTTTGTACAGGTGATCAATCTTGTCTTGCAGCAACGAGCTGATCTCGGGATTCGATTGGGCGAGATAGGGATACTCGTCAATCACGACAATCAAACGTTCCGCTCGAGCCATGGTGGCCAATGCATCGAACGCTTCGTCAAAACTACGAAACGACACGCCTGCAGCACCAACCGAGCCTGCAAGTATCGCCTGGCTAAAGCCGTGCAGGTTTGCCTCCGCATTGGTACGACGAGCTTGAAAGTAAATAGCCTTCTTGCCTTGGATGAACTCTGTGATAAGGCGCGTTTTACCCACACGACGGCGGCCGTAAATCACAGGCATTTCAAAGGAGCCCGTGCCATACAGTCGATTGAGCTCGGACATTTCCACTGTTCTTCCGATAAACATAGGGCCATCCTTCCTTTACGTTATAGCTAGCTATATTATACCTTCCTATAATATAGCTAGCTATAACGTAATTCGACAAGCGAGCCAAATTCCGGGACACAGTTTCCGGTTGGGGTACCTGGCCTTGAGCTCGCGCTCGGGACCTACGTTGGCGGACGAGGCGATGCGTCCGCCGACGAATAGCACCGAATTGGTTACTTCTTGCTCTTGGGCAAGACCAGATTCACGGCAGCGTCCTTGGCAGCATCGATGTGCTGGGCCACGACCGGCGTCTGCGGAAGAATCAGGTTAAGGACAATGGCCATGATGGCGGTGGGGGTTACGGCATTGGAGCCGATGACGGTGGACACCCAGGTGGGCATACCCTCGCCGGCAAGGCAACCGCTGGCCATCCAGATACCCAGGCCAAAGACGACGGAGGTGCCGACGATGGTGGTAGTGCGCTGCGTAAGGCCCTCGCGGGTGAACATGCGCACGCCGTTCATGGTGATGGTGCCAAAGACGCCGACGGTCGCGCCGCCAATGACGGGCTGCGGGATAGCGGAAAGGACGGCAGAAAGCTGCGGGAACAGACCGGCGATGGCAAAGACGGCCGCGATGATCACAAAGACCCACTTGTTGACGACCTTGTTGGAGCAGATGATGCCCACGTTCTGGCCAAGGGCGCTGGTGGGAAGACCGCCCAGCAGGCCGCCGACCATAGAGGTGAGGCCCTGGGACACGATGGCGCCGGAGAGCTCGCGCTCGGTGGGCATACGGTCGATGGAGCCCAGGCAGGCAGCAGAGACGTCACCGATAACCTGGATGGCAACCATGGGGAACACGACGGCGAGGGTAATGCAGACCTCGGGATCAAACTCGAGCGCGTAGGGCATAACCTTGGGAAGGGCGAAGACCTGAGCGGTGGCGACGCTGGAGAAGTCGATCATGCCAAAGGGGATCGAAACGATCATGCCGACGATCATGCCAAAGAACACGGATCCAAGCTTGAGCGTGCCCTTGCCAAAGTTGGCGAGCGCAAAGACCACGGCGAAGGTGATAAGAGCGACGCACCATGCCTGCGGGGTGCCCCACAGCGGCGTACCCATACCGCCGGCCATATACTTGACGGCCGTGGGATACAGCGAAACGCCGATGGAGAAGATGACCGTACCGGTCACGACGGGCGGGAACAGCCACTTGATCTTGCTGTAGGCCAAACCAAAGAGGACCGCGACGGCACCGCCGACAATCTCGCCGCCCAGCAGCGCACCAAAGCTAAAGCCCGAGGCACCCATGGCCTGCAGGGCCGGCAGGAACGCGAACGAAACGCCCATGACGATGGGCAGGCCGCCGCCGATGCGACGGAAGGGAGCGAAGGCCTGAAGGGCCGTGTCGATTGCCGAAAGAATGAGCGCGACCTGGATGATGTCGGTGCTCTGCTGGCTATTAAAGCCGTAGACGCCGGCCATGATGACCGCCGGGGTAATGATGCCGGCAAACGATGCCAGTACGTGCTGAAGGGCACACGGGATCATTTCCTTAACGGGCGGCATGCCTTCGCGAGTGAACAGGGCTTCAGTGCCGTTCGTAACCGTCTCCTGGGCCATTTGACCACCAATCCTCGAAGTAGTTGTTTTCGCATCTAACGCTCTATTGTGACGCAGTGCGGGGGTGAGGTTGTGCCTTCGTTGCATATCGTATTAAAGATGATTCTCATTCTCAATAATAATTTTTTGTTATCAGACTATTCTTGAGCTGAGACAAAGCATTTCCGCAGGTCAGGAAAGTGTCTGGTCAAACTAACATCTAACTTTTCTTTTGGTCGACCGTTTACCGCCAAATTCCTACCGCTCGTCTGTATTACGCAATGTACCTGCGAATATGCGAGTCAATAGACACCGTGTTACCATGAGAAAAAATTGTTATGAACATTTCCGATTTCACCCCAAGGAGTTGCCCGTGAACGAGACCGTACGTCGCTTTTTGCCAATGGTCGATTTCCTGGAGCAGATACTCGGCAAAAACAGCGAAATCGTGCTGCACGATTTCTCGGATCCCGACCACGCCATCGTCGATATTCGCAACGGCATCGTGAGCGGCCGCAAGGTCGGCGGTTCCGCCACCGATCTGGCACTCAAGATCATGCACGACGCCAAGTATCGCGACCTGCCGTTTATTACGGGCTACGAGGGCCGCGGCGCCGGCGGCAAGACGTTGGAGTCAGCGACGTACTTTATCCGCGAGAATGACGAGATCGTCGGTATGCTCTGCGTCAACACCGACCTCTCGACCGTGCGCTCCATCAACGCCATGGCGCAGCAGCTCATGGCGTGCTTCGACGCGGCGCCGACGCGCACGGAGCCCGCCCCTATCGAGGTCGAAAGCCTTTCGGAGTCCACACAGGAGCTCATCGACCGCAGCATTGCCGAGTTGCTGAGCGCGCGCGGGCTGGATGTAGCGTCGCTTGGTCAGAGCGACCGCGTGGACGTCATTCGCCACCTCAACGGTAACGGGGTGTTCATGCTCAAGGGCGCCGTGGCCTGCGCCGCCACCGCGCTGGGCATCTCGGAGCCCAGCGTCTACCGCTACCTGCAAAAAGTTCGCAAGGAAGGCTAACGAGCAAAATGGAGCGCGGGCAGTCTTTTTGGCTCCACAAGCGATCCGTCACTTGACAAAAGACCCTGCAGTTCACACGCTGCAGGGTCTTTTTGCATGCCATGTTTAGTTGTGGTCAACGCCTTAGAGAGCGGCGACGACCTCGATCTCGACCAGACCGCCGGCCGGAAGGGCGGCAACCTGGAAAGCGCTGCGCGCGGGGAACGGGGCCTCGAACTTGGGGGCGTAAATCTCGTTCACGGCAGCGAAGTCGGCGATGTCGGCCAGGTAGACCGTGGTCTTGACGACATCGGCAAAGGTGGCGCCGGCGGCAGTCAGCAGGGCCTCGACGTTAGCAAGGGACTGCTTAGCCTGGGCCTCGACGCCCTCGGGCATCTTGCCAGTTGCGGGGTCGATGCCCAGCTGGCCGGACAGGAACACCATGTTGCCGGTCTGGATGCCGGGGGAATACGGTCCGATGGCTGCGGGTGCGCTATCGGAAGACACGACGGTCTTGCTCATGTTTATCTCCTTACGATCAGTTGAGAAAGCGTGAGCGCGGCGTTCACACCGGGAGGCACAGTTCGGTCTGAACACCGCGCTTGATTGGGATAGTACTCAAGGTTTCCGCGCGATGCAAGATTATTATCACGCTGCGAGAATATTTTATCGCCCAACGGCGCCCGTTGGCAGCTGAACGGTTCTCCACAGGGTCAGCCAGCCCAAGCTGCTGAAGACTTTATCCCGCTTAGAGCACGGGCATCGCCTGCCGCGACGGCACCACTATACTTTTGAATATCTGAGCATTTTGAAAGGCAGGATATGACCGCAACCGCCAGTCGAACCACCAACCGCAGACCCGAGCTTTTGGCGCCCGCCGGAGGGCCCGAGCCCTTTGCTGCCGCACTCGCCGCCGGGGCAGACGCCATCTACTGCGGCATGGGCAGCTTCAACGCACGCCGCAAGGCCACCAACTTTACCGACGAGGCCTTTGAGCAGGCCTGCCGCGCCGCGCATCTAGCCGGCTCGCGCGTCTACGTCACGGTCAACATCGTCATCAAGCAGTCCGAGATGAGCGATGCGCTGCAGCTCATCCATCGCTGCTCCACGCTGGGCGCCGACGCCTTCATCATCCAGGACTGGGGCCTGTTCTTTGAGGTCAAGCGCACCATGCCCGGCATCGAGACGCATATCTCGACCCAGGCGAACATCCACGACGACCGCGGAACCCTTTGGTGCCGCGAGCAGGGCGCCGACCGCGTGACCCTCTCGCGCGAGCTTTCCATCGACGAGATTGCCGCCATTCACGATGCCGCGCCCGATGTGGACCTTGAGGTCTTTAGCCATGGCGCCATCTGCTTTTGCTACTCTGGCCTGTGTCTGCTTTCGAGCTTTGCCATGGCGGGCCGCTCGGCCAACCGCGGCATGTGCGCTCAACCCTGTCGCCTGCCTTACGAGCTGATCGACGAGAACGGCCGCTCGCTCTCCCCTGCCGGTCGCGAGCGCGCGCTGTGCCCGCGCGACACCAACACTTCGCAGCTTGTTCGCCGTCTGTATGACGCCGGCGCCGCATCGCTCAAGCTCGAGGGCCGCATGAAGGCTCCCGATTACGTGTATTCCATCGTCGACGTGTATCGTCATCAGATTGACGATATGCTGGCCGATGTTTCGACCTCTAAGGACGAGGAAGCCGCCCGTCAGCGCCAGCTCAAGCGCTGCTTTAACCGCGACTTTACGCACGCCTATCAGGACGGCACCTCGGGCGACGAGATGATGAGCTATGAGCGTTCCAACAACCGCGGACAGATCGTGGGCACGGTGCTGGGCAGCCGCCCGGCCAACCGCGATGTGCGCGGCCTCAAGCCCGACGACCGCCGTCGCCGCGCCGCCATCGCCCGCATTGAGCTGTTTGAGCCCGTGGGCAAGGGCGACCTGCTGGAGCTTCGCCACGATAACGAGTTTGACCAGTTCCTGACCACCATTGCCGCCGATGATGCCGCTGCCGGCGATGTTATCGAGTGTCGCGTGCCCCGTAGCATGCCCGAGGGCTGCCGCGTCCGCGTGATTCGCAGCCAGCGTGCCATCGACGCCGCCGGCGCCGCGCTCAAGCGCGATGTGCTGCGCCGCCGCGCTGTTGATGTGTCCGTCGTGGCGCGCCTGGGCAAGCCGTTTACTGTCACACTCACCTGCTGTGACGACCCCGCGCTCACCGCCACCGCCACGGGCTTCACCGTCGAGGCCGCCAAGACCCGTGCGGTCGAGGCGTCCGATCTGGTTGAGCACGTCGGGCGCATGGGCTCCTCTCCCTTTGAGGCCGCGAGCTTTGAGGTGGCGCTCGATGAGGGCTGCGGCATGGGCTTTTCCGCCGTGCACAAGGTGCGCGCCGCCGCTTGTAAGGCGCTGGAAGAGGCCATTCTGGCACCGTATGAGGAGCGCGCCCGCACGCTCGAGCTACCGGCGACTGTCACCAATGATTCCCGCCCCGCGCCCGAGCACTACCGCGATGAGCCGCAGATCTGCGCTACCGTCACCTCGCTCGAGGCCGCCGAGGCCGCTCGCGCGGAGGGTGCAACGCGCATCTACATGACCACCGACGCGCTCGATGCGGCCAAGCTCTCCCCCGCCGATACGTTTGAGCAGGGCATCGTACCCGTGCTCGATGAGGTCTGCCGCGCCGTTGACCACGTCCGCGTTGACCCATGGGTTGTTGCTGGCGCCACGGTCGCTATTGGCAACATCTCTGAGCTTGCCCTGGCCGCCCAGGTTGGCGCCACGGCCGAGATTCGCTCTTGCCTGCCGGTGCACAACACGCCCTGCATGGAGGCACTCGCCGAACGCGGAGCCGGCGCGTTTTGGCTCTCGCCCGAGATCACGCTCGACGAGATTGTCTCGCTCGGCGCCGCCGCGCCCGCGGCTCTGGGCATCACCGTCTTTGGCCGCCCGCGCGTCATGACAAGCGAGCATTGCATTCTGCAGGTTGCCAACGGCTGCATCCACGATTGCGCCAACTGCCGCCTGCGTGCCCGCAAGCTCTCGCTCAAGAATATCGACGGAAAGGTCATGCCGGTGCGTACCGACATCCACGGCCGCTCACGCTTGTACGACGCCTACCCCATCGACCTCACGCCGCAAGTTCCGCAGCTGCTCGATGCCGACGTGCGCCGTCTTATGGTCGACGGAACCTTGCTCGAGGCCGATGAGATTGGCCGTGCCGTCGCTCGCGTCCGTCGCGCTGTCGAGGCGGCTCAAGCCGGCCGCAAGCCGGCCGCCCGCCTGCGCGGCGCCACCTCGGGCTGCATGTTTGTGGGAATTAGCTAACCGAAAGGCTTACACGTGAACGAAGAACCTCAAGTCCTCTATTGCGACGCCTGGCTCATGGCCATCGACAAGCCCGCCGGCATGATCGTCCACGGCGACGGCACCGGCGAGCGCACGCTCACCGACTACGCCAGCGACCTGCTGCTGGCGATGGGCGACGGCTTTGCCGCGACCGATATGCAGCCGCTCAACCGCTTGGACCGTGACACCACCGGCGTGGTGCTGTTCTCACTCGACAAGCAGACGCAGCCCGCCTTTGACCAGATGATCATCGACCACGCGTTCGAAAAGCACTACCTGGCGCTCGCCGAGGGCAAGATCGACTGGAACGAAAAGCTCATCGACAAGCCCATCGCGCGCGACCGCCACGATAGCCGCAAGATGCGTGTCGGCGCCAGCGGAAAGCCCTCTCAGACGCGCGTCAAGGTGCTCAAGCGCCTTAAGAGCCGCCGCGGCCTGCCCACGCGTTCGTATATCGATGTCGAGCTGCTCACCGGCCGCAAGCACCAGATCCGCGTGCATCTGGCCAGCGAGCGCCATCCCCTGGTGGGCGATGACCTGTACGGAACGCCGCGTCCCTACGGCCTGATGCTCCATGCCCACAGCGTGTCCTTTACGCATCCCGTAACCGGCGAGCACATCCACATCGAAGCCCCCTGCCCCTGGGAGCCCTAAAACCTGCCAAAAAGGGACAGGTTTATTTTGGCAGGTTTTATCTGGACAAACGTCAAAACCACCACAAAGGTTCCTGCCCCTTCGCGGTGGTTTTGGCCTTAGCCCGTCCCTTGCTGTTAGACCGTGATGACGTTGTCCATTGCCCGGTACTTGGCAGGGACATCGCCTGCGGTAATAATCGTTGCGTCACGGAAGTCCGCGAACTTGACGGGCGCCACCATGCCAAATTTACTGGCGTCCGAGATTACGAAGCGCTTGGCTGTATGACGCATCGAGATGCGCTTTACTTGCGCTTCCTCGATATCGGGCGCCGTGAAGCCCTGCTCGGCGGCAATGCCGTTAGAGCCCCAAAAGCCACAGTTGAAGTTGTAGCGGCCTAAGGTTGCCAAGGCATCGGGGCCAACGAGCGCCTCGGTCTCGGGTTTGAGCTCGCCGCCCAGCACCACGGTACGCATGCCGCGCAAAGCAAGGCGCTGAGCATGGAGCACGGAATCGGTCACATAGGTGACATCTTCAAGGTGTGGAAGATGCTCGATGAGCCTGAGCGTCGTCGATCCCGAGTCGATGTATACAAAGCTCTCAGGCTCCACCAGCGCCGCCGCACGGGCGCAGATACGCTCCTTGTCGTCGTTGTGCAGATCGCTGCGCTCATTGAGCGTCAGGTCGCGCGTCACGTGCGCACGCTCAAGGCTCGTCGCTCCACCGTGGACCTTGGCGATGCGGTGTGCGCGGTCGAGCGTCTGCAGATCGCGCCGAATGGTAGACGCCGTCACGCCCAGTGCCTCAGCAAGCTCTGGCACGGTAACCGAGCCAGCCTGCTGCACCATCGATACGATCGCGTTGAGCCTATCTTCCGCAAGCATCGCTTACTCCTCCTCGGGGTACACGACTCCCCAGTCGGCGCGAAGCTTGGTCATAAGCTCCATAACATCAGAAGCATAATCCAGCAGCTCGCGCTTGGAGTCGTCGCCGGCAACGGCCTTCTCAAGATCGGCCATCTCATAGCAAAGGGCGTAAGCCTCGGTGCCGGCGTGGACCTCCTCGCGGTGGCCGTCCGCAGTCCACACGATAGTCGCGTGATCGGCGCGCGGATACTCGTTGACCTCGATATAGCACTTATCGAAGCTAATTATCGAGCGCTTGGGTTGCTTGGAGTGGAGCGTGAGGCTCACAACACCCAGCTGCTGCTCGGCATTACGGCAGACGATGCCGCCCGCAACGTCAACACCGGTCTCACAGGTGTTGCCCAACGAAACGACCTCAATGGGCTGGCTTGCCATAAAGAGACGCATGACGGACAGGGCATACACGCCAATGTCGAGCATGGCACCGCCAGCAAGGTTGCGGTTGTAGAAGCGATTGGTCAGATCGCCGTACTCCTTGTAGCTACCAAAGTTGAGCTGGGCGAGGTTCATGCGACCAAACTCGCCGGCATCCATGCGACGGCGCAGCTCTTGATACAAGGGCATATGAAGCACCGTGGTGGCGTCCATGAGGACGACGTTGTGCTCGTCGGCGATGGCACGCGCCTCGTCGAGCTCAGCGGAATTGAGGGTAATGGCTTTCTCGCAGAGCACGTGCTTGCCGGCGGCCAGCGCGTCACGCAGATAGGTGATATGCGTGTTGTGCGGCGTGGTGATATAGACGGCGTCGATGCCCGGATCGGCGTAGAGGTCCTCAACCGATTCATAGACCTTCTCGATGCCATACTGCTCAGCAAAAGCCTGAGCCTTGGACAGCGTACGGTTGGCGACGCCCGCAAGCTTGCGGCCGGCAAGAGCGAGAGACTGGGCCATCTGGTTGGCGATAACGCCGCACCCGATCACAGCCCAACGAAGCTCGGGAGCCGTAAAGATATCATCGGGGAATGGCTTGTCCTGGACCGAAGCGAACGCTGCTTTTGCGGCTGCCGCGGAGTCGAGTGGAGCCTGCTTGGAATCTACCATATGTGCCTCCTGTGTCATAGAACGCCTTGCTTTCTGACAGCTCTATATTCGCACAAACACGCGCTTCTGTGCGCGTTTTTGCGTATCTCACCGCTAAACGGTCAATATTATCCCGAAAACGGCGCATATATACGCAGTGGTACGCAAGAAATCGCAGTAAAATGCGCACGAACACGCACGCGGTCAATTTGAAAACACCATGTATGCCCACTCATTTATGTCTGTCCCCAATGAGTGTTCAATCTAACGCGCATAAACGCGCACACAAGTAATTTGTACAGCGCACCCGCTCATCTATGCTTGCCCATTAAGGGCACTCATTTAAGTCTGTCCCCAATGAGTGCAATGAGTAGGGATAGAAAAAGGCCCGGGTGCCGTGGGGCATCCGGGCCTTTGCTAGCAACTTGATGTTGCGGGCAGCTTAGAACTTGTGGCCGCACTTCTTGCAGACGCGCAGCTTGTTCTTGCCGTCCTTCTCGTGACCGACGCGGGTAACCTTACCGCACTCGGGGCAGACGAGATTGACGTTGGAGGCGTCGATGGGAGCCTCCTGCGAAACGATGCCGCCCTGCTGGTTGGCAGCGTTGGGCTTGACGGCCTTCTTGACGACCGAAACGCCCTCGACAACGACCTTGTTCTCGGCAGGGAGAGCACGCAGGACAACGCCCTGCTTGCCGCGATCCTTACCAGAGAGAACCTGGACCTTATCGCCCTTCTTGATATACATATATCTCCCCTAACTACAGGGTCTCGGGAGCGAGCGAGACGATCTTCATGTACTTCTTGTCACGAAGCTCGCGAGCGACGGGCCCGAAGATACGGGTGCCGACGGGCGAACCATCGTTGTTGATGACAACGCAGGCGTTCTCATCAAAGCGAATGTAGGAGCCATCCTTGCGGCGGATCTCCTTAACGGTGCGAACGACGACGCAACGGACAACGTCCTTCTTCTTGACGTTGGCGCCAGGGGTAGCCTCCTGGACAGCACCGATGAACACATCGCCGATGCCTGCATAACGACGCTTGGAACCGCCAAGCACCTTGATGCAGCGAATCTTGCGAGCGCCGGAGTTGTCGGCGACGTTCAGCATGGTTTGCATCTGAATCATGGTAGATGTTCCTCCGAACTAAGAACCGAAGAGAGGTGCGCAGCCTTTATACGGCCCGTGGTATGCAAGCCAGGCATACGCACATCTTCGGAAACGTACAAGTCGTAAGAGCGACTGCTTATTTAGCGCGCTCGACGACCTCGATGAGGCGCCAACGCTTCATCTTGGACATAGGACGGGTCTCCATAACGCGGACGGTGTCGCCCACGCCAGCCGTGCACTCCTCGTCGTGAGCGTGCAGCTTCTTGGAGCTGGTCATCATCTTGCCGTACTTGGGGTGACGCTTGCGCTCGGTGATGGTGACAACAATGGTCTTGGCACCGGAGACGGAGGTAACGACACCCGTACGGACCTTACGCGAGTTACGCGAATCAGTCATGTTCTCTCCTTAGGTCCTACTCGGCGACAGCGGACTTCTCCGCTGCGATCTCGCGGGCGCGCTGCTCCGTGAGGACGCGAGCGATGTCCTTCTTCACGGTGTTGACGCGAGCGGTGTTGTCCAGCTGGCTGGTGGCCATCTGGAAACGAAGGTTAAAGAGCTCGGCGCGCATTTCCTTCAGCTTCTCAACGAGCTGAGCGTCCGAGAGCTCACGAATCTCTGCGGGCTTCATTAGTTCTCCTCCTTGGCGGCGGCGGCGTCCTCAGCAGCCCACTTGGCCTCGAGAGCGGCCTCCTCAGCCATCTCCTTCTCGATGCGCTGCTCAGCGTTCTTAGCAGCAACAATCTTGGTCTTGATGGGAAGCTTGTGCTGTGCAAGACGCAGAGCCTCGCGAGCGACCTCCTCGGGCACGCCCTTGACCTCGAACATGATGCGGCCGGGCTTGACGACGGCCACCCACTCCTCGGGGTTACCCTTACCAGAACCCATGCGAGTCTCGGCAGGCTTCTTGGTGATGGGCTTATCGGGGAAGATCGTGATGTAGACACGACCGCCACGCTTCATGTAGCGGGTCATGGCAATACGAGCGGCCTCGATCTGACGGTTGGTGATCCAATGGGCCTCGAGAGCCTGGATACCAAACTCGCCGAAATGCAGCTCGGTATTACCCTTGGCCTGGCCCTTCATGGAGCCACGCTGCACCTTGCGGTGAAGAATACGCTTAGGGGCAAGCACTACTGACCCCTCCTCTCGGAGTTACGACGACGAGGACGGGAAGAGCCCTCGAGTGCAGGGTTGGGAACAGGCTGGCCCGGGAGCTTCTCGCCCAGGTAGATCCAGACCTTCACGCCGCAAGCGCCCATGGTGGTGCTGGCGACAGCCGTGCCGTAGTCGATCTTGGCACGGAGGGTGTGCAGAGGCACGCGACCCTCACGGTACCACTCACGACGGCCCATCTCGGCACCGCCGAGACGACCGGAGCACTGGATACGGATGCCCTTAGCGCCGGCCTTGCGGGCGGACTGGACAGCCTTGCGCATAGCGCGACGGAAGGCAACGCGGCCCTCGAGCTGCTCGGCGATAGACTGAGCAACGAGGTTGGCGTCGAGCTCGGGGCGCTTGATCTCGACAACGTCGACGGAGAGCTGGCCCTTGGAGACGCCAGCGACCTTCTCGAGCTCGGTGCGGAGGGTATCGATCTCGGCACCCTTCTTACCGATGACAACGCCGGGGCGAGCGGTGAGGATGATGACCTTCACCTTGTCGCCAGCGCGCTCGATCTCGACGCGGGAGACAGCTGCGCGGGAAAGACGCTTCTCGAGGTACTTGCGGATCTCGAGATCGTTACCGAGGGTCTTAGCGTAATCCTTCTCTGCGAACCAGCGGGAGCGCCAGTTCTCGGTGATGCCAAGACGGAAGCCGGTGGGGTAGACTTTCTGACCCATACAGCTTTACGCCTCCTTTCGAGGAGCAACGACGACGGTGATGTGGGAAGTACGCTTCAGAATGCGAGAAGCGGAACCCTTGGCGCGGGGACGGATGCGCTTAAGCGTCGGACCCTCGTCAACATAGGCAGCGGCGACAACCAGGTTGTCGGCACGCAGACCGTTGTTGTTCTCGGCGTTCGCAACGGCGGAACGGAGAACCTTCTCGACATCCACGGCGACGGCGCGGTCGCAGAAGTGGAGGATGTCGAAGGCCTGAGCGACAGGCTTGCGGCGGATCAGATCGACCACCAGGCGGGCCTTGCTGGGGGAAACACGCACGTACTTAGCGACGGCGCGAACCTCGGTGGCCTCAGTTTCAATAGACTTAGTTGCCATTTACGGTTAACCCCCTATTTGGCCTTGTGGCCACGGAACGTACGAGTCGGCGCGAACTCGCCGAGCTTGTGACCAACCATGGACTCGGTAACATACACGGGCACATGCTTGCGGCCGTCGTGGACGGCGATGGTGTGACCAACCATCTCGGGGAAGATGGTGGACGCGCGGGACCAGGTCTTCACGACGTCCTTCTTGCCAGCCTCGTTCATCGCGGTGATACGCGAGAGAAGGCGAGTCTCCACGAACGGGCCCTTTTTGAGACTTCTGCTCATAAGTGCTTTCTCCTAAAACTCGGTATCCGAAATTACTTCTTACGGCGACGAATGATGTGCTGGTTCGAGACCTTCTTCTTCTTGCGCGTACGAAGGCCCTTCGTCGGCTTACCCCAGGGGGTAACAGAGGGACGACCAGAGGTGTGGTTCTTGCCCTCGCCACCGCCGTGCGGGTGGTCGACAGGGTTCATGACGGTACCGCGGACGGTCGGGCGCACGTTCATGTGACGCTTACGGCCGGCCTTGCCGATGACGATGTTGGCGTGATCGGCGTTGCCGACCTCACCGACGGTGGCGCGGCAGGTAACGAGGATGCGGCGCATCTCGGAGGAAGGCATACGGACGATAGCGTACTTGCCCTCCTTACCCATCAGCTGGCAGGAGTTACCGGCGGAACGGGCGATAGCAGCGCCCTTGCCCGGCTGGAACTCGACGGCGTGGATGAGCGTACCGACGGGGATGTCGGCGAGGGGCAGAGCGTTGCCCGGCTTGATGTCGGCGTCAGAACCGGACATGATGGTCTGACCGACCTCGAGGCCCTTGGGGGCCAGGATGTAGCGCTTCTCACCGTCAGCGTAGTGCAGCAGAGCGATGCGAGCGGAACGATTCGGATCGTACTCGATCGTGGCAACCTTGGCGGGCACGCCGTCCTTGTTGCGCTTGAAGTCGATCACGCGGTAACGACGCTTCACGCCGCCGCCCTGGTGGCGGGTGGTGATGCGGCCGTTGTTGTTACGACCGGCCTTCTTGGGCAGGGGCTCGAGAAGAGACTTCTCGGGCTTGGTGCAGGTGATCTCGGAGAAGTCGGAGATCGTCTGCCAACGCCTACCAGCGGAGGTCGGCTTAAGGTGCTTTACAGCCATTACAATCCCTTTCAATAGGAATCCGTTAGCCATCGCAGACAGGGATTCGAGGTTCTGCCTCGGGTGCGATGACACCGGACGTATACACGGTTCCGGGCGTGTCCATTTTATACGCCCAAAACCTTGAGCTCCCGCCTCCCCTATTTGGGAGGCATGAGCTCACTCAACAGCAGCGAGTCTTAGGCCTGGTTGCCAAAGACCTCGATGGTGTCGCCCTCGGCCAGCGTGACGATGGCCTTCTTCCAAGAACGGGTCTTGCCGGCGACATAGCGCACGCGCTTGGTCTTGGGCTTGACCGTCAGGGTGTTCACGCGAACGACCTTGACGCCGAAGATCTCCTCGACAGCGTCCTTGATCTGATACTTGTTAGCATCCTTGGCGACCTCGAACGTGTACTTGTTCAGCTCCATGCCGGAGAAGGAACGCTCGGACACGATCGGACGGATGATGATCTCGTGGGCGGTCATTTATGCAAGCACCTCCCCGAAGTGAGCAGCGATGTCGGCGGGCATCAGCACAGCGTTGTTGTTGACGAGATCGTAGGTGTTGGCCTCGTCGGCAGTGATGATGAACGTCTTGGGAATGTTGCGGAACGACAGGTAGGCGTTGACGTCCTCGTCGCGAACGATGATGGTCAGACGCTTGCCCTCAAGGCCGAGAGCCTTGAGCATGGCGACGGCAGCCTTGGTGGAAGGCTTCTCGAAGCCGTAGTCGTCGACGAGCACGAGCTCGCCATCGGCCAGCTTGGCGGACAGCGCGGAGCGCATAGCCAGCTTGACCTCCTTGTTGTTCATACGCTTAGCGTAGGAACGGGGCTTGGGGGCGAAGACAACGCCACCGTGACGCCACTGGGCAGCACGGATGGAACCCTGGCGGGCACGGCCGGTGCCCTTCTGACGCCAAGGCTTCTTGCCGCCACCGGAAACCTCAGAGCGACCCTTAGCAGACTGGGTGCCCTGACGCCAAGAGGCCATCTGGCACTTGACGATGTGGTGCATAACGTGGATGTTCGGCTCGATGCCGTACACCTCAGCGGCGAGCTCGGCCTCGGCGACCTTCTTGCCCTCGCTGTTCTTTACTTCAAACTTTGCCATTTAAGTGTTCTCCTTGGTATGACGCTGGGCTAAATGGGCTGGGCCCTTAGGCCATACGGATGGCGACGAGACCATTCTTGGCACCCGGGACAGCGCCCTTGACCAAGATGAGGTTCTGCTCGGCATCGATGCGGACAACGGAAAGGTTCTTGACGGTAACGCGCTCGTTACCCATGTGACCGGCCATCTTTACGCCCTTGAGGACGCGCGCAGGATAGGCGCACTGACCGATAGAACCGGGGTGACGCTGGAAGTGAGAACCATGCGTCATAGGACCGCGGCGCTGACCCCAGCGCTTGATGCGACCCTGGAAGCCCTTACCCTTGGAGGTACCGATGACGTCGACCTTCTCGACATCAGCGAAATCAGCGACGGTGACGACCTCGCCGACCTTGTGCTCCTCGCCGTTCTCGACGCGGACCTCACGAAGGAAACGGACAGGCTCGACGCCAGCCTTGGCGAAGTGACCAGCCATGGGCTTGTTCACGTTCTTGGCCTTGATGTCGCCGAAACCGATCTGGACGGCGTCATAGCCGTCGGTTGCCTGAGTTTTAACCTGCGAGACAGCGCAGGGGCCAGCCTGGATGACCGTGACGGGAACGACGTTATCGTTCTCGTCCCAAACCTGGGTCATGCCAATCTTGCGGCCGAGAATCATGCTGATCAAGATATGATCCCAACTCTCGCGTGGTCTTGGGACAATGCGTACGCCACCGAGCGTACGCCCCTAGAGGACCACTACTTACACGACGTGCTCCCCAGCCTTGTATTGCGCCCGGACTACCTGACAACCCTATTAAGCAGGCATTTTGTCCAGCCAGAATACTCCCCTGGTTTCACACAGCTGTTTAGTATACACGGCTGCGGGCGTATCCATCGAGATTCATATTTCACTCACATTGTTTACGCAGGTAAAGTGCGTGGATGGCTCCCGAGCACGGCGGAGGGCCGGAGAAATATATTAAGGTCCCTGCTCTACAGTCCTACGCAAGACGGAGAGCACATTAAGTGCTCTCCTTTGCGTGCGGAACTCGCGATGACCTTAATATATTTCTCCGGCCCTCCGCCGTGCTCGGGAGACGACACGTTGATGTCTGCTTAACTCTGCTCACTCAGGCTAATGACTTTGTTGGGGGTCCACTATTTGCTGGAGGGTGAACTTGCATTGCATTGGCTCGCCCTCTGCTTGTGGCTTTGCCTCATCGAAATCAAAAATCATGATGGCGCAGTTGGGAAGTTTTGCTGGGAGCTCGAAGCCCTCTGGGGCTGCAGCCTTGATGAATTGGCGGCTGGCGCTGCCGTGGCTTACTGCTAGGAGGGTTTCGATGCCCTCGGCGCCCATGAGATTGGTGAGGGTGGCTACCATGCGCTCCTGCAGGGCGTGACTTCCTTCTCCTCCGAAGGGGACCAGGTCCTCGCCCGGGTCCCAGACGTCGGTGGGCAGGGCGTCGTGGGGGCCTTCTTCGAAGGTGCCGTAGCTGCGCTCGATAATGCCTTCGCAGGGCTCGACTGCGGCGTCCGGACCGAGGAGTTCGCATGCGACGAGACTCGCCGTGTCCATGGCTCGGCCTAAGGGTGATGAGACCACTTTGTCGGGGACGACGCCGTGGGCTTTGAGCCATGCGGCTGCCATCCCGGCTTGCTGACGGCCTAAATCGGTGAGCGGTGAATCACAGCGACCCTGGACGAGTTTTTTGACGTTGAATTCCGTCTGACCATGGCGGAGTAGATATAGACGCTTCATGCTCTCCCCTTCTGCATCATTTGCTTTATCGGCTCGGCCCTACTCGTGGGTATGCCCTACGTAGTCTTCGTCGATCGTAATCTTGGCAATCAACTTGGGATATTCCGATTCGACCCGTTGTGCCAGCGCGTGCTTTAAGTCATCGGCACTCATCTGCAGATCCGAGGGACGCACGCAGTCAAAGATCACGTTGGTGTGCGTAGGACCCGGCACACAGCGTAGGTCATGAATCGAGAGGCGGCTATCGATCTGTTGAGCCATGGCGTTAATGCGTAAACGCATGCTCGCCACCTTGGGGTCATCGGTCACGATGGGATCGTAGTGAAGCGTGACGATCATGCCGTCTTCGACCCTAAACGACTGCTCGATGTTATCGAGTGTGTCGTGACTTTCCAGCGGGCTGGTCTCGGCCGCCATCTCGGCGTGCGCACTTGCAAACTTCCTGCCCGGACCATAATCGTGAACCATAAGGTCGTGGACGCCCAAAACGCCGGGATAGCTCATGATCTTGTCTCGAATGTGCTTGACCAGCCTGGGATCGGGCGCCTGGCCCAAAAGCGGGCTCACCGTATCTTGGATAAGCTCAAAACCACTCCAGCCAATATAGGCGCCAACGGCAAGGCCGACCCATGCGTCAAGATTGATGTGCGTCACCTGCGAAACAATTGCGCACGCTAACACGGCGCCCGTAGCAAGAACATCGTTCTTGGAATCCTGAGCGGTCGCATGCAGTGTCTCGGACTCAATGCGATCGCCGAGCTTTTGGTTGAGGGCCGCCATCCACAGCTTTACGACCATCGAAAGCACTAAAACTGCCACCAGGGCAAGCGAGAACTCGACAGGCTCGGGGTTGATAATTCGCTCCACCGAGGACTTCACCAGCTCAACACCAATCAGCAGCACGAGCGCTGCCACGACCAGACCCGAGAGATACTCGTAGCGGCCATGGCCGTAAGGATGCTCGGGGTCTGCTGGCTTGCCCGCCAGCTTAAAGCCCAGCACGCTCACGATGTTCGAGCTGGCGTCGGACAGGTTGTTCATGGCATCCGCCACGATCGAAACCGATCCCGACAGCACACCGATTGCGCCCTTCGCAGCGCAAAGTGCCACATTGGCAAGAATGCACACCATGCCCGTCAACGTGCCCACACGTGCACGGTCGCCCTGCGCTCGCTTAACAATCCACTCGACCATCTGCATCCGCCCCCACGGTGTACTACCTATATATCTATTGCTCAAACGGATTGTAGTGTAGCCACTTTGTCCTCCAGATACAAAAAGGCCGCAACCCGCACGGGCCACGGCCTTGGAACAAGACAAAGGAATCGTCCTTGTGTCGCACAGGTTTATGCGCTCACTTCAGCAGCGCTCGCCACTGTTTCGGGTGAATCGGCTCCGTCCCCCGTCGTCTGCCCCTTCGCCGGCACCACGCCAAAGCAGTAGCTCAGCGCCGCAGACACCGCAAATGCCACACCGCCGGCAGCGCAGCACCACAGCAGGTTCGAGATGCCGCCCGTGGCAAAGCCAATGACCATGAGGACATTCGTCATGCCGATGGTATAGGCCGTAACGTGGCCCACGGCTGCAACAAGGCCTCCGACGGCGCCGCCAATGGCCATGCACGTCAGGCACCTGCCATATTTAAAGCCGCAACCGTACAGCGCCGGCTCGCTTACGCCGCCAAGCACGCCCGAGATCGAATAGCCCAGCATGAGCGTCTTCTCGTCCTTATCCGCAACGCGAAGCGACGCGCCAAAGGGCATGCCCCAAACGGCGAACGTTGCCATCGTCGCGGCGATCAGGATGCACGAATCCGTTCCCACACTCATAAACTGCGCATAGGCGAGCGATAGGACAACGTTGCTGACGCCGGCGATCTTAAGGAACTCCCAGCCCGCGGCAAGCCCCATGAGCGTGAGCAGCGACACGATGCCACCGGAATTGCCAAGCATAAACATAAGCTGGCCCAACAGCATGCCCAGATAGCTGCCCGCCGGTGCCGTAATACACAGCGAAACCGGAACCATGACAAGCATGGTTGTAAACGGAACAAACGAAAACGCCACGGCCTTAGGGATAACGCGCCGAAAGAAACACTCCACTCGCCATAGCACGGGCACCGAGATGAGAACCGGAATAACAGTCGTCGTGTAATCGTTGACCGGCGCGGGAAGCAGGCCATATACGGAAGTCATCGATGCCCCCGTCGTCGAAGCGGCATCAACGAGCTTAAGCAAATCGGGCGCAATCAATACGCCGCCCAGCATCATGCCCAGCTGCTCCGAGCAACCGAGCTGGCGGGCGGCCGCCCAACCAAGATAAATGGGCAAAAAGTAGTAGCCGGCGTTATAGAGCCAACTGTAGAACAGGCGATAGATTTCGGAATCGGCAGACCACAGGCCCAGCATGCCTTCGCCCATAATGACGGCGGCGGTGCGGAACAACGCCGCGCAGACAATAAACGGCAGCGCCGACATCATGCTTTTGGACAGATAGTCCACCACGGCCATGGCGTTTGATGAAACCGTCGTTGTAAACGAGGTGTTAGAAACTTGTGACATGGAACGCCTTTCCCAATGTGACATGCGGGCTGTCCCTTTGTCACATCGTGCGGTACTGACCGATTGCGCGGTACTTTTCGTAGCGGAGGTTTGTGAGGGTCGCGTCGTCGAGCTGCCCAAGCGTATCAAAGGCATCAAATGCCGAGGACATGACGACACCGGCGATCTCCTCATGCGACAGGCCCCTATCGTCAACAATGCCATCGATAATGCCGAGCGCCAGCAGATCGGGGGCCGTGAGCTTAAGCGCCTCGGCGGCCTCATTCGCGCGCTCGGTATCCTTCCACAGGATCGACGCACAGGCCTCGGGGCTCACGACCGAATAGGCCGAGCTCGAGAGCATCAGGATGCGGTCGGCCACGGACAGCGCCAGCGCGCCACCAGAGCCGCCCTCGCCTGTCACCACCGAGACAATCGGCGTCTTAAGGCCGCTCATCTCCATGAGATTCAGGGCAATCGCCTCACCCTGGCCGCGCTCCTCGGCACCGATGCCGCAAAACGCGCCTGAAGTATCGACCAGGCACAGAACCGGTCGACCAAACTTTTCGGCCTGGCGCATAAGGCGACGCGCTTTGCGGTAGCCCTCGGGATGTGCCATACCAAAGTTGCGACGCATGCGCTCTTTGGTCGTGGTGCCGCGCTCGATGGCGATGACCGTTACGGGGCATCCGTCTTTCCAGCCAATGCCAGCCATCACAGCAGCGTCGTCGCCAAAGTAGCGGTCGCCGTGCAGCTCCACAAATCCATCCAGGCCCAGCGAGATCATCTCGCCTGCCGTGGCGCGATCTGCCGAGCGGGTCTGCTTAACAATCTCGAGCGCGGTTTTTGGTGCGGCCGAGCGCTTGAACAAGTGTCCCAACTTTTTGCCGCGGCGACCCGTATGCACGATCTCATGCGGTGCCCCCAGGCCGGGCGCGCGCCCTTCGTGCAGCGCCAACAGCTCGCCTACCGTGAGCGCAATCTCGCCACGCGGAACAACGGCATCGCAAAAGCCGTGCTCCAGCAAAAACTCGGAGCGCTGGAATCCCTTGGGCAGGCGCTTGTGCATGTTCTGCTCGATCACGCGCGGGCCGGCAAATGCCGTCAGGGCATCGGGCTCGGCCAGGATAATGTCGCCCTCCATGGCAAAGCTCGCGGTTACGCCTCCGGTCGTGGGGTCGGTGAGCACCGTGATATACAGGCCGCCCACCTCGCTGTGGCGCCTAACTGCTGCAGAAATCTTGGCCATCTGCATAAGCGATGTCACGCCCTCTTGCATGCGCGCACCGCCCGAAACGGTAAAGCCGACAACTGGCAATCCCAGCTCGGTCGCTCGCTCAAATGTGCGACAGATCTTTTCGCCCACCACAGAACCCATCGAGCCCATCATAAAGTTGGCGTCCATAAAGAAGAGAGCTGTATCGCAACCGCAGATTTTGCCCCTGCCGCACACAACGGCATCGCGCTCGCCCGAACGCTCGCTCACGCTCTTGAGTTTGTCGGCATAACCGGGAAACGAGAGGAAGTCCTCCGACGCCAGATTAGCATCCCATTCCTCAAACGTGCCCTCGTCAACCGTCATGCGCATACGGTCGCGCCCGCTCACGCGAAAGTGCTTGCCGCAACGAGGGCAGACCTCGAGGTTGTCATGCAGGCGCGCCTCATCGATCACACGGCGGCACTCCGGGCACTTGATAAACACGTGGCGCGCAGGAAACTCGGCGCACGACTCGGTCATCGGCCCCTCGAGGACGTTGACTGTCTTCGCTTTTCTATTCATCAGCATAGAGATGCCCCATCAGATCGGTGTGATACATGCCCGACAAGAACTCGTCGTTTGCCAGCACGTCGAGCTGAAGCTCGCTGTTTTCGCTCACGCCTTCAATCACGAGCTCGCCCAGGGCCGAGCGCATCTTACGAATAGCGCCGTCACGCGTGGGCGCACACACGATGAGCTTGCCGAGCATAGAGTCGTAGTACGGCGGAACTTTCGCACCGGTAAACATGGCGGAATCCCAGCGTACGCGCGGACCACCCGGCACACGCAACGCGGTGACCGTTCCACATGACGGCAGAAAGTCCGGCGTTTCGGCATTGATGCGGCACTCCATGGCGTGGTTGCGGACCGGCATGTCCTCCCGCTCAAAGGGCAGAGGCTGGCCGGCTGCCACGCGCAGCTGCCACTTGACCAAGTCGGTATCGGTCACAAACTCTGTAACCGGATGCTCCACCTGCAAGCGCGTGTTCATTTCCATAAAGTAGAAATTGCCGTCGTCCGAATACAGGAACTCGATGGTACCGGCTCCTTCGTAGCCGACGGCACGAGCCAAGTCACGCGCTGCCTTGTGCATGCGAGCACGAATGTCGTCGTGTCCGTCGAGGCACGGCGCGGGGCTCTCCTCGATCAGCTTTTGATTGCGACGCTGAACCGAGCACTCGCGCTCGCCGAGCGAAAACACATGGCCCTGCTTATCGGCCATAATCTGCACCTCAACGTGGTGCGCCGGCGAGACGAACTTCTCCATGTAGCACTCGCCGTCGCCAAAGACGGCCTCGCCCTCGGCACGCGCCTCGATGAACGCCTTTGCCGCATCTTCCACGCGCTCGACCTTGCGAATACCGCGGCCGCCTCCACCCGCACGCGCCTTGATGAGCACGGGGCAGCCAATGCGCTCAGCCTCGGCCGTTGCCTCCTCGGGACTTTTGAGCAAATCGCAGCCCGGCACGATGGGCACGCCCGCCGCGGCGGCCGTTCGACGCGCGGCGTCCTTGTCGCCCATGCTGTCGATCACCTTGGCCGAAGGACCGACAAACGCCAGGCCATACTTGTCGCAGTCGCGCACGAAGCTCGCCTTCTCGGAAAAGAAACCGTAGCCAGGATGGATCGCCTTTGCCCCCGACTTCACGGCACAGGTGAGCACGGCATCGTCGTTGAGGTAGCTCTCGGCAAGACGCGGGCCGCCGATGCAATACGCCTCGTCGGCAAGCTGCACGTGCAGCGCGTCCGCATCGGCCGTGGAATAAACGGCGACGGTCTTGATGCCCATATCGCGGCACGCGCGGATAACACGGACCGCGACTTCTCCGCGGTTGGCGATGAGCACTTTGTCGAACATGAAGCCTTCCTTAACTTTCGTGCATGAGTGCAAAAGACATATCGGCGCGGCAGCAAACCTCACCGTTGACGCTCGCAGTACCCGTCGCAAAGCGGAACGGCCCGCGCGCACGCGTGATGGTGCACACCAGATCAACCGTGTCGCCCGGGCGCACCGGGCGCTTAAAGCGCACCTTATCGAGGCTCGTATAGAACGGCGTCGCGCCGCGCGCCTCCTCGTCGCCCATCAGCAGCACGCAACAGTTTTGGGCGAGCATCTCGCACTGAATCACGCCGGGGACTACCGGGTTTCCCGGAAAATGCCCCTGCAAAAAGTACTCGTCACCCGTAATCGTGATCTTGCCGTGGGCCTCGTCGCCCACCAGCTCGGCTTCGTCGAGCAAAAGCATCGGTTCGCGATGCGGCAACAGCTTCTTGAGCTCTTCTTTGTTCATGGATATCACCTATCCAATCCTCATGAGGCAGCTGCCAAACTCCACGAGGTCGCCGTCGGCCACGCAGATCTCGAGCACCTCGCCATCCGCCTCTGCCGTCACCTCGTTGAGAACCTTCATGGCCTCGATGATGCAGAGGGTCTCACCGGCCTTGACCTTGGAGCCCACGTGCACAAACGGCTCGTCGCCCGGCGCCGGGGCAGCATAGAAAACGCCGACCATGGGAGCGGTCACCTCGGTGCCCTTGGGCTCCGGTGCGGCGGCAGGCGCCTGCGCGGCGGGCTCCGGTGCGGCGGCAGGCATGGCGACAGGAGCCACCGCCGGAGCAGTCACGGCACCCGGCATAGGCATGGGCACGGCAACCGGCTGCGCGGCGCTCGCGCGCTCGAGTTCGACCGCGGTGCCATCGGGCTCCTCAACGCGTACGCGCGTGAGGCCGCGGTCCTCCATAACATCGGCTATCTCGGCAAGTCTTTTGGAATCCATGCTCTAGCTCCTCGTATATCTACGCAGCGCGATGGCGGCATTGTGCCCGCCAAAGCCCAGGTTGGTCGAAAGCGCCCAGGTAAGGTCGGCGCGAACCGCGCGATTGGGCGTGTAGTCAAGATCGCAGGCGGGATCGGGCGTGCGATAGTTAATGGTCGGGGGTACCACGCCCTGCTCGAGCGCCATGGCGCAGGCCATGACCTCGATGGCACCCGTAGCACCGATCATGTGGCCGGTCATCGACTTAGTCGACGAGACGTGCGCGGCACGCGCCGCGTCCTCGCCGAGCGCACGCTTAATGCCCGCCGTCTCGGACGAATCGTTGAGCTTGGTCGATGTGCCGTGGGCATTGATATAGAGGCCCTCGGAAGGCTTGACGTCGCCCTCGGTCACCGCCAGCGATATCGCGCGGGCGATACCTGCCGCGTCCGGGTCGGGACTCGTGATGTGGTAGGCGTCATCGGTGTTGCCGTAGCCCACAACCTCGGCGTAAATGTGCGCACCGCGCGCCTGCGCATGTTCCATGCTCTCGAGTACCAGCACGCAGGCGCCCTCGCCCATCACAAAGCCGTCGCGGTCTGCATCGAACGGGCGGCAAGCCGTCGCGGGATCGGGGTTGGTGGTCAATGCACGGCAGGACGTAAAGCCCGCAACGGCATCGGGGATAATGGCCGCCTCGGCGCCGCCCGCGAGGATCGCGTCGGCATAGCCATGCTTGATGGCGCGGAACGCCTCGCCCACCGCATGGGCCGAGGTTGCGCACGCGGTCACCACGGGCAGGGTCGGGCCCTTTGCCTTGTGGCGGATCGCGATATTGCCCGATGCCATGTTGGGGATCATCATCGCGATCATATAGGGCGATGCGCGGCGGGGCCCACGGTCGGCAATCGTATGGACGTTATCGACGAGCGTCGTCATGCCGCCCACGCCCGAGCCCACGTAGACGCCCAGGCGCTCGCGATCGATGGCGCCTTCGACATCAAAGCCCGCATCGTGCATTGCCTCGTCCGAAGCCGCCATCGCAAACTGAACGCAGGGGTCCAGATGCTTGGCGTCACGCTTGCCAAAGTACTCGTTGCCGTAAAAGCCCTTGACCTCGGCTGCCACCTTGACGGCAAATGCATCGGTATCGAAGTGCGTGATCGGACCGATGCCACACGTTCCGGCACACATGGCCGCCCAGGTGGCAAGCGCGGTGTTGCCGAGCGGCGACACGGCACCGATACCGGTGATTGCAACTCTCTGTTCCATCATGGTCTCCTCATCCAAGCCGTTCTTCGGCCCTGGTTTCTACATCGCCATTCCGCCGTCGACGCGTACGACCTCGCCCGTAATGTAGGCAGCCGCATCGCTCGCCAAAAAGCGCACCACGCCGGCCACTTCCTCGGGGCGCGCCATGCGCCTCAGGGGAATCTGCTCCTCGCACGCCGCACGCACCTTCTCCGAGAGCTTTGCCGTCATATCTGTCTCGACAAACCCGGGGGCGACTGCGTTCACTCGTACGCCGCGGGGCGCAAGCTCGCGCGCTACCGCCTTGGTCAAGCCGATCACGCCCGCCTTGGAGGCAGCGTAGTTGGCCTGTCCGGCATTGCCCATCAGGCCCACGACCGAGCTCGTGTTGATGACGCAACCGCCGCGCTGGCGCATAAAGGTCTTAGTGAGCGCGCGCGTCGTATTGAACGTGCCCTTGAGATTGACATCGAGCACGCGGTCGAAGGCATCGTCGCCCATACGCATGAGCAGGCCGTCGCGCGTGATGCCGGCGTTGTTGACGAGCGCCCAAATCGAACCAAAGTCATTGAGCACGACCTCGATGCAGGCATTGACGGCAGCGGGGTCGGCCACGTCGCATTGATATGCGCGCGCCGTGGCGCCAACCGCCTCGCAGGCTTCGCATGTCTTGCGCGCCGCATCGACGCTGCCGGCATAGATGACGGCGATATCAAAGCCGTCCTCCGCCAAACCGGTTGCACAGGCGCGGCCAATGCCTCGCGAACCGCCCGTGACCAGTGCCACGCGACGTGAGTCGTTGCGCTCGAGCGCGCCGTTGTTCAAGTTGCCCATGTCATTCCTTTCGGGTTACAGCCCTGTGGATTATGCGAGCTCGTCGGCAATAGCTGCGACCTGCTCGGCCGTCTCGCACGAATACACGCGAACGTCGCTCAGCGTACGCTTGACCAGGCCCGACAGCGTTTTGCCAGGGCCGACCTCAATAAACGTATCGATGCCCTGATCCTGCAGAGTATGCAGCGTGTCGACCCAGCGAACGGCATGACTCACCTGGTTGGCCAAGACATCCGATGCCGCTCGCGGGTCCGCCGGATAGGGCGCCGCCGTCATGTTTGCCATGACCGGAATCAGCAGCGGAGACGGCGCGTGGCCGGCTTGGATATACGTCGCCAGCCCCTCAGTCGCCTCGACCATATAGGGGCTATGAAATGCACCCGACACCGCGACTTTCATAGCGCGGCCGCCAGCCTCTTTTACCAGGACGTCGAGGGTCTGCAACGCATCGGGCGTTCCAGCCACAACCGTCTGCTGCGGGCTGTTGTAGTTGACCGGCCAGCAGTCCTCGCCGACCTGCGAAGCCAGGTTCTCGACTTGCGCCGCATCGAGTTTGATGACGGCGCGCATGCCGCCGGGGTGACGCTCGGCAGCCGCGGCCATCAGCGCCGCGCGCTCGCACACGAGCTCAAAGCCCGCTCGCGTATCGAACGCCCCCGCAAAGGTGAGCGCGGCGACCTCGCCCAGCGAAAATCCCGCACAGGCGGCAGGCACCACGCCGCGCTCACGCAGTGCGGCAGCCGCTGCCAGGTCATGGACGAACACGCAAGGCTGCGTGTTCTCGGTCTGCGACAGCTCCTCCTTGGAGGCGCTCCGGCACTGCTCGCTGGTTCCCGGACGTACCTCGTCGGCGATCGCGAACACCTCGGCAGCCGCCGGCGATGCCTCGATCAGGTCGACGCCCATCGCAGGGTGTTGGGCGCCCTGGCCGGCAAACAGAAACGCTACGCTACCCATGCGGACGCACCCTTCAGGACGCGCTCGGCGCCATCGACCAAGTCGTCAACAATTTCACGTGCGCTCTGGCACTCGTTGACCATGCCGGCAATCTGTCCACACAAAAACGAACCCTCTTCGTAATTGCCGTCCATGGCGGCCTTGCGAAGGGCGCCGGTGCCCATGGCCCCGAGCTCCTCGGAGCTTGCGCCCGCCGCCTCGCTCTTGGCATACGCGTTGGTGAAGGGGCTCTTAAGCGCACGCACCGGATGTCCCGTCGAGCGGCCGGTCGCACGCGTCGAGGTGTCGTTGGCCTTCAGGACCATCTCCTTGTACTGCTCCGATACGGTGCACTCGTCTGCGACCAGAAAGCGCGTACCCACCTGCACGCCGGCGGCACCCAGCATAAAGGCGGCCGCCACGCCGCGGCCGTCGGCAATACCGCCGGCGGCCACGACGGGAATGTCGACCGCATCGACGACCTGCGGCACCAGTGCCATCGTCGAGGTCTCGCCAATATGGCCGCCCGATTCGGTGCCCTCGGCAACAACCGCCGTGGCTCCACGACGCGCCACGAGGCGCGCCAGCGCCACCGAGGCAACGACCGGGATGACCTTGATGCCCGCCTCGTTCCACGCCTTCATGTACTTGGCGGGATTGCCGGCGCCCGTCACGACGACCGGCACTCGCTCGTCAATCACGACCTGCGCGACCTCGTCGGCAAATGGGCTCATGAGCATGACGTTGACGCCAAAGGGCTTATCCGTCTTGGTGCGCAGCTCGTGAATCTGATCGCGCAACCAGTTTGCGTCGGCATTCATGGCCGCGATAATCCCTAAGCCGCCTGCCTCGGACACGGCAGATGCCAGCGAGGCATCGGCAATCCAGGCCATGCCGCCCTGGAACACGGGCTTTTCGATGCCGAGCAGCTCGCAGAGAGGAGTCTTGAGCATCTCTACTTCTCCAATGCCGCCTCAACCGTATCGACGAACTCGCCGACCGTCTTAGGGTTCTCCTCGGTATCGAGCTGAATATCGAACTCGTCCTCGACGGCCACGAGAATCTCGACGGTACCCAGACTGTCGAGGCCGATCTCCTCGAGCGTGGACTCGGGCTTCATCTCGACGTCGTCAAGGCCGGCGGTCTCGCGGATAACGTCGCAAACGCGCTCGAAGGTCTTCTGATCTGCCATGGTAGTTCTCCTTTGTTTGTGCCCTAGGGGCGTTTTTATTTCCTATGTGCGACTACTTCCAACGAAGCAGATAGCCACCTATATCCAGGCCGGCGCCAAATCCAACGAGGGCGATGGTGTCGCCCGCATTCAGTGCGTCGGTACGTGCCAGCCGGTCAAGCGCAAAGGGAATGCAGGCGCTCGAAATGTTGCCGGTCTCGCGCAGCGTTCGAATCACGCGCTCGTCTGGCACGCCGAGGCGCTTGACCGCCTGGCTCAGGATTCGTTCGTTAGCCTGATGGAATACAAAATGATCGATATCTTCGACCGAAATGCCCGCATCGCTCGCAAGCTTATGGACCATGTCGCAGATGGCGTTGACGCCGAACTTGAACACGCGGCGGCCATTCATGGACAGCACGCTCTCGCTATCTGCGGAGGCCTTAAACGGCGAGGTACCGACCAGACCGGGAACGCGCAACGTCTCGACATCGGGTGCGGTCGAAAGCTCAACAGCGAGGGGATTCTCTCCCCCAGCCTCTATGACCACAGCACCCGCGCCATCGCCAAAGAGCACGCACGTGGCACGGTCGGTCCAATCGAGCGCGCGCGTCATCTGCTCGGCGGCAATGACCAGCACATGCTCGGCGCGACCGCGGGCGATATAGCCCTCGGCGACATCGAGCGCAAATACGAAGCCGGCACAAGCCGCCGAGACATCGAAGGCAGGGCACGTCGCGCCTAGTCGCTCAGCAACGGCACACGCCTCAGCGGGAACAAGGTGATCACCTGTCGTCGTCGAGCAGACGATCAGATCCAGCTGGCTCGCGTCGATTCCGGACACCCGGAGTGCCCACTCGCTCGCCGCTACGGTAAGGTCGTCAAGTGACTCGGTGGTGCAGACGTGGCGGCTCTTGATACCTGTGCGGGTAAAAATCCACTCATCCGAGGTATCGAGGAACTCGGACAGCTCGTCATTGGAAACACTGCGCTCAGGAAGCGCCGAGCCTGTTCCAAGAATCGTGAAACCCATCACTAACCTCCTTTGAGTTGTTGACGTGTTTACATCGACCAAGAGAGGATAGCGCAATTTTGTCGTTGTTGACGTGTTAACATTAAATTGTCCAAATGCGACAAAGGCTTCACATTGTGTCTATCTCTCGAGACCATTGCGTTATTCACTTATTCATTAAGGAGGTGGCAGCCATAATGGATGCCAAATTAACGATAGTCGACGTAACCGGATCGACCAACGATGACCTGCTCGAAGCAGGAAAACAGGGAGCGCCGCACGGCACAGGACTTGCCGCCCGGGCTCAAACAGCAGGACGTGGCCGGCGCGGGCACAAGTGGGACTCAACCGTCGGCAACTTATTGCTTTCGATTGTCCTGCGCCCATGCGTTAATCCTGCAAAGTTCTCTGGTCTTGCCGCCGTCAGCGGCCTAGCGGTGCTCGAAGCACTCGAAAAGCAGGGTCTTGCAAACGAGATTCGCCTTAAATGGCCCAACGACCTTGTCGCACGAGGACGCAAGCTCGGCGGCATTCTGGTCGAGGCCGCACGCGATAACGAAGGCAAGCCCTTCGCCGTCTGCGGCATTGGCGTCAACGTAAACTACACGCCCCAAGAGGTACCCGATGGCGGCCTGCCGGCAATTGGCCTGTCAGACCTCAACGAGAGCGTTCCCGCCGTCGACATGCTCCTCGATGAGGTCTATCACGCAGTTATAGACGCTGTAGATGCGTGGGCAGGGCGTCTTAACGCCATGGAAGAAGACGCCGGACCGCTCGCGCCCGTCCACGGCGAATATGTCACTCACCTCAACTGGATTGGGGAGCACGTTATCGCCCGTTCCCCTGCCGGCGACAAGCTGGCACGCGGCATCTTTAAAACCGTCGATGGCTTTGGTCGCGCGTGTATCGAAACGGAAGGCGGTTTGCGATCCTTCCATTTTGAGGAGGCATCGCTGCGCCCCTTGGGCGAATAGGGCGCCGCAGCCACCTACTCAGCAGCATTACCAGGCGGTCAAAACCCATCATGCAAAACAAAAGAGCCCCGCTACCGTAATGGCAGCGGGGCTCTGTAAGCTATGAGCGATATCGCTTAGAGCTTGATGTCGATGTCGACGCCAGCGGGGAGGTCGAGACGCATGAGCGAATCAACGGTGCCCGAGGTGGGGTCGAGGATGTCGATGAGGCGCTTGTGGGTGCGCATCTCGAACTGCTCACGGGAGTCCTTGTTCACGTGCGGCGAGCGGATAACCGTGTACAGGTTGCGCTCGGTGGGCAGGGGGACAGGACCGGAAACGCGAGCACCGGTCTTCTGAGCGGTCTCGACGATGAGCTTCGCGGACTGATCGACGACCTCGTGATCATAGCCCTTGAGGCGAATGCGGATCTTCTGGGTAGCCAACTTAAACCTCCAAAGAGTGCGAGAGATGTTCTCGCGGATTACGTAACAGGGAGCTCGAACTTAGGCGTTCTTGCTCATGACCTCGTCCACGATGGACTTGGGCGCGGGCTCATAAGAGTCGAACTGCATCGTGTAGGATGCACGGCCCTGGGTCTGGGAGCGAAGGTCGGTAGCGTAACCGAACATCTCGCCCAGCGGCACCTTGGCACGGATGAGCTTGCTGTTCTTGCGATCCTCCATGCCCTCGATCTTGCCGCGGCGACCGGAGAGGTTGCCCATAACGTCGCCCATGTACTGCTCGGGGGTCTCGACCTCGACAGCCATGATCGGCTCGAGCAGCTGCGGATCGGACTTCTTGAGAGCGTCCTTGATAGCCATGGAACCGGCGATCTTGAAGGCGGCCTCGGAGGAGTCGACCTCGTGGTAAGAACCGTCGAACAGGGTGACCTTAACGTCGAGGACCGGGAAGCCGGCGATAACACCGGTGTTCAGGGCCTCCTGGATGCCCTTGTCGATGGACGGTATGTACTCCTTGGGCACGACGCCGCCGACGATAGCGTTGACGAACTCGTAGCCGAAGCCCTCCTCCATCTTCTCGAGCTTGATGACGGCGTGGCCGTACTGACCGCGACCGCCGGACTGACGGACGAACTTGCCCTCAGCCTTCTCGACGTCGTGACCGGCGGTCTCGCGGTAGGCAACCTGGGGCTTACCGACGTTAGCGTCAACCTTGAACTCGCGGAGCAGACGGTCGACGATGATCTCGAGGTGCAGCTCGCCCATGCCGGCGATGATGGTCTGGCCGGTCTCGTGGTTGGTGGACACCTGGAAGGTCGGGTCCTCCTCGGCGAGCTTGGTCAGAGCCAGGGACATCTTGTCCTGCTCGGCCTTGGTCTTGGGCTCGATGGCAACGTCAATAACGGGCTTAGCGAACTCGATCTTCTCGAGGACGATCTCCTTGCCCTCGGCGCACAGGGTGTCACCGGTGGTGGAGTTCTTGAAGCCGACGCAAGCGACGATGTCGCCGGCGGCAGCGTCGTCACGGTCGATACGCTCGGCGGCGTTCATCTCGAGGATGCGGCCGAGGCGCTCGCGCTGACCGTTGGAAGCGTTGACCACGTAGGAGCCGGACTCGGCGCGGCCGGAGTAAACGCGGACATAAGTGAGCTTACCGACGAACGGGTCGGTCATGATCTTGAAGACCAGGCCGGAGAAAGGCTCGTCGAAGGAAGGATGACGCTGGATCTCCTCGCCGGTGTCCGGATCGGTACCGGTGACGGCCTCAACGTCAAGCGGGCTGGGCAGGTAGTCGACGACAGCGTCGAGCAGCTCCTGGACGCCCTTGTTCTTGTAGGCGGAGCCCACGAAGACGAGGTTGAGCTCGTTGGCCAGAACGCCCTTACGCAGAGCAGCCTTGAGCTCCTCGACGGTGAAGTCCTCCTCCATGAGGATCTTCTCCATGAGCTCGTCGTCAAAGCTGGCAGCAGCGTCGAGGAGCTCCTCGCGCTTGGTGGCAGCGATGTCGGCAAACTCAGCCGGGATCTCGTCCATCGGCTCGGGGTAGGTCATACCCTTCTCGTCGGCCTTGAAGTCCCATGCAGTCATGGTGACCAGGTCGATGACGCCCCAGAAGTTGTCCTCGGCGCCCATCGGGACCTGAGCGGCCACGGCGTTGGCGTCGAGACGATCCTTCATGGTCTCGATAGCGTTGAAGAAGTCAGCGCCCACGCGGTCATACTTGTTGATGAAGGCGATGCGGGGGACGTTGAAGGTAGAAGCCTGACGCCAAACGGTCTCAGACTGGGGCTGGACGCCGGCAACGGCGTCGAAGACGGCGACAGCGCCATCGAGGACGCGCAGGCAGCGCTCGACCTCGGCGGTGAAGTCAACGTGGCCCGGGGTGTCGATGATCTGGATGCGGTAGTCCTTACCGTCCTTGTTCCAGAAGCACGTGGTAGCAGCGGAGGTAATGGTTACGCCGCGCTCCTGCTCCTGAACCATCCAGTCCATGGTGGCAGCGCCCTCATGGACCTCACCGATCTTGTGGGTCTTACCGGTGTAGTAAAGAATACGCTCGGTCGTGGTGGTCTTACCGGCATCGATGTGAGCCATGATGCCGATGTTACGGGTATCGGAAAGCTTGTACTTAGGCTTAGCCATGTTAGTTCCTTACCTTAACTTACCAACGATAGTGAGAGAACGCGCGGTTGGCCTCGGCCATCTTGAAGACGTCCTCACGCTTCTTGACGGAAGCGCCCAGGCCGTTGGAGGCGTCGAGGATCTCGTTGGCGAGACGCTCGGCCATGGTCTTCTCCTTGCGAGCGCGGGAGAAGTTGACGATCCAACGGATACCCAGAGCGGTGGAACGACGGGAGTTGACCTCCATCGGGACCTGATAGGTAGCGCCACCGACACGCTTGGGCTTAACCTCGAGCGTGGGCTTGACGTTGTCCATAGCCTTCTTGAAGGTAGCGAGAGCGTCGCCACCCTCGGACTTCTCGGCAACGATCTCGAAAGCGGTGTAAACGATGCGCTCAGCGGTGGCCTTCTTGCCGTCAAGAAGGACCTTGTTGATGAGCTGAGTCACCAGGCGGTTGTTGTAAACGGCGTCAGGCTGAACCTCACGACGATTAGCTGCTGCACGACGCGGCATGTGAAATCTCCTTAAGTGTCTACCGTGCGGCGCTTAGGCGGCACACGGCGAAAGTATCAAAACGTTATCTGGCTTATTTGGCCTTGGGGCGCTTAGCACCGTACTTGGAACGGGCCTGCATACGGTTCTGGACCGGAGCAGCGTCGTAGGCGCCACGGATGACGTGATAACGGACACCAGGGAGGTCACGGACACGACCGCCGCGGACGAGCACGATGGAGTGCTCCTGCAGGTTGTGGCCCTCACCCGGGATGTAAGCAGTAACTTCGATGCCGTTGACAAGGCGAACACGGGCAACCTTACGAAGAGCCGAGTTCGGCTTCTTGGGGCTCGTGGTGAAGACGCGGGTGCACACGCCGCGCTTCTGGGAGTTGTGCTGCAGAGCAGCGTTCTTGGACTTCTTGGGCACGGAACGACGGCCCTGGCGAACCAGCTGGTTAATAGTAGGCAAAGCGTACTCCTTCTCGAATGATTCCAGCTTTCTGTAAAGTGCAACGGCTTGAATCGAGGGGTCAGCATCCCCCTACGAAACACGCAGTTCGATAGGATACGTGGCGTTAGCTGTGCCGTCAACAGACCACGCCGCCGGGCGTATCCCAAAATTGGCACATTTCCGCAAAGCCTACACAAAAGGAATCCCCTCCTGTGCACGGGG
>DXMD01000021.1:3364-41857 GCA_019414385.1 Collinsella sp. | reverse complement strand
ATGATTGGTTGTTGAGCGTTGGTCAAAATGGTTGTTTTTACAGTAGCGCTAACAGCAGGGCGGTCGCCCGCCTCAATCTCTCGCCGAGCTCGCACTTGCTCCTGTTCGAGATCGAAGCCGGGTCCCACCCTTCCGCTTTTAGGTCGGCCAACACCGCCCTGAGCAGCAGGTTCTCTATCTGGTCCTCGTTGAGCCCGGCGAGCGGGCCGGTCGCGGGCGGGGCGTAGGTCGACTTGTCGGGGCCCAAGCTGGCCTCCTTCCGTGGCGGTTTCCTCGCCACGATTCTACAGCCCCCGCCGGTGTAGCTGCGCGGGAGGTGCCCCGTCGCCCACTTCTTGGCCGCGCTCACCGTGACCCCCGCGAACTCCGCGGCGGCGGTGGGTCCCATGCCGTCCTCCGTCGCCAGGAGGAAGAGCTCGACCTTCTCCCTGCTGTACATGCGAACCTCCAGTCCGGACCGCCCCGCGGTCCAACTTTCTGTCCGCACCCCCAAAACACGCTGGTGTTCGGTATTTATTGAGCCGATATTCTATGTCTATGCCCGTCGATCATTTGATCGGCGGGCTTTTTATTAAAGAAAAATCAAAAAAATCTGAAATAGTTCTTGCATAGTTAGTTATATAAAGTATTATAACGTCATGGGATGAATGAAGGGTTCATCCAAGTGAGTTAGGAGTAAGGGATGTTCAATTTCGATGAGCCTCGTTACGAGAAGGTTGTGAGCGATGCCCTCGCTCTCCGTCCTCAGATTGAGGCTGCCGTGGACAAGGTCTGCGAGCAGGGTTATTCCAACATCTTCTTCATCGGCTGCGGCGGCACCTGGGCCCACACGCTTCCGATGAAATATTGGGTCGAGACCACCACGGCCGACGTCGACGTCCACTGCGAGATTGCCGCTGAGTTCCTCGCATGCCCGCCCAAGACCTTCAACAAGGACTCGGTCTGCGTCTTCTCCACCCGTACCGGCACCACCCCCGAGATCATCGAGGCCGCCAAGTTCTGCCAGGAGCAGGGCGCCCGCACGCTGATGTATGTCTCCAACGACAACACCCCGGCCACCGAGTACGCCGATTACAAGTTCTTCAGCTTCGCCGAGGACGACGTCCTGTGCGAGGCCATCTACACCTACCAGATCACGCTGGTCGCCCGCTTCCTCAAGAACGCCGGCGCCTTCCCCAAGTACGACACCTTCATGGAGGAGTTCGGCAACATCGCTCCGTACCTCATCAAGGCCAAGGACGCTCAGGACGAGCGCTGCGCCGCCATGGCCGAGGACTTCAAGGACACCGATTACCACATGGTGATTGGCTCCGGCATGCTCTGGGGTGAGGCCTACGACTACGCCATGTGCATTCTCGAGGAGATGCAGTGGATCAAGACCAAGTCCATCCACGCCGCCGAGTTCTTCCACGGCACCATCGAGCTGTGTGAGGAGGGCACGAGCCTCATCATGCTCTACGGCGAGGACGACACCCGTAAGCTCATGGACCGCGTGGACAACTTCACTCACATGCTCGCCGACGAGAAGGGCGTCAACGTCCGCGTGAACAAGTTTGACACCGCCGAGGTCGAGCTGCCGTTCAGCGACCCCGAGTTCCGCAAGATTGTCTCCCCGATGGTCACCTACACCATCACCGAGCGTCTGAGCTGCCATCTCGAGCACGTCCGTAACCACCCGCTCACCACGCGTCGTTACTATCACCAGATGAACTACTAATCCTCTCAAATTGCTGCGGTTGTCTGCAGGCGAGCTGCGCAGAATGCCTCGCCTGCAGACCTGTTTCTGGGGTTGATCGAAATGGTTGTCCAGTATCTTCTAGTTGCACTGGTCGCATTTATTGCGTCCATGGACGAGCAATTATTTGGCATTACGATGCTTGGTCGTCCGCTGTTTACAAGTCTGTTTGTCGGCTTGATCCTAGGCGATGTCCAGCAGGGCGTTATCGTCGGCGCTGCTTTGGAGTCCATGTTCATGGGCGCCATCATGGTCGGCGCGGCGGTTCCTCCCGAGGTCTATGCCTCCGGCGTGCTTGGCTGCGCGTTTGCCGTCATTACGGGTACGGGCACGGCAACTGCCGTCGCGCTCGCCCTTCCCGTCTCCGTCTTCCTTCAGGTGTGGCGCAACTTCTGCTACGCCGTTCCGGGTGCCTTTGCCTGCAAGAAGATTGAGACCGCTCTGGCAAATCGCGATCTTGCCAAGGCGAATCTGTACCATCTGACCATCGTGCCGCTGTCGATTGGCATTCCGTCTGCACTGCTGGTGTTTGGCTCGCTGTTCTTTGGTGCCGACCTCATCAACAATGCGCTCAACGCGATTCCGCAGTTTGTGATGGACGGCCTCAACGTTGCGTCCGGCGTCATGGTCTGCATCGGCTTCGCTCTTCTTATTAGGACCATGGGCGACAACAAGCTGCTTCCTTGGCTGTTCATCGGCTTCATTATGGTCATCTACCTCAAGATGGACGTGGTCGGCGTCGCCGCAGCTGCCATTTGCGTCGCGCTGCTCCTGGCCTTCCGCGAGGGCTCGTCCGGTCCGCAGGCGGTTGCTGCAGATGAAGAGGAGGACTTCTAATGGCTACCCAGAACACCGACCTCAAGGAGGCCAAGAAGGACGCGGTTATGACCCCCGATATGTATCGGAGCATGTTCCTTCGCCAGTTTACGAGCCAGTGCTCGCAGTCGTACGACAAGATGATGGCAATGGGCTTCATGTACACCATTCAGAAGCCCCTGCGAAAGATCTATCCCAACGACGACGATTACTATGCGGCGCTCGATCGCCATACCGAGTTCTTTAACATCACGCCTCATGTGCTTCCGTTTGTAGCCGGCCTAACGGTTTCGATGGAAGAGCAGGCGGCTGCCGATAAGAACTTCGACACGTCCTCGATTAACGCCATGAAGGTCGGCCTCATGGGACCGCTTTCCGGCATTGGCGATTCGTTCTACTGGGGTACGTTCCGCGTGGTCGCCGCCGGCATTGGTATTGGTATCGCTTCGACGGGCAACCCGCTTGGCCCCATCGTGTACGCGCTCATCTACTCCGTGATTAACTTTGCAACGCGTATCGTCGCAGCCCATCTGGGTTACGACCTGGGAACCAAGTTCCTGCAGCAGTCCGAAGAGAACAACCTTATGTCTCGCATGACGCATGCTGCCGGTGTCCTCGGAATGACCGTTATCGGCGCCATGATTGCGGCACAGGTCTCACTGTCCACTGCTTTGACCTTTGACGTGGGTGGTTCGGAGATTGTCCTGCAGGATCTGTTCGATTCGATCTTCCCCGGTCTGCTGCCCTTGCTGGCAACCTTTGCCTGCGTCGCCCTGTACAAAAAGGGCGTCAAGACCATTTGGATCATCTTGGGCATCTTTGCGATCTGCATCATCGGAACGGGCTTGGGAGTGTTCGCGGCGGCGTAATGTTGACTGCTATGCTCGCGCGTTGGATAACTAACTGACCGTTTGAAAACGGGGCTCGGCGTAAGGCCGGCCCCGTTTTTTGTTTGAGGGATTTTCAGACCGTCCAAAAATCCACGCTCGTCCATCACTCACGTATCTCTCGTCTCTCATTCGTCACTAATACGAGAGATAGCAGAAAGATGAGAGATAATTACGAGAGATAACTGAGAGACGAGGGAAATCTATCCGCGGATTTCCTTGATTCCCAGGGCAATGTCACCAAGGCTGGACTCCTAGTTGCGGGCACCTACCCTCAGCAGTTTTATCCCAAGCTCTTTATCGACATGGCTGTCTATGCGGGGACCCGGAAAGGCACGGCGGAGTCGCTGAGGTTCATGGACCGCACAATCTGTGAGGGATAGTTGGACGAGATGATTTCGGATACTGTCGCGGCTGTCGCCAAAATCCTGCGCCGTACCTCGACCGTCCAAGGCATCTTGCGTTAGTGGACGAGGCGAACCAATAATCGACCCTCAATTGGCGCCCACTAAGATAAAGCGGTTGTTGCTCAGTCGACGGTGATGCTAAAGACTCGGCTTACGCCGGCATGGCCCCGAACCCGTCCATCAAGAACAGCCTAAGAACCAGCTTGATGACATATCCCGGTTTGACTTCAGCCGTGTCAAAGACGTGACGCTCGGCGAGCTCGCTGCAGTATGCGTAGATATCGCGGATAAGGTCCGCGCCCGAAAGCGTAAACATGTAGCCTGCGTCCGAAAGCGCATTGGGCGCGGCGGGCAACTTGGCCATGTGGCAGAACGTTTGCAGGTCGGGCGCCATAACATTCTGGTAGTCGAGGTGGCCGCTGGCATCCTGTTCGGCAAGCTCCAATTGGCGCACAAAATCCAGCGCCGCCGCTAACACAAAGCTCGGCGTAGGCGCGTTGACGTCCTGAGTGGTCGCCACGAGCCTGCCCGCCGCCTGCGTGACAAGCCAAGCGACCTCGCGCTGGCAACGCACGGCCTTGCGCGTAACCGGCTTGATGGACGAAGAAGAAACGCTCCCCTTAGGCGGATTCGAAGCAGCCATAAGACCCTCCCATGAACAATCCGGCCCAACAAGCTCGGATGAAACACGTGCTACATCAGTATACAGGGGAGTGGGGTAGCGGGGTACAAGCGCGCCAGCGGCAAACCGAGGGCATCAACGATGTGCCTCCGCTCTATTTGGACGATGGTACGTGGGTCATTAAGTACTCGGTTCAAGCGCCGGGTACCGTTGGTTTTCGAGACCAGAATTACAACCGTAAAATGCTCAACTGCATGGAATGTGACGTCCCAGTCGGAGTCATATTTGCAACCGAGGTGGGCTATAAGGTGCTCGGCCTTGCGTTTGTTGAGCGGTTCGAGCCCGAAAACGGATGGTTTGTTCTGCACGGTCCTGTTCATAAAGGCGGACCGGACCCTCGTTTTGCGCCCGACATGAGTTATCTGAAGCACATACCTGTCGATATTGAGTTTGCCGGACAGGGTGCGACCGACGATGAAATTTGGCTTTGGCGGTCTTTTACGATCGTGCTGTTTGATCGGATCGCGTGGCGATGCAATCTCGCACACGCCTGCCGGTGCATGCTCTCCCTGATTTGTATAGCGAGAGGGGAGCGAACGTGAGCTGGCGAGGCGATATTGCGATGGGGAAGTACGGAAAACTGCCGTGCGCCCTTATAGACAACAAAATGTTTCCGAGCGTAGAAGTTGATTGCGGGTCGTTTGTCGTCGCCTGTCCTTGCTGCGGCTCGCAAATACCGTGCCTCGACATTCGGTTCATCGATGCGTGCGACAGACTTAGCGACGAAGTGAGAAAACGGACAGGCGTTCATATGCCGGTGTATCAGGAGAAATGCCCTGTTTGTGGCCTCGATATCGTGTACGACGCCGGCGACGAGGGATAGGTGATGCGGAGGAGCTGGCTGTGAAGGCATCTCTGTCCCTATAAATAAACCCCCTCACCGAGCTGCTTGTGGAACTTGGCGTGATGGTCGCGTGCCCAGGTAAAGAGCGCCTGGTCAAAGTCGGTGCGCGTGGCCGGGACGCCAAAGACGCCGGCAACTTCGACGCGTACAAACTCCAGTGCCGGCAGCTTGTTGATGGCAGTGAGGGCAAACGGGGACGAGGGCTCCTCGAACAGATAGCGGCTGCCTTGCAGCGCGTCGCAACTGGTGCACGTGTTGCCGAGCGACGGGGCTTTGGAGGCTCGCGCGCCTACGGGCTTGTAGCCGCAGCGCTTAGAAAGATAGTCGCGGATCTCGCCCGGCACGCAGCCAAGAGCGGGCACGATGGCGAGTGCGTTGGCGTTGGCCGTGTCGATGGCAATGTGCCCGGCTTCGTTGGGCGCGTGCGCGATGGCGATGCCCTTGTCGTCATCGGTTCGATAGGGAATGCCGAAGGCCGCGACCGAGGTCTCTTTGTGACACTTCCAGCACTCGCGCTTGCCCAGTACTAGATATATATACGGCGCTGAGGGGTCGGATCGGTCAACACCGGGCAGCCACTCGGCAAAAGGCTCGGGGTTGACGCCGCTGGGTACATACCAGATCTTCTTGGTCCGGTCCCATTTGGCGCCCAGCGCCTTGGCTTCTTCTTTGTGCGAAAAGGGGACATCGAGCTCGGTGCGCATGGCGGCTCCTTGGTGCTGCAGGTGCGAGTGGCTCAAGGATACCGCAGGGCGCAGACATCGCGGCGTTTTGTTGAGAAGTTGCGGCGCGGACTGCTTGGTTACGCCGTTAGATAAATTGGCAAGTAGATGGTCGGCTTTTGACCAGTTGGGCGGTTGGAGCAGCTTGCGGCGCAGTTTTGTGCCTGGCTATTGTTGATGTTGGGGTATTGAATATATTTGGCTGCCATTCGTCAGGTGAATTGATGTTACGTTGCGATGACGGTTGGAACTGCCAGCGGATTTAGCGACATAAAACAAAACAGCCCAGAGGACATAGCCTCTGAGCTGCGAACATTTGGTGGGCGTTAGAAGATTTGAACTTCTGACCTCTTCCGTGTCAGGGAAGCGCTCTCCCCCTGAGCTAAACGCCCGATCAAGGGTGCGCAAGCGCGCAAGGGATAATATAACGGAGCCTGAACTCGGTGGCAAGAACATTTTTAAAAATCGCTTACATTGTGGAATTCGGGGGCTTTGTCATATCCATTTCAAAAGAGCCTGCTGCCGCGATTTGACTGTCGCATAATGCAAGGCCATTGCGGTATCGAGCTATGGAAAGACGTCTGCGGAATTGTCCTACCGATAAGCGGACAAGCCTTCGGCTGGTGCCTTCGCCGTGGTAAGGTAAGCCGAATTGTTTCCAGGCTGCTTCGAGGGAATGGAATGAGCAAAGAGCGTGTCGAGCAGGTCGAAGGCGCAGGGGCTTCGGTGCCGATGACCGATATATCGAACATTGATGTGCCCGAGGGCACCGATGAGCTCAGCCGTAGCACCCGCCGCGCTTGGCGCGAGCGCCTGAACAGCGCTTCGACGCGTAAGATGATCACGGGCGTCTTGGCTACGCTGGTGGGCGGTTCGTTTTGGGGCTTCTCGGGCACCAGCGCGAGCTTTCTGTTCGATACCTACCACGTCGACACCTTGTGGCTTATGAGCGTGCGTCAGATTCTCGCCGGTCTACTCTTTATGGCCGTGGTTGTTACGCGCGACCGCGAGCGCCTGATTAAGCTCTGGACCACACCCGCCGATCGCAAGCAGCTGCTGCTCTTTACCGCCTTTGGTCTGCTGTTCAACCAGTTTTGCTATCTTTCGGCCGTGCGCCTGACGAACGCCGGAACCGCGACGGTGCTCCAGTGCCTGCAGCTCGTTATCATCATGGGCTACACCTGCGTGACCGATCGCCGCATGCCGCGTACTCGCGAAGTTATCGGCATTGGCCTGGCTCTGGGTGGAACCTTTTTAATCGCCACCGGCGGCGACCCCACCAGCCTGAATATCTCGCCGCTTGGCCTGGCAGCAGGTCTTATGTGTGCGGTCAGCGCCACGTGTATGGCGGTGATTCCCGCCAAGATCCTGCCCGAATACGGCAGCCCCATCGTCACGGGCTCGGCAATGCTCACGGCGGGCGTGGTCTCGTGCGTCTTCGTGCAGCCTTGGGCGCATATGCCGGCACTCGACGCTGCCGGCGTCGAGGCGCTCGCGGTATTCGTGGTTATCGGCTCGTTTTTTGCTTACATGCTCTATATGCAGGGCGTTAAGGACATCGGCTCGGTGCGTGCGAGCCTCATCGGAACTGTGGAGCCGGTTTCGGCGACCATCACCAGCGCCGTTATGCTGGGCACGGTGTTTTTGCCGACCGACCTTATCGGCTTTGCCATGATCATCGTGATGATGTTCCTCACGGTGTAGCTGGCGCCAAGACGGAAAAGGCGTTGTGCCACATTTTCGCCAATTGATGTCCGTGTCTGGAGTTTAGCTGTCGATGCTCAAAATGCCATAAACTAGTAACGTTATGGACTTTTTCATTGCGACTCAATTGCGAGGATTTCTTTATGGCTGGTAATCACTTTAAGGGCAGCGATAGCGGCCGTCCTGCAGTTCCGCCGCGTCCGAACGGGGCTGGTAAGGCCGGCACGCCGGGCGGCGCTGGACAGGGCGGTTCCAGTAAGCGCGTGTCCCCGGGCGAGACGGCGATGTTTACCGCTCTGTACGAGCAGTCTCAAAAGGCAAAAAAGACCGGCCGTGCAAGAGGGAATGTCTTTGCGGGCGGTGCAACCTCCACGTCGCAGCCGAGCGGGGCTCCTTCGGCACCTGCGAACAACGCAGGTGCTGCCAACGCCGCGAATACCGCCGGCAACGTTAATGCCGGCAAGGCCGCCAACAATACTCCCTCTGCCGGTGGCGCGGGGCTTACGGGTAACCTTGGCACGATTTACACCGGCGCCTCCGAGACTGGCACGTTCGCCCGCCTGGATGATAGCGGTGCCGAGTTTGCGGGCTCGGGTTCCAAGGAAGATTATTACGATTTTGGCTTGAACTACGGTAGCGACGCTTCGTCGAGTTCGACCTCTGACGGTCTGGTCCGTCATCGCCATCGCAAGGGCGAGCGCAAAAAGCGTCACACCGGCGCCATTATTGCCGCTGTAGTCGCGGTGCTTCTCGTTGCGCTTGGCGCAAGCGGCTTTATGCTGCTTAACTCTGCAAAGACCGTAAAGAGCGAAGCGAAGGAGGCTGTCGAGATCGTCGGTGGCCTTAAGGACAAGGTCACGTCGGGCGATTTTTCGACGCTGCCTGACGACGCGAAGAAGATCGATGAGCTCTGCGACAGCATGAAGGCGGAGACCTCGAGCCCGCTGTGGACGGCGGCTTCGTTTATCCCGGTGTATGGCAGCGACATCAATGCGGCCCGCACCATGATCGACGCCCTGTCCGATGTCTCGAGCAACGCGCTGGTTCCCATGGCCGACAACCTTTCGCAGGCCACGCCCGGCAAGCTGTTTCAGGACGGCATGATTAACGTGTCCGCGCTGCAGGCGGTCGCCGATTCGCTTTCCAGCAGCTCGAAGGTGTTCAAGAGCGCCAACGAGAAGGTCCAGGGCATTGGCGATACTCATATTTCCCAGGTGACCGAGCTGGTCGATAAGGCCAAGGACGGCTTTGCCACCCTCAACGGCGCGGTTGACGCGGCAGAGAAGGTCGCCCCCGTCCTTCCCCAGATGCTCGGCGCCAACGGCCAGACGCGCAGCTACCTTGTGTACGCTATGAACAACGTCGAGATTCGTGCCTGCGGCGGCTTTGGCGGTTCGCAGGGCCTGATTTCGGTCACTGACGGCCAGATGTCGATTGGCGAGTTTGTTCCCCGCATTGGACTCAGCGAGGATGAGGCAGTCGAGAGCGTCGACGAAGAGGATGAGGCGCTGTTCGGCAACCACAGTAACCTGTACAACTCGGGCAATACCTATTCGCCTGATTGGCCCCGCAACTCGCAGCGTGTCGCCGCGCTGTGGAAGTCCCAGTATGGACAGGACGTTGATGGCGTCATCGGTATCGACCCGGTGTTCCTGCAGTATCTGCTGGGCCTGGTCGGTAACGTGTCACTGCCCGACGGAACGGTTGTCGACGGCACCAACGCCGCAAAGGTCCTCATGCACGATGTGTACTGGAACTATCCGGTCGAGGAGTCTGACGGCATCTTTGCATCCGTCGCCAGCGCTGCCTTCGACAAGATCCTTGGCGGTATCGGCGATGTCGATGTTACGAAGCTTGTCAGCGCCGTTGAGCGCGGTGCCGAAGAGGGCCGCCTGATCGCTTGGATGAGAAACGATGATGAGCAGAATGCCATCAAAGAGACGGGCATTGACGCTTCGCTGCCCGATCCGGATGATCCGAGTGCCGATCCCGTTGCCGGCGTTTACTTTAACAACCTGAGCTTCTCCAAGCTCGACTGGTATCTGAACGCCGACACGCAGATTGGCCAGGGCATCAAGAACGGCGACGGCACATGCTCGTATCGCATCGCCGTTACCCTGACGAACATCATGACGCAGGAGGAGGCCGGCAAGCTGCCCGACTACGTCGCGGCGAGCGCGCCCGATGCCGCGCGCGACGACGAGCGTCTGAATGTCTCACTGTTTGCCCCGACGGGCGGCAACATCAGTGACCTTACGGTTGAGGGCACCCAGTTTGGTCTTGGCGCCGCTACGTGGCATGGAATCCCCTTCTATTCGGGTACCGTTGACCTGCATGCTGGCGAGACGACGACGATCACGTATACGCTGACCACGTCGGCCGAGGCGGGGGACAAGCCGCTTACGCTGCGTCAGACTCCTACATGCCAGGCGGCTCGCGACAGCGCGTCGGCGTAGGGTTTTTCTGGTAGCGCAGATAATCGAGTACCATTTTGGGGCGGACAGGCAATCTGTCCGCCCCTATTTTGTAAGGAGAGCGCATGAAGTACTTTGGCACCGACGGCTTTCGCGGTGAGGCCAACGTTGGGCTGACGGTAGAGCACGCTTATAAGATTGGCCGTTTTGTGGGCTGGTATTACGGCGCCAACCGCGAGCGCAAGGCGCGCGTCATCGTGGGCAAGGACACCCGTCGCTCGAGCTATATGTTTGAGGCGGCGCTGGTGAGTGGCTTGGTCGCGAGCGGTGCGGACGCCTATATGCTGCACGTGATCCCCACGCCGGGCGTGGCGCATCAGGCCGTGGAGGGCTGCTTCGATTGCGGCATCATGATCAGTGCGAGCCACAACCCGTTTTGCGATAACGGCATTAAGCTCGTCAACAGCGACGGCTTTAAGATGGACGAGGACGTGCTGGAGCTCATCGAGGACTATATCGATGGCAAGAGCGAGGTGCCGCTGGCAACGGGCAATCACATCGGCGCCACGGTGGACTACATGCAGGGCCGCAACCGCTACATTGCTTCGCTCATCGCCAGCGCGAACTTTTCGCTGCAGGGCGTCAAGATCGGCATTGACTGCGCCAACGGCTCGGCTTCCTCGGTGGCCAAGCCGGTGTTTGACGCGCTGGGCGCCGACGTGCGCGTGATCAATGCTGCGCCCGATGGCTTTAACATCAACGTCGACTGCGGCTCCACGCATATGGAGCGCCTGCAGCGCCACGTGGTGGAGCAGGGGCTGGACGTGGGCTTTGCCTACGACGGCGATGCCGACCGCTGCCTGGCCGTGGATGAGCGCGGTCGCGTGGTAGACGGCGACCAGATCCTGTACGTGTGCGGCGTGTATCTGAACAAGCACGGGCGACTCTCGGGCGGTACCGTGGTGCCGACGATTGCCAGCAACTTTGGCCTGGTCAAGTCGCTGGAGCTTGCCGGTCTGAGCGCCGTGACCAGCGGCGTGGGCGACCGTCACGTGTATGCCAAGATGCGCGAGGGCGGCTACAGCCTGGGTGGCGAGCAGACGGGCCATACGATCTTTGGCGATATCGAGCGCACGGGCGACGGCATTATGACCTCGCTGCGCGTGATGGAAGTGATTCGTGCCGAGCGCGAGACGCTCTCGCAGCTCACGGCTCCGTGCAAGCTGCTGCCGCAGGCGCAGGTGGCCGTGCACGTGGCGGACAAGGACGCCGCGCTCGAGAACATGGGCGTGCAGAACGCCATCGCCGAGGCCGAGGCCGCGCTGGCAGGCGAGGGCCGCGTACTGGTGCGCAAGAGCGGAACCGAGTCGGTGATCCGCGTTTTGGCCGAAGCCCCCGACCAAGCCGCCGCCGACGCCGCCATGAAGCGCATCGCCAACGCGCTCGAGGCTCTGTAGTTACGCGGTTTTACCAAACCGCGTAACTACTCGACGCTGCAAACGGCCCCAAGCGGCAATCTGACGTTCAATTTCAAGGGCGCGACCAGAAGGTCAGGGCCCTTTCATTTCACGTCACCTTGCTCGCTTAGGGTCGTTTTCGCTGACGTTGCCAAGACATTAGCGTCAACGAACTAGTCATTGGGTACCTAGTTATTGGGTGAAAAAAGGGGACGCTGCGGATTGGTTCCGCGGCGTCCCCTTTGCGTTGGCGTGTCGGTTATGCCTTACAGCTCGTAGAGCGTGGTGAACTTGTCCTGCAGGTAGCTGCAGTAGTAGCGGGCATCAAACGCCATGCCGCATGCGCCCTCGATAAGCTCCGGTGCGTCCTTGGCGCGGCCCCACTGCCAAATGTGCTCGCCCAGCCAGGCACGGACGGGTGCCAGATCGCCGCTCGCGCAGGCACCGGTAAGGTCGACGCCGTCGCGGCACATGGCCGGCACAAACATGGCGTCGTAGGCACTGCCCAGCGCATAGGTGGGGAAGTAGCCAAACGAGCCGCCGCTCCAGTGCGTATCCTGCAGGCAGCCGCGCGTGTCGTCGGGAACGGGAATGCCCAGGTACTCATCCATAAAACGATTCCAAAGCGCGGGGATATCCTTGGCCGTGGCCTCGCCGGCAAACAGCATACGTTCGATCTGGTAGCGCACCATAATATGCAGCGGGTAGGTGAGCTCGTCGGCCTCGGTGCGGATCAGCGACGGCTGCGCGATGTTCACGGCGCGGTAGAGCGTGTCCTCGTCGACGTCGCCGTAGACCTCGGGCGCGTGACGGCGCAGTACCTGCAGCAGCGGTCCCATAAAGGCGCGACTGCGACCCACGGTGTTCTCAAAGAAGCGGCTCTGGCTCTCGTGGATGCCCATGGAGGTGCCGCCCTCCAGGCAGGTGCGCGCATAGGCGGGATTGACGCCCAGCTCGTACATGGTGTGTCCCGCCTCGTGGATGATGCTGTAGACGTTGGAGATGCAGTCGTCTTCGTAGATGTGCGTCGCGATGCGCGCATCACCCACGGCAAAGCCCTCGCTAAACGGGTGCTCGGTAAAGGCAAGCGTGGTGTCGTCCAGGTTCAGGCCGACAAGCTTCATCAAGTCGAAGCTCATGGCGCGCTGGGCAGCCTCGGGCACGTGGGCGTGCAAAAAGTCGGCAGCCGGCTGCTGGCCGCGCTCGCCGATGGCGTGCACGAGCGGCACGACCGTGGCCTTGACCTCATCGCAAAACGCATCGAAGCTCTTGGCGGAAAGCCCGCGCTCGTACTGGTCGAGCCAAACATCGTACGGATCGCGCTTGGGATCCATGAGCTCGGCCTGATATTTGAGCTTGTCGACAATCTTATCCACATAGGGCTCAAAGCTCGCCCAGTCGTTGGCCGCCTTGGCCTTGTGCCACACGGCATCGGCCTCGCAGGTGAGCCTGGTCCAAGCCTCGGCCTCCTCGGTGGGAATGACGCTCGCCTCGCGCTGGTCGCGGCCGAGCACGCGGATCTCGTTGAGCAGTTGCGGGTCGTCGATCTTGCCGCCGGCGACCGTCTCGCGTGCCAGCGAGTGCACAAGCTCGACAGACTTTTTGCTGGTCAGGAGCTTGTGATGCTCGCCGGCAAGGGTGCCCATGGCGTCGGCACGCGCTGCGGCGCCGTTGGCGGGGGCAATGGTGGCGCCGTCGAACTCGGCAATCTTGAGCAGATACTCGCGGGTCCACAGCTTGCCCTCGAGCTTGCGGAACTTCTTGACGGCCTTATCGACCTTCATGCCTTTGGATGTCTTGCCCGCTGCGGGCTCGGCCTTCTTATCGAGTTTCTTTCCCATACCATATCCTTGATCTCGTGAGCCGAGCGCTTCGGGTGGGCGCGCGGCCAGTTTGCACAGCTACCTGCCTTGTACCCAGCACGAACAAAACGGAACGCGGCGATACGCCCACACAATGTGGTATCCTGTAGCCCAATGCGTTGACGGAGAGGGTTTTGCCCGCCGCGTCGCCGGCAAGAGAGGGAAGGTCATGGGCTGCAAGCCTTCCTGCGGTGACAAGGGCCAAGCGTTCACTCCCGAGCAGCGACCTCAACGGGCACGCGGCCAGCGGCGGCGAAGCCCCAGTAGGGAAGCCGTGAGCCTCGCGATAAGGGGCGCAGAGTGGGCACGGCGGGCCAGACATCCGCCGCGTCAAACAAGGTGGTACCGCGGAATTCAACCGTCCTTGGGCAATGCACATGCCCGAGGGCGGTTTTTTGTTACCGAACCGGGCCGCGTTTTCGCAACGTCAGGCGGCGGTAGTCGCCTCGGCAAGCGGGGAGCGCGAGAGACGAAAGGGAAGACATGAGTCTGATTGATGATCTGGTCAAACTCGAGGAAGAGGCCAAGGAGCTCGTCGCAGGCGCCGACGACGCCGAGAAGCTCGAGGCCGCGCGCGTCGCGCTGCTCGGCCGCAAGGGCCGCATCACCGGCCTGATGCGCATGATGGGCAAGCTCGCTCCCGAGGATCGCCCCGTCATGGGCAAGCGCGCCAACGAGATGCGTCAGCTGATCGAGGGCATGCTCGACGAGCGCACCACCGAGATGAAGGCCGCCGCCCTTAAACACGCACTCGAGCACGATGCCGTCGACATCACGCTGCCGGGCATCCGTCCGCAGATCGGTCACCAGCACCTGATCAAGCAGATTATCGAGGAGGCCGAGGACATCTTCTGCGGTATTGGCTATACCGTCGAGTCCGGTCCCATGGTCGACACCTCCTACTACAACTTCACCGCGCTCAACGCCCCCATGGATCACCCGAGCCGCTCGGCCCGCGATACCTTCTACGTGGTCGACAACAACCCCGGCAGCGTCGCGCACCCCGAGGCTCACGCCCACGGCGAGTCCGACGTGCTGCTGCGCACCCAGACCTCGGGCGTGCAGATCCACACCATGGAGTCGCAAAAGCCGCCCATCTACATGATCTGCCCGGGCACCGTCTACCGTCCCGACACGGCCGATGCCTGCCACCTGCCGCAGTTCAACCAGATCGAGGGCCTGGTCGTCGACGAGGGCATCACCTTTGGCGACCTGAAGGGCACGCTCGACTACTTTGTTAAGTGCATGTTTGGCGAGGATCGCAAGACGCGTTACCGCCCGCATTTCTTCCCCTTCACCGAGCCCAGCTGCGAGGTGGACGTGAGCTGCCACGTGTGCGGCGGCAAGGGCTGCAACTTCTGCAAGCATAGCGGCTGGATCGAGATCCTGGGCTGCGGCATGGTCGACCCCAACGTCCTGATCAACTGCGGCATCGACCCCGAGAAGTACACCGGCTTCGCCTTTGGCATTGGCGCCGAGCGCGTCGCGGCCCTGCGCTACGACCTGCCCGACCTGCGAACTCTCATGACGGGCGATATGAGATTCCTGAATCAGTTCTAAATCACCCGTTCTAGCAAGCATTTCTTTCTCATAAGGAGTAATCAAGTGAGAGTTTCTTACGACTGGCTCAAGACCATGATCGATATTCCGGAGGATCCCAAGACCCTTTCGGACGAATATATCCGTACCGGCACCGAGGTCGAGGCGATCGACACCGTGGGCGAGTCCTTCGACCATGTAGTGACCGCCAAGGTGCTCACCAAGACCCCGCACCCCGATAGCGACCATATGTATGTGTGCTCGGTCGACGTGGGCGACAAGAACCTCGACGCCGACGGCAACCCCGCTCCGCTGCAGATCGTCTGCGGCGCGCAGAACTTCGAGGCCGGCGACCACATCGTCACGGCCATGATTGGTGCTGTGCTTCCCGACGACGTCAAGATCAAGAAGAGCAAGCTTCGCGGCGTCGTGTCCATGGGCATGAACTGCTCTGCGCGCGAGCTCGGCCTGGGCGGCGACCACTCCGGCATCATGATCCTGCCCGAGGACACGCCCTGCGGCATGCCGTTTGCCGAGTACGTGGGCTCGAGCGACACCGTGCTCGACTGCGAGATCACGCCCAATCGCCCCGACTGCCTGTCCATGATCGGCATGGCCCGCGAGACCGGCGCCATCTTCGACCGCGATTTCCACGTTGAGCTGCCCGCCATCAAAACCGAGACCGGCCGCGCGACGGACGACGAGCTTTCGGTCGAGATCGCCGACGAGGGCCTGTGCGACCGCTACGTTGCCCGCATCGTGCGCAACGTGAAGGTCGGCCCGTCGCCCGACTGGATGGTCAAGCGCCTCAACGCCCTGGGCGTGCGCCCGCATAACAACATCGTCGACATCACCAACTACGTGATGATGCTCACCGGTCAGCCGCTGCACGCCTTTGACCTGTCCACCTTTGCCGAGCGCGAGGGCCGTCGCCGCGTGGTGGTTCGCGCTGCCCAGCAGGATGAGAAGTTCACGACCCTCGACGGCGAGGAGCGCACGCTCGACGCCGGCATGGGCCTTATCACCGACGGCGAGCGTCCCGTGGCGCTGGCCGGCGTCATGGGCGGCATGGATTCCGAGATCGAGGACGATACCGTCGACGTGATGGTCGAGAGCGCCTGCTTCAACGCCGGTCGCACCTCGCATACCAGCCGTGACCTGTCGCTGATCTCCGACGCCTCCATTCGCTTTGAGCGCCAGGTCGACGAGACCGGCTGCGTGGATATTGCCGATGTTGCCTGCGCGCTCATCGAGGAGATCGCAGGCGGCGAGGTCGCTCCCGGCTACATCGACGTGTTCCCCGCGCCCAAGACCATCGACAGCATTAAGCTGCGCCTGGCCCGCGTGCACGCCATCTGCGGCGCCGACATCGAGCCCGACTTTATCGAGCGCTCGCTCACCCGCCTGGGCTGCACCGTCGAGCGCGACGGCGAGGACTTTATGGTCACTCCGCCGAGCTTCCGCCCCGACCTGCCGCGCGAGATCGATCTGATCGAGGAGGTCCTGCGTCTGTGGGGCATGGGCCGCGTGACGGCGACCATCCCGGCTGCCAAGAACCACATCGGCGGCCTGACCCGCGAGCAGAAGCTCACCCGCAAGGTCGGCGAGATCCTGCGCGCCTGCGGCCTCAACGAGACCACGACTTTTGGCTTTGCCGCCCCGGGCGACCTGGAGAAGATCGGCATGTCCACCGAGGGCCGCGGTTGCCCCGTGGTGCTCATGAACCCGCTGGTAGCCGAGCAGACCGAGATGCGCCGTTCGCTGCTGCCGGGCCTGCTGCAGTCCGTTGCCTACAACGAGGCCCACGGCACGCCCAACGTGCACCTGTACGAGGTCGGCAGCCTGTTCCACGGCCGTGAGAACGCCAGCCTGCCCAAGGAGACCAAGTCCGTGGCGGGCGTGCTCTCGGGTCAGTGGAGCGAGCGGTCTTGGAACATGAAGTACCGCAAGCTGCGTTTCTTCTTTGGCAAGGGCATTGTCGAGGAGCTGCTCGCCCAGCTGCGCATCGAGAAGGTTCGCTTCCGTCCCGTCGAGGGCGAGGGCTACGCTTTCTTGCAGCCGGGTCGTGCGGCCGAGGTTCTGTCTGGCGGCACCGTGCTGGGCTGGGTCGGCGAGATCCACCCCGAGGCGCGCGAGGCGATGGGCATCGATGAGGTCGTCGTTGCCTTTGAGCTCGATCTGGACAAGCTGATCAAGGGCGCTCGCAATCAGGAGAACTACCGTGAGTTCTCTCAGTACCCTGCCGTTGAGCACGACCTTGCTATCGTGGTCGACAACGCTGTGACCTGCGAGGATCTTGAGCGCCGTATTACCAGCGCCGGCGGCAAACTGCTCGAGGGCGTGCGTCTGTTCGACGTCTACCGCGATCCCATCCGCATCGGAGCGGGCAAGAAGTCCATGGCCTTTGCGCTTACGTATCGCTCCGACGATCACACGCTTACCAGCGAAGAGGTCGAGAAGGCGCACCAGAAGATCGTCACCAAGGTGTGCAAGGGCGTAAACGGCGAGGTCCGCGGCTAGGATCGCTTGCGTCTGTGACGAATGTATTGCAAAACGGCGCACTGCTTTGTTGGCAGTGCGCCGTTTGCTATGATAGCCGGCGGCGTGTTACGAACCTGGCAATACGTAACACTGGCAAGGTGGTTCAAACGGCGCTGCGATCGCGTGCCGACAACCGGGAGGCGTATATGCACATTCCAGATAATTATCTGTCCCCGCAGACCGATGCCGTCATGGCGGTTGCGATGGTGCCCGTTTGGGTCCACTGCATCAAGAAGGTGCGCGCCACGCTCGATCGCGAGCACATGGCTTTTCTGGGCATCTGCGCCGCATTCTCCTTCTTGCTCATGATGTTCAACGTGCCGCTGCCTGGTGGCACCACGGGACACGCCGTCGGCGGCGCACTCATCGCGCTGCTGCTGGGCCCCGAGGCCGCGGCTATCGCTGTCTCGGTCGCGCTGGCGCTGCAGGCGCTGCTGTTTGGCGATGGCGGCGTTCTGTCGTTTGGCGCCAACTGCTTTAACATGGCCTTTGTGCTGCCGTTCGTCGCTGCTATCGTGTTCCGTGCGCTCAACAGCCGTCTGCACGACAAGAGCTGGGGTACCTCGGTTTCTGCCATCGTGAGCGGCTGGGTTGGCCTGTGCCTGGCGGCCCTGTGCGCGGCAATTGAGTTTGGTATTCAGCCGATGCTCTTTACCAACGCTTCGGGCGCTCCGCTGTACTGCCCCTTCCCGCTGTCCGTGGCTATTCCGGCCATGTTGGTCCCGCATATGCTGGTTGCCGGTGTGGTCGAGGGCGTGGCGACGGCTGCCATCTACGGTTTCATTAAGAAGACGGCGCCGAGCGTTATCGTCGGCCCCGAGGCTGTCGATGGCCAGCTTGCTGCCGAGGGCGCTGCCGCCAAGAAGACCTCGCTGGTCCCCACGCTCATCTTGGTTGCCGTGCTTGTCGTGGCCACGCCGCTGGGTCTGCTGGCTACGGGTGACGCCTGGGGTGAGTGGGACGCCGAGGGCGCCGCGACCGCCGTTCAGGAGGCTGGCGACGACAGCTTGCAGGCTTCGGTCGGCCTCGATACTCCGACCTTTGCCGACGCGCTGCCCACGGGTGATTACCTGCAGGCCTATTCCGAGGAGCAGGGCCTTGGCTTTGCCGGCCAGGCTGCGATGTATATTCTTTCGGGCGTGATTGGCGTGGCGGTGCTCACCATCGCATTCCGCCTGATCTCGCTGACGGTCAAGGAAAGCGGTGCTCATGGCAATAGCCGAGCTGCCTAGCTGGCTTGCGGCTGAGGAGCGATACGAGCCCGCGGGGGCTCGTCATCGTGAGATGCAAAAGAACGTCCTGCACCTGGCGAGCCTGCTTGAGCGGGTTCGCCTGGGCGGCGGCGCACACAAGGGCGGGTCGATGGTCGACCGCGCCCTTTCTTGCGTTTCGGCTCCGGTGCGCCTGGTGGGGATGTTCGTCTGCGTCCTGTGCGTGTGTCTGACGCAAAGCCCGCTGTACCTCATGTTGATGGCGGCAATCGCGTTGGTGCTGGTCGCGGTGCGCCCCGCGCGCGGGCTGCGTGCGACCTTTGCACCGGCGCTTGGCGCTGCGGGGCTCGCAGTGGTTCTGGCGCTGCCCGCCCTGCTGCTGGGTGCTTCTGCCACGGGCGCCATGCTCAAGATCGCGCTCAAGACCTTCATTAATGTGTCGCTGGTACTGGGCGTTTCGTGGACGCTTACCTGGAGCCGCATGTCGGCGGCGTTCAAAATGCTGCACCTGCCCGACGAAGTTATCTTTACGTTTGATATGGCACTCAAGCATATCGAGGTGCTGGGACGCACGGCGCACGATCTGTGCGAATCGGTCATGCTGCGCAGCGTCGGATCCGCGCCTGCGGGTTTTTCGCGCACCGACTCGCTGGCGGGTATCATGGGCATGACCTTTATCAAGGCGATGGAATGCAGCCGCGCGATGGACGAGGCCATGCTGTGCCGCGGCTTCGCCGGCGTGTATCCGGCGTCTGCACGGAGCGGCTTTGGCTGGCGCGATGCCGTTTACGCGGCCGTTGTGGCGTTGCTCGTCGTGTTGTGCGCGGTGTTGTAGCGCGGACGGTCGAACTGTCGATGTGAGTAGGGAAGGGCGGCGTTTTGGCAAACGATACGAATAACGCGATGGGTGCGAGCGGTGCTGCCGGCGCCGAGGTCACGCCGCTCATCGAGTTTCGCGACGTGGTGTTTTCCTATGCGGGTCATACGGTGGTCGACGGCGTTTCATTGCGGGTGAACCGTGGGGAGCTCGTTGCTCTGCTTGGTCCTAACGGCTGCGGCAAGACGACGATCATGCGTCTTATCAACGGCCTTGAGCTTGCGGACGCGGGTGCGTACCTGTTCGACGGACACGTGATCGATGCGGCATATCTCAAGGATTCCGCGGCCGCTCAGCGTTTTCATCAGCGCGTGGGCTTTGTGTTCCAGAATGCCGATGCGCAGCTCTTTTGCGCTACGGTGGGCGAGGAGGTCGCGTTTGGTCCCGCGCAGATGGGGCTGCCGGCAGACGAGCTCGAGCACCGCGTCTGCGATGCCATGGGGCTGTTCCAGGTTGCCGATCTGGTCGATGCCTCGCCCTATCAGCTTTCGGGCGGGCAAAAGAAGCGCGTGGCGCTGGCTGCGGTGGTGTCGATGAACCCGGATATCTTGGTCCTCGACGAGCCTACCAATGGGCTCGACGAGGATTCATGCGACATCGTGGTCAACTTTCTTCTGGCCTATGTTGCTGCCGGCAAGACGGTCTTGATGAGCACGCATCATCAAGATTTGGTGCGGCGCCTGGGTGCCCGCGCCATCTATATCGATCGATATCACCATGTGGTCGAGGCGCCTTCGCCGTCGTATGGAACCGAAAGCGGTGCTACGGACTAGTTGCTGCGTAGAGCGTGCGTAGCCGCCCGCGCGGCTTTGCCGTGATGGTATAGTTATCCAGGTTTTTTATGGGGGTGGCTATGCCAAGCTGGAACATTCATATCGCTCAGACGGAGCGTTTGCTGGAGCGCACCGGTGCGCTTGCCAATAGCGTGCGCGACCGCAATGCCTTTTTGTTTGGCTGCGTGGTTCCGGATATCTTCGTGGGCTATATGGTCCCTGGCATCGCCGATCCCATCCCGTATCGCATCACGCATTTTGCCAAGCCCGAGCCTATCCCTAAGCCGCGCGAGCACGAGTTCTGGGATACCTATGTGGCGCCGCTGCTTAAAAGTTCGCCCACCGGTGCGCCGGCCGCGGCGACCTCGATTATCGAGGAACGCGAGCGACTGAACCGCGTGCACTATCCCCAGCGCTACAAGGATGCCGAGCCGGTTGCCGGTCCCGGCGCCTGTGAGTTCTCGCTTGCGTCCGAAGATGTGGCGCAGTCGCTGCTCGATTTAACGCTGGGCGTCTGGTCGCATCTGGTGGCCGACACGGTATGGAACACACGTGTGAACCAGTATCTGAAAGCACACGGCGGCAAGCCGTGCGAGGAATTCCGCATTAAAAAGCAAGGCGACTTTGACTGGTTTGGCAAGACGCTGGGCATTGTTTCCATCCCGCGTGCGACCGATCGCCTGTATACCGCTGCGACGCGTTTTGGGCAGTATCCCATCCATAAGGAGTATGTGCTCAAGACCATCGGCGTCATGCACGAGATTGTACGCGAAAACCCCGGCGAGCCCGATCATCCGCCGTATCGCCTGCTAACCGAGGAGTTCTTCGACGCAACGTTTACCGAGGTCATCGAGCTGACCGAGGCGGGATTTGCGGCCCGCGTTGCTGCTTCTGACGTTCCCGCAGCCCCCCTGATCGCTAGCTGCTAGCCGGCCGGCTTGACGGTGAACAGTTCATCCCAATTGACCAACAGCTCCCGTCGCAGGGCATCTTCGGCGGTACGCTCCTGATCGGTCTTTAGGATGTAGGGGAGTCCCGCCTTTTTATGAATGAGCTCGGCGATGCTATCAAAGCTCTTCTTGTCCTTGATCTGGTCGTAGGTAATTTGTATGACATCGTAGCCCATGCTGGTGAGCGCGGTGGTCCGCTCGGCATCGGAGAGGCTTGCGGCTTCGCCATCGTGGGCGGAACGGCCTTGGCATTCCAAGATGACGCCCATGCTGTCGGTGTTGCTCTCTATGAGGATATCGGCGTAGCAGCAGGTTTTGTCATACAGTGAGCGCGCGGCGTCGCTGAGTGGGATGCGCACGTTGTTTGCGATGTTGATGCCCATGCCGCCCTCGTTGCGGGGGAGCGAAACAAGCATGGAGGTCTGTACTTCGAAGGGCGAGGCGGTCTGCCCCGTCATGTGCTCGGCCGTCCAGCGCAGTTGTTTAACGCCGCGCAGGCCTGCAGCCTGCTTGGCGAACGCGGCGATATCCGCAGCGCTGAGGAGCGGTGGGCGCTTCCACAAGTTGGTGCCATTGCCGTTGACATCGTTAACTCGCTCCCAGCAGCAGTTGGGTGGAATGAGCTTAAGCGAAATAGCTTCATCAAGTTGTTGTTGCGTTCGCTCGCAGGGCTTAAACACTGCAAAGGAACCGCACATCTCGTAGCAAGCCATGAGTAGCTGGTTGCGGGAGACCTGCGTAGCAAGGCTGAGCAGCGTGAACTCCGGTGAAGTGACATCAAACCCATGTTCAGTCTGCCTAAACGACCCAGGAGGCGGCTCTTGGGTCAGGAGGTGCGATTTAAACAGGCTTCGCGATCCGGATTGTGCCCGAGTGAATACAAGCCTGTGAAGCGGTGCGTAAAGCAGGTCTTTTACAACTGCATGACTTCCGAGGCTGCAACATCTGCGATCCATATTGCCAAGGCTAATGGCGGGGTAAAGGCCTAATACCTGCGGCGGGATACGGTAATAGTAAAAAGCGGATTGACCACATAGCGACAGGTCCATGACGTCCTCCAGGTCGAAATGTGCTTTTGGACCGTGCGATGCCAGCGTCAATTCGGAAGTATGCGGCAAAATCTGAACCCTGTGAGCAGACCTGGCTTTTGAGCCTAGTTTATCAGGCATATTGTTGTGAAAAAACAGGGTGTGCTCGGAGGTCTCGGAATTTGCCGCATACTTCCGAAAACGCGGTCGATCTGGCTCTTGCTAAAACGATTTAGCAGCGTCGGTTAAGGTGTGGTTTTGCCATCGGGCGAACACTTTTAGCGCTTGAGGCCTTATTTTTGGGCCTCGAAGGGGCGGATTTCGCGCTTTTGGTAAAGAAATGAGTGCGTGTTTTGCCGTGTGCCGGCATTGGCACAGAAAAAGGGCCCGGAAGGCAAAGCCTTCCGGGCCCTTTGCAATGCAAATCTGCTTGCAAGTGCGATTTAGCGCACCTGAGCGACGTAAGCGACGTTGGTCGAGGAGACCTTGTCCTCGAGCTGGACGCTCATGCGGGGATCGCCGGCGGTAGCGACGGTCAAATCGCCAGTCTCGACGTAGCCGAGCTCCTTAGCGGTCTCGATCGCCTTGACGATCGTGCCGTTGACGGTGCCCTGGGTAATCTCGGCCTGGTGCGGGATAACGCCCCAGTACATGATCATCTGCTGGACGGCCCACTCGTGACGGGAGAACGCGCAGATCGGCATGTTGGGACGGAAGTGCGAGATCAGGCGAGCGGTACGACCGGTGGTCGTCGGCACGGTGATGCACTTGGCGCCAACGGTGGTAGCCATGTTCACAGCGGACATACCCACAACGTTGTTGACAACGCGGGTGCCGTGAGCATCGGCCGGAACCTCGAGCGGAGCGTGGGCCGGGAGGTACTTCTCGGTCTCGAGAGCAATGCTGGCCTGCATCTTGACGGCCTCGACCGGGTACTTACCGGCAGCGGACTCGCCAGAGAGCATGACGGCGTCGGTGCCGTCGTAGATGGCGTTAGCAACGTCGGCAACCTCGGCGCGCGTCGGGCGCGGGTTCTGCTGCATGGAGTCGAGCATCTGCGTAGCGGTGATGACGGGCTTGTAGGCCGCGTTGCACTTGGCGATGATCTCCTTCTGGATGTGGGGAACAAGCTCGGGCTTGATCTCGATGCCCAGGTCGCCACGGGCGACCATGATGCCGTCGGAAGCCTCGAGGATCTCGTCAAAGTTCTCGACGCCCAGGGCGCACTCGATCTTCGGGAAGATCGTCACGTGCTCGCCGCCGTTCTCGCGGCAAAGCTTGCGGATGCCACGGACGGACTCGCCGTCACGGATGAAGGAAGCGGCGATGTAGTCGATGTTCTCGGTCAGGCCAAAGAGGATGTCCTGACGATCGCGCTCGGTGATGGCGGGCAGCGAGATGTTGACGTTGGGCATGTTGACGCCCTTGCGCTCGCCGATCAGGCCGTCATTCTTGACGACGCAGGTCATGTCCTGGCCGTCGACAGACTCGACCTCGAGGGCAACCAGGCCGTCATCGATCAGGATGAGGGAGCCCTTCTCGACCTCGGAGGGCAGAGCCAGGTAGTCGAGGGAGATGTGCTCAGCGGTGCCGTGGAAATCCTCGGACGTAGGCTGAGCGGTGACGACGATCTTATCGCCGGTCTTGACGGCAACCTTCTTGCCGTCGACCAGAAGGCCGGTGCGAACCTCGGGGCCCTTGGTGTCGAGCAGGATGCCGACGGGCAGACCGAGCTCCTTGGAAATACGGCGGACGCGCTCGATGCGACCGTGGTGCTCGTCGTAGGAGCCGTGCGAGAAGTTAAAACGGGCGACGTTCATGCCCGCCTTGATCATCTCGCGGATGGTCTCGTCGCTATCGCAGGCGGGACCCATGGTGCATACAATCTTAGTGCGCTTGTACATTCAGACCTCCATCTGACATCGTCTTGCGCTGATAGATAAACCATAAGAAATAAAACTGAGTTGATTATAACGAAATGACGACCGAATACCCCCAAAAATCGACCGTATGCCGAATTAGAAGTTCATTTTTTGCGGTAAAAACGGTATATGCAAAAACTTTACCAACCGTTCTAACCGCTGCTATCTGGGCGATATTTCAGTTTGACGATGCGCCGAAGAAAAAACGTTTTATCAATCTTGAGCATCACACTGTCTGCACCGTTGCACCCGAGCCGTGTTTCCAACTGGAATGTTTTGGCTAGATGCGTCGCTTTGGGGTACCATAGCTCCACTATCAACTGCCGCTCAGCACGGCAGCCTTGATGAGCCCTTGCCCTTCTCCTGGGAATTATGATCGGGCATCAATCTGCTGAGTGGCCCGAATCCCAGGAGGGGACTCTATATGCAAAAGGAATACCTGTCCGCCGCGGCGGAGGTGCTCAGCGACCAAGGTGTCGATGAGCACCTCGGCCTGAGCAACGACGAGGCGTCGTCACGCCTTGCCAAGACAGGCCCTAACAAGCTCGAGGAAGCCGAGAAGACACCGTTGTGGAAGCGCTTCTTTGAGCAGATGGCCGACCCCATGGTCATCATGCTGATCGTTGCCGCCGTCATCAGTGCGCTCACGGGCATGGTCAAGGGCGAGGCGGACTTTGCCGATGTCGCCATCATCATGTTCGTCGTTATCGTCAACTCGGTGCTGGGCGTGGTCCAGGAGGCTAAAAGCGAGGAGGCTCTCGAGGCCCTGCAGGAGATGAGCGCGGCGCAGTCCAAGGTGCTGCGCGACGGCAAGCTCGTGCACCTGCCGAGCGCCGAGCTCGTGCCCGGCGACGTAATCATGCTCGAGGCGGGCGACTCCGTCCCGGCCGACTGCCGCGTGCTCGAGAGCGCCACGATGAAGATCGAGGAGGCCGCGCTCACCGGCGAGTCCGTGCCCGTCGAGAAGCATGCCAACGTGATCGAGCTCGCCGCCGGCACCGACGACGTGCCGCTCGGCGACCGCAAGAACATGTGCTACATGGGTTCCACCGTGGTATACGGCCGCGGCCGCGCCGTCGTGGTCGGCACCGGCATGAACACCGAGATGGGTAAGATCGCCGGCGCCCTGGCCGAGGCCAAGGAAGAGCTCACGCCGCTGCAGGTGAAGCTTGCCGAGCTCAGCCGCATCCTTACCATCATGGTTATCGTCATCTGCGTCGTCATCTTTGGCGTCGACATCATCCGCCACGGCGTGGGCAACGTCCTTACCGACCCGACTGCCTTGCTCGACACCTTTATGGTCGCCGTCTCGCTCGCCGTCGCCGCCATCCCCGAGGGCCTGGTTGCCGTCGTGACCATCGTGCTGTCGCTCGGCGTGACCAAGATGGCCAAGCGCCAGGCAATCATCCGCAAGCTCTCTGCCGTCGAGACTCTCGGCTGCACGCAGACCATCTGCTCCGACAAGACCGGTACCCTTACCCAAAACAAGATGACCGTCGTCAAGCACGAGCTCGCTGCGCCTAAGGAGAAGTTCCTGGCCGGCATGGCTCTGTGCTCCGACGCCCAGTGGGACGAGGAGCTGGGCGAGGCCGTTGGTGAGCCGACTGAGTGCGCGCTCGTCAACGACGCCGGCAAGGCGGGGCTCACCGGCCTGACCGCCGAGCACCCGCGTGTGGGCGAGGCCCCGTTCGACTCCGGCCGCAAGATGATGTCCGTGGTCGTCGAGACCCTGGACGGCGAGTATGAGCAGTACACCAAGGGCGCGCCCGACGTGGTGATCGGCCTGTGCACCCATATCTACGAGGGCGATAAGGTTGTCCCCCTGACCGAGGAGCGTCGCGCCGAGCTCGTGGCCGCCAACAAGGTCATGGCCGACGAGGCCCTGCGCGTGCTGGCGCTGGCGAGCCGCACCTACACCGAGGTCCCGAGCGACTGCAGCCCCGCTGCGCTCGAGCACGACCTGGTCTTCTGCGGCCTGTCCGGCATGATTGACCCTGTCCGCCCCGAGGTCGCCGAAGCCATCCGCGAGGCCCACGACGCTGGCATTCGCACCGTCATGATCACGGGCGACCACATCGACACTGCCGTGGCCATTGCCAAGCAGCTGGGAATCGTCACCGATCGCAGCCATGCCATCACCGGTGCCGACCTCGATCGCATGAGCGACGAGGAGCTCGACGCGCACATCGAGGACTACGGCGTGTACGCCCGCGTCCAGCCCGAGCATAAGACCCGCATCGTCGAGGCTTGGAAGTCGCGCGACCAGATCGTGGCCATGACGGGCGATGGCGTCAACGACGCCCCGTCCATCAAGCGTGCCGACATCGGCGTGGGCATGGGCATCACCGGTACCGACGTCACCAAGAACGTCGCCGACATGGTGCTTGCCGACGACAACTTCGCCACCATCATCGGTGCCTGCGAAGAGGGCCGTCGCATCTACGACAACATCCGCAAGGTCATCCAGTTCCTGCTTTCGGCCAACCTTGCCGAGGTCTTCTCGGTGTTTATCGCCACGCTCATCGGCTTTACCATCTTCCAGCCGGTGCAGCTGCTGTGGGTGAACCTGGTCACCGACTGCTTCCCCGCGCTCGCGCTGGGCATGGAGGATGCCGAGGGCGACATCATGAAGCGCAAGCCGCGCAACGCCAAGGACGGTGTCTTTGCCGGCAATATGGGCCTGGACTGTGTGGTCCAGGGCCTGATCATCACCGTGCTGGTGCTGGCGAGCTTCTTTGTGGGCGTGTACTTTGACATGGGCTACATCCACATCTCCGATATGATCGCCGGCGCCGCCGACGAAGAAGGCGTGATGATGGCCTTCATCACGCTCAACATGGTCGAGATCTTCCACTGCTTTAACATGCGCAGCCGTCGCACGTCGCTGTTTAAGATGAAGAAGCAGAACAAGTGGCTGTGGGCTTCGGCCGCGCTGGCGCTGGTACTGACGGTGATCGTGACCGTGCAGCCGACGCTTGCCGAGATGTTCTTTGGCCCTGTGACGCTCGAGCCCAAGGGCGTTGTCGCCGCGCTGGGCCTGGCCTTCCTGATCATCCCGCTGATGGAGATCTACAAGGCGATCATGCGCGCGGTCGAGAAGGAGTAACGCTCTCGTTCGGGCCCGCCCCACGCCCTTTCTCCCTCACTGGTCCTCGCGCTTCGCGCTGCGGGATCGTTCGGGAGAAAGGGCTTCCGGGGCGGGCCCTGCGGTGGCTTTGCTGGCTTCTCTCCCGTGCGGATGAAAAGGGCTGAAGGAAAGTATGTGAGCTGGTCGGGCTTTGCCCGGCCAGCTCTTTTTTAGAGCATTTGCTCGACCGACTCTTTTTGTGAACTGGATTGTATGGGGTTGAATCGGCGACGCGTTAGGAGAAGCCGGGAACGTCGCTGAAGGGGATTTGAGGCATAAAGAGAACGATGACGGCCATAATTCCCCAGTAGATTTGCAGAGGTAGCGGAGCCGATATCAGGGCATTAAAGAAGGACAAACCCTTTTTGCTTCCATATAGCTGGACCGAGCTGAGAAGAGCAATTCCAAAAGAGATGGCGCTCGGCCAGCATGCTTTGACAATGAGGCTAAGGAAATAGCATATTAATGTTATCGCTATGCACCCAATGCCCCAGAGCCACTTCTTGTTGAGGAAATACTGGATGCCCCATACACCAATTACGGGGGCAATGATGACTGGCAACATAGCCGTATCCTAACTATTTATACAACGAATGTATTCTCCGGAGTTGGGGGGATAGACGCTGCAAGGTAGACGGTACGCGTTGCCTGCGGGTACGGGGTGTCCAAGGAGTTGCTTTGCTGCATACTCAGGCCAAGTACCTCCGGTTTTGCTTATGATCTTCTTAATCAGTCCGTCGATTACAAGCCCCGTTACATAGCCGATGAGTTCTTTTCCAATAAAAATGGCAATTTTGACGATCCATTCTTTAGCGCCGCGTGTGGCAGTTGCTAAATCATCCAAAGACAGGGTCTGGAATCGATCGATAATTTGGACATCTCCGTTTTCATCTAGTGCGTATGTCGTCCATCCTGTGCCGGACTCATTGACAGCTTCAATGTACTCTTCGGCAGAAGGGAACTCTACTTCAAGAGGTTGCGCCTTAGATTGCTTGGGTGAAATGGCAATTGAGCAAAGCGCAACTGCGCTTGCGATGAATGACTTACGGCTTACGGGAACGTTGCGTAGCATGTGTATCCTCCTGACATTTAGCTTGACATTGCTGTGTTGTTCAGATTCAGCCTCCAATCCGTGAAACGCATTTCAAACGAATCAAGCGTGGAAAGGTCGAACTCGGACGCTATCTTTCCTTCAGAGATGGCAAAAATTGAAGGATAAAACTCGAATGACGGCAGAAGCGCCTTAAGTGTTTCCCTATCAACTTCCTTTTGGCTCTTAGGGACAACGAGGATCTCGATGTCGTTCTTGAGACTCGGCGAAAGCGAGCGCTCTGCCGCACGGAGTTCTTCACAGGCCGGGCAGCCCTCCAGCTCAATTTGCACGATAAAAGATTCGCCTTTGCTTAATTTCGATCGAAATTCGGGCAATGAGATATTGATTGGATCGGAATTGGTTCGTACTGACGAGAAGAGGGCGAAAAGGGACAGCGATAAGATAAGGATAAGGACGGTTTGCTTTCTCATGGGTCCTCCAAACTCTATAAAATTAAATTAATTTATATAAAACATTAAATAAAGATTCTTTAAAATGAACGGTATCGATTTGCCGGTAAATGGTTTTGAGCGAGAGCGGTTGGATTGAAAAGTACAATGAACGCAGGGAAATAAGGAAAAAAGGAGGAGAAATGAAAGATCGCGATATACATCTGCGGTTGACGACGAGTTTTCTGACAATCTTCTGTATCGCCCTGGCGGTTCAAGCGCTATGTTGCGTGGTGTTGTTCGTTCATCTTGCGAACCTGTTGCTCATCGAGGGTATCTCTGCGGTGAGCGGCGGATTTCTGCTCTTGTTTATGGTTAGCACGCTTTGCGACGCTGCAACGTTTCTTCTGTTTACGATTCTGACGGCGAAAGTCAGGCATGAGGGTCGTCCTTTTGGTAAGTGGCAGACCAGGATTTTGGTCGCGGCTGGCCTCCTGATGTCGGTAAAAGCCGTCATCAGCATCATATGGCCGACGATTCAATTGCCATACAGCAATGTTCTTGGAACGGCTGAGCCCGTGTTTCCCGAGTTTGATTTTCAATCGCTTTCTTACGGACTCGTTTTCTTTGCGTTGGCGGGGGTCTTTGAATACGGTAGGGTATTGCAGGAAGATGCAGACGAGATTCTCTAGGGGGTGGCACGGTGCCGATTGTTATGCGTCTTGACCGCGTGATGGCGGACCGTAAAATCTCGTCGCAGGAACTTGCCGAAATCATTGGAATATCGCCTGTTAATCTGTCTCGAATTAAAACGGGAAGACTCAAGGGGATCCGCTTTTCTACACTTCAAGCAATGTGCGAGGCGCTTCATTGCAAGCCCGGCGACATCATCGATTGGATGGATGATGACGAGTACGCCGCAGCATTTGGTAAGTCGGACGGAACAATGCGTTAAAATACCTGCTCAGTTGTGTGGTTTTGTGCTGGGAGGCGTTTGTGGGCAAGGCTAAGGCTAAGGCGAAGAAAAAGACGACGGGGGCGCGGGCTAAGCGTGATCGTCGTCGGAAGCTCGCGACCGAAGCTCCCGCATCTGCTGAGGAGTTGCTGGCGAGTGTACCGGGGCTTGACGCGTTGCAGGATGTTCCGGCGTTCGATGACCTGCCGGTCGATGCGGCTCAGCAGGCTGCATTTGACGACTTTTGCGCACAGGCCGAGGAGTCCGAGCAGATGCAGCTCGGTGCCGTGGTGCGCCTGGACCGCGGGTTTCCGCTGGTGGCGACTGCCGATGACACGTTTCGTGCCGAGCATGCCGTAGGGTTTGCCAAGTCGCGTGGCGAGGACGAGGTCTTGCTGCCCGCCGTGGGCGACCGCGTGGCGGTTCGCCGTGCTCCCGGGCACGACATGGGCGTGATCGAGTGCGTACTGCCGCGCCGTACGAGCTTTGAGCGTTGGCGTGGCCGTGCCCGCGGTGAGCGCCAGGTGCTCTGCTCCAACGTCGACAGCGTGCTGATCGTGCAGGCGCTCGGCGCCGGCGAGGTGTTGCTCGACCGCGTGGCGCGCTCGCTGGTGTTGGCGCTCGATTGCGATGCCGAGCCGGTGGTGGTGCTCACCAAGGCCGACCGCTGCGAGGCCGATGAGCTCGAGCGCGATCTGGACCGCGTGCGCCGTCTGGTGGGTCCGGACGTTCGCGTGATCGTGACGTCTTCTGCCGAGGGCCTCGGTCTGGACGAGGTCCGTGCCTGCGTGCCTGCCGGGAGTTGCGCCATGATTCTGGGCGAGTCGGGTGCCGGCAAGTCGACGCTGCTCAATGCGCTGCTGGGCCACGATGCGCTGGCCACTGGCGGCGTGCGCGAGCGTGATGACCAAGGTCGCCACACCACGGTTGCGCGCGTGATGGTGGCACTGCCGGGCAACGCCGGCGCGATCGCCGATGCCCCGGGCCTGCGCAGCCTGCCGCTCGTGGGACATGAGCGGGGCCTGGCGCGTGCCTTCCCCGAGATCGTCGAGGCGTCGTGTGCGTGCCGGTTTGGCGATTGCACGCACACTCACGAGCCGGGTTGCGCCGTTCGCGAGGCCGAGGACGCGGGACAGATTGACGGTCTGCGTCTAGAGACGTTCCAAAACTTGGCGTCATCCATGCGGGTGAGTGCCCAAATGCTCGATCCCGATGTTCATCTGTAATTGATTTTTCCTATGACAGCCGTCTCCCAACTGTTCGGGAGGCGGCTTTTTTGCTGCCAAATCGCCTCTAAATATACGTTTTGCCGATGTGCTGACCAAAACCTTGCCACGAGCTTGACGGGCTGGTCAGCTTTTGGTCAGCAATTGGTTTGACATCGAAAACCAAGATCGCGATTGCGCCGCTTTGCACTCTGACCGCCCAGACAATGGTGGTACGGGCATTCGCCCGGCACTGCCATGAGAGGAGCGGCCGTGAACAAGAGCAAGCGCATCGCCATCAGTCTGGTCGCGGGCGTGCTTGCCGCGGCGCTCTGCATGGTCTACGGCTCGTCGATCCGCTCACAAGCCGAGCAGGCCCAGGCCGAGACTTTGGCAAAATATGGCGGCGACCGCGTTGAGGTGTGCGTCGCGGCGCGCGATATCGATGCGGGCGAGACCCTCGACGAGACTAATGTCATAACTCAGGAATGGCTGGCGAGTCTGCTGCCGCGTGATGCGGCGACCGAGCTGCGTCAGGTGCGCGGCGACGTGACGACCTCGCGCATTCCCAAAAACGCCGTGATTTGCAATGTCTACACCAAGGCCGAGAGCCACAAGCTCGAGGTGCCTAAAGGCAAAGTGGCCGTTTCGGTGGCGGTCGATGCCGAGCACTCGGTCGGCGGTGCTACGGGCGTGGGCAGCTACGTGGATGTGTATGTGCAAAAAGACGGCGTAACCGATCGGCTGTGCGGCGCGTACGTGATCGATACCAGTGAGGATTCCGGTGCCACGCGCGAGGGCAAGATCGAATGGGTGACGCTGGCGGCTGACCCCGAAGACGTCAAGGAACTGCTGGGGGCATCGGGCAAGGGAACGGTCAGCTTGACGATTCCCGCAACGGCGCGCGGCAAAAAGAGCGGAGGCGACGAGTGATGAAGGCGATCTGGCTTGCGTGCTGCGCGTGCGGCGATTACGGGCTGCTACAGCAGGAAGTCGAGGGTCGCGATGTGGGCGCGCAGGTGCTTCGCGTGGGCGACCTGGACGGGCTGGTATCCATGGCGCGGGCGTTTCCGTCGCGTCGCGGTGCCGCCATCATCGCGGCGTCTCTGTTCGATACCGAAGACGTGCGGAAGACCGTTGCGCGCCTGACGGCCGAGGGCCGCGTGAGTCGTGTCGTCGTGTTGATCGAGACACTCGACCCGTCGGATATCGAAGGGCTGTTTCGCGCGGGGGCGACCGAGGTCATCGCTGCGCACAGTTTGTGCGGCAACGGGCGCGCGGGTGAGGGAACGGTTGATTCCGATCGGCGCATGACGATTGAGCCCGATGCTTTTGTTGATAGGGAACCCGGGGCGCCTCGCGCTACAAGAGGCCCGCGTGTTGATGAATATGGAAAAGCGGAAGCCGAGCATGGTCGGCGCCCCCGGGACCCCCTTGCATACGATGACGCTGGAGGGCCGGTGCCGTATGGCGATGACGTTCTGGCTGAAGATATGGGATACGTGCACGGCGTAAATCTGGCCGATGAGCTCGACGAGGTCGAGGGTTTTGCCGGGGCTGGCGAGCCGTGTGCCGCTGCGTCTTTAGCTTCGGAACCGCAGACCGGGCAGCCTGCCATGCCGGCTTGGGCTCAGCACGTGACCGCGGCGGGGGAGACGGGGATGTTATCGCCCGAGTCCGTGTCGCCGGTTCCTGCGCCGTCAGCCCCCGCGCTGTCGGCGGACGCTTCGATTCCGTCTCGTCGGGCACCGGTCGTCTGCGCCGTTTCGGGTTCGGGCGGTTGCGGCAAGTCGACGATCGTTGCCACTATGGCGCATGCGGCGTCGTTGCTGGGTTTGCGTGCCGCTGTGCTCGACTTGGACCTCATGTTTGGAAACCTATACGATCTGCTGGGTGTCGATGCCCCGCACGATATGGCGATGCTTATCGAGCCGTCGGCGGCTGGCGCACTTGCCGAGCCGGATATCGTGGCCGCATCGATGCGCGTCGCCCCGGGCGTCACACTCTGGGGACCTGTCGCGGCCCCCGAGAAGGCCGAGCTCATGGCACGTCCGGTGGAGCTATTGCTCGATGTCCTGCGTCGCGAATCTGACGTGGTCTTTATCGATACCTCGGTCTTTTGGGGCGACGCCGTGGCGGCTGCGGTGGCGGCGAGCGACCGTTGCCTGGTCGTTGGCGATGCGGCGGTGTCGTCCGCGGCATCGGCATCGCGCGTCATTGAACTGGCAGGCCGAGTAGGTGTGCCGCGCACGCGCATGAGCGCCGTGTTCAACCGGTTCGGTGCGCGCGGGGCAGACGAGGACGTCGCCATGCGCTTTGAGATTGCCTGTGCGTTGAGCTCCAAGACTCGTATCGCCGATGGCGGGCAGGATCTCGCCGCGCTCATGGCGTTTGGGCGCGCTGACGAGGCGGTGGGGCAGACCAGCGCTTTTGCGACTAGCGTGCGCGAGGCCACGCGCGAGATGCTCGTGGAACTGGGGTGCGCCGTCGGCCCTTGGAGCGATATGGTCGCCGACCGCGCGACCCGCACCGAGCGCCCGCGCATCCGTCTTCCCTGGTCGCGCGAGGGTGATTCGCGATGAGTCTGCAGACGAGGATTAAAGCCGCTGGCGCGGCCGCCACGGCTGCCCCCGTTGATGCGGGACGCCGCCGTGCCGTTAAACGCCGCACCAAGCGTGCGGTGATGGACCGCGTGGGCTACGACGAGGTGGCGCGCATCAGTGCCTACGTCGATCCGGCCCTTGCCCGCTCTGAGTTACGTCCGGCGGTGGAGGCGGCGCTCAACGTGGAAGAGCCGACCGACTTGGCGACGCCTGAGCGTGAGACCATCATCGACGAGATCCTAGATGACGTGGTGGGCCTGGGACCGCTGCAGCCGCTCATCGAGGACGACACCGTTACCGAAATCATGATCAACGGCTGTCGCTCTGCCTTTTTTGAGCGCGGCGGCGTTTTGTATCCCATCGAGCACGCGTTTGAGGACGACGAACAGATCCGTGTGCTCATCGACCGCATCATCTCGCCGCTCGGCCGTCGTATCGACGAGCGCAGCCCCATCGTCAACGCCCGCCTCAAGACGGGTTATCGCGTCAACGCGGTGATTCCACCCGTGGCGATCGACGGGCCAATCCTCACCATCCGTAAGTTCTCGGACCGTATCTGTTCGTTGGACGAGCTTGTGGGGTTGGGGTCACTGCCGCTTTGGTATGCGCAGTTGCTGTCGTGCGCGGTGTCGCTGCGGCAGGACTTGGCGGTTGTGGGAGGCACGGGGTCGGGCAAGACCACGCTGCTCAACGCGCTGTCGTGCGAGATTTCCACCGGCGAGCGCATCGTGACGATCGAGGATTCCGCCGAGCTCAAGTTTGCACATCACCCACACGTTGTTCGTCTGGAGGCGCGCGAGGCGTCAATCGAGGGCGAGGGTGCGGTGACGATTCGCGACCTGGTGACCAATGCTCTGCGTATGCGCCCCGACCGCATCGTCGTGGGCGAGGTGCGTGGTGCCGAGTGCTGTGACATGCTGCAGGCCATGAACACGGGCCACGACGGATCGCTCACCACACTTCATGCGGGTTCAGAACAGGAGACCGTGGTGCGTTTGACGTTGCTTGCACGTTATGGGATCGATCTGCCGAGTGAGCTTATCGAGGAGCAGATTGCCATGGCACTCGACGGTATCGTGATGTCCGAGCGCCACGCCGATGGCAGGCGTTTTGTCTCCTCGTATTCGGGGGTGCGACGCGCCGCATCGGGCGGCGTAGAGCTCGAGCGCTATGTGACGTTCGATGCCGCCGAGCGCACCTGGACGCTTGACCGCGAGCCGCCGTTTATCGCAGAAGGCCTGCGGTCGGGGACGCTCACACAAGAGGAGGTGGACGAATGGAGATCGCTGTGCCCCTCGTCGTAGGGGGCTTGGCAGGGCTTTCTGTCGCGACGGCGTGCGGGGCGGAACCTCGTGTGCCGCAGGTACCGCCGGCGGAGCTGGCACGTCAGGCGCTCGAGACGGTGGCAGAGAAGCTGCCGCGTGAGCTGGTGAAAAACGATCTGCTGAAAAAGATCGCCCGTTCGTGGGCATCGCTGGCTCCGGCGCATCGCCTTGGCCTCGTGATCGAGGATGCTTCGGGATGTTTGGCGTTTCTGCTGCTATCGAGCGGTGTCTGCTGCGTTTTACTAACGATGGTGTCGTTATCGCCCCCCGGATTTGCCTTGGGACTTGTTGCTCCGTTTGCCGTTGGTGCCGCTCGGGATGGCTTTGAGAGCCGGCGCGAGCAACACGATGCAGAAGAGGCAATGCCCGAGGCGTTTACCGCACTTTCCATGTCGCTTGCCTCGGGACATTCGCTGGCCCAGGGCATGCGCTTTGTGGGCGCTCATGCGCAAGAGCCAGTGCATAACGAGTTTTTGCGGGTGGCGGCGGCGATCGATTGCGGCATCTCGGCGACCGACGCGCTCGATGACTTGCTCGTGCGTATCGACGCCCCCGGTCTTTCGCTTGTGACCTTGGCGCTTAAGGTGTCTCAGCGCACCGGCGCTCCGCTTGCCGACTTACTGTCCGAGGCGTCGAGCATGGTGGGGGAGCGCATTGAGCTCAAGCGCCGCCTGGATGTTAAGACGTCGCAGGCTCGCATGTCTGCGCATATGGTCGCGGCGATGCCGGCGGGCATGTGCGCGGTGTTGGCGCTGCTTTCGGCAGATTTTCGTCGCGGTCTTGCGACGCCTGCCGGCGCGGGCGCTGTGGTGCTGGGTCTTGCCCTCAACGCCGTTGCCCTGGTGGTTATCCGGCGCATTATGCGGGTGGAGCTATGAGCGCCCCGGTTGCAGTTGCGGCTTGCCTGTGCGCCCTGAGTGTATTTGTCGCGACGGGTTTGGATCGGGCGGATGCACGCAAGATCGCAGGGGCCTGCAAGCGCGAGGCGGTGCTGGTCGCTGCCGCGGGTCGCTCGGTGGTCGATGCTCTGACCGCGCGAGTGAAGGGCGCGGTTGGAGCGGGCGGCCCGGCGCGAGTGTCGCTCGGCGAAGTGTCCGAGATGATCGATGTTGTGCGCTTGGGTCTTTCGGCCGGTCTTTCGTTTGATGCGGCGCTTGAGATTTTCTGCGCCAACCGCCGGTCAGTGCTGGCTCTTCGCCTTGAGCGCGCCTGCATGGCGTGGCAGGTGGGCGTGGGCACGCGTGAGGACGAGTTGTTGGCCGCCGCGCGCGACCTGGACGTGCGAGCGCTCGAGACCTTTGCCATCACGGTGGGGCAGGCGCTCGCCCTGGGTGCCCCACTTGCCGAGACGCTGGCCGCTCAAAGTCGCGAGATCCGTGCGGCTCATCGCGCCGCGGTCGAGCGCGAGATCGAGCGTGCACCCGTCAAGCTGCTGATTCCCACCGGCACGCTCATCTTGCCGGCGTTGCTTCTGTCCATATTGGGCCCGCTGCTGGGAGCAGGCGGGATGATGTAGGGAGGAATACATGAACACGATGACTGACGCTGCTGGCAAGGTCCAGGGCTGGGCGTTTTGCCGGGCGGCACATGTTCGTCAGCGCGCCAAGGAACTATTGCAGGAGGAGAGTGCACAGGGTACCACCGAGTATGCCATCTTGGTCGGCGTGCTCGTGGTGATCGCGATTATCGCCATCGTCGCATTTAAGGGCAAGGTCCAAGATCTATGGAACGCTATCAGCGAGGGCATCAACAGCCTGTAGAGGGCGAGCGCCCCATCGGGGTGCTGCTGGTGTTTGCTTGCCTGACCGTGGCGATAGCGGCGGTGCTTTGGGGGCTTAACGCCGCGCGGCAGCAGCGTCCTGGGACCGCCTCCGATTTGGGCTCAGATTCGGCGGTGGCGTCTCAAAAAGATGAGATGCGAGATGCGGACGATTCGGATGTCGCTGTCACGGCGCAAACCTTTCTGCGGACGCTCGACAAGCGGTCTGGCACTGCGACGGATTCGCCTGAGGGCAACGCGATTGCGGTCCGGCTTGCATGGTCCGAGGACCGACCGATGACCGAAGCGGCGGCGGATATGCTGCGTGCCTATCGCGAGGTACCCACGGCGCAACTTGCTCTGAGCGGCTATCTCGATATTAAGGGCAACGTATGGGGCGCCATCGTGCGCGACGAACGCGGCTGGGTCGATATGGTGACAATTGCCGCGGATGCTGGCGATGCTTCGTGTCGTCTGCGCGCCGTGCGCCTGAGCCCGCAGGCAACGGACTCAAAGGAGGGATCGTGAAATGCATGATGTCCTGCGTGAGGAATCTGCCCAGGCGACGGTCGAATACGCCATCGTCACGGTGGCGCTGTTATCGATCGTGCTGGCGATCGCGGGACTTTGGCGTGCTGGCACCGATGGGCGCTTGGCGGCGCTGGTCGAGCGGGCGGCATCCCATGGCGTTGCCTCGACGTCGGTTATCGACGCCGCTGCGGGCGCTAAGGACATCGCGTTGTATTGATATCGCGCGCGAGGACCGGGCGCAGTCTACGGTCGAGGCCGCTTTTTTGCTGCCGACGTTTCTGACGCTCATCCTTCTCGCACTGCAACCGGTGTGTCTGCTCTATACGCGCGCGGTCATGGAGTCTGCCGCCGCCGAGACCGCGCGGCTCATGACCACGACGACGGCGGAGGACGATGATCTTAAGGAGTTCACCCGCCGCCGACTTGCCGCAGTGCCCAACGTTTCGATCTTTCATGCCGGCGGGCCGTTGTCGTGGGATATCGAGCTTGGCCGGGTCGGTGCGGGTGGCGTCTCGTCCGTGTCCGTTTCCGGCGAGGTCAAGCCGTTGCCTGTGATCGGTGCGTTTGCGCAGGCTATGGGTGGTACCGCCGAGGGCGGCTACGTTGAGCTCAAGGTCGATGTCTCGTATCAATCGCGTCCCGAATGGCTGGAGGGAGATTATGATTCGTGGATTGCTGCATGGGATTAAGTGTTTCTGGTCTAGACGCGTTTTGACGCACCGTCCGAGCTGCCATCGCAAGCGAGGCGGCTTTATGGGTCGAGCTGGTGTCGATCTGTTTATCGAAGACGGCGCCTACACCACGCTTTCCTCTGCCGTGGTCATCCTAGTGGTGCTCACGTTGTTGTTTTCGTCAACCGCGGCGATATGGAGCATGTCGCGTGCCGGGGATACCCAGGTGGCGGCCGATAGCGGCGCGCTGGCGGGTGCCAACGTAGTGTCGTCCTATCACACGGCTGCCACGGCGGTTGATGCGAGCATCTTGAGTCTGGGGCTGGCGGGGTTTGCCACGATCGGGACGGGCCTGGTCGCCATCCTCATCCCGGGTGCCGAGCCGGTTGCCGGCAATATGGTCGACACCGGGATTGAGATCATTAAAACGCGCAACAAGTTTGCCAAAAGCGCATCGGAAGGCT
>DXMD01000021.1:0-3354 GCA_019414385.1 Collinsella sp. | reverse complement strand
TTACAGAAAATCGAGACGGCCCTGCCGTATCTGATCGCCGCGCGTGCCACGCAGGCGGTGTCGGCGCAGGATACCGATAGTGTGACCTATACCGGTACGGCGCTTGCCGTGCCCAGGACATCCGAGTCTGACTTCGCTGCGCTCAAAGGATCAGAGATCTCGACCGATACCATTAAAGACACATCAGATGATTTAGAGGGTGCGGCCGAGGAGCTGCGGAAGGCTTCTGAGGACACGGCGAAGGCTAAAGAGCGTGCTTGGCTGGTGGATTGTGGTGGGTCTGACAAGGGCTCGGTCGGCAGCTGTTCTTGCATGTGGGAGCGTGCGAAAAGCCTAACGGATCTCTCCAGTGTTCAAAATCCGCATTACTCATCGAGCGTTACGTGGGAGCCCCAAGTTGCCCTTGATCGCGCGAAGGACTACTACCATTGGCGTCTGACAAATGAGAAGCCCCACGGCTCGAGTGTCGAGATGAAGGCAGAGTCTGCGGCGCGTAAGGCGTTTTATACCTATGCGAGCGCGGAGGTCGATCGGGCACATATAACCGAGAACGGAGACAGGGTCTCCTCCTATATTCCGCTGCTGCCGCGCAACTCTGATGAGGTTCGGGCGACGGAACTCTATACCGATGCGGTGTGGCCGACTAGCGTGAACGATGACAAGGCGTATCTGCATTACGGGACGACCTGCCCTAACTATAAGAAAGGGGCGCCGAGCGGATTTGCTTCGGTTGCCGATTACGATGGACAGGATAAATGCAGCAAATGCCATTTTGGCGTTTTGTCGCTTGGTGCCGTTGCGGCGCCTTCAACCTCTATCGAAAACGGCTTCGAGTATCACTTTGACAAGTTTAAAGACGCCCTGGAGGACTACGTCGACTGTCGCAACAAGGAGCTCGAGCTCGAGCGTCAGACCGAGGACGAAGCCGACCGTGCGGGCAATGCGTTTGACCAGGCCATTAAAGCGCTTTCGGGCGAGCGTCCGCGTATCGCTCCGCCCGGTCGCAACGGCGTGGTTGCCTTTGCGGTTTCGGGTGCCATCTCGAGCCCCGATGAACTCAACTCTTCGTTTAACACGGCAGTCAGGCTTGGAGATCGCGGTGCCATCTCTGCCGCGGTGCTGGCGCCCGATGAGGCGACGGCGCAAAACAACGTGCTTTCGCGATTTTTCTCGACATTGAAGGAACGCTCGGGCGGCGTTGCCGGTGTGCTCGACGGCGTCATGGATGTTTGGGGACGGCTGCTTGTGGGATACGGTGATATCCAAGGTTCGGCCGACGAACTTATGGGCGAGATGATTAAAGGCCTAGGAGGGGGCAGCGGCGCGTTGGGCTCCATCGCATCGTGGCTCGGCGATACCGTTTCGGCGTCCGTGGCGGCGCTGGGTCTGGAACCGTGCGACTTGCGCCTGCGAAAGCCAGTGCTGACCGATTCCGCCAGCGTCATTAAGAGCCCGGGGTCTGACATTGCTGGTTTCTCTCAAGCGCAAGACAAGCTGCGAAGTATTCCGTTGGGCGTGACCGATCCCAAGGCGCTTTGCGAGGCGTTGGAATATCAAGTCGAACGCACCATCAGCGGCACGACGTTCACGCTTGCGGAGATTCCTCTGCCCGGCGGCGGCTCCATCCCGCTCACCGTCGATGTCGCCACGCTGGTTGGCGCTCTGGGCGGTGGGTCGTAATGAGTATCCGCATGCGTCTGCGCGAGGAGCGCGCCCAAGCGACGGTGGAGATGGCAGTGGTTACGCCCGTTTTGCTGGTGCTGGCACTCATCGTGTACAACGTCATGATCTATGCCAGCGCTGTCGCGCGCTTCGACCGCGTGGTGCCCGACATCGTGTTGGCGCACGCCGTGGCGTCGGAGGGGGAGGGCGACGAAAGCTCTGTCGATGCCTCGGCGACGGTCCAGACTCAAATTCTGAATGCCATGGAAGGCTATGACTTGCAGATCGAAGTGTCGAGCGAGCAAGGCGCGGAGGCATCGGATGGTGGCCTGCTCTCCCTATCCGGTACGTTTAGGACCTACACCTGCACCATGCACTATGAGCCGTGGCCGACTTCTCTCAGCATCGCTGGCGTTCCGCTGGGGGCGCCGACAACGTTGTCGCACGAGCGCGCGGTGACGGTCGATCCATGGCGCCCGGGGGTGGTCATGTGACCGCGGTCTCGTCCTACATCGCCTACGCGCGGGCACTCAATAGGCTGGGTTGGACGCCGGCCGAGTTTGCGGTGGCGGAGTCGTTTGTCGTGCGCCTGCGCGGCATGCTGGGACGGCGTCCGGTTGCCGCCAACGGCCTGCCGCTCGTCATGGCGTTTCCACGCTGCTCTTCGGTCCACACGTGTTTTATGGCCTATCCCATCGACATCGCCTTTATCGATGCACGTGGCTATGTCCTCGTATGCTACGAAAACGTACGTCCCTGGCGTATGTGCTCCTGCCCCGGCGCCTGGGCCGTACTAGAGCGTCCTTCAATCATTGTTTCGACCCCTGCTCTCCAACGCGTGCCGGCTTAAGAATTGGCGACAGCGGACTTTCGTCATACGAAATTGGGTAAGATGGAGGAGAAGATGCATGGATGTTGAGATCCATCCCAACGCTAAAAAGCACCTGACAGAACAGCAGGTGCTTAGCGCTTGGCTTGCGGTTACTGAGTGCATTCGTCGCGAGTCGAAGGACGAGCCGCCGAGATGGCTTGCGATTGGATGGCTCCCAGACGGACGAAGCGTGGAGCTTGTCGCGGTCGAGCTTCTCCGTGGGTGGCTTATCATTCATGCCTTGTCTCCAGTCCAGAAGAAATTTTGGCAGGAGATTGAACAGGCTCGGCAAAGGGGTCGATGATGGGCAAGACGTATACGGCCGCTAATGGTCAGGTTGTAACGGATGAAATGATTGACGCGTGGTGCGAGTCGTACGAGCGCGGAGAGTTTCCGGATGGCGAACATACCGTTGGTGGGATCGTGCATGGACGGCCCCCGCTCTCAGGTGAGGGGACGGCAACGTTGTCGGTCAAGATTCCTCTGGGAATGAAGGAGGCCATTCGTCGACGGGCGGCTGCCGAGGGGATGACGCCAAGTGAGTTTGCCCGTGCGGCTCTGAGCGAAAAACTTCTTGCTGCCGGCTGATGTCTCTGACGTGCCGATTTATAGAACCGAGGCTGTGCTCAAAAACTTTTTTAAAATTCTCGGTTGACCGGAACGCGTCCTTGGTTATACTAATCAAGCCTTGAAACAAGGCACACCTCAAATGGCTGGGTAGCTCAGTTGGTAGAGCAGAGGACTGAAAATCCTCGTGTCAGGGGTTCGATTCCCTTCCCCGCCACCTTGAATTGACTAGGACCTCTGCAAAGGGGTCCTTT
>DXMD01000020.1:0-45497 GCA_019414385.1 Collinsella sp. | reverse complement strand
CGTCATCGAAACTGAAAAAGGGGGAGGCCTCGCGGCCTCCCCCTTTTTTGCGTTTTATAGAGAGCTGTAATACAAGAACTCGCCTTCTCTTAGCTTGTCTTACTGTTTGGCTGTATTTTGAGTCCTTCTTTTGTATTTGCGCGATAATAACTCCCATTGGCGTTAGGGAGGACTTGATGTTTACCGTTTTTGTCTTGGGCAATATTGCTTCGGGTAAGTCGACTGCCTGCCGCTATCTCGAATCTCATGGCGCCATGCTCATCGATCTGGACGAACTTGCCAAATCGCTGTATGTGCCAGGCTCCGATATCGTCAATGCCCTCGCGGAAGAATTTGGCTGGGATATTTTGGACGAGGAGGGCGGCGTTCGCCGTAACATCCTCGCTTCTCGAGCTTTCGCTTCTCCTGATTCGGTCGCACGGCTCAATGACCTTGTGCACCCCGTTCTCATTGAACAGCTTTCGCTTAGGATTCTCGATCCGGTTTGTTGTACGGTTTCGTCCCCCCGTTATCCCTTTGCGGTTGTCGAGGTTTCTGCCCCGACTGGTTTTGAGGATGCTTTTGGCCTGGCTGATGAAATTCTGGTTATCAGTGCTCCTTTGGCAGTTCGTCGCGAGCGTGCCATTCATCGTGGTATGGAGTCCTCTGATTTTGATGCTCGCTCTGCATGCCAACCTGATGAGGCTTCGCTTTGCAATCTCGCTACGACGGTAATCGATAATGCGGGAGGCGATAATTCGCTCTTTGAACAACTGGACGCATGGCTTGTGCGCCATGGCTTCGGGGATGTAACGGATAAGGAGGAGGCCGATGCCTAAGACACGTTTCTTTACGTGGTATCGCGTTGCGCCACTTGCCGTTGTGCTCGTCTTCGGCTTTATTTCGCTCGTCTACTCGTATGCTCCTGCCGCCTTCTTTAAGCCTTTGTATCCAATTGACTACGAGGCGTATGCAAAGCAATCGAGCATTTCGCACAATCTTGATCCATATCTGGTGTGTGCTGTCATAAAGTCGGAATCGAATTGGGATCCCGAGGCTGAGTCGAATCAAGGCGCTCGGGGATTGATGCAGCTGATGCCCGAGACTGCCCAGGATATGATTGCCAAGGGTCTTGTCGATGGTAGCGAGTATTCCGCCGACAACCTTAACGATCCCGCTACGAACATCGAGTTTGGCTGTGCGTATCTTTCGTATCTTCTAACGTATTTTAACGGGTCGACTGACAGCGCCATTGCCGCCTATAACGCCGGCATGGGCAATGTCGACGGATGGGCGCAGCAGAGCACGTCGCTTCATAATGCAATCACCTTTCCCGAGACGCAGGCGTATCTGATTCGTGTCAATAATGCCTGGGTTCGCTACAAGACCCTCTATCCCGATCGGTTCGTATAGGACTATGCCTGCCGCCTGCGTATACTGCAGATATATGAGTTAGGAGTATCCATGGCGGAATTTGAAGTTGAGCGTGTTGGAGGAGAGCTCAAACGTTTTGGCGTTGAGGGCTCTGAGGTGCCGTTTGAGGTCGTGTCTCCATACGAGCCCGCTGGTTCCCAGCCTAAGGCCATTGAGTCGCTTGTGCAGGGTGTGAGGGACGGAGATCGCTATCAGGTTTTGCTGGGCGTGACTGGTTCGGGCAAGACCTTCACGATGGCTAAGACTATTGAGGCCCTGGGGAAGCCGACGCTGGTCATGGCTCCCAATAAAACGCTCGCCGCTCAGCTTGCGAGCGAGCTCAAAGAGTTCTTTCCCAACAACGCTGTGGTCTACTTTGTCTCGTACTACGACTACTATCAGCCCGAGGCGTATGTGCCGCAAAGCGATACATATATCGAGAAAGACTCCTCGATTAACGAAGAGGTCGAGATGCTGCGCCATCAGGCGACCGCATCGCTGCTATCTCGACGCGATGTGATCGTTGTCGCATCGGTCTCGTGTATCTATGGCATTGGCTCTCCTGAGGACTATGCGGGTCTGGCTCCAAACGTCGACAAGAAGGTGCCGCTCGAGCGCGATGACTTTATCCATGCACTTATCGACATTCAATATGATCGCAATGACTATGACCTGGCGCGCGGCACGTTCCGCGTGCGCGGCGATGTTGTCGACGTGTATCCGCCTTATGCCGAGCATCCGTTGCGGTTTGAGTTCTTTGGCGACGAGGTCGAGCTGATTGCCGAGATCGATGAGGTTACCGGTGAGATGCTTCGTGAGTACGAGGCCATCCCCGTATGGCCGGCATCGCACTACGTGACCGAGAAGCCGAAGGTCAAGGCGGCTCTGAAATCGATCAGCGAAGAGTGCGAGAAGCGCGTGGCGGAGCTCAAGGCGACTGATAAGTTGCTCGAGGCGCAGCGTCTGCAGCAGCGCACCGATTATGATCTTGAGATGCTCGAGACGATGGGTTTTTGCAACGGCATCGAGAACTACTCGCGTCATCTGGACGGTCGCAAGCCGGGTGAGCCGCCGTTTACCCTAATCGATTACTTTCCCAAGGATATGCTCTGCATCATCGATGAGAGCCATGTGACGGTGCCGCAGATTCGCGGCATGCACGAAGGTGACCGCTCGCGTAAGGTGACGCTGGTGGAGCATGGTTTTCGCCTTCCTTCGGCACTCGATAACCGCCCGCTTCGTTTCGATGAGTTTGAGGCAAGGATACCCCAGTTTATCTATGTTTCGGCCACACCGGGCGACTACGAGCTGCGGGTGAGCCAAAACGACGTTGAGCAGATTATTCGTCCAACCGGTCTGCTCGACCCCAAGATCGATGTGCGTCCGGTTCGTGGGCAGATTGACGATCTTGAGGACGAGATTCGCGAGCGCGTTGCCCGCAAGGAGCGCGTGCTGGTGACCACGCTCACCAAGCGCATGGCCGAGGACCTGACCGACCATCTGCTTGATGCCGGCATTAAGGTCAATTACATGCACTCCGATACAGCGACGATGGACCGTGTCGAGATCCTGCGAACGCTGCGCGAGGGAAAGATTGATGTTCTCGTTGGCATCAACCTGCTTCGCGAGGGCTTGGATCTTCCCGAGGTCTCACTGGTGGCAATTCTCGATGCCGATAAGGAAGGCTTCTTGCGCAACCGCCGTTCGCTGATTCAGACGATTGGCCGCGCGGCCCGTAACGCCGATGGTGAAGTCATCATGTATGCAGACGTTGTGACCGATTCGATGAAAGAGGCCATCGAGGAGACGCAGCGCCGTCGCGAGATTCAGATGGCATATAACGAAGAGTATGGCATTGTGCCCAAGACGGTGCGCAAGGCCATCAACGACATCTCAAGTTTTATTGCCGAGGCCGAAAAAACCGTGGGTTCCAAGGGGCGCTCGAAGGGCGACTCTCTTGGCCATGGCGCATTCTATACGCCCGATGAGTCGGGCGAGGGTGGCGTGCCGGAAACGGTGGCGCCCGAGCAGACACTTGCGGAGCAGTTGGAAGAACTGCCGCATGACGAGCTTGTGCGGATTGTCGAAACCATGGAAGAGGATATGCGTAACGCTTCTGCCGCCATGGACTTTGAGGAGGCGGCGCGCCTGCGCGATGCCGTCGTTCAGATTCGGGCGATGCTCGAGGGCGCGTCTGAGGACGAGACGATTGAGCGTTTACGTTCGCAGGCCCGCAAGGGTTCCACGTTCGCATCGGGCAGAAAACGCCAGGGTGCACGGTTTAAGAAATAGCGAACAGGCCCCGAGTTCCCTGTGGAGCTTGGGGCCTGTGTCTTTTGCGCGCTGGAATTCGTGCGTTAGAGGTCTGCGATCAGGGCTTCGGCACAACGGATGCCGTCGGTGGCCGCGCTCATGATGCCGCCGGCATATCCAGCTCCCTCACCACAAGGGTAGAGGCCCGGGGTCGACACGGCATGGCATGTTCGGTCTCGGGTGACGGTGACCGGTGAGCTCGAGCGAGTCTCCACGCCGGTAAGAACGGCATCGGGGCGGTCGTAGCCTCGTAGTTTTTTTCCGAGTAGGGGAAGTCCCAGACGGAGCGACTCGACGATATGCTGCGGCAGGGCTTCGTCAATTGCCGTCCAGGTCACACCGAGCGGATAGGTAGGTTTTACCTTTCCGGGCGCCTTGCTGGCGCGTCCTGCGAGGAAATCTCCGACGAGCTGTGCCGGTGCGTTCCAGCTGGAACCGCCCAGGCGATAAGCGGCCGCCTCGCAGGCACGCTGGAGCTCGATGCCGGCGAGCGGGTCATCGTTGGGAAGGTCCTCGGGCGTGACGTTAACGAGCAGGGCGGCATTTGCGTTGCGTCCGTCGCGGGCATTAAGACTGGCGCCGTTGACGCACAGGTGGCCCTGTTCGGAAGAGGCGGCGACAACCTGTCCGCCGGGGCACATGCAAAACGAGAACACGCTGCGGCCGTTGGGAAGATGGGCGACGAGCTTGTAGGGGGCTGCTCCGAGGGCAGGATGTCCCGCCGAGGCTCCGTATTGGGCACGGTCGATGTCGCGCTGCGGATGCTCGATGCGAACGCCCATGGCAAAGGTCTTTTGTGCGAGGGCCACGTTGTGGTCCTTAAGGAGCTCAAAAATATCGCGAGCAGAATGCCCGCAGGCGAGGATGAGGTGCTTTGTCTCGATTGGCTCGCAAGCGGCGTCTTGGGACGATTGGACATCAATACCGGTGATGGCGCCAGACGCGTCGATGCGAATGTCGACGAGCTTCGTTCGATAACGGACGACACCTCCGAGCTGCTCGATGCGCTGGGATATAGCGGTGACAACCGTGGGAAGGATGTCGGAGCCAATGTGCGGCTTGGCATCCCACAGAATATCGCGGGGCGCACCCGCCTCGACGAAGGTTTCGAGGATAAGGCGATGGGCGGGATTTTTGGTTCCCGTATTGAGCTTGCCGTCCGAGAAAGTCCCCGCGCCGCCCAGGCCAAACTGGATATTGCTCTCGGGGTCGAGGATGCGCTCCTTTAGAAAGAGGTCGATCGCCCGCGAGCGGCGAAATGCCGGGTCGCCGCGCTCGATGAGCAAGGGCTTAAGACCTGCTTCGGCGAGCGTAAGCGCAGCGAAAAGGCCGGCGCATCCGGCGCCGACAACGACAGGGCGTTCTTGAGGCGCGTCGGAGGCGGGGGAGGGGAATGAAGGCTCATCGTCTTCTATCGCGCGTACGCGCGAGCGGTCACGCTCGGCAACGCTGTCGACCGCTTCTCGCTCGAGGTGGGGACTAGTCAGCTCAACAAGAAAACTCAGGATAAAATGGACGTCTCGTTTTTTGCGAGCGTCGATTGACTTGCGGTGGAGCTCGATGGACTTGATCTCGGAGTCCTTGCAACGTAGGACGCGCTTGGCGACTCGCTTGCCAACAATGAGACAGGCATTTTCATCGCCGGCTTCATCGAGCGACGCGTTGACTTGGGTGATTTCAATCATCGAGGTCTCCTTAGAGGCAAGAAAGAGGCCGTCCGGTATCCCAGACGGCCCGAATGCGTTTTTGATTATAGACTGCGCGGCTACAGGCTGCTTGCAGCGCGAATGCCCGAGATCCAGGCCCACGCAAGGTTAAAGCCTCCGCAATCGGCGTCGATGTCGAGCGCTTCACCGCAGACGTAAAGCGGGGCGTCGACAACGCTGCGCACGCGTAGACTGGGTGTCGAGATGCTCTCGACAGATATGCCACCACGCGTGACCTGCGCCGAGCGCTCATCGGTCGTTCCCTCGGCAAACAGCTTAAAGTGCTTGAGAATCGAGACCAGGTGGATGACATCGTTGGAGCCTGGATGGCACTGCTCGAACGCTGTGCAGACGACGTGGGAGAGTTGCGGGGCGAGCATGCCGTCGAGCCAACGGGGATCGCGGGGTGAAAAGCCGCCGAGCAGCTCAATGCGCCGGTTGAGCTGCTCGAGCAATTCGTCTTTAGAGAGGTCGGGGAAAACGTCGAGCAGGATCGTATCGCCGCGCTGGATACGACGGGAGAGGTTGAAGACAGCGACGCCCGAGATGCCGAAGGTTCGAAACAGCACTTCACCGTCTTCGTGCCAGAGCTCATTATGATTGCGGGCGAGCGTCAAGCGGGCGCGGACGCGCAGGCCGTCCAACGTCTTGAGTGCCGCCCGATCGCCAACGACCGTTGCCGATACGGGGCAGAGGATGGGGCGCAGCGAAGTGAGGGGAAGGCGAAACGTATCGGCGATGTCGGTGGGGTTGCCGCCCGTGGCGATAATTACGGCATGTGCCTGCAGGGTCTCGTTCTTGCGAGGGACATCGGCGAGCGCCTTCCGAAGCGAGCGGAGCTCCGATTTTCGGTCGTCGTGCTTTTTTGCCTTGAGCGCCCGCGCTGGACGGTCTATTTGGAGTGCCCAGCCTTCGGAAGCTTTGTGCGCCGAGGCAACGTTGGCTCCGCAGATTAAGGTGATACCTAGGCGGTCGCAAACGCTGAGAAGCGCGTCGCGCACCGATTCGGCACGAAGGGAGCGCGGATACAGCCGGCCCTCCTCGGAGGTCGTCATGATGCCCAGCGAGGAGAAGAAACTGCCGAGCTCTTGCTCAGGCTGGGGACCCATGACGGATTCGACGAATGCGGGGTGGTTGTACCGCTGGAAATCAATTGATTCGTTGGAAAGGTTGCAGCGGCCGTTGCCGGTCGCAAGGAGTTTAAGGCCACAGGCAACATCGCGCTCAACGATGCAGGCGCTTTTGCCTGCGCGTGCGGCAGTAATGGCGGCGGCGAGACCCGAGGCCCCGCCGCCGATTACCAAGACGTCATAGGAGGCGTTTGTGTTCACTTAGGCCTCGGCGGTCTCGTGCGGGGCAATGGCCTCGACGGCAGAGACGGCCTTGGGCAGCATGCCATCGGGCAGCGCGGTCTCGACTTCACCCTTATCGCAGGCCTCGGCGAGTGCCGGATTGATGGGAAGCTGCCCTAGGATCTCGAGGTTGTAACGCTCGGCGACCTCGGGGAGCTTGCTCTTGCCAAAGACTTCGATCTTCTTGCCGCAATCGGGGCACTCGATATAGCTCATATTTTCGACGATTCCCAGAATGGGGACGTTCATCTTCTCGGCCATGTTGACCGCCTTGGCGACGATCATCGAGACCAGATCCTGCGGGCTCGTGACGATGACGATGCCGTCGACGGGCAGCGACTGGAAGACGGTGAGCGCGACGTCGCCTGTTCCCGGAGGCATGTCGACCAGCAGGTAGTCGATGGGACCCCACGAGGTCTCGCTCCAGAACTGCCTAATGGCGCCTGCGATGACCGGACCGCGCCAAAGGACGGGGTCGGTCTCGTTTTGGAGCAGCAGGTTGGAGCTCATGACCTTGACGCCGTGCTCGGAGATTTCGGGCAGCATAAGGTTGCCAAGGGCATGGACGTGGCGTCCGCTCATACCGAACATCTTGGGGATAGAGGGACCGGTGATGTCGGCATCGAGGACGCCGACCTTGTGGCCGTGACGGGCAAGCTCGGTGGCGATGGCACCGGTGACAAACGACTTGCCGACACCGCCCTTGCCGGAAAGCACGGCGATGACGCGTTTGACCTCGGACAGCGTGTTCTCCTCAAATTGCGACGGCGACGTTTGTCCGCCGGCGGCCTGTGCGTGCTCGCAACCCATGTGTGACTCCTTTGTAAATGTTGGGGCCGGGGCCCCGTGATGTGACACGAGCGTCATTGTACCCTCGTTTGCGAGCGGGAGTCATTTGCGATGCGTTTGGGCCGAGCGCGCTTACAATACGATGGGCCCAAGCGAATGGGCGGGCTTACTGAACTTTGCTAGCAAACTCGAGGTACTGCATGCGCTGCAGCTTGTCGATCGTCGAGGCGTATGGGCTGTCTTCAGATTCCAAGTCGTAGCGCAGCCCGTCGGCGCCGAGATAGCCGGCGACATTGATGGTGGGCACATCTGACCTTGTTGCAAGCAGAGCCTTTTGATAGTTGGTGAGCGGGGCGCCGATCTTATTAAGGGTAATGGCCGCAATCTCGTTTGCCCCGACGGTATCGTAGACGTTGAGCTCGGTATTGCCGGCGATCTCATAGTTAGCCCAGACGAGATATGTCGACTGATAGATACGGAAAGCGTGGCTTGCCGTATCTTCCTGAGGGTACAGCTCGTCGTTGAGAGTCGTTGCGGCACTCGGCTGATGGTCGCCAAAAAAGACAAGAACAACCGGTCTGCCGATATTGCGGAGCTCGTTGATAAAGTACTCGAGGTCCCGGTCGGATGCGTTGATGCAGGTGAGATAGGTGTTGAGCGCGCTATTGGCACCCTCGCTGGCTCCCTCGACCCAATAGTTTGTCAGCTCTTCGGCGGGAACGGTGCCATAGTCGTAGCCGCCGTGATTTTGCATCGTGACGTCAAAGATGAACTGCGGGGCTTCGTCGGTTCTAAGCAGGTCGAGTATTTTGTCGTAGGTGGCGTAGTCGCATACGCCGGCATGGTAATAGGGCGCACCTTCGAAATCGCCGATTGAAAGAAAGTCTCCAAAGCCCAGCTGCTGATAGATTTTATCTCGATGGTAGTTGACGGGGTTTTGCGGGTGCATGGCGGTAGTGGTATACCCAAGCTCTTTAAGGTCCTTTGCCAGGCTGTTGACGCCATTCATCTGATACAGCTGATAGGGGATTTTGCCTAATCCGACAAAGGCCGTTGTCGCTCCGGTCAAAAATTCGAATTCGGAGTTCGCCGTTCCGCCACCGGCGACCGAAGCGAGCATGGTGCCGCGAACAAGTGTGTCGGGAAGCGAGTTGTAGAATGCGGGGCCGGTGTACCCGGCCGCCTGGAGCTGCTCAAAGCACGAAAGGTCGCTAAAACTCTCGTTCATGACGGCAACAATCGTCGGCTTGATTTCATTGAACTGGGCAACGGCCGCCGCGCGCTGCTCGCTCGAGCCATATGTGCTGTCGTAGGCGGCGGCGAGCTCCTGTTCGATGCCCTGCGCCTCATCGGGCGTATAGTCTTCGGGCTTCTCAATGGGCAACTCGTTGACCATTTCGGTGAACGAAGTGATAAAACCCTGGGACGCATACGTGGTGATGGGCTGCCAACGGTCAAATCCAAAATCCAGCGCCTGCTCCAAGTCGATGCTGGAAAAGCTCGAGAGCCCCACAACGGTCACTAGCAGAAAAGCGCAGAGGTTAGTGGCGATTGCGGGGAAGACATGGGTGGGCGTACGGAGCTTTCGCGGTCGGATAAGCGAAAGAAGCCCCAGGGAAATCTCCAGCAGGGCGAGAGAGGTTACGATTCCGGCGGTAAAGGTAAACTCGTATCCCTCGCTCACTTCCATTGCGGTGCCAAGGGCCAAGATATCGCTCGGCAGGATGGCTTCGCCTTTAAACGTTATGACGAAGTGCTCGGCAATGCCAAGGATGCAACAGACGACGGGCACGAGGGCCATGACGCCTCCATGACGCTGTCCCAGCAAATAAAGGGAGAGCAGAACCGTCGCGAGCAGCCCGACGGAAAACCCGAATGAGTTGGCGGGAATGCGATAGAACGTTTCGTTGCAGGCAATTTCGAGTGAAACGAACGAGAGCGCTGAAACAGCGGCGATGACAAGGATGTCACGGCAAATACAGGCAACCGTTCCCGTCGCAAGGTCGGTTTGGTCGATAAGTCCCGAAACCAAGGGCTCGACAAGAAGCATGACGGCGGCGGCACCGAGCGCCGAATAAGAAAGGACCCATAGGGAGCTGCCCTCATTTACGAGCAATTGATTCGTAACCCATGCAGCTACCACGCCGAGCGGGATGAGGAGCGTCGCGCACCAAAAGACGCGGGCAATGGGTGGCTTTTCGTTGCGTTTGATTGAAAAATACACGCGCACGACGACGGCGGCCACGATAAGGACGGCGATGAATATGGGCAGATTGGCCATGTCGCTCGAAGTGATTTCAAGGGGGATATCTTCGGTCATGGACGTTCCTCTGTTACAGCAAATTAAGTTCAGTATTAGATTACTGTAACCTTTCCACGGCATTTCGAGAAACAAAGCGCCCGATACGCAAAGCTAAAGGTCTGCGAATCTTGTATTACGAACATCTGTGCGCGTCGAGTGCGCTAAACTCATCGGCAGTATGATTCGATGCAATAGGAGGCAAGGAGCTTCCATGTCTGATTCTTCTATCGTTATTCGCGGCGCCCGTGAGCACAACCTCCGTGATATCGATGTTTCCATTCCGCGTGACCAACTCGTGGTCATTACCGGTCTTTCTGGCTCGGGCAAGAGTTCGCTGGCATTCGACACTATCTATGCCGAGGGCCAGCGTCGATACGTCGAGAGCCTTTCGAGTTATGCGCGCCAGTTCTTGGGCCAGATGGACAAACCCGACTTGGATTCAATCGACGGCCTTTCGCCGGCGGTGTCGATCGACCAAAAGACGACGTCTAAAAACCCTCGCTCGACGGTTGGCACCGTAACCGAGATTTATGACTATCTGCGCCTGCTGTTCGCCCGTGTGGGCACCCCGCACTGTCCCGAATGCGGGCGCGTCATTGAGCGTCAGACGACCGATCAGGTTGCCGACAAGGTCTTGGCGGCGGGGGAGGGCCGCCGCGCGTTTGTGCTGGCACCGGTGGTGCGCGGGCGAAAAGGCGAGTACACCAAACTGTTTGAGGACCTTCGCGCCGAGGGCTTTAGCCGCGTGCGTGTCGACGGTGAAGTGCGCTCGCTCGACGATCCGATCGATCTGGACAAGAAGTTCAAGCACGATATCGAGGTCGTGGTCGATCGCATCGTGATCCGTGAGAACTCTCTGGGCCGTATCGCCGAGTCTGTTGAGCAGGCGACTGCGCTGGCGCACGGCAATGTGAACGTATACTTGCTGCCCGACCGCGACGCTCCCGAGGGGACCGAAGGCGAGTTGCTGGAGTATTCGCTGGCGTTAGCGTGCCCGGAGCATGGACACTCCATCGATGACTTGCAGCCGCGTGACTTCTCGTTCAACGCGCCCTATGGCGCGTGCCCCGAGTGCGATGGCCTGGGCTTTAAGAAGACGGTCGACGCCGAGGCCCTAATCGAAGACCCCTCGAAGTCGATCGCCGACGGGGTCTTTGGCAGCCTGTTTGGCAACTCTAACTACTATCCGCAGATTTTCGCTGCGGTTTGTAAGCACTTCAAGGTGAGCGTCGATACGCCGTGGGAGGATCTGCCTCCGCGGGTGCGTCGCGCGTTTTTAGACGGCATGGGCGACCAGAAGATTTCGGTCGACTATCAAAAGCTCGATGGGCGCCGTAGCCAGTGGGACACCAAGTTCTCGGGCGTGCGCAATATCCTGTACGAGCGCTATACCGAGACGACGAATGAGAACACCAAGGCGCGCTTGGAGAAGTACATCCGCGAGGAGCCGTGCTCGAGTTGCCATGGTGCTCGTCTGCGCCCCGAGATGCTCGCCGTTACCGTAGGCGGTAAGTCCATTTACGAGGTCTGCTGTCTATCGTGCCGCGAGTCGCTCGAGTTTTTTGAGGGCTTGGAGCTTACCGAGCGCCAACAATATATCGGCGGGCGCATCGTTAAGGAAATCCTGGAGCGCCTGCGCTTTCTGGTCGATGTCGGACTCGACTATCTGACCCTCGACCGTGCCTCGGCGACGCTTTCCGGAGGCGAAGCCCAGCGCATTCGCCTGGCAACGCAGATCGGCGCCGGCCTCATGGGTGTGCTGTACATTTTGGACGAGCCGTCGATCGGCCTCCATCAGCGCGATAACGAGCGCCTGATCAAGACGCTTGAGCGCCTACGCGATATCGGCAATACCGTCATCGTCGTCGAGCATGATGAGGATACGATTCGTGCTGCCGATTATGTGATCGACATGGGCCCCGGCGCGGGCGTGAACGGCGGATACGTGGTCGCCGCGGGAACGCCTGCCGATATCATGGCGTGCCCCGATTCGATGACGGGTGCCTACCTGACCGGCAAGCGAATGATTCGGGTTCCCGATGAACGCCGCAAGCCCGGTCGTGGCTGCCTTAAGATCACGGGCGCCCGCGCCAACAACCTCAAAAACGTTACCGCCAAGATCGAGTTTGGTACGCTTACGGTTGTTACCGGCGTGTCGGGATCGGGCAAGAGCTCCCTGGTTACCGACACCATTGCGCCTGCCCTTACGAATGCCATTCACCGTTCGACGCGCCCTGTGGGTCCGTATAAGAAAATCGAGGGCATCGAGTGTATCGATAAGGTTATCGATATCGACCAGTCGCCGATCGGCCGTACACCGCGTTCCAATCCCGCTACGTACATTGGCCTGTGGGATGATCTGCGCGCGCTGTTTGCGAGCACACCGGAGTCGAAGGCACGCGGCTACTCGCCGGGACGTTTCTCCTTCAACGTGAGTGGCGGGCGCTGTGAGGCGTGCAAGGGCGACGGACAGATCAAGATCGAGATGCACTTCCTTCCCGATATCTACGTTCCCTGCGAAGTTTGCGGCGGTAAACGCTACAACCGCGAGACACTCGAGGTCACCTACCGTGGCAAGACCATCTCGGACGTGCTCGACATGAGCGTCACCGAGGCGCTGGCCTTCTTTGGGAATATCCCGCAGATTAAGCGCAAGCTCCAGACGCTGTACGATGTAGGCTTGGGCTACGTGAGCCTGGGCCAGCCCGCCACGACGCTCTCGGGCGGCGAGGCGCAGCGTGTGAAGCTCGCCAAGGAGCTTCATCGACGCCAGACGGGCAAGACGTTCTATATTTTGGACGAGCCGACGACCGGCCTTCATTTTGAGGACGTCCGCCAGCTGCTCGATGTGCTGCAGCGCTTGGTCGATGCGGGCAACACGGTGCTGGTGATTGAACACAACCTTGATGTCATCAAGGTTGCCGACCGCCTGATCGATATGGGCCCCGAGGGCGGTAACGGCGGCGGAACCGTCGTGGTTTCGGGCACACCGGAGCAGGTTGCGGACTGTCCGCAGAGTTATACGGGCAAGTTTTTGGCGCCGTTGCTCAGGCGTGACCGGGAGCGTCAGGCTCAACTTGATGCTCAATAAATAGGCGATTCAGTTTATGGGCGCCATCGACTCCTTGTGATTCGATGGCGCTTGCTGTGTCGAAGTGACGTATGCAGCCGAATTGGACATATACTTAAATATTGCGTCCGAATGCGAGGGAAAGGATATGTCATGGCAAAGGCTGTAAAGACGCCAAAAACCAATGCGATGCGCGAGCTGGAAAGCGCCGGCATTTCCTATGTTCTACATACGTACGAAGACGATGGCGATGAGTCGGTGGGCCTGGGGGTCGCGATTTCGGAGCAGCTTGGCGAGGAGCCCGGTCAAGGATTTAAGACCTTGGTCTGCGTGACTCCGTCCAACGACTATGTCGTGTGCTGCATCCCTGTTGCCGACGAGCTCGATCTAAAGTCCGCCGCGCGTGCCGCGGGGGAGAAGTCCTTGGCCATGATGCATGTGAAGGATTTGCTTGCGGCGACTGGCTACGTTCGCGGCGGCTGCAGCCCGGTCGGTATGAAAAAACGCTACCGGACGCTCATTGATGAGACATGTGTCCTTTGGGATACCATTTTTATTTCTGGAGGCAAGCGTGGTTATCAGCTCGAGCTTGCACCCGATGATTTAATTGCATTTTGCGGGGCGACGGTTGCCGCGATTACGAGAGAGGACTGAGCGATGCCGCAGGAAGAATTGAAGCGCGGAGCTCATTTTGCAAAAGAATCTGCGTCTCAGGCACCCTCATCCGAAGCCTCTTCGTCGAGAGATGACACTGACGACATGGGCTCGTCGGACTACTCCACGGTTGGTCGTTCTGCTGGCCTCATGACCGTGCTGACCATCGTGTCGCGCGTCACCGGGTTTATCCGCACGTGGGCCATGGCGGCCGCCATCGGCATGTCGCTGCTCTCGTCCTCCTATCAGGTCGCCAACAACCTGCCCAATATGCTCTACGAACTCGTGATGGGCGGCATGCTCGTGACGGCGTTTTTGCCCGTGTACATGGGCGTGAGGCGTGAGCAGGGTCGCGAGGCCTCGAACGAGTACGTGGGCAACCTGCTCGGCATTCTGCTTTTGGTGCTGGGTGGCATTTCGTTGCTGGGGACCGTGTTCGCCCCGGGCTTTATTTGGACGCAATCGTTCCTTTCGGGTGACGGCGGCAGCATGGATACCGCTGCGTTCATGTTCCGTTTCTTTGCCATCCAGATTCTGTTTTATGGTTTGGGCTCGGTGTTCTCGGGGGTTCTCAACGCACACCGCGACTACTTCTGGTCGACGTTTGCCCCGGTCCTCAACAATGTGATCGTCATTGCGAGCTTTATGGGCTTTGCGCCCGTGTCCGCACAGTTTGGCGAACGTGCCGGCATCATCTTGATTGCGGCCGGTACGACCCTCGGTGTCTTTGTTCAGATGGCATGTCAGATCCCCGCGCTTGGCAAGCACGGCGTGCATCCCCATATCCATATCGACTTTAAGGACCCCGCACTGCGCCAGACGATTGCGCTCGGTATCCCGACGCTGCTCGCCACGGTGTGCATGTTTGTCTCGACTTCTATCACCAACGCTGCTGCGCTGGTGGTCCAGCCCGAGACTGGTCCTTCCGTCATCGCCTATGCGCGCCTGTGGTACACGCTGCCCTACGCGCTGATTGCCGCCTCGCTTTCGACGGCGCTCTATACCGAGCTCTCTCACGACGCACAGGAGAAGGATTACGACAGCGTCCGCACGGGCATTTCGCGTGGCGTCGCCCAGATGCTGTTCTTCCTGATTCCATTCGCGCTGTACCTGATTGTCTTCGCGCGTCCGCTCAACATGATCTACTGCGCTGGCAAGTTCGATGAGTCCGGTGTGGCGCTGGTGTCGGAGTTCCTTATCTACCTGGCACTTTCCCTGCCGCTCTACGGCGTGGTCGTGCTGATGCAGAAGAGCTTCTCTGCCTTGCTCGACATGAAGCCCTATAGCCGCTATTGTCTGTATTCCGCCATCGGCCAGGCCGGCTCGGTTCTGCTGTTTGGCGTTGTGCTGGGCTTCGGTATGCCGGCAATCGCGCTTTCGTATGTCGTCGACTACGTGATCTTGGTCGGTTGCTCGCTGCGGTGGCTGCGTCGTCGTCTGCGTGGTCTTCAGGTTAAATCTATCCTGCATGGCGGTTTCTTTGGCCTTTTGCTCGGTGGCCTGGGTGCTGCCGCAGGCGCCGGCGTCATGTGGGCGCTTGAGCACTTTGTCGGGGCACTTGGCGGCTCGATTCTGATTACTCTTGGCTACGTTTGCGTTGCGGGTGTCGTCTCGCTTGCTGTTACCTTTGGCCTTGCCGTCGTCCTTAAGATGCCCGAGGTCTCGGCGCTGATTCGTCGCAAGTAGGTGCGCGTGGCCGGTCACGACAACATTCCAACGCTTGCCGAGCAGGTTTCGCGCGTTCCCACGCAGCCCGGCTGCTACCTTTGGAAAGACGCCAAGGGCGATGTCATCTACGTGGGCAAGGCGAAAAACCTGCGCGCCCGTATGCGTCAGTACGTGACGCTGCAGGACGAGCGCCAGAAGATCCCGCTGATGATGCAGCTGGTGGCGAGCTTTGACTATATCGTGGTGGAGACCGAGCACGAGGCGTTGGTGCTCGAGCGCAATTTGATTGGTCAGTGCCATCCGTACTTTAACGTCGACCTCAAGGATGACAAGAGCTACCCCTTTATCGCCATTACAAAGGGCGACCTGTATCCCGCTATCAAATACACGCGTGAGCGTCATAAGCCGGGAACGCGCTATTTTGGACCTTATACCGATAGCCGCGCGGCACGTGAGACGATAGATACGCTGCGCAAGGTTATCCCCATCTGCTCCGCATCCTGTGCGGAGTGGCGTCGTTGTCGCCGTATCGTCGAGTCCCACAAGGGCGAGGAAGACATCGTCAATATGATTTGCGCGCAAAACGGGCGCCCCTGCTTTGACTACCATGTCGGGCGCGGCCCGGGTGCGTGTGTCGGCGCGATTTCCCCGGCAGACTATGCCAAGAACGTCAAGCGTGTCGAGCGCTTTTTGTCGGGCCATCGCAAGGATGTCGTCGATGAGCTGACCTCCGAGATGACGGATGCCGCTGAGGCGCTCGACTTTGAGCGCGCGGCACGCGTCAAACGTCGTTTGGAGGTCATCAGGGGTCTGGACGATCGTCAGCAAGTCGTTTTTCCCTCCAGTGTCGATATCGATGTCATCGGTTTCTATCGCGAGGAGACCATCTCCGCCGCTTGCGTCTTCGTCGTTCGCGAGGGCCGAACAGTTCGCACCTGCGAGTTCGTTCTCGACAAGGGTCTTGATGTTGACGAGGAAGAGCTCCAGTCGGGCTTTCTTAAGCGCTATTACGACGAGACGGCTGATATTCCAGCTGAGGTCAACCTTTCCGTCGAGCTTGAGGATGCGGAGGCGCTGGGGGAGTGGCTTGCGGGCAAGCGTGAGCGTTCCTGCCATCTCCATAGGCCGCAGCGTGGCGAAAAGCACCGTCTGCTCGATATGGCATCCAAAAATGCGCGCCATGCCCTCATGCGCTACATGATGCGAACGGGGTACGCTGACGACCGCACCAATCAAGCGCTCCTGGAGCTCGAAAGTGCGTTGGCGCTGCCATCGCCGCCGTTGCGTATCGAGTGCTTCGATATCTCGACGCTGCATGGCACCTTTACGGTCGCCTCGATGGTGGTGTTTACCAACGGGCGCGCCGACAAGAGCCAGTATCGTCGTTTTAAAATCCAGGCCGAATTGGATGAGGCAAACGACTTCGTGTCGATGTCCGAGGTTTTGGGACGACGCTATGCTCCCGAGCGCATGGCCGACGAGCGCTTTGGCTCGTGCCCCGATCTGCTCGTTGTCGATGGCGGTAAGCCGCAATTGACCGCTGCGATCAAGCAACTTGAGGCTCTTGGGCTCGATATACCAGTTTGTGGCTTGGCGAAGGCCGATGAGGAAGTTTTTGTGCCTTGGGACGAGACTCCCGTCGTGCTGCCGACCGGGTCTGCCTCGCTCTATCTAATTAAACAGGTGCGCGATGAGTCCCACCGATTTGCTATCACGTTCCATCGTGAATTGCGCGACAAGGCCATGACAGTTTCGGTACTCGATGACGTTCCTGGCGTGGGGCCCACCAGAAAACGTGCCCTTATGCGCCATTTTGGCTCGATGAAGCGTTTGCGCGCGGCGAGCGAGCAGGAGATTGCAGAAGTTCGAGGCGTTCCGGCCGATGTCGCCAAAGCGGTCCACGAGGCACTTGTTGCGTGGAATGCCGAGCGCTCCGAGATGGCGGCAAAGCAATCCGAAAACTAAACACGCCTCTAAACAACTGATATACATGATTGCGTGATTTTCAATCATGTATTTCACGGCGATTACCAGCCGATTTCGGGTTCAATTAACGCTAAAACGTTTGACTAGCCATGGTGAACAACCCTGCTATCCTGCGGGATGACGAAGACTGATGTCTCACCTCGTCGATACATACTGTCTGGCGAATCGTTTGTCAATGAATTCGGTGAACGGTAGTAAATACCGTTCAAGCGTATGTATGTATCGGTCGCCGAGCGCGGCACCTCAGTTGGGTTCGTCGGTAGGTAAGGTATATATCGTCCGCAAGTTGCGCGGGGGCGCGTCTAGGTGCTCCCGGGTAAGATTCTCTATTGATAGGAGAAGACATGGCCATCATCAACAAGGGTATGTCCAGGCGTTCGTTCCTCGGCCTCACCGGCAGCGTCGCTGCTGTCGCAGGGCTTGGTCTCACCGGCTGCGGTGGCAGCTCTAGCGACGAGGGTTCCGCTTCCGGTTCCACCGATTCCGCCAACCGTGGCGGCGGCGTGATCACCGCTGGTTCCGCTTACGCTCCGTCCAGCTTCGATCCCGCCAGCACCGGCTCCGCTGTGGGCCTGGGTGCTAACTGGCACGTCGTCGAGGGCCTCTACGGCATCGATTACCACGACTACAGCACCTTCAACGAGCTCGCCACCGACGATCCCAAGTCTGTGGACGACACCACTTTCGAGGTCACCATCCGCAAGGGCGCCAAGTTCTCCGATGGCACCGAGGTCACCGCTGACGATGTCGTTGCCTCCTACACTGCTTGCGCCGCTTCCGCTACCTATGCTCCGTTCTTCCAGCCCTTCGAGTCCATCGAGGCCAAGGACGCCAGCACCGTGACGGTCAAGACCAAGGTCCCCAACTTCTCCCTGCTCAAGGATCGTCTGGCCATCGTCCGCGTTACCCCGGCCACCCAGACCGAGGAGGATCGCGCCAAGCAGCCGATCGGCTCCGGCCCCTGGATGTACGACTCTATCTCCGATACCGAGATCACCCTGGTTCCCAACCCCGAGTACAACGGTGAGTATGCTGCCGAGGATAAGAAGATCCAGTACAGCATCCTGACCGACCCCACCGCTCGCGTTACCGCTCAGCAGGAGGGCTCCACGCTCGTTATGGAGCTCGTTACCGCTGACGCCGTCGACCAGCTCGAGAGCGCCGGCTGCAAGATCGATAACGTTCAGGGTTTCGGCACCCGCTTCATCATGTTCAACGTCGCCAAGGAGCCTTGGAACAACGTCAAGGTCCGTCAGGCTGTCATGTATGCGCTCGACACCGAGAAGATGGTCAGCAACACCTTCGCCGGCCTTGCCACCGCTGCCAGCTGCTACCTGCCCAAGAGCTTCACCAACTATCATGAGGCTTCCACGGTGTACAAGACCGACGCCAAGAAGGCTAAGAAGCTCATCGAGGAGTCTGGCATCACCCCGGGTGCCATCACCCTGCGCACCACCGACAACGAGCAGATTAAGGGCATGGCCGCCCAGGTCAAGAACGACCTCGACGCTCTCGGCTTCGATGTGACCATCCAGACCGATACCTCGCCGGCCACCTACGCTGCCATCGACGGCGGCGAGGCCTACGATATCCTCCTTGCCCCTGGCGATCCTTCCTGCTTCGGCGCCGACCCCGACCTGCTGCTCAACTGGTGGTACGGCGACAACGTCTGGATGCAGACCCGTTGCCCGTGGAAGGAGTCCGCTGAGTGGCAGAAGCTCCACAGTCTCATGGACGAGGCTCTTGCCGCCGAGGGCGACGAGCAGCAGAAGAAGTGGAACGAGTGCTTCGACATCATTGCCGACAACGCCGTTCTGTACCCCGTTGTCCACGTCAAGACCGTCTCCGCTTCCTGGGACGATCCGTCCACTGCGCCCAACGGCGAGGCCCTCGATGGCTTCAAGGGCATCGGCACGACGAGCATGTCCTTCAGGGGCGTTGCGACCGTCAAGGCGTAAGACTCGCTTGAGTCTGTATGCAGGATGTCGGTCGTTGGGACCGTATCCTCATAGTTGAAACAAAGACCCGGGCGACCTCGATGTCGCTCGGGTCTTGTAATGAGTATCCGTACTCATATACCAGTTGGTCCTACCGACAAAAGAAAGGGGAGAGAACGTGAACAACTTGCTACGTTTGATTGGAAGGCGTCTTGTGGCGCTGCCGATCATGGCATTGGGCGTCACCGTCCTGGTGTTCTTCCTTATGTCGTTCTCCAAGACCGACCCCGCCTACACGGCGTTGGGTGACGGTGCCTCGCCCGAGGCGGTTGCCGAGTACCATGAGAAGTATGGTCTGGACGACCCCTGGCCCGTGCGCTACGTGCGCTATATGGGCGATTTGATCCATGGCGACATGGGCACCTATGGTGCTGCTCGCAACTCCGTTGCCAAGCGCATCTCCACGGCCCTGCCCGTCACGATGCAGCTGACCTTCATCGGCCTTGCCATCGGTGCGGTCGTTTCGTTTTTGCTCGGCGTCATCGCGGCACTGTATCGCGACCAATGGCCGGACCAAGTGATCCGCGTCTTTTCCATCGCCGGCTTGGCAACCCCGTCGTTCTGGCTTGCCGTTCTGTTGATCCTGCTGTTCTCTTCCTACCTTAAGGTGCTCCCGGCATCGGGTGCTCTGCCTCACTTCACCACGAATCCGGCTGGTTATCTGGGCCGCATGATTATGCCCGCCATCGCCTTGGCATTTCCGCTGACGGGCCAGATGACTCGTATCGTGCGTACCGCCATGGTCGAGGAGCTCGACAAGGACTATGTCCGTATGGCTCGCGGTGCCGGCGTTCCCGAGAAGGTCGTCGTCGGTATCAACGTCCTTCGCAATGCGCTGATCACCCCGGTCACCACCCTCGGTCTTAAGATCGGTTACCTCATGGGCGGCGCCGTCGTCATCGAGGTTATCTTCAACCTCCCCGGCATGGGCACCGCGATTCTGCAGGGCGTTCAGGGCAACGAGGCGAACCTGGTTCAGGGCGTCGTTATCGTCGTTGCTCTTGCCTTCATCATCATCAACATCGTGGTTGACATGCTCTACCTGCTCATCAACCCGCGCATCAGGACGGTGTAGATTATGGTAAAGATTCGAGAGAAGCAAACCGAGCAGCTCGAGAAGGCTGCCTCCAAGGGGCTCAAGCTCGGTGGCTGGAAGAAGATGACGCTGTCTTCTAAGATTGCCGCCGTCGTGCTGGCGCTGGTCGCCCTGACTGCGATTCTGGCGCCCCTTCTTGCCCCCTATAGCCCGGTCGAGATCTTTACGGCTCGCCAGGCTCCCGGCAACGGATTTATCTTCGGTACCGACGATAAGGGTCGCGATATTCTGTCGCGTATGCTCTACGGTGGTCGTTACTCGCTGATTATCGGCTTTGGCGCCACTGCCATGGCTCTGGTCTGCGGCTCGGTCGTGGGCGCCCTTGCAGCGGTTTCGCGCAAGGCCGTCTCCGAGACGATCATGCGTATCTTGGACATCATCATGTCCATCCCGGGCATCGCCCTCGCGGCCGTCTTCGTCTCCATCCTGGGCAACTCCGTGCCGTCGATCATCTTCGCCATCGGCTTTATGTACACTCCGCAGATTGCCCGTATCGTGCGCGCCAACATCGTGTCCGAGTACGGCGAGGACTATGTCCGCGCGGTCATCGTTTCCGGCGCCAAGGCTCCGTGGATTTTGATCAAGCATGTTCTGCGTAACTGCATCGCCCCGATCATGGTCTTCACCGTTACCCTGGTCGCCGACGCCATCATCTTCGAGGCTTCGCTGACCTTCATCGGCGCTGGTATCCAGGAGCCCACCGCTACCTGGGGCAACATCCTAGCCGACGCCCGCGGCGGCGTGCTCGCCGGCCGTTGGTGGCAGGCGCTGTTCCCGGGCCTGGCCATCATGATCACCTGCCTGGCGCTCAACATCCTCTCCGAGGGCATTACCGACGCCATGGCCGCTGCTCCCTCCGCCGCCCTGGATCCGACCGATTCCTCCAAGCGCCGCGAGGCCGACCTGCTGGTCTCCGACCCCGTTCGCGCCTACAAGGAGCAGGCCCAGTCCCTCTCCGCTCGCCTTGGAGCCCTGCGCGATGTCGAGCTCAAGCGTGACGATCGCCATGTGCCCGACGAGTCTGTCGAACCGATCCTTTCGGTCCGTGACTTCTGCATCCAGTTTGAGCACCACGGCGATATCAACGTCGTCGACCATGTCAACTTTGACGTCCGTCCTGGCCAGACTATGGGCCTGGTGGGCGAGTCCGGTTGCGGTAAGTCCATCACCACGCTGGCCATCATGGGCCTGACCGACGATGACGAACATCTTTCCGGCGAGGTCCTCTGGGAGGGCCGTGACCTGCTCAAGATGAGCAAGAAGGAGTGGTTCGGCCTGCGCGGTACCGATATCGCCATGGTCTATCAGGACGCCCTGTCCTCGCTCAACCCCTCCATGCTCATCTCTGCCCAGATGAAGCAGCTCACCAAGCGCGGCGGCACCCGTAGCGCCGAGGAGCTCCTGGAGCTCGTGGGCCTCGATCCCAAGCGTACGCTCGAGAGCTATCCGCACGAGCTTTCCGGTGGTCAGCGTCAGCGCGTTCTGATTGCTATGGCCCTTACCCGCGACCCCAAGCTGGTCATCTGCGACGAGCCCACGACCGCCCTGGACGTTACCGTCCAGAAGCAGGTCATCAAGCTGCTCAACGATCTTCAGGCCAAGCTCGGCTTTGCCATGATCTTCGTCTCGCATGACCTGGCGCTGGTCGCCGAGGTCGCCCATAACATCACGGTGATGTACGCCGGTCAGGTTATCGAGCAGGCGCCCACCAAGGAGCTGCTCACCAACCCGATCCACGAGTACACCCGCGGTCTTCTGGGTTCCGTCCTGTCCATCGAGAGCGGTTCGGGCCGCCTGCACCAGGTGCCCGGCGCCGTTCCGAGCCCGCGCGATTTCCCCAAGGGCGATCGCTTCGCGCCCCGCTCGAGCCATCCGCGTATTGGCCTGGACGCCCGTCCGGTCTTCAAGCGCGTGCCCGGCACCGAGCACTTCTATTCCGAGCTCCCCGACGAGGTGCTCAAGGCAAATGGTTTGACCCCTCACGCGGAGGTGATGTAGATGAGCGAGACCGCAGTCAACGGCGTCGAGCCGATCATCTTCCTTGATGACGTCCACGTCACCTTTAGGACCCGTACCGGCTCGATTCTGCACCCTAACCTGGTTCACGCCGTCCAGGGTGTAACGATTAGGCTCATGCCCGGTCAGACGATCGGCATCGTCGGCGAGTCCGGTTGCGGTAAGTCCACCACCGCCAACGTCATGTGCGGCCTGCAGGCCCCCACGAGCGGCAAGGTCTACTTTAAGGGCAAGGACGTTACCAAACGTACCGCCGAGGACCGTCGCCACATGGGTCGCGTCATCTCGGTCGTGTTCCAGAACCCGGCCACGGCACTCAACCCCCGCATGGTCGTTCGCGAGCAACTGCTCGACCCCATGCGCGTCCACAACCTGGGTACCGAGGCCGAGCAGGAGAAGCGCGTCAAGGAGCTCTTGGAGCTCACCGGTCTGCCCAGCTCCGCCGCCGAGGTTCTTCCCGGCCAGCTTTCGGGCGGCCAGCGCCAGCGCGTCGCAATTGCCCGTGCCCTGTCGCTGAACCCCGATGCCATCATCGCCGACGAGCCAACCTCGGCTCTGGACGTTTCGGTCCGCGCGCAGATTCTGAACCTGTTGACCGACCTTAAGAAGGAGCTCGGCCTGGCCATGGTGTTCATCAGCCATGACATCCAGACGGTCCGCTATATCTCTGACGACATCATCGTTATGAATGGCGGCAAGATCGTCGAGCAGGGCGAGGCCAAGCAGGTCTTCCAGCACCCCCAGGACCCCTACACCAAGATGCTGCTCGGCGCTGCGCCGTCGCTGCTGCATCCCAAGCTCGGCGAGTAGCCTCGCTTTCCCTCCCGTGCGCCCGGTTCCCTTGCCGGGCGCACCTCCGTTGCGATTTCGAAAGGTTGGGTTCACGAGCCATGCCAAGTGCTCAGGAGCTACAACATCAATTTGGTGAATATCGAGGCGCCATGCCCCGTCCATCAGATTTCGATCTCTTTTGGAAGGATCGCATGGCCGAGGCCGACGCAGTCGGGCTTGACTATGCGATCGAGACGGCATCGGTCACAGATGCCGTGACCTGCCAGCTTTTCGACCTCTGGTATACCGGCATGTGTGGCGCTCGCCTGCATGCCAAGTACCTTAAACCCGTCTCGGACGAGCCCGTGCCATTGGTACTTCAGTTCCATGGATATCCGGGTGCAAGCCGCAGCTGGTTTGAGCAGGCGTCGTTTGCGGGCATGGGCATGGCACTCATCGCCCCCGACTGCCCCGGTCAAGGAGGTCCCTCCGAGGACATTGGTGGATTTGAGGGCACAACGGTCGCGGGCCATATCGTCGCCGGTATCGACGGCGACCCGGCCAACCTCTACTATGTCCGCTTGCACCAAGATATTCGCATCCTGTGTCGCATCGTTCGCGAGCTCGAGGGCATCAATCTTGCCCGTGTGTTTGTGAACGGCGCGTCGCAGGGCGGCGGTTTGGGCATTGCGACCTGTGCACTTAACAGCGAGCTTATCAATCGCGCCGCCATCCTCTATCCCTTCCTGTCGGATTTCCGCCTGGTCTGGGATTTGGATGCCGACGACATTGCCTACGAGGGCCTGCGCTATTGGTCTCGCTGGTTTGACGAGGACTCGACTCGTATCGACGAAGCCTATGCCAAGCTGGCGTACTTCGATTCCAAGAACTTTGCCCCTATGGTCAAATGCCCCGTGCTGTTTGGCACCGGCACAGCCGATACCGTCTGTCCTCCAGCGACGCAGTTTGCGGTCTATAACAACCTGACCTGTGAAAAGCGTCATGAGTTCTTTGAAGGCTTTGGCCACGAGGAGATTCAGGATTTTGACGATCTGATCATTCCGTTTTTCTGCAAGGGAGGGGAGGCTCATGTCTAAGTGCGAGAGCAATGTCGGCGAGCTGATTGTCCCCGACCTTGTGGGGATTCCCGGGACGGTTTCGTCAAGGCTCTCTGAATATCGGGACTGGCACGGTGATGTTCAGGCAGATGTTTCTGATTTGGAGACATGTGCTATGGATCTTGAGATTCAAGGCCTGGCCATTACGGCGATCGATTTCGCCAATCCGTATGCCCGCTACTCCGAGGTTTCCTTTGAGCTTGGTGGCGATGTGGTCCACGCACGTTTGATCGAGCCTGCCGGTCGCGCCCGAGTTTCTGAGCGCGTGCCGCTATGTCTGATGTTTCACGACATCGACCGACCCGTGCGGGGATGGCATCACATGACGAGGTTTGCGGCCATGGGATATGCCGTGCTTGCGCTGGACGATGAGGCGATTGGACCCAGCGATCTGCGGCAGGGGATTACCTCGCCTGCTTTTGTCAGGCGCGTCCGTTGGGGCTGCGCGTTGGCGGAGGTCGCGCGCAATCTTGATGGCATGGACCCCGAACGCATCTTTGCATGGGGCGAGGGTCTTGGCGGCGGAGTCGCGCTGGCGGTTTCTGCTCTGGACGAGCGGGGCCTCGCCCGCACGGCGGTTGCCAATCCGCTTCCTGGCGGCCTCGAGGTGCTGTCGTCTCGGGTGCGCGGATCGGTGCTCATGGGCACATCGCTTATGGATACCGTGAGCGATCCCAAGGATCAGTTTGCCGTATTCAACGGTCTTGAGTGTGACCGGAGGCATATCATCTATGCAAAATACGCTCACGAGCGCATCAATGCGTTCGAAAACGAAGTCGTAGACTTTTTTAACCAAACGTTCTACTCGTGTTCTTTGGCCTAGACGGCCTGGACACTGCCAACAAGAGTGGGTGGCATAGGGCCGCCCGCCAGACAACTAAGGAGATTCTTGTGGCAACTCAGAAATTCACCGGCGTTATCCCTCCCGTCGTTGTTCCCGATACCGAAGATCATCAGCTCGATGTTGCCTCCTTTGAGCGCAGCATCAACCGCATGATCGATGCCGGCGTCGATGGCCTGTTCTTCTTGGGCTCTTCGGGTGAGGTCGTTTTCTCCACCGACGAGCGTCGTCGCCAGATCATCGCCGAGGCCGTCCGCATCGTCGACCACCGCGTGCCTGTTCTGGTCGGCATCATCGATACCGAGACCGAGCGCATGATTGAGCACGGCAAGGTCGCTCAGGAGCTGGGCGCCGATGCCCTCGTCGCCACCTGCCCGTTCTATGCCCTGCAGGGCATGACCGAGGTCGAGGAGCACTTCCGCATCCTGCACGAGGAGCTTGACCTGCCCATCTTTGCCTATGACATTCCCGTCTGCGTTCACACCAAGCTCCCCTGGAAGCTCCTTGCCAAGCTCGGCGCCGAGGGCGTCCTTGCTGGCGTCAAGGATTCCTCGGGTGATGACATCTCGTTCCGCTACCTCGTTCAGGAGAACGAGAAGAACGGCCATCCGATGAGCATCCTCACCGGTCACGAGGTTGTCGTCGACGGCGCTTACCTCGGTGGCGCCGACGGTTCTGTCCCGGGCCTTGCCAACGTTGAGCCCGAGGGCTACGTGCGCCAGTGGAAGGCCGCTCAGGCCGGTGACTGGGCTACCGTCAAGGCCGAGCAGGATCGCCTCAACGAGATCTCCCACATCTGGGATGTCACCTCGGGCGTCCAGGGCTATGCCGGTGGCGTCGGCGCCTTCAAGACCGCTATGAACCTCATGGGCATCTTCGACAGCCCGACCATGCCGCGCCCGGTGAAGGCCATGACCGGCGAGAACGTCGAGGCGATTAGGAAGGTCCTTCAGGACAACGGTCTCCTGTAAAGCTTCCCAGGCACCCGACCTCGCCGTTCAACCGTGTGGCCATGACCCATTAGGTCAATGGCCACACGGTTTCTCGGCGATCTCGGACACCTGGAAAACCTTTACTGCGCTGTGACGGCTAGCCTGACGGCGCATTTCCTGTAGTTGTTTTTATCTCCGAAGGAGAGCGACATGGAGAACAAGTACGTCTGCTCTGTCGATATCGGCGGAACTAAAATTGCGACTGCCATCATGGAGTACCCGGCTGACGGTAGTGTGCCCCATCCCGTTTTTGAGGCCGAGGTTCCCACAGAGGCCCAAGAGGGCGGCGAGGCCGTCTTCCAGCGTATCGAGGCGTCTATCAAGGCCGCTCTTGAGGCGAATCCCGATGTCGAGGTTCTCGGTGTCGGTATCGGTGCCGCAGGCGTCGTCGATCCCAAGACGGGCGCCATTGCGTATGCCAATGAGATCATGCCCGGCTGGTCCGGCGTTCAGTTGGGGCCGCGTCTGCGCGAGGACCTTGGTCTTCCCGTTGCCGTTGTGGGCGACGTGCAGGCTCATGCTCTGGGCGAGGCCCACTGGGGTGTCGGCAAGGGCAAGTTCTCCGTCTTGTGTCTTGGCATCGGTACGGGTATCGGCGGCGCATATGTCGAGAACGGCCGCGTGATGCAGGGCTTCCATGGTGCTGCTGGCCATATGGGCCACATCGAGTGCTCGGCTGCCGTCGGCATTCCCTGCGCCTGCGGGCGTTCCGGCCATCTGGAGTCGGTTGCTTCGGGCACTTCCATTGGTCGTATGTACGATGAGCGCTTTGGCCGCGTCGACCCCAGCCGTCCTTCGGTCGGTCGCGATGTGAACGACCTGTGCCGTGCAGGCGACGCAAAGGCGACCGAGGTCATCCATGATGCCGGCTTTGCGCTGGGTGCCAGCTTGGGCTCGCTCGCTAACATCCTGGACCCTGAGGTCATCGTGCTTTCGGGCGGCGTGATTCACCAAGGTCCCGATTGGCGTTCGCAGACGTGGAAGGATTCGGTGCACGAGGGCTATGCCAGCCAGGCGCTCGATCCGCTTCAGGACACGCCGATCCTCATCGGTTCTCTGGAGGGCGATGCTCCGCTCATCGGTGCCGCTGAGCATCTTCTTGCCTCGTTGAAGTAAACGTATCTGCTGTAGGAGCCTCCCGAGACAACACGCCTCGGGAGGCTGTTCTGAGAAAGGTTGCAGCCTTATGACCGTCGATCCTTTGATTCAATCCCTGAAGGGCAAGCTCGTCGTGAGCGTTCAGGCGTATATGGGCGAGCCGCTTCGTACGCCCGAGACCATGGCTCAAATGTCTCGCGCTTGCGAGCTTGGCGGCGCCGCCGCCATTCGCTGTCAGGGCCTTGCCGACATTGCCGCTATTAAGGGTCGCTGTGAGGTTCCCGTCATCGGCCTGTGGAAGGATGGACACGAGGGCGTTTACATCACGCCGACGCTGCGTCACGCTCGCGCCTGCGTTGCTGCCGGTGCCGATATCGTGGCGATCGACGCCACCGATCGTCCGCGTCCCGATGGCAAGACCGTCGAGGATACCTTCCGCCCGCTGCACGAGGAGGGCGCGCTCCTGATGGCGGATTGTGCCACCATCGAGGACATTCGCCGTGCGGTTGATATGGGCTTTGACCTGGTATCCACCACGCTTTCTCACGGCGTCGCCGCCATCGACTGCACCATGGCCGATGGCCCCGACCTGCCACTCCTGCGTCAGGCGACCGAGGAATTCCCCGGTCTTCCCATCATCTGCGAGGGCCGCGTGCACACGCCCGAGGAGGCTCGCGCTGCGATCGATGCTGGCGCCTGGGCCGTTGTCGTCGGCACCGCCATCACGCACCCCACGAGTATTACGAGTTGGTTCAAGGCTGCGCTTGAGGCGTAAGACAGGCCTCGTATCCGCTCGGGGCGGTATACTCAATATAGGCAATTGACCGCGCGGGATCCGGGTTGCTGGGTCCCGCGCTTGTTTTTGGGAGGCAGCACATGCAAAAGGGAGATGCCATGGATGCGGCGGAGCGCTCGGAGCGCATCCCCGATATCGTCATCATCACCGGAATGTCCGGATCGGGCCGCACACAGGCCATGCACGTGTTCGAGGACATGGGCTATTTTTGCATTGATAACCTACCTCCGCGTCTCATCGCCCAGCTTGCCGAGCTCGTCGGCATCAATACGGGCGTGGGCAGGCATCTCGCCGTCACCTGCGATTTGCGTAGCCAGGGACTGTTTGACGAGTTGCTCGATGCGGTCGCCGCGCTCGAAGAGCGCGAGATGAGCTGCGACATCGTGTTCCTGGAGGCTTCTGACGAGGTGCTGATTCGTCGCTACAGCGAAAATCGCCGCCGTCATCCCATTGCCAAGCCGGGGGAGACTACGGCCGATGCCATTCAGCGCGAGCGCCTTCAGCTGCAGGGCGTGCGCGATCGAGCCGATATGATTATCGACACGAGCCGCCTGCGCACCTCTGCCCTGCGCAACAAATTGCGCATGGCGTTCTCCGAGTTGTCCGACCAGCAGCTCATGGACGTTCACGTGTTCTCGTTTGGCTTTAAGCACGGTATGCCCGTCGAGGCGGACATTATGATCGACGTTCGCTTCCTGCCCAATCCGTTTTACGATCCCGAGATGCGTACCATGACCGGTCTCGATAAGAAAGTCTCCGACTTTGTTCTGGACCATCCCAAGACCCAGGAGTTCTGGAAGGCCTGGACGCAGCTGCTCGATACGGTGATGCCGGGCTATATCGCGGAGGGTAAGCCGCAGCTTTCTATCGCCATCGGCTGCACGGGCGGACAGCACCGTAGCGTCGCCATTGCCGAGGCCACGGCCCGTTACCTGGAAGGCGCCCAGTATCACGTGAGCATCTCCCACCGCGACCTGTCGCGCGCCAACACGAAGGCATAGGCCTGCATGTCGTTTACCGCTGAGGTGCGCGACGAGCTTGCGCGCTGCGAACCCGAATGTGAATACTGCGATTTGTCGACGCTTGCCGCCCTGACGCGTGTGAGCGGTACGCTTTCGTTGGCCGGCTCCGGGCGGTATCGTTTGACGGTCGCGACCGAGACGGGAGCCGTCGCGCGCACGATGATCACGCTGACGCATCGCATCCTTAAGCTCAAAACGGAATTCACCGTTCGTAAATCGGTCTTGCATAAGGTCCGTAACTATCTCATTACCCTGCCCGATCAACCCGACCTGGACAAGGCTCTGGTGCTGCTGGGCATTCTAGACCGCAGGGGAGGGCTCGTTGCTGGTGTTCCCCGACACATCGTTGCCCGTCCCTGCTGCAGGCTTGCCTACATCCGCGGCGCGCTCATCGCGGGCGGCTTCGTGGCCGATCCACGCGGCGATTTTCATTTGGAGATCGCGGTGCAGGGCGAGCAATATGCCAAGGGGCTTTGCGACCTGTTGGGGCAGATTGGGGTCCATGCTCGTGTTAATGCGCGGCGGGGGTCATATGCCGTGTACATTAAGAGCGCCGAGGAAATCGAGCATTTATTAAAGCTGATTGGTGCCAAGCGCAGCGTTGCCGAGATTGAGGAGGCGCGCGCGGTCAAGTTGGTTAAGAACGATGTGAACCGTCGCGTGAACGCCGAGCTCGCCAACCAGACCAGAAGCGCCGGTGCTGCCCAACATCAGCTTGCGCTTATCGATGAGCTCGAGCAGCGCGGCCTTCGCGATGCGCTTCCGGATGCCTTGGCGGTCTTTTGCGACCTGCGCGAGCGCTATCCCGATCTGTCGCTGCGTGATTTAGGGGAGATGGCTGACCCTCCCTTGTCGAAGTCGGCCCTCTACCATCGAGTTTTGAGGCTTGAAAAGCTCATTGAAGCAAACGGGTAGTTTAAAGTATCGACTTATATACGGATTTAGCTGCTATTTTATTCTTTAAAACGTTTTAACGTAAATTTGATTTTCAATTTCGAGCATTCTCGTGAAATTCAAGTCAAAAAAAAGGTATATTAGGCGAGTGGTTAGTTTGTGGGCCTCAACGGCGGGCGCTGTAGCTTGCGGGGGCCTTACGAAAGGAGACACAATGGCAGTAAAGGTTGCTATTAACGGCTTCGGTCGCATCGGTCGTCTGGCTTTCCGTCAGATGTTCGGTCATGAGGGCTCCGAGATCGTCGCTATCAACGACCTCACCTCTCCCGATATGCTCGCTTACCTGCTGAAGTACGACTCCACGCAGGGCAACTACGCTCGCGATCACGAGGTCGTTGCTGGCGAGGATTCCATCACCGTTGACGGCAAGGAGATCAAGATCTACAAGGAGGCCGACGCCAACAACCTGCCTTGGGGCGACCTCGACGTCGACGTCGTTCTCGAGTGCACCGGCTTCTACACCAGCAAAGCTAAGGCTCAGGCCCACATCAACGCTGGCGCCAAGAAGGTCGTCATCTCCGCTCCGGCCGGCAGCGATCTGCCCACCATCGTGTACAACGTCAACCACGAGACGCTGACCGCTGAGGACAACATCATCTCCGCTGCTTCCTGCACCACCAACTGCCTCGCCCCGATGGCCAAGGGTCTGAACGACTTCGCTCCCATCGTGTCCGGCATCATGACCACCATTCACGCCTGGACCGGCGACCAGATGCCGCTCGACGGCCCGCAGCGCAAGGGCAACAAGCGTCGTAGCCGCGCCTGCGCCGTCAACATCGTCCCCAACACCACCGGTGCTGCCAAGGCTATCGGCCTGGTTCTCCCCGAGCTCAACGGTAAGCTCATCGGTGCCGCCCAGCGCGTCCCGACGCCGACCGGCTCCATCACCAACCTCTACGCTGTCGTTGACAAGAAGGTCACCGTCGACGAGGTCAACGCCGCTATGAAGGCCTACGCTGCCACCATCTCCGAGACCTTCGGTTACAACGAGGACGACATCGTCTCCACCGACATCATCGGCGAGACCCATGGCTCCATCTTCGACGCCACTCAGACCATGTGCTCTGACCTCGGCAACGGCCAGACCCTCGTTCAGGTCACCTCTTGGTACGACAACGAGAACTCTTACACCTCTCAGATGGTCCGTACCATCAAGTACTTCGAGAAGTTCGTTGCTTAATTTAGCTTTTAGCGAATAGCTCGTTGAGCGTCTAAAGAAGGGCGCGGCCTTATAGGGCTTACACCCTAGGGTCGCGCCCTTTTTATAGGAAATCGTCTGCCGTAATGGGAGGCAGACACGTACGAAAGGTAGAAGCAAACATGGCCTTTACCAAGAAGACCGTCCGCGACATCGATGTCGACGGCAAGCGCGTTCTCGTCCGCGTTGACTTCAACGTGCCTATCAAGGATGGCGTCGTTGGCGACACCACCCGTATCAAGGCTGCCCTGCCCACCATCAACTATCTCGTTGAGCACAACGCTCGCGTCATCCTCATGAGCCACCTCGGCCGTCCTGATGGCACCGGCTTCCAGCCCGAGCTGTCCCTCGAGCCCGTCGCCAAGAAGCTCGCCGAGCTCTCTGGTCTCGACGTTGCCTTTGTCGCCGACACCTACGGCGAGAAGGCTGCCGAGGCTGTCGCTGCCGTCGAGCCGGGCAAGGTCCTCGTTCTCGAGAACGTCCGCTTCGATAAGCGTGAGAAGAAGAACGATCCCGAGATCGCCAAGAAGCTCGCTTCCTATGGCGACGTCTTCGTTCTCGATGCTTTCGGTACCGCTCACCGCGCCCAGGGTTCCGTTGTGGGCCCCGCCGCTTACCTGCCCGCCGTCGCCGGCTTCCTGCTCGAGAAGGAGGTCGACACGCTGACCGGCATCTTCGCCGAGCCCGAGCGCCCCTTCGTCGCTATCGTCGGCGGTTCCAAGGTTTCCTCCAAGATCGGCGTTCTCGATCACCTCATCGACTCCGCTGACACCCTGATCATCGGTGGCGGTATGGCCTACACCTTCTTCCTGGCTCAGGGCATGTCCGTCGGTCAGTCCCTCAAGGAAGAGGACTGGGTCGAGCGCGCTGGCGAGATGCTCAAGAAGGCCGAGGAGAAGGGCGTCAAGATCCTGCTCCCCATCGACAACCGCGTTGCCGATCACTTTGGCGAGGACGCTGTCCCCGAGGTTGTCGCTTCCGACGCTATCCCCGACGATCGTGAGGGCATGGACATCGGCCCCAAGACCGAGGAGCTCTACGCCGAGGCTGTCAAGGGCGCCAAGACCGTGTTCTGGAATGGCCCCATGGGCGTCTTCGAGTTCGATAACTTCGCTCATGGCACCCAGGCTATCGCCGAGGCTGTCGCCGAGGCCGACTGCACCTCGATCATCGGCGGCGGCGATTCTGTCGCAGCTGTCAACAAGTTCAACCTGGCCGACAAGATGAGCTGGATCTCCACCGGTGGTGGCGCTTCCATGGAGCTCGTCGAGGGTAAGGCCCTGCCCGGAGTGGAGGCGCTTCTCGATGCCTAATCGCACCCTTCTTATCGCTGGTAACTGGAAGATGAACAACGACGTCGCCGAGGCTGCCAAGCTCGCCGACGAGCTGGCTCAGGCTCTGCCCGAGGTTCCGGCTGGCGTCGAGGTGCTCGTTTGCCCCCCGACCATTGACATCACCACGGTTCATGACCGCATTCAGGCTGCCCCCATCGCCCTCGGTGCACAGAACGTGTACTGGGAGGCCAAGGGTGCCTTCACCGGTGAGTCCTCTTGCGACATGCTCAAGTCCGCTGGCTGCACCTACTGCATCATCGGTCACTCCGAGCGTCGCGACTACTTCCACGAGACCGACGAGGACCAGAATAAGAAGGCCAAGGCCCTCGTTGCCGCCGGTCTTGTTCCCGTCTTCTGCTGTGGCGAGTCCCTCGAGGTCCGCGAGGCTGGTACCTATGTCGAGCACGTCGTGAACCAGGTCAAGGCTGGTCTCGAGGGTCTCGAGATCACCTGCCCCAAGCAGGTCGTCGTTGCCTACGAGCCCATCTGGGCTATCGGCACCGGCAAGACCGCTACCGCCGAGGACGCTCAGGAGGTCTGCGGCGCTATTCGTGAGACCCTCAAGGAGATGTTCGGCGAGGAGCTCGCCAACGGCATCCGCGTTCTCTACGGCGGTTCCGCTAAGCCCGGCAACATCGCCGAGCTCGTCGCCAAGCCCGACGTTGACGGCGCCCTCGTGGGTGGCGCTTCGCTCAAGGCTGCCGACTTCGCCTCTATGGTCGTTAAGGCAGGCGAGTAGGACATATGGCACAGCGTCATCTTCCTGCACTCCTGATCATCATGGACGGTTGTGGTTTGGCTCCGGCCGATGGCGAGAACGCCGTCGCCGCTGCCAAGACGCCCTTCCTTGATAGCCTGTACGAGAAGTATCCTCACACCACGCTCGGTGCTTCGGGCGAGGACGTGGGCCTTCCCGACGGTCAGATGGGCAACTCCGAGGTAGGCCACCTCAACATCGGTGCCGGCCGCATCGTGTTCCAGGAGCTTTCGCGCATCAACAACGCTATCAAGGACGGCTCCATCGCCAAGAACGAGGTCTTCGTCAAGGCTATGGACGACGTCAAGGCCGAAGGCAAGACCCTGCACCTCATGGGCCTTATGAGCCCCGGCGGCGTTCATTCTCACATGAACCACGTCGAGGCCCTGGTCAAGATGGCTGCCCAGCATGGCGTCAAGACCGTTCGCGTCCACGCCTTTATGGATGGCCGCGATGTCGACCCGCAGTCCGGTGCCGGCTTCATGAGCGAGTTCTGCGCCTTCCTGGCTAAGATCTCCGAGGAGACCGGTTGCGACGCTCGCGTTGCCACCGTTTCGGGCCGTTATTGGGCCATGGACCGCGATAACCGTTGGGAGCGCATCCAGCGTGCCTACGATGTCATGGTCAACGCGTCCGATGCCGATACCGACCCCGTGGCCGGTATCAAGGCCTACTACGAGAAGGATCCGCGCGGCGATGAGTTCGTCGAGCCCTTCGCTGCCCACAACGAGGGCATCCACGAGGGCGACGCGGCCATCTTCTTCAACTTCCGTCCCGACCGCGCTCGTCAGATGACCCGCGTGTTCACGGACAAGGAGTTCGACGGCTTTGAGCGCGAGCAGATCAAGCTTTCGCACTTTGTGACGATGACCGAGTACGATCCGACGTTTGACGTCGAGGTCGCCTTCCCCAAGACGTTCCCCGAGAACGTCCTGGCCGACGTTATCGCCGCCAATGGCCTGAAGCAGCTGCACACCGCCGAGACCGAGAAGTACGCCCACGTGACGTTCTTCCTCAACGGCGGCATCGAGGAGCCCAAGGAGGGCGAGGAGCGCGTGCTCGTCGCTTCTCCCAAGGTCGCTACCTACGATCTGCAGCCCGAGATGAGCGCTCCCGAGGTTACCGAGAAGCTCGTCGCCGCAATCAACGAGGATCGCGCTGATTTCTACATCGTGAACTTCGCGAACTGCGACATGGTTGGTCACACCGGTGTCTTCGACGCCGCCGTTAAGGCCGTCGAGGCTGTTGACGATGCTTTGTCCAAGGTTGTCCCGGCGATTCTCGCCAAGGGTGGCTTTGCGCTGATTACCGCCGACCATGGCAACGCCGATCACATGTTTGACGTTGCTTCCGACGGTTCCAAGCATCCGTTTACGGCTCACACCACCAACCGCGTGCCGTTCATCATCGTTGATGATAAGGCCAAACTCACCGGTATCGAGGACGGCCGTCTTTCCGATATCGCTCCGACCATGCTCACCATGGCTGGTATTGAGCCTTCCGCCGAGATGACGGGTCGCGTGCTCGCCACCGAGGCCTAATAGAAAACAAATACCGTTTTCTAGTAAGGGGGTTGTCCACAACCGGACGACCCCCTTTTTGGTATTTCTGCCATTTCTACCCCGTCCCTAAATGGCAGGTGGGGGAGTGTTGAAGGTTGTGGTACAGTACTGGAGTTTGAATTGTTCTATTAAGGAGCTTATCTATGGGTCCGTTCCAGATTCTTCTGTTTGTCGTTTGGGCTGTTTCTGCCGTGGCGCTGACGATTCTTGTTCTGATGCATTCCGGTAAGGGCACCGGCGTTTCGGATATGATCGCTAGCTCGCTGTATAACTCCAGCTCTGCCACGGGCGTCATGGAGCAGAACCTCGATCGCCTGACGGTAATTATGGCCGTCGTTTTTGCCGTGTGTGTCGTTCTGTGCATGTTCTTCTTCCCGCAGGGTATCGTCGGCTACTAAGCATCGGCGTATATACGTTTGTAAAGGGTCCCGCATGTTCGGGGCCCTTTTTGTTTACAGACTTGTAACAGAGTCAAAATATCCCCACATACTTCGCCCAACTAAAGAAATTCTCGACCGTTAACCGGAATTAGCCCCAAATCGTTCATAAAATGCGCTACTGTATTGCAAAACGTTGGTCTGTTGTGCATAACCAGCCATAGCAGCGGGCGGCGTTTTGATGGTTCGGATCGGATTTTCTCGACATATGTCCGACTGAACATTTCTTTGTCCTATCTCATAAGGAGGATGGCATGGCTGATTCTATGTTCCACCAGCCCGTTATGGGTCGTCGCGCCTTTGTCGGCGGTACCCTTGCTGCGAGCTCCATGGCTTTTCTTGCCGCATGCGGCAAGAAGGGCGGCGACGCTTCCGGTTCTGAGTCCGGTTCGACGCTGAACTTCTACATCAACAACCCGGTCTGCATCGACCCCTACAACGTCCAGGAGGATCAGGGCACTCAGGTCGAGTACCAGCTGTTCGATGCTCTGACCTCTTACGACGCCGAGAAGGGCAAGATCGTCCCGCTGGCTTGCGAGTCCTTCGAGGCCAACGACGACGCCACCGAGTTCACCTTCAAGATCAAGAAGGCCAAGTTCCACAACGGTGACGACGTTACCTCCAAGTCCTTCAAGCTCGCTTGGGAGCGTCTGGTCAACACCAAGTCGGCCATCGCTACCGAGTACGGTCCTTCCGAGGTCTCCTATCACCTTTCCATGGTCGAGGGCTATGACGATCTGCTTGCCGGTAACGCTACTGAGCTCAGCGGTGTTACTTGCCCCGACGATGAGACCCTCGTCGTTAAGCTGTCTTCCGCTTACGCCGACTTCCCCTTCGTCGCCTCTCACCCGGCTCTATCCCCGGTTCCCGAGTGCGCCGAGTCCGATGTTAAGAGCTTCTACCTTGCCCCGATCGGTAACGGCCCGTTCATGATGGACGGCAAGTGGGAGGATGGTCAGGAGATCAACCTCAAGAAGTTCGACGATTACTATGGCGACAAGGCCAAGATCGATGGCATCCACTTCCAGGTCATCAAGGACGTGGAGACCGCCTACAAGGAGTTCCAGGCCGGTAACCTCGATATCTGCGACGTTCCCGTTGCTCAGATCGACGCTGCCAAGAAGGATCGCGGCGTGTCCAAGGATGGCTACACCATGGGCGACGGCGAGCGCATGCTGCTCGGCGCCGAGCCTTCCACCTACTACCTGACCTGCAACACCACGGCCGAGCCGTTCAACAACGCCGACCTGCGCAGGGGTATCTCCCTGGCCATTAACCGCGAGGCCATCTGCAAGACCATCTTCAAGGGTACCCGTACCCCCGCCGACGGCATTGTTCCTCCGGGCATCGATGGCTACAAGGAAGGCGCATGGGAGTTCTGCGCCTACGACGTCGACAAGGCTAACGAGTACCTCGACAAGGTTGCTCCTGCCGGCGCTAACGGCGATCGTGGCATTAACGTGACCCTTTCCTACAACCAGGACGGTGGTCACAAGGAGATCATGGAGTCCATCATCGGCGACCTCGCCAAGGTCGGCGTTACCGCCGTCTCCGATACCCCTGAGTGGTCTGCGCTGCTCGAGCAGTACCAGAACTTCAACTATCAGTTCGGTCGTCTGGGCTGGATTGCCGACTACCCGATCATGGACAACTTCCTGTATCCGCTGTTCCACTCTGCCTCTCTCGGTGGCGACAACCGCTCTGGTTATAACAACCCCGAGTTCGACGCCAAGGTCGACGAGGCTCGTACCACGGTTGACGACGAAGAGCGCGTCGCTAAGATGCAGGAGGCCGACGCAATGGTCGCTGCCGACTGCCCGGTCATCCCGGTGATGTTCTACACGCACACCATCGCCGGCTCCGATCGCATCAAGCACCTCTATGTCGATCCGCAGAAGCACGCCGAGCTGGGTACCGCTGAGCTCGCCTAAGAGTTTGCAGCTTCCGTGAGGGTCAAGTATTTACGTAGACCTCATGGGAAACATACAGTTCTCCCTAACCTGGGGTAAACTGGCTGATGGTAATTTTGGGATGCCGGTCTGGCGATCGGCATCCCATTTAGGTTAATCCCTAGATAGGGGAGTGGTATGGGTAAGTACATCGTTAAACGTGTGCTTCAGTTCATCCCGGTATTTTTGGGCGTTACGCTGATTCTGTTCGCCCTCCAGAATATCGTGCCGGGAGATCCGATCAAGCTGATCGGTGGAGACAAGGCTCTGTCCCCCGAGGTGGAGCTTCAGCTTCGCGTCCGCTATCACCTGGTCCAGACGGACGAGGACGGCAACGCGATCCTTGACGAGAACGGCGACCCCGTTCAAACGTCGCTCGTGGACCGTTACTTGTATTACATGAACGGCCTGCTTCATGGCGATCTGGGCAATTCGTATCAGCGCAAGCTGCCGGTTACGGAAATCTTTGCCCAGAAGTATCCGTATACGGTCAAACTTGCCGCGTGCGCCATCGTACTCGAGGCAATCATGGGTATCGGTGCGGGTATCATTTCGGCGGTTAAGCGTTATTCCTTCTGGGATATTTTGGTAACGCTCACCACGTCGATCCTCGTTGCCGTCCCGGCCTTCTGGCTCGGTATGTTGCTGCAGCTGTTCTTCGGCGTCATCCTCAAGGATGCCACCGGCGGCGCATTCTCCATGCCGATTTCGGGTGCCGGCGGTTCCAGCTCTCAGTATCAGGATTGGATGCACTATGTGCTTCCGACCATTACGCTGGCTTCGGTTTCGACCGCTTATGCTGCCCGCATTATGCGCTCGCAGCTGCTTGACGTCATGAACCAGGATTACATCCGTACGGCAAAGGCCAAGGGTCTCTCCAATCGCGCGATCATCATCAAGCATGCGCTTAAGAATGCACTCATCCCCGTCGTTACCTATATTGGTGTCGACTTTGGCGGCATGCTTTCGGGCGCCATCCTGACCGAGACGGTCTTTAACTGGCCCGGTATCGGCTATGAGGTCTATCGCGCTATTAGCATGCGTGACTGGCCCATCGTTATGGGTGGCGTTACGCTCATCGTTGTCGTCGTCATGGTGATCAACCTGCTCGTCGACATTAGCTATGCATTCCTCGACCCGCGCATCCGCCTTGGCGGTCCGTCGGATAAGGCCTAAGGGAGGTACGTCTCATGCAGGAAACTGATTCTCAGTCTCAGGAGCAGGCTACCGCCATCAAGGCCGCATCTGCTCCCGCCAAGTCCCGCACGCTGTGGGGCGACGCTTTTAAGCGTCTTCGTAAGAACAAGCTCGCCGTTATCGGTGTCTGCTGGATTATCATCGTCGTTTTGGTTGCCCTGACCGCCGATCTGTGGGCTAAGCCCTGGCTCGGTTCGCCGACGGCTTCCGACTCGACTACCATGGCCGAGACGTCGCTGCTGGCTCCGTGTGCCGAGCACCCATTTGGCACCGACGCCCTTGGCCGCGACATTCTCGTCCGCGTTATCTACGGTGCACGCGTTTCGCTGTCCGTCGGCATTATGGCCACCGCCATCTCCACGGTGATCGGTTTGGTCATGGGTGCTCTGGCCGGTTTCTACGGCGGAATCTGGGATACGATCATCATGCGCTGTGCGGATATCTTCCTAGCGTTCCCGTACGTGCTGTTCGTCGTCGCCATGATCGCCGTTATCGGCCGTGGTCTTCAGAACGTCTTTATCGCCATCGGTGTTCTCGGCTGGCCTTCGATTGCGCGCGTCTTCCGATCTGCAATCCTGACGGTCAAGGAAAACGACTATGTTGACGCTGCGCGCGCGATGGGTGCATCCGATGCTCGTATCGTCGTGCGTCACATCTTCCCGAACTCCGTTGCCTCCATCGTGGTCTACGCGACTATGAACATTGGTGGCGCCATTCTGACCGAGTCCGCTCTGTCCTTCCTCGGCATGGGCGTTATTCCGCCTACGCCTTCGTGGGGCTCCATGATTCAGGACGGTCAGCAGTATCTGCTGACTGCTCCCTGGATGATGATCATGCCCGGTCTGGCAATTCTCTCGACGGTGCTCGCCTTCACCCTGCTTGGTGACGGTCTGCGCGACGCCCTCGACGTCAAGATGAAGGACGCATAAGGATGAAGAAGAACAAGAACTATGTGGACCTGAAGGACCAGCCGGTTCCCGAGGGCCAGCATCTGCTCGAGGTCGATGACCTTAAGATGTATTTCCATACCGAGGACGGTGTCGTTCGCGCTGTCGACGGTGTGTCCTACACGCTCGATCGCGGCGAGACCCTGGGTGTCGTCGGTGAGTCCGGCTCCGGTAAGTCCGTGACCGCCATGACCATCATGGGTCTCATCTCGATGCCTCCGGGAAAGATTGAGGGCGGCGACGTTCGCTATCGCGGTCGTTCTATCCTCGAGATGACCGAGGAAGAGATGCAGCACATCCGCGGTAACGACATCGCGATGATCTTCCAGGATCCTATGACCTCCTTGAACCCGGTCTATAAGATCGGCAAGCAGGTGGGTGAGGGCCTTCGTCTGCACCGTGGTTACTCCAAGCAGGAGGCGCTCAAGCGCGCCACCGAGCTTTTGGACCTCGTTGGCATTCCCGAGCCCGAGAAGCGCGTCAATGAGTATCCGCACCAGTTCTCGGGCGGTATGCGTCAGCGTGTCATGATTGCTATGGCCCTTGCCTGCGATCCCGATATTCTGATTGCCGACGAGCCCACGACTGCCCTGGACGTTACCATTCAGGCTCAGATTATTGAGCTTATGCAGGAAATGCAGGAGAAGAACGGCAACGCCATCATCATGATTACCCATGACCTGGGCGTCGTCGCCGATATGGCCGATAAGATCATGGTTATGTACGCCGGCCGTCCTGTCGAGTTCGGTACTGCTGAGGAAATCTTCTACGAGAGCCGCCACCCCTACACCTGGGGCCTTATCCGCTCCATCCCGGAACAGGCCATCGATGAGAAGAAGCCTCTTACGCCGATTCACGGCAACCCGCCTTCGCTCATGAACTTGCCTGAGGGCTGCGTGTTCTCTCCTCGTTGCCCCTATGCGACGGACAAGTGCCGCAAGCAGCGCCCCGAGCGCGTTGTCACCGAGTCTGGTCATTACTCTGCGTGCCACTACTCCGGTGACCCCGAGTTCCTCAAGAACGCTCCTGAGACGTCCCGTACGCGCAAGGATTCCAAGAAGGGAGGCGAGGCGTAATGGCAGATACCAACGAGCGTACTCCGCTGCTGAAGGTCGAGCACCTCTCTAAGGAGTTTCCCGCTGAGTCCGGCATGTTCGCCAAGCGCTTCTCTAAGCGTGTCGTCTCTGCTGTGAATGACATTTCGTTCGAGATTTATCCGGGCGAGACCTTTGGCCTGGTCGGCGAGTCTGGTTGCGGTAAGTCCACCACGGGCCGCACCATCATGCGCCTGACCAAGCCGACGGCCGGCAAAGTGTTCTTCCAGGGCAAAGATGTTGCCGAGATGAGCAAGCATGAGATTAAGGACATGCGTCGCGAGATGCAGTTCATCTTCCAGGACCCCTATGCTTCGCTTAATCCTCGTATGACCATTGGCGAGATCGTCTCCGAGCCCATGACCATTCATGGCGTGGGTACCAAGGAGGAGCGCATTGAGCGCGTCCGCGAGCTGCTGGACGTCGTCGGCCTGAACCCCGAGCACATCAACCGCTATCCGCACGAGTTCTCGGGCGGTCAGCGTCAGCGTGTCGGCATCGCCCGCGCCTTCGCTTTGAAGCCCAAGCTGATCATCTGCGACGAGCCCGTTTCCGCTCTGGATGTTTCCATTCAGGCCCAGGTTCTGAACCTGCTCAAGGAACTTCAGGACAAGTTTGGTACGGCGTATCTGTTTATCGCCCACGACCTGTCCGTCGTGCAGCACATCTCCGATCGCGTTGCCGTTATGTATCTGGGCAAGATGGTCGAGGTTTCGGACTGGAAGACGCTCTATAGCGAGCCTCACCATCCGTACACGCAGTCGCTGCTATCTGCTGTGCCGGTGCCCGATCCGGATATCCAGAAGACCCGCAAGCGTATCATCCTCGCTGGCGACCCGCCGTCGCCGCTGGATCCGCCGACCGGCTGCCGTTTCCACACGCGTTGCCCGATCGCGCAGGGCATCTGCTCGGAGAAGCTTCCTGAGTTTAAGGAAGTTGCCCCGGGCCACTGCTGCGCGTGCCACTTCGCGGAGCCGTTCCCGATCAAGGAATCGCACATCGACCTGTAGTCGGTTGTTATCGTTCGGGCCCGTGCTGGGCTTAGTTTTCAGAACGTCCTCGACCATGGAAACCCCCTTATCCTGCTCCTTCGGAGCTGCGGATAAGGGGGTTTCCTGGTCTGCGGAATGTTCTGAAAACTAAGCCCAGCACGGGCCCTACGTTGCCGTTGCAGAGGGGGGCGCGATTCCTTGATCGCTCACTTAATCTAATTAGAAATTGAGCGAGGCCGGAGCTTTGGCTCCGGCCTCCTTATATAAGGGCTCGGCAAAGCCGAGCCACTAAATTTTTATCAGCCCCCAGCACATGTTTGAGAACTGTGCATGAGGCATGTGCCCCTAGGGCAGGAATGAGGTTGCTTTCCAACGCATTCCGCAGGGGGCGGCATTATTTTGTAGCGCGAAGCGCGGATCAAAATAATGCCGCATGCCCAAGGACGCGTTGGAAAGCAGCCTCATTCCTACCCGAACAGGTGGGTTTACCTGCGCAATTACAAATTCGTAAACTTTTTTGAAAAAAGTGCTTGCACAGTTCTCGAATCATAGGTTATTATCTTCCTCGTTGAACGCGCGGGTCCAACAAAACGAACCGCGAATCAACAACATAGCATGTCGGAGTGGCGGAATTGGCAGACGCGCTAGCTTGAGGTGCTAGTGACCGCTTTTTGGTCATGCGGGTTCAAGTCCCGCCTCCGACACCATCGCATTTGAGAAGCCTCTTCGGAGGCTTTTTTGTTACCGATAGACGGTGAGGTCCACGATGGAAACGCTTGAACGCAACGAGTGGGCAGACGTTGCCCAACTAGTCGAGATCACGAGCGATGCTGTCATCATCTGCGAGCTCGACGGAACCATTCTGCATGTGAATAATCGCTTACTTGGTTTGATGTGCGAGGAACGCGCCGACGTCATCGGCGGAGATGTTAAAGACGTCCTGTACTCGTCCGCTTTTGAACGTGCGACGGAACATCGTCTGCCATTTGAAACTGATGGCTCCGAGAACGAACTGATGCTCAAGCTGAGTGACGGCTCTTTTATTCCCGTCTTGGTTCGTGCGGGCTCCGTAACGCCTCCACACATCTTTGGGCGCCGCGCACCACGTGTCCTGGTGGCGCTTCACAGTATCGAGGAACAGTATTCTCACGACCGGCAACTCAAGCGTGCGCTTTCGGAGCTTAGAGTGGCGAACAAGCGCCTCTCTGGCACGCTCTCGGTCATTATGAGTACCGTGGGCTCCGATGAGCTGCCCAGCCTACTTGATACCGTTTTGAACCAGCTTGTAGGAACGCTCGATGCTTCGGGTGCCGCTATCTATTTTTCTGAGAGCGGTGGTTTTAAACTTCGCGGTGTTTCCAAGGAGCTGTACGACAGCTACCTTCCTGAGTTTTTGCCGTATGGCGCTGGCATTCCGACGTATGTTCTTCGTGAGTCGCGTGCCTGTCGCTTGTCGATTCAACAGGACCTTGAGGGTGATAAGGTCGCCTCCGGTATGTTCATGGATCTGGACAATCGTTCTAAGCACCTGTTGCGCATGCAGGATATGCCTCCGTACCGCAGCGAGATCTGTCTTCCCGTTTTTTACGGTACGCAGATCCTTGGCGTGCTGGAAGTTGGTTGGAAACGCCCTCAGGCACCGCTCGCCTATGACGTTAATGTGCTCGAGGTCATTTGCGATTACCTGTCTATCCAGCTGGTCGGCATGGCATCGAGCCTTCGCTCCCGTCGCACGGCCGAGCTTGGCCGCTCGCTCAATGTCTTGCGTGACGAGTTGTTTACCTTTCTAGACGATTCCGCCGCGGCTACCCAGGCGGTATCGTCCGAGATCTGCAATATGCTCAACTGCCATTTTTGCCCTATTGAGTATGACGCCAGTCTGGATTCCTACGTCATAGATTTTGAAGGCGGCAGTCGCGTTGCTTTGCCGGACGATCCCGAGAAGCTTTTCTTTTCCACGACGGCGCCAGCGGCACGTCTGGGGGCTGGCCCTGATGGCTTTGAGGCATCTGTTTTGGGCGGCACGAGCGCCGAGGACCTTAAACACGTCCGTATAACTCGCGTTGACGAATCGATGCCTATGGGAGGCTGGCTTAGGGCGCATGGCCTGCCTTGCCAGGGTCTCTACGTCGACGCCGGCATCGAGGCGGGGCGCCCGCGCTCTGAGGGCGATGGCAAGCACAGTAACGACGCGATCGTTCCTGCTTCTGTTGCGAAGGGCCCGACGACGCGCGCGCTGCTGCTTCGTGATGGTAGCCAAGAGCCGATTGATGACCTTGAATATGACTACTTGGTGCACTTGGCTCATGACTTTGAACTGATCTATGAAGGCGAATCTCAAAAGCGTGAGGAGCGCCATATCGCTCAGACCCTTCAGATTGGCATGAGAAATTCACTGGGGGATGTTCCGGGAATCGCCGCCGATTCGGTGTACCTGTCGGCCACGAACTCGGCGTTGGTCGGCGGCGATTTCTATACGCTCATCCGTCTTCCCGACGATTGCGCCGTCATGATTCTGGGCGATGTGTCTGGCAAAGGCATTGAGGCTGCATCGATGTCCGCGCTCGTCAAGACGGCCCTGACGGCATATGCCTGGGAGGGCGCTGGGCCGGCCCGCATGGCACGCTCCCTTAACAGCATGCTCATGGGCTTTTCAAGGGTCGAGACGTTCGTGACGGCCTTTATCGCCAAGATTGACCTTAAAGCCGGACGTGCAACGTATTGTTCGGCGGGCCATCCTCCGACCATGGTCATCAGGCCAGAGTCGATGCCGCTGGGTGGCGGCGAGGCCTGTGGGGGGGAGGTCGAGCTGCTTGGATGCCAATCGGGGGTAATCGGTGCCTTTGAGAGCATGGTATACGAGACAGGCGTGTTTACGTTCGCTCCTGGTGACATGCTATTTATGTACACCGACGGAACAATCGAAGCGCGTGACCGCTCGGGTGCTTTCTTTGGCGAGCAGCGCCTTCGCGACCTTCTGCTCTCTGTCTCGGGTGAGGGCGTGTCGGGCATTTGCGGCAAGGTCTTGGGCGAGCTTGACCGATTTACCGAATCGGCGCTGGACGATGACATTGCATTGGTGTCCCTTGAGTTTTTACGGGGTCGTTCATAGACGACGCTGGGCGGGCTGAATCCGTACGGTTGGGGAAACGAATGCATCGAGTGGGCTTTTTTGGGGAACCATGGTCGTATGAATGAGTGGAATGACATAGTGGTTTTGACGCCACCAGGCGATATCGACATCGCCACGGTGCCTGCGCTGCGTCGGCGGTTGGATGCTTTGATTGGCCGCGGCGTGCGTCGTGTCGTCATCAACTGCCAGGCTGTTAGCTTTATCGATTCGACGGGCTTGGCATTCCTGCTTACGCGCGCTCGTGAGCTCATGAGGCGAGAAGGCCTGCTTTCGCTCGTCAATGCATCAGGTGAAGTTGTTCGCTTTTTGGAGATTGCCCGTCTTGTCGATATTCTTCATGTCGCGGGGCCGGCACGGGAGTCTATTCCCGCCATTCCGGTGGGGGAGCTGCCTCGCTGGAGTAAGAGCGTCGAGGTCCGTCAGGGTATCGAGAATCTTCCATACTACCGACATCGCATCGCCGAACTCCTTGAATCGCTTCCGTTGCGCCGTGACGAGCGCTACGATGTCGCGTTGGCGTCGGGGGAGGCGCTGGGTAATGCCTATGACCATGCGGGCGGTATCGGGTGCGTCCTGACGGTTCAGGCCTATGGCGATCGCGTTGTGGTTGAGGTGCTTGATCGAGGTGCCGGCTATTCTATCGATGAAACGAGCGAACCGGTCGCATCAGAGGAGCGCGGCCGTGGTATCAAGCTTATGCGTATGCTCGTCGATAACGTGGAGGTTGCTCGTCGTACGGACGGCGCCGGCACGCGCGTGCAGATGGTGAAGCTGTTTAGCGGAGCGCTGGAGTCGTGTGCCTAGCCAATCGCTTTAGCGCGTTTAGCTACTAAGAACATGCGGCAGACAAGTTTTTTGAAAAAAGTACTTGCGTCTTTTGGACAACTCGCGTAAATTAATAACCCGCAAGCGGACATGGCTCAGTTGGTAGAGCACAACCTTGCCAAGGTTGGGGTCGCGGGTT
>DXMD01000002.1:113026-114620 GCA_019414385.1 Collinsella sp. | reverse complement strand
TATGTGCGGCGTAGGCCGCTTATTAGCCCGTCCAAGAATTGGGGCGCAGTTCAATTTACTGCCGGGGCATTTTTTAGAGCTCGATCTCCGCGATTATTTTTTCATCTCGAGGGCCCATCCGAGCTGCTCCTCGATGTACCCCGGCCATGCGTCCTGGTGGCCCTTGATGGGGTGGCCCGCCTTGTAGAAGCGCAGCCCCGATGCCTTTTTCGCATCGAAGGGTGCCGCCGTCAGCCCGAGGTGCTCCTCGAAGACCCTGCTGTTGGCGATGGCGCGGTGCCCGATCTCCTTGTCGTCGTCCACGTACAGCTCGATGCCCGTGCGGCCCCTTTGCGTATCGATGAGCAGGGCGAGATGGTATGCCGAGACCCCCAGGCGAAGCGTCGACCAATGGTCCTTGCTGGGCTTCTGCGGGCTGAACTCCTTGAGGAACTCCGGATGGCCGCCCGCCACATCGCGGTAGGCCGTCCAGTACGCCAGCTTGACCTTTTCGGTCTCGCTGAGCCCCTCGGAGAGCTTCACGGTCTTGGTCCACTCGTTCGGCTGCTCGACCACGCCGAAGCGCGGGGCGGGCAGGGAGTCCCCGATCTTCCAGAGCTCGACCTCGACCAGGAAGAACCCGAAGTCGCTGTCGGTGTGCTGGTTGAGCCACTCGATGGCCTGGCGGTGCTCGTCGCGGGCGCGCGCCACGACCCAGATGACGACCTCGGCGCCCTTGCCGGCGGCGTACGTGATCACCTTGCCGAGATGGTCGTGGTTGGTGTCCTCGAGCTGGTTCTCGATGATCACCTTGCGGCCCGTACCGGACTCCTGCGCGTAGATGTCCACGTTGAACGATCCGACCGAGGACTCCGTCTCTATGAGCTCGAGCTCGATTCCGACCGCCGTCCCGAGGGTTGCGAGGTTCTGCTCCTCGGCCAGCCACTTGGTGAAGTCGTGGGCCTCATGCGGCCACACCTCGCGCAGGGGGACCTTATGGATGGTGTCCAGGTTATAGGTCTTCATCCGCCGCCCTCTCGACCGATAATCCAGTGCCGTTGTAGAGCCTCTCGCCGTCAAACGAACGCAGCAGGAGCCCACGACGTTCGTCGACGTCCTTCAGCTCGCACGGATACACGAATAGCAAAATGTTTTGTCGGTACTTGTAGTCAGCGTAGACATCCGGATCGCCCAATCGCGTAGGTATGGACGCGATATCGTCCGCCATACGCTCACTTGACCCCACGTATATTCCGAGATAGTCGCTGAAGTTCTTATCGTGGTCATGCCTGCGGTATGTCGCGATGAGATAGCAGCCGGGCATATCGTAGCCGTTGAACGCAGCTTCGGAGGCTTTGACCTGCTGGCAGATGAACTCGTGCAGGGGCATCACCGTCGACGCGCCTTCAAATATTGATTGCCTGGCGGCATCGATCTTCTTGCGAGCCTCCGCGGCGGCCCTTGAGTCCTGGAACGCCTTCGTGGCATCCCCCAACGCGCCGGCTGCCGCGCCGACGCCTTCCGCCGCCGCACCAAATCCCTTGCCGATGCCGTCGGCAACAGCACGCGCGCCGTTGGTTGCCCCGTCGGCAGCGCTTTTCACGGCTCCATCGAC
>DXMD01000002.1:0-113016 GCA_019414385.1 Collinsella sp. | reverse complement strand
ATCGACAACCCCGGCGGCGGCGGCTAAACCCCCGCTGCAAGATTCACCGTGTCTTTTACGGTTTTCAAATTGACGGCCATATCGAGCCTTCCCTTCTATTCCGCCTTGCCAAATCGGTTCATGACCTCAAGCAACTCGCCCGTCGTGACGATTTTTGCCTGCGAGTTGCCGCTGAAAACTGCGTCGAGCTTGCTTCGTCCCACGTTGTCGCCTATTGCGAGGTACTTCGTGCTCTGCGCGGGCTTGCCATCGGTCGCTTTCATCCCGCATTCCTTAAGTGCGGCAAGGATCTCATCGCGATTGTAGCCCGGAGTAACGCCGGATACCTTCACCTTGAGTCCGACCGGATCAGTGATTTCGCCCGGATCGCCCCTGTGGCCCGCCTCCTCGGCTTTCGCCAAAACCTCTTCGATGGTTTCCTGCGACCCGTTCACCAGTCCCAAGCCCGTGAAAACACGCTTGCGGCCATGATGGGAGGAGGCATTCGGAGCCCAAACGGCGGGCTCGAGCGCACCGAACTCGCCGACCAGCCCACGGAAAACCCCAAGGCACGCCTCGGCGTCGCTCATGGCATCGTGGTGGCTATCAAGATGCACGCCGTAATGCTCGCAGAGGTCGACAAGCGCTCCGGGCAGACCCTTCTGCTTCGCCACCAGCATCGTATCGATTACTTCGATCTCGGGCATTTCGATGTCGTAGGCAGCCAGACTCTTCTTGATGTGGTGGATGTCGGCGCCGTTGGCGTTATGCGCGACCAGGATGTGGTCTCGCAGCAAATCCGCCAGACCGGCATCCTCCCAGAAGCGGACAAAGGTCGGCATGTCGTCCAGTGAGTCCCAATCGATTTCCAGATGAGACCTACTCCACCAACCAATCTCGCTCTCAGGATTGATCACCCGGCAAACCGGGTCGCCCAGGCAGTTTCCCTCAAGATCCGTGAGGATATAAGCGACCTGGCATATCCTCTGCTGGGGATTCGCCGTCTCGCTGTCCCAGAAGATATATCCCTTTTTCGCCATACGGCTTCCTTTCCCTTAAAACAAACTGTTATCCCATTCGGGTGCCTGGGTTATCGTCCCGACACGGGAAAGGAACAGCGCGTAGAAGGGGTCGTTCTTGAGATAGTAAACGCAGGCCGCCTCGTACTTGTCGCCCTTCTCCTTGGTCGTTGCCGACCCGTTGACGATAGGGTCAAGGGCATCGTAGACGGTCTTCATATAGCGACTCCCTTGTTGTTATTCAGACGTCACTATTTTAGCTAAGGACCGCCGGGACTCCTCCCAATTGGAGTTTATCGGTCGATAAGTCAAGCCGACCGGTCCGCGATTATCAATGGTTTATCTGTTTCACATAATAAATTGACTCAGGATTCACCCGCAATTCACCCGCAAGGTAAACCGATAAAGAAAAAGCTCGGAAGCAATTTTGCTTCCGAGCTGCAAGTTCTTGGTCGCGGGGGCAGGATTTGAACCTACGACCTCCGGGTTATGAGCCCGGCGAGCTACCAGACTGCTCCACCCCGCAATGTCTGGGCGCCTCATGTGCGCAAGAAAGAATATTACGCGGGAGTTCGGTAAACGGCAAGGAAAATCTCGTAGAGCATAATTCCTTCATATTTAAACCCCTCAGCCCCTATCACCGTAAACGAATCGCGGCCGAGCGCCGTCGACGGCGCGTATACAATGGTGCGCGTCCTTTTATGCCAACACTGGGAGTAGACATGCTGCTCGCTATCGATATGGGAAACACGCAGACGGCCATGGGCCTGTTCGACGGAGACGAGCTGGTGCAGTCGTGGCGTATGCCCACCGACCGCTCCTATACCGCCGACGAGATCCACGTGCGCCTGATGGGTTTCTTTAAGATGTACGGCCTCTCGCTCGATACGGTTGACGCGATCGCCTTTGCGGGCGTGGTGCCGCAACTCTCGCGCGAATGGCACGCCGTGGCCAACCGCATCGCGGCAGACGCCATCGTCATCGGGCCGCAGACGGCCGCCGTGACCAAGCTGCGCGCGGCGCGCCCCCAGGCCGTGGGCGCCGACCGCGTAGCCAACGCCGTTGCGGCCGAGACTTTCTACGGCGCGCCGGCAATCGTGGTGGACTTTGGCACCGCGACCAATATCGACGTCATCGATGAGGACGGTTATTACATTGGCGGGGCGATTGCGCCGGGCATCCGCATCTCCATGGACGCGCTTGCCGCCCGTGCCGCCAAGCTCGCCAGCGTGCCGCTCGAGGCGCCCGAGCACGCCATCGGTCGCGACACCGAAGAGTGCATCAAGGTCGGCGCCGTGGTGGGCGCTGCCGCCATGGCCGAGGGCCTGGTCGCGCGCATGAAGCGCGAGCTGGGCCGCGAGGATGCCACCGTTATCGCCACGGGCGGTCTCGCCGGCATCGTCGCCGATTCGACCGATGCCTTCGACGTGGTGGACGGCCAACTCACCATCAAGGGCATCTGCGAAATCTACCGCCGCATGCAGAAGCTGGGGGTAAAACAGGGACATAAGTCGAGCACGCCCGATGTCACAGCCCCGCAAACGTTCGCCAAGCCTATTCCTCAAAACTGAAAAATTTTCAATTTTGAGGAATAGGGCGCTGGCAACCCATTCACCAGATAGGCGAAACCCTCCCCGGCACAGGCCGAAGAGGGCTTCGTTGTCATCGTTATCTTTGAGCGCGGGCGCCTCGCGTTACAGTCCGCGAATCCGTACGGCCTCGGGCGGAAACTCCTGCTCGCCGGCATCGGTCTTGATGGTCGCGCGGCCCCAGATGTCCAGGCCCGCAAACACACCGACCGCAAGCGGCAAACCGTTGGGCGACACCGCCGCAACCTGACGACCCAGCAGCGGCACCATATCGAAGTACTCACCCAGCACCGGAGCCAGCGGGCCGGCAGCGCCCTGTGGTGTGTTGGCGGCAACCGCCCAGGTGTCCACGCGGGTCAGCACGGCGGCAGCCAGCTCCTCGACCAGCGCTTCGTCGGCCACATCTACACCGAGCTCGCTCAGCGCCGAACGCTCAATATCCACCGTCACGGCACCGAACATGCCCGCGGCACCGGCACCGCCGTTGACGGCGACGCGCGCGAACGACGTCTCGAACGCGGGCGCGCCGCACACGATATTGCTCGGCCACTCAATGCCCACCTTGCCGGCAAGGCCCAGGCCCGGCGTCGACGCCGTGCCCACGAGCGCGTCCATCATGCCCATCGCCGCCACAAACGGCAGGCCGTGGAAGGCATGCATGTTCACGTCCGGGCGCACGACCAGCGAAAACGTCAACGACGTCTCGCCCGCGCTCCAAGCACACCAGCCCGCAGACGCACCCTCGCGACCAGCGTCGCGCGCGGTGTCGAGCTCGGTACCGACAGCTACGGCATTCATCTCAATCATCTACATACGCCCCAATTCGCCCACGATATGGCCCACGCGATCCTCGGGCTCCTTGACCTCGACGCCGTTGTAGCGGAAGAACCGCGCCGGGTCGTGCATCAGGTCCTCGAGCGGCACCAGCACAAAGTCACGCTCGCCGATCAGCGGATGCGGCAGGCGCAGCTTTTTGCCGCCGTGGGTCTCGCCGTCCATCCACAGCAGGTCCAGGTCGATGGTGCGCGGACCGTTGGCCTTGGCCTTTTTGGAGCGGTCGCGGCCCAGCTCGGCCTCGATCTTCATGAGCTCGTCGAGCAGCACCAACGGCGCCAGCTCGGTCTTAATCTCGATGACGGCGTTGGCAAACGCGTCCTGGCGCGTCTCGTAGGCCGGCTCGCTCTCGTAGATGCGCGAGCAGTTGGACACGCAGGTGAGCGGAATCTCGGCGATCATGTCACGTGCGGCGCGGATGTTGTCGCAACGATGCCCCAGGTTGGAGCCCACGGCCACAAACGCACGGCGCGGCTGCGGCTTGGCGACAGCCCAGTAACCGTTCAGGAACTGCGCAAAGCCAGTGGCGTCGTGCACGCGCACGATGTTTGCACCGGCCTGGATAGCGCCCAGGCACACGCCAAACGTGGCGGCATCGCGCGCGGCGGCCTCGGTCACGCCCGAGACGGCGCCCACAAAGCGTTTGCGCGACACGGCACACATGAGCGGGTAGCCCAGCGACGCCATCTTGGCGGTCTCGCGCTGGATGACGATGTCCTCGTTGGCCGTCTTGCCAAAGCCCGGGCCGGGATCGATGCAGATGCGGTCGCGCGACACGCCGGCATGGATGAGCGTGCGGGCCTGGTCGGATAGGAAGCCCATGACGCGGCGCATGATGGGCGCCGAATCGGGCAGGGTGAAGCGGCGGAGCTGAGAGGTGGGCACGTAGGCTTCCTCGCGGCGGGCGCTGCGGCGCATCATGGCAGCCAGGTGGTCATTGGGCTCCGGCGCGGGCTCAGGGGTCGCGGCGGCCTCGGCAGCAGGGGCGGTCTCTTCGGCGGCCGGCGTCTCCTGCTTCTGCTCGTCCGTAGGCTCCGGCGCGGGCTCCGGATCGCCGAACGGCAGTGAGGGCTGCACCACGCCTCCCGGAAGCTTGGCCTCCGTCTTGGGCTCGCCCAGCAGCTTGCCGCGGCGACGGCGGGCAGGCTTCTCGGCCTCGCGCGCAGCCTCGGCAGCCGCTTCGCGCGCCTTCTCGGCAACAAACGCCGCGGCCGAGGTATCGAGCTGCACCGTCGCATGCGTGCGGGTGGGCGCCGCGACCTCGCCGGCGTGCATCACGATGACGCCGCAGGTGCTCGTCGCGACAAACTCGACCATCTTGGGGTCGGTGAAGCCCGTCACGTCGTTGACGATCGAGGCGCCGCAGCGCACGGCCGCCTTGGCAACCGCCACGTGGCGCGTGTCGATCGAGACGATGGCGCCCTCTTTGGCCAGCGCGCGCACCACGGGCAGCACGCGGCGAGCCTCCTCGTCGGGATTAACCGGGGTAAAGCCGGGGCGCGTGGACTCGCCGCCCACGTCGATGATGTCGGCGCCGGCGTCGAGCATCGCCAGGCCGTACTCGATGGCGGCATCCGGGTCGAAGTGCTCCCCGCCGTCACTAAACGAATCGGGCGTCACGTTGAGGACGCCCATGATGCGCGGACGGTCAAAGCTGAGCTCGTACTTTCCGCACCGCCATGTCTTGCTATCGTTCGCCATGAACATCCTCCTCAAATGCCCGCGCCGCCGCGCTCGGGCGCAGGCGGCGGGGTCGCTTTGCAATCAGTCTTTCTATTGTATCCGCGCACGCGGGCTAAAACGCAAACGCAGCCGCGATGTCGCAAGAAATCAGCAGGTCGGCATTTGCATCCTGATCGGTGGGAGCAAGATTGCAAATGGCCAGCGTATCGCCGGTAAAGTAACGCGTAAGGCCCGCCGCCGGATACACCACGAGCGAGGTCCCGCCCACAATGAGGGCATCGGCCGCGGCGATGGCGGCAACGGCGCCGGTCAGCACGCACTCATCGAGCGGCTCCTCGTAGAGCACCACATCGGGCTTAATGCGCCCGCCGCACGCAGGACACATGGGCACGCCCGCGGCGTCCTCGTGCTCGCGCGAGCAAATCCACTCGGCACTATAGACCGCGCCGCACGACTGGCAAATGTTGCGATGGACCGAGCCGTGCAGCTCGAACACACGCTGCGATCCTGCCATCTGATGCAGGCCGTCAATGTTTTGCGTCACCACGGCATTTAGCTTGCCGGCGCGCTCCAGCTCGGCCAGCTTGGTGTGGCAGCGATTGGGCTTAGCGCCAAGCGCGATCATCTTGGTGCGGTAGAAGTCGAAGAACTCGGCCGGATGCGCCTCATAAAAGCTATGCGAGAGCATGGTCTCGGGCGGGTAGGCAAACTGCTGGTGGTACAGGCCATCCACGCTGCGGAAATCGGGGATGCCGCTCGCCGTGGAAACACCCGCGCCGCCAAAGAAGACCACGCGCTCGTGGGTGTCGAACAGCTCCGCCAGCGCGGCGGAGGCCTGCTTGGAATCCGTTATTGCCTGCGTCATATGAGTTCTCCGTCCCTGCTGGTCGGGCAGCGCCGGGCGATGTCCCAGCATGCGACCTTTAAGTCAGCATGCGCGGAGCCCACCCCGCCCCTGTTGCGCTAATCTTAAGCCTGCCAACCCCGTCGAAAGGACACCATGCCTCAGACTTACACTTTCGCCTCGTGGAACGTCAACGGCCTGCGCGCCGTGCTCAAAAAGGACCCGAGCTTTATCCAGATCGCGCAAGAACTCGACGTCGATATCCTGGCGCTGCAAGAGACCAAGTTGCAAGAAGGCCAGGTCGATATTGACCTGCCCGGCTATCACCAAACCTGGAGCTACGCCGAGCGTAAAGGCTATTCGGGCACTGCGGTCTTTAGCCGCCAGGAACCGCTGCGCGTGCTGCACGCCGACGCACTGCTACCCTACGCCGGCGAGAACGAGGCGGCCGTACTCGTCGCCCAAGCCGCAACCGAGGGCCGCGTCTGCGCGCTGGAGTTCGACAAGTTCTGGTTTGTGGATGTCTACACTCCCAACGCGCAAAACGAACTCGCCCGCATCGACGTGCGCATGGCCTGGGACGATGCTTACCGCGGCTTTTTGAACGCGCTCGAGCGCGAGACCGGCAAACCCGTCGTGACCTGCGGCGACTTTAACGTGGCGCACGAGGAGATCGACCTTAAGAACCCCAAGTCCAACCGCGGCAACGCCGGCTTTTCGGACGAGGAGCGCGGCAAGTTTACCGAGCTGCTCAACGCCGGCTTTACCGATACCTGGCGCGCGGCAAACCCCGACGTCGAGGGCGTCTACAGCTGGTGGAGCTATCGCTTTAATGCCCGCAAGAACAACGCCGGCTGGCGCATCGACTACTTCCTGGTAAGCGACGCAATCGCCGACAACGTACGCGACACCGGCATCCGCGGCGACATCTTCGGCAGCGACCACTGCCCCGTCACCCTCACGCTAGAGCTCTAGCCCCAGCTGATCCCCTGGGGACGGAGGAAAACGAATCATTTTGGGCCTCGTGGTGGTATCCACGTGACCCATCCGCCACGAAACACGCCCATCTACTACGTTTAAGCCACCACCCTCAACCACAGCGAACAACGCAAAAAGAAAACCGCAGGTAGAAAGCCTGCGGTTTTTCATAAAACGCGGTTGTGTTTGGGGGTGTCGGGTCAAACGTAGTAGATAGGCTGATTTCGTGGCGGGCGAGTTCAGCTGATTCCCCGGGGACGTCTGGAGACGGAAGAAAACGGATCAATTTGGCTCTTGAGGGTCACGACGCCCGTCATATCAGCCGGCCATTCCAAAACTATGCCAGTTTACGGGGCTAAATCGCGAACCCCCAACCATACGCAATTCCGAAATAATAAAACCGCAGGTAAACGGCTTGCTCTATTTCAAAAATAGCCGGCATGGTCTGCTTGTGCCAATCTGGCCCCGTAAACCGGCATAGTTTTAAAATGACACTTCGGCAGTATTGATTCCCGCCCCGGCGCAACCAGCCCTACAGTCCGTACTTCACGACGACTCGGTTGATGCGGCGACACCAAGGCTTGTACAGGGCGACCAAAAACACGCAGGTCGCAAGGCCGTGCGTGATATCGAACGGTACGGCGGTGGCAAGACGCGCCATGGCACCCGCCCACGTGAGCGGTTGAACAAAACCGATAATGTCGTAGGCGTTGATCACAACGCCGTACAGCAAACCCGAAGCAAAGCCGTAGGTCAGCAGCGCCGGCATACGCACGGTGCCGTCGGCGCGGTCGAACGCACCCGCATGCGCCAGCGCACCGCCAACGTATCCCACGAGCCCCCAGGCATACATCTGCCACGGCGTCCACATGCCCTGTCCAAAAAAGAAATTGCTGGTCAGCGCCGCCAGCGCGCCAACCATAAAACCATTGCGGCGACCAAGCGTCGCCCCCGCGATAATGGCGATGGCACTCACGGGTTTAAAGTCGGGAATGGGGCCAAACAAGATGCGCCCCGCCGCGGCCAACGCCGCCAGAACCAGCGTTGGCATAATCTGGCGCAGGCCCGGTCGCGACGCCTCATAGCCTGCAAAGAACAGCGCAAGCACCAGCGCCACCACGACAAGCATGGCGAGCGCCGCCTGCTCAACGCCCGCCAGCAACGCCGAAGCCATCACGGCTGGCACCGCCAGCAGCAGCGGTATCTCCAGTTTTGCGAGTAGGCGCACGATGCGATAATCCGCCATCCCATCACGCCCTATAAAACACGTTGTCGGCAAAGAAGTCGGCCGGCGGCTCCATGCAGGCAATCTCGCCATCGAACATCATGGCGATGTCGTCGGCGACCTGCTCGGCAAAGTCCAAATCGTGCGTAGCCATGATGACGGTGCCGCCAGCCTTCGCATGGTCACGCAGGGCGCGAGCGATGATGCGGCGGCTCTCCAGGTCCAAGCCCTTCGTGGGCTCGTCAAGCAGCAGCAGCTCGGGGCCAATCAGCAGCAGCTTTGCCAGCGCGAGCAGCTGGCGCTGTCCGCCCGAGAGGTCGTAGGGGTGACGCGTCTCCAGGCCGTCCAATCCCAGTTGCGCCGCACGCTCCCGCGCCAAGTTCTCGTCATATCCGCAGGTCGAGGCCCATTCCATCAGCTCATCGTGAACCGTCTCGGCAACCAGCAATGCTTTGGGGTTCTGAGGCAGCAGCGCCGCCGAGGCCGCTCCGCGCACCATGCGGCCGCGCTGCAGCTTGGCGGTCTTCGCCAGCACCGAGAGCATCGTCGACTTACCGCATCCGTTGCCGCCCACGATCGCATGCACCGCACCGGCCGAAAACGCCACGTCGAGCCCGCGCAGCACCCAGCCGCCCGCGCGATCGTAGCGAAACCAGCTCCCTGCCAGGGTGGTAGCCGACCCGCCGTGCATTTTTTGGAGTATTCTGCTCCCATCCGTGCGCGGGAAGGCTTCCGAGCCGTTCTCGAGCGACGTTTGCTCCACAAATTCGGACGATTTGTCCAATTCCGAACTTTTTTTCGCGCTCGATACGTCCCCGGGCGGCTCCAGAGAGCCCAAATTGTCCTCACGCCTGCTGAATACTCCGTTTTTTGCACATCGGACGGCACCCCACCCCAACATGTCGTCGGAAAACAACGATTCTCGGCGTCCCAAAGAAGCCATATCGGCCACCTCGTGCACGCGGCCGCCCTCAATCCGATACGCGCACGTCGCGTATTCAAGCATCGGGCGCGGCTGGTGCGTTGCCACAACAACCGTGCATCCCAGCTCGCGGTTCACGCGAAACAGCGCGTGCAGAAAATTTTTCTCGGCAACAGGATCGAGCTGGGACGTGGGCTCGTCGAGCAGCAGCACGCGCGGGCGCAAGGCCAGCACGGCCGCCAACGACAGCAGCTGCTTGCGTCCGCCCGAAAGCGTATCGGTATCGCGGTGGAGCCAATCCTCCAGCCCAAAGAAATAGCTGGTCTCAGCTACGCGACGGCGCATCTCATCACGTGCTAGCCCCAAGTTTTCCAGGCCAAACGCCATCTCGTGCCACACGGTTTCGCACACGATCTGGTTCTCGGGATCCTGGAACACATAGCCCACGCGCTCCGCCGATGCCCGCACGTCCATGTCGGCAACGTTCTCGCCCAGCACGCGCGCATCACCAGTGCGCTCGCCCGCCGGAGCGATCTCGGGCTTGAGCAGCGACAGCAGCGTCGACTTACCCGATCCGGTACCGCCAACAAGCAGCGCAAATGCACCTTGGGGAACACGCCAATCAAGCCCCTCGAGCACCGGTGCCTCGGCCCCGGGATAGGCAAAACTAAGGCCCTGCACCTCAATCGCCGGAATATCCGGGCCGCACGCCGCGCCCGACACCGGGCCCCTATCCAACCGAGCCATCAGCCAAACCTCTTCTCATCAATCGCGTGCAACGCGCAAGGCAGCATCATCCAGGCAGCGTACACGACATAGCCCAGCCACGGCGCCGGAACCGAGAGCTGCGGATAAAACGAATACTGCGTCGTCGCGGTCCACGCCACCGCCACCGCGACAGCACCAAACAGTGCGAGCCCGGCCAGCGCGGCAACGTCGCTGCGCCCCAGTCGATACCGCGCATACGTCGTACGACGCGTCGCAGCACCCCACCCGCGCGAGCGCATCGCGTCCGCGCGCTCCAGCGAATCTTCCATGCCCCAGCCCATCAACACGCTCGACGCCCGCAGGCGCGAGCGTACGGGGTCGGCCGGCGCGCGGCCCGGCACATCAATCGCATCCTGCACCGCCAGCACCGTACGACCGCGGCGCAAAAACTGCGGGATAAGCCTCATGCACATCGAGATCATGAGCGCAATCACCGGTGCGGCATTACCCAGCAGCGCGAGCACCTTGTCGTATTCGAGCATCGACGCCGCGGCCCCAAACCACAGCACGCTCGCCACAAACAGCCCGCCCATGCACAGGCCGTATACCATGCTCTCCAGATACACCGCGCGCATGCCAATACGGAACAGCTCCGTCGAGCCCGAGGCGCTAAACAGAGGATTGACCAGCGCGATAATCAAAATCACTGGCAGCTGCCAGCGAAGCGCCCCCAACGTGCGGGCAGCCCCACGCGTCGCAAATCCATACGCCAGCCCGCCCGCAAGTGACAGCGCAATCAGTACCGGCTGCATCGAGAACATAGTGAGCCCCAGCGTCAGCGCTATATAGAGTGCCGGCACAGCCGGATGCGACATCGAGAATGCCGCGACGGGCTCGTTGCCCGATTCCTCTCGCATGATATCCACGGGCACCCCATCCCCTCGCTCAAACGTCAACGCCGCAGCGCCGCCACCATACACAACCAGCGCAAACACCGCGTCAACGGCACCGACATCGGCGGCAATGCGTCAATCGTTACGCGCTCGTCATATGCCTGCGGTATCATATTGCGCCGTGTATCGTTTCCAAACACACGTCTCTATAACGTAACAGGAGATCACATGGACGCAACCGCAATTATCCTCGCTGCCGGCGAGGGCACCCGCATGAAGTCGAACCACTGCAAGGTTTCGCACAAGATCCTGGGCAAGCCCATGGTTCAGTGGATCGTCGACGCCACCATCAAGGCCGGCTGCAGCCGCGTCGTGGTTGTCATCGGCAGCCATGCCGACGAGATGCGCGCCCTCATCGACGGCGCCTACGCCAACAGCGCCACCAAGGTCGAGTGCGTCGAGCAGACCGAGCGTCTGGGCACCGGTCACGCCGTGAAGGTCGCACTCGAGGCCTGTGGCATCACGCAAGGCCCCGTCGTGGTGCTCAACGGCGACCTGCCGCTCATCACCGCCGACACCGTCGCCAAGTTCGCGCAAACCGTCGCCACCGGCGAGCTCGCCTGCACCGTCATGACCATGACCCCGCCCGATCCTTTCGGCTACGGCCGCATCAAGCTGGGCGCCGATGGTCAGATCGAGCGCATCATCGAGCAGAAGGACTGCACGCCCGAGCAGGCCGCCACGCTGCTGGAGTGCAACGCCGGCTGCTACGCTTTTGATGGCGCGCAGCTCGCCGCCCACATTAACGAGATCGGCAACGACAACGCGCAGGCCGAGTACTACCTGCCCGACATGCTCGAAATCCTCAAGGGTCATGGCCAGGCAGTCTCCATCTTCCACTGCGACGACTACCGCGACGGCCTGGGCGTCAACAGCCGCATCCAGCTCGCACAGCTCACCGCCATCGCGCGCGACCGCATCAACGAGCACTGGATGGCCGAGGGCGTTACCTTCATCGACCCCACGCAGGCCTGGATCGGCCCCGATGCCGTTATCGGCCGCGATACCGTCGTGTGGCCGCAGACGCACCTGATCGGCCACGTCGCCGTGGGCGAGGAGTGCCAGCTCGGCCCCAACAGCCGTCTCACCGACACCACCGTCGGCAGCGGCTGCACCATCGATGAGACCATCGCCATCGAGGCCGTCATCGAGAACGGCGTCGACTGCGGCCCGCGCGCCTACCTGCGCCCGGGTACCCACATGCTCGACGGCTCCAAGGCCGGCACGCACGTGGAGATCAAGAAGTCCACGATCGGCGAGGGCTCCAAGGTGCCGCACCTGTCCTACATCGGCGACACCACCATGGGCTCCGGCGTCAACGTGGGCGCGGGCTCCATCACCTGCAACTACGATGGCGTGCACAAGCACAAGACCGTCATCGGCAAGGATGCCTTCATTGGCTCCGACACCATGATGGTCGCGCCCGCCCAGATCGGCGACGGCGCGCTCGTGGCCGCTGGCTCCGTCATCACCGAGCCGGTCCCGGCCGACGCACTTGGTCTGGGCCGCGCCCGTCAGGTAAATATTGAGGGCTGGGCCGCCGATTACCGCCGACGCCTGCGCGAGGACGACGAGGTATAACGTTTTACCAAGCATCTAAGGAGCTGTTCCCATGGGGACGGCTCCTTTTTCTATGCTGACCTGCGCGACCGGATGAGTGGTCGGTTCGTGTCCGTTGACGGTAAAGACGTTATCAAGACTCGATAAACCCCGTCGCGCGGTTACAATGCAACAAGGCATCTATATGGCATTCGATATAAAGGAGAAGGGTAATGCCGATTAATGATCCCGAGAAGTCGGAGAATATGCGCAAGTCCATCCGCGTGTATTCCGGTTCCTCCAACCGTCCCCTCGCTCAGAAGATCGCTGAGTACCTTGGGGTCGAGCTTTCGGGCCTTACGCTAAAGCAGTTCGCCAATGGTGAGATTTACGCCCGCTACGACGAGACCGTCCGCGGCGCCGACGTCTTCCTGATTCAGTCCGTGGCCGGCGGCAACGTCAACGACATGCTCATGGAGCTGCTCATCGCCACCGACGCTGCCAAGCGCGCATCCGCCCGCTCCATCACCGCCGTTATCACCCACTACGGCTATGCCCGCCAGGACCGCAAGGCCGGCCCGCGCGAGCCCATCACCGCCCGCCTCGTCGCCAACCTGCTCGAGCGTGCCGGCGTCAACCGCATCATCACCCTCGACCTGCACCAGGGCCAGATCCAGGGCTTCTTCGATATCCCGGTTAACCACCTGTCCGCACTGCCGCTATTTGGCCAGTACTACAACGACATGCACTTCGACACCGACAACCTGGTTGTCGTCTCCCCCGACGTGGGTCGCGCCAAGGCCGCCAAGAAGCTGTCCGACATGCTCGGCTGCGACCTGGCCATCGCCCACAAGGGCCGTCCGCGCCACAACGCCGCCGAGGTCATGGGCATCATCGGTGACATCAAGGGCAAGACCTGCATCATCAACGACGACATGATCGACACCGCTGGCACCCTGTGCGCCAACGTCAAGGAGCTCAAGGCTATGGGCGCCGGCGACATCTACGTCTGCGCCACCCACGGCATCTTCTCCGGTCCGGCCATCGAGCGCCTGAACGATGCCCCCATCGTCGAGTGCGTCGTCACCGACGCCATCCCCGTCGAGGTCGGCGGCAAGATCAAGACCATCTCGGTCGCCGAGGAGTTCGCTCAGGCCATCTCCGCCGTTTACCACGAGGAGCCCGTCTCCACGCTCGTCGGCGGCGACTTCGCGCTGTAGTCCAACGCGTATCGCATCATCTTTGATGTTTTTAAAGGGTCGGAAGCTCGCTTCCGACCCTTTTTCTATTCCTCGCCAATCCGCCCTGGACAGTTAGTTCAGATACGTATTTTCTAAAGCTCCAAAGGTCCGTTCGGAGCCTTCTGAGCTCCCCGGCGGATGCCATGCCGCCCGAAGCTCATCGTTTTCGAGTACAACCGCCGCATATATTATCTTCAAATCGCCCTCGAAGGCCCTTAGAAACACCTCGAACGCCCGCCGCCTTATACGTATCTGAACTAACTGTCCAGTAGCCATCGTCAACCTTCTCGGCAGAGCTCAATTTCCTGCAATCCCCTCAACCGATTCCACCGATTTCCTAACACCCGGCCGTTCATGGCGCCCAGCACCCCGCTGAGCGAAAAGAACGGTATGGCGGTCGCATTCTGCCGCCAACTTAGTACGTTATAGCTATGACGACCGTGATTTCACATTTCTCCGCCCTCCGCGCAATTCGTCGCGCACGACGGGCGTACTCTGCCCTACCCTGGAGCTCCATTGATAGTGAACAGCAAGCACAGGCCTTGGCTAGCTGCATTCCCAATAATGACGCGATAGACTTTGGCGCACTTTCGATACTCGACGCCTGGAATGAAGATGATTCCGAGCTGCTCGATCTTCTCGTTTCAAACGAAGGCAACCGACGCCCCGACAAGCGACTTCTTCAGCATATTCTCTCCGCTCCGCTTCCTGAAGGTGCAATTATGCACGTCGAGGCCGACATCTACGCAACGTCTCCTGCCATGACAGCCATGCTTTGTTCTAAAAATGAATCAGTCGCCAAAACCTTGATGCTTCTCATGGAACTGGTCGGAACTTACTCCCTTCCTCCCGGGGCAACATACCCCATTGCCCATGACGACATCTGGCCCAAGGGCGATGGCTACGAAGCGACGGGCGATCTTGATTGCCTGGGCAACCAGTCAGCGGCCGAACAACAGAACGAAACCCGCTATGAACAGGCGCACTACAAATGCGAGCCCGCCACGACCATCGAAGAGCTCGAGGCGGTCGCACGGTTCGCCAAAAGTAGCTCATACGCCTCGTTTCGCACGGCAGTCAAACTCGCCCGGGCTGGATCCGCATCCCCAGCCGAATCCCTAATGTTTGCCGTTCTCGGAGCGCCCATGCGCTTTGGCGGATTCGGATGTTGCAGCCTGCCCATGGGAGGCCTGCTACTCAACCATCGAATCGACTTCGATACTCTTGCGGCCAACATGTCCTCGGGCATCCCCTATGCCATCTGCGACCTATATTGCCCGGCAGCCGGAGTCGACAACGAATACAACGGAATTGGGCATGAGCTTCAAAACGCTCGCATCCACGATGGCAATCGAAATAATGGCCTCAAGGCCATGGGCATCCACGTCCTGGTTATCAATCGCGACCAAATGAAAGACCTTGTTGCACTCGAAGCCTTCGCCCAAACGATGCATCGACTCGCAGGAGTCCGATTCCGGTACCGTATCAAGGGCTATCGCAAGCGTCAGGCCGCTTGGCTCAACGCTCTGCGGGCCGGAACCGGCCTCGCGCCGGTCTAAACGGCGAATCACCCGTGCGCCGTCGAGCAGGGCTGGGCAGTTAGTTCAAATACGTATAAATGGACGCATTGAATTAGACTGTTTTGCAGCTATCTCTATACCATTCGCCCTATTTGAAGGCAGGGTAGACTTCAAAACAGCGCCATATGGACTAACTAAAGCTCCAAAACAACGTATCGGCATTGAATTGAGTAATTCGAGTCCTCAGAACTTATACGTATCTGAACTAACTGTCCACCTCGGATTTCGACGTCCGTCCAAACGCCCCCAAACGCCCTCAATTACCCTCCATTTGACAGCGGCAACAGGGTCGCTCACCATAGCAGGCGACAAATCAACGAAAGGATGAACATGGCAGCTGCACAGCCGCTTAAGATTCGCATGGTTGCCGGACTCGGCAACCCGGGTGAGGAATATGCCGAGACCCGCCACAACGCCGGCTTTAAGGCGATCGATGAGCTGGCCCGTCAGGCCGGCGTCACGTACTGGAAAAACCAGGCCGGCGCCGAGGTCGCGCTCATCAATATCAACGATGCCGAGGAAGAGGGCGGCAAGCGCCAGATTGTGCTGGTCAAGCCGCAGTCATACATGAACACCTCGGGCGGCCCCATCTCCAAGCTCTGCCGCGAGTACAAAATCAAGGCCGAGGAGCTGCTCGTAATCCACGACGAGCTCGATATTCCCGCCGGCGATGTGCGTGTTAAGGTGGGCGGCGGCCACGCCGGCCACAACGGCCTGCGCTCCATCATCGACAAGATGGGCAGCCGCGACTTCAGCCGCATCCGCACCGGTATCGGCAACCCTCCCGGCAAGATGGCTGTCGCCGACTACGTGCTCAAGCAGCTGCGCGCCCGCGAGGCCGAGGACTTCCAGGACACCTGCGCCCGCGCCGCAGACGCCGCCGGCCTGGCAATCGTGCACGGCGTGATCTATGCCCGCGACCACGTCAACGGCTCCGCCTCCGCCAACGGCAAGCACTAAAACCTACCATTTAGGGACAGGTTTATTTCGGCAGGTTTTATCTGCGTAAACGCCGCAGTCGGCACATCGCAATAAACACGCTGCCACCATACATGCATAACGCCCCAAAGGGGGCCGGCCTCACCGATGCGCGAGGCCGGCCCCCTTTGCCGTTTTGCCTGATAAAACCTGCCAAAATAAACCTCTCCCCCTTTGGTAGGCCGAAGTGGATAAACCCTTTTCCCGACCGCCGAAGACACACGTAAGCGACATGTCCATGAGGGTATAATTTGCACCGTATGTCTGCACAACGCCTGTGCGCGTACGGTTTTATTCGGGCTACCGTCCATTTCCGTGGAGGCACGGTTCGGCGGCCCTAACAAGAGAGGGGTTCTATGTATAAGATCCTGGAGAAGACGCAGTTCTCGGAGAAGGTGTTCAAGTTCCGCATCGAGGCGCCTGCAATCGCCAAGCATGCGCACGCTGGACAGTTCCTCATGGTTCGCGCCAACGAGACGGGCGAACGTGTCCCGTTTACCCTGGCCGGCTGGAACGGTGACGAGGGCTGGGTCGAGTTCATCTTCATGGTGATCGGCAAGACCACCGAGATGCTTTCCACCTACGAGGCCGGCGAGTCGCTGCGCGACGTCGTGGGCCCGCTGGGCGTTCCCACCGAGATGGCTGAGGGCCCCTGCGCCGTCATTGGCGGCGGCGTCGGCCTGGCAATTGCCTTCCCGGTCGCCAAGCACCTGGTCGAGACCGGCCACGAGGTGCACGCCATCATGGGCGCCCGCACCAAGGACCTCCTGCTCATGGAGGACCAGTTCCGCGAGCTCCTCGACGAGGACCACATCCACATCACCACTGACGACGGCTCCTATGGCGAGCAGGGCGTTGTCACCGCTCCGCTGGAGCGCCTGCTGCAGGACAAGGCCGTGAGCCAGGTCTTCTGCGTCGGCCCCGTTCCGATGATGAAGTTCTCGACCCTCACCGCCCAGAAGTACGACACCCCCATCACCGCGTCGCTCAACCCCATCATGGTTGACGGCACCGGTATGTGCGGCTGCTGCCGCGTCGAGGTGGGCGGCGTGACCAAGTTCGCTTGCGTCGACGGCCCCGACTTCGATGCCACCCTGGTCGACTGGGATGACCTTCGTGCCCGCCAGGCCGCTTACCGTTCCGAAGAGGGCGCGTCCCTCAAGGCCTATGAGGAAAAGAGCTGCGCATGCCACTAGTTAACGGTCGTTTCGTTGCCGATATGAAGTCGCCCCGCACCCCCGATAACGAGGAGCCGGCTGCCGAGCGCGCCTGCGACTTCCGCCCCGTCGACAAGGGCTTCACCGAGGAGATGGCGCTGGCCGAGGCCGAGCGCTGTCTCAACTGCAAGAAGCCGTTCTGTGTTGAGGGCTGCCCCGTCAACATCAACATTCCCCGCTTTATCGAGCAGATCCGCGCGAAGGACTTCGGCGGCGCTCTCGATACCATCCGCGAGGACTCCATGCTTCCCGCCATCTGCGGTCGCGTCTGCCCGCAGGAGAACCAGTGCGAGGGCAAGTGCATCCGTGGTAAGAAGTCCGAGCCCGTGGCCATCGGCCAGCTCGAGCGCTTCCTGGGTGACCGCCCCGAGCTCGCCTCCACGCCCAAGATGGCCCCCAAGAACGGCAAGAAGGTCGCCGTCGTGGGCTCTGGCCCGTCCGGCATCACCTGCGCCGGCGAGCTCGCCCGTAACGGCTTTGACGTCACCGTCTTTGAGGCCTTCTTTACCGGCGGCGGCGTGCTGGTCTACGGCATCCCCGAGTTCCGTCTGCCCAAGGCGGTCGTCAAGCGCGAGATTGACGGCCTGGAGGACATGGGCGTCAAGTTTGAGTACAACTCCGTCGTGGGCAACATGGCCACGGCCGAGGAGCTGTTCGAGCAGGGCTTCGACGCCATCTACGTGGCGACCGGCGCTGGCCTGCCCAAGTTCCTCAACGTCCCCGGCGAGAACCTGCCCAACGTCTTCTTCGCCAACGAGTACCTCACCCGCGTGAACCTGATGAAGGCCAACAAGTTCCCCGAGTACGACACCCCCACCAAGCACGGCAAGAACGTCGTCGTCTTTGGTGGCGGCAACGTGGCTATGGACGCCGTCCGTACCGCCAAGCGCCTGGGCGCCGAGCACGCCATCATCGCCTACCGTCGTACCGAGGACGAGATGCCCTGCCGTCGCGCCGAGCTGCACCATGCTAAGGCCGAGGGCGTCGAGGTTCTGCCGCTCGTCTCCCCGCTCGAGTTTGTCGCTGGCGAGGACGGCTCCGTGTGCGCCGTCAAGGTCCAGAAGATGGAGCTCGGCGAGCCCGACGAGTCCGGCCGCCGTCGCCCGGTGCCCATCGAGGGCGCCATCGAGGAGATTCCCTGCGACGTCGCGATCTCGGCTATCGGCACCAACGCCAACCCCTTCGCAAAGAAGATCGGCGGCAAGATGGAGCTCAACAAGTGGGGCTACATCGTTGCCGACGAGGAGACCGGCCAGACCACCGATCCCCGCATCTGGGCCGGCGGCGACATCGTCACCGGTGCCGCTACGGTCATTCTGGCGATGGGCGCCGGCAAGAAGGCCGCCGCTTCCATCACCAAGAGCCTGCTGGGCGAGTAATCACCTGCAGTGCTAGCCATCAAACGGCAAAGTCCCCGTCGAGCACACGCCCGGCGGGGACTTTTTTATGCCGGCCGCCCAAACCACCACGATGGGGCAGGCACCTTTGTGGTGGTTTGGGACTTGCCCGGTCGTTTTGTCTCAATCTGTAACAGCTGGAGTCCGTTGAGCCCTGCAGTTGTTACAGATTGAGATATTGTGCCGGCCGGCCACGCTGCATCTCAATCTGTAACAGTTAGAGACCAAATATGCCGCCTGGTGTTACAGATCAAGACGTTGGGCTGACGGCCGAACGGTTCATCTCAATCTGTAACAGTTAGAGCCATTTTCGCTGGCTTGGTGTTACAGATCGAGACTATGCAAAAGCCGAGGATAGGCACTGCCGCCAAGGCCTTCCCCTCAGCCTAAAACAAAAACCACCACAAAGGTGCCTGTCCCCTTTGTGGTGGTTTTGGTCGGCTAGCCTTCGAGCTGCGCCACTTTATAGCGGTAGGCTGCGGCGATGACGTCTTTACAGCCCTCGCGGCCCAACTTGGCGCGGTTGACGACGATGTCCTTGCCGCTCGTCATCTTCCACTTTCCGGCGCTGTAGCGCTTGTAGAACGCCTCGCGCGCCTTCTGCTGCTGCTTGACCAGCTTGGCGCCCTTCTTTTTGTTAAGGCCGCGCTTCTTGCGCACGATCTCGACGCGGTCCTCAAAGGGTGCGGTCACCAACACGGCAATGTGGTTGGGGTTGTTGTGAAGCAGATAATCGGACAGGCGGCCTTCGATAATGCAACTCTCGGTCTCGCCCAGGTCCAAAATCACCTGGCTCATCTTTTGGAACAACTTGTCCGAGTACGAGCGCGCGTCGTAGCGGTCGGGCAGAAACGCCATGTTCTCCACAGCCAGACGCTCGTCGTAGGCGGCCATCTTATCGAGCGACTCGCCCGCACGCAGCGACGCGCGCACCAGCAGCTCGTTGTCGTACAGAGGAATCCCCAACTCGTTGGCGAGGATGCGTCCGATCTCGTGGCCCTCGGCACCAAAGTCGCGCGCGATGGTAATGACCACAGGACTCTTCTTGTTCTCCAGATCGCTCATCGCGATTCCTTTCTAACAAATGAGAAAAGGCAATTCCTGATTCCCATTTTGTCACTTACGACCGTCCTGGTTTCCCAAGTGCGGCAGATTGCCCCGAAAGAGGAGCGCCGCGTACTAAATGTACGCAAGCGACGATTGAGGGGCAAGGTGCCGTGCTTGGGGAAGCAGGACTATGCGGCCACGATGCGGCGTTGATATGCCCTCACCAACAACGAGATACCAAAGTTGAGCATAAAGTACATCGCAAACACCAGGCCGTAGAGCATAAGTACCTGCGACAGATCAATCGCGTGGGCCATCACGACGTTTGCCGTGTACATGAGCTCGGCCACGTTAATGCCCGAAAGATACGAGCTGTCCTTAATGACGGTCGTGCATTGGCTAAACAGCGCCGGAATGATCGTCTTAAACGTCTGCGGCAGAATGATGTAGCGCATGGTGGCAAAAAAGCCGAAGCCTTGGCTCTGCGCTGCCTCAAACTGGCCGCGCGGAATCGAGTTGAGGCCGCCGCGCACAATCTCGGCCATAACAGCGCTGGTAAACAGCGTAAAGGCGATGGTCGAAATCACAATGTCCAAGCCCTGCACCGTAAAGTAGATAAACAGGATCCACAGCAGGTTCGGCGTGCAACGGAACAGCTCGATATAGGCACTCACCAAAATACGGAACGGGCGGGGCGCATAGCTTTTAACAAGCGCCAGCACCGTGCCAAAGATGAGCGAGAAAAAGATCGACAGCGCCGAGATCTCGATCGTCTTAACAAAGCCGCCCCAAATGTAGAGCAGGTTGGTCGCGTTGAAGATTTCCATGCGCTAGGCCTCCTCTACGTTGTCGAGCCCCAGCTCGGCGAGGCTCACGCCGCGCGGACGCTCCTTGGAGCGGCGCTCGAGCCACTGCACCAGCATGGCGAGCGGAAAGCAGATGATGAAGTACATAAGGCAGCAGACGATGTATCCCTGCAGGTAACCGTACAGACTCACAAAGTTGTCGGAACGGTACATAAGGTCGCCGCCGGCCACAAGCGCCAGCACCGACGTGTTCTTGACTAGGTTGAGTGCCTGGTTGCACAGCGGCGGCAGAATGATCTTGAATGTCTGGGGCAGCACGATGTACCAGTACGCCTGCGCACGGGTGAAGCCCTGGCTCTGCGCCGCCTCCATCTGACCGCGCGGAACCGCCTCGATACCGGTGCGGATGACCTCCGAGATGTAGGCCGCGTGATACAGGCCCACGCCCAAGAAGCCCAGCACGAACGGCGCGATGCGCACCGGCTGGTCGGCACCGGTTATGGCCTGCAAAAACTGCGGACCAGCCATGTACATAAAGAGCACCTGCACGGGCAACGGGGTGTTCTGGTAAAACTCCACGTATACGCGGCTTATGGCGCGCAGCACGCGCGAACGGGTGGTAGAGAACACACCCAGCAGCGTGCCCAGCACCAGCGACAGCAGCAGACCGGCAACGACCACCTGTAGCGTCACGCCAAAGCCCTCCCAGAAGGGCCCCATGTTTTGAAATGTCGTCGACCAACGGTCGGCGTCAAATAATCCTTCGAGCATTTGATTCCTTCCTTGGACGATGCGCCTATACAAGACCCCAGGTCTTGACCTCTTGGTCGAGCCAGCCGTCGGCCAGACGATCGCAAATCACCTGATCGACCACGGCCGAAAGGTCGCAGCCCTTCTTGGTCGCCACGCCGTAGCCCTGCTCGCCAAACTTGACCTCGGGCTGCAACAGCTCAACGGTCTCGTTCATGTAACCGGCCAGCGTGGAGCGGTCCATGGCAAAGACGTCGATATTGCCGGCGTCGAGCGAGCTCTTGATGATGGGGTAGCCGCTAAAGGCCCTAAACTCGGGCTTGCAGCTAAAGCCGTTGTCCTTGATCATCTGCTCGATCAGGCCCTGCGTGGTGGCACCCTGGCTCACGCCGATGACCTTGCCGTCCAGGTCCTCAATCGAGGTAAAGCCCGAACGCTTCTTGACCATGAGTCCCACGTAGTCGGTGCGGTACGGCGTCGAGAAATCCCAGCTCTTCTTGCGCTCGTCGGTGATGGTGTAGGTCGCTGCGACCACGTCGAGTTGGCCGTTATCGATCAGCGGGCCGCGTGTCTTGGGCGTTACGTCGGTAAACTCGACAAGCTCCTGGGCACGGGCTTCCTTGTAGCTCACGCCAAAGACAGCGGCGGCGATCTGGTAGCACAAATCGACTTCCATGCCCTCAAAGCGGCCTTTGGCGGTGTCGTAATAGCCGTAGCCGGGAACATCTTTCTTGACGCCGGCATTCAGATGGCCGCGCGACTTGATGGCCGCAAGCTTGGATCCCTTGTCGGAACCCTCGCCGCTGGTGGAGTTGCCGCAACCGGTGAGCGCGGTCCCCGTCAGCGCGAGCATGCCGGCGCCCGCCAGCTGCAAAAAGTGACGGCGCGACACGGCCGCCCTCGTCATATCCGTCATGTCCATCACCGCGCCTAGTGCAGAATCTTGGACAGGAACTCGCGGCAGCGCGGGTTCTCGGGGTTATCGAAGAAGTGCTCGGGCGTGCCCTCCTCCAGGATGCGGCCGTCCTCCATAAAGATGACGCGGTCGGCCACCTGGCGCGCAAAGCCCATCTCGTGCGTCACGCAGATCATGGTGATGTCCTCCTGCGCGAGCTCAATCATAACGTCCAGAACCTCCTGGACCATCTCGGGGTCGAGCGCCGAGGTCGGCTCGTCAAACAGGATGATGGGCTGCTTGGTGCACAGGGCACGGGCGATGGCGATGCGCTGCTGCTGACCGCCCGAGAGGTTCTGCGGATACTCGCCGGCCTTATGCGCCATGCCGACGCGCTTGAGCGCGGCGACGGCGATCTCGGTCGCCTCCTCCTTGCTCTTCTTTTGCAGCTTGATGGGCGCGAGCGTCAGATTGCCCAGCACCGTCATGTTGGGATACAGGTTGAACTGCTGAAACACCATGGAGCTATATTTGCGAGCCATTTCCAGGTGATTCTTCTTAGTGAGCGGCGTACCGTCGATGATGACCTCGCCCGACGTGGGCTCCTCAAGATAATCGACACAGCGGATGAGCGTCGACTTACCCGAGCCGGAAGGCCCGATCATTACGAGCTTCTCGCCGCGCTTGACGGTGAGGTTGATATCTTTGAGCACATGCAGGTCGCCAAAGTACTTGTTGAGATGCTTGATCTCGATCATGTCTGCCATGAATGTCCCTTCCCTGCGTTTACACGAGTTGAACTATTGTACGGAAAGAACCACGTTTCCGCAGCCCACACTACATTCCCGTAAAGAACCCGCAATCTTCCACCCACTCATTGGGCACTCATTTAAGTCTGTCCCCAGTGAGCGCCCAACCGCCCTTGTTGAGCATAAGTCAGCGAAAACCCGTACACGCGAGCAAGGTGACGTGAAATGAAAGGGCGCAGACCTTATGGTCGCGCCCTTGAAATTGAACGTCAGATTGCCGCGTGTACGGGTTTGCAGCGTCGAGCCGTTACGCGGTTTGGTAAAACCGCGTAACAAATTACGCGAGTTTGGCTCCGACGATCTTTGCCGCGGCCGGCTTATCGAAGTTGCCGCCAGTGGCCTTGCCGAGTGCACCCATAACCTGGCCCATCTGCTTCTTGGACGTGGCGCCCAGCTCGGCGATGACCTGCTCGATCAGAGCCTCGAGCTCCTCGCCCGAAACCTGCGCGGGCAGCAGGCTCTCCAGAATCTTGACCTGCTCGGTCAGGTTGTCGGTACGCTCCTGGTCGGTGCCGGCCTTGATGGACATCTCCAGTGTCTCGCTCGTCTGCTTGATCAGACGCTTGATCATGCTGTTGACGTCTTCCTCGGTCACATCGCGGCGCTCATTGACCTCGATATTCTTCACCTCGGCCTTAACCTGGCGAATGATGGACAGGCGAACCTTGTCCTTGGCCTTCATGGCCGCGATCATTTCCTTCTGCAGCTCTTCGTTGGTCATCTGCAAATCCTCTCTAATAGCGTGGGCGGCACTCGCGCGAGCACCGCCCCATGATTACTCAGTCGTCGACGAATCGTCGGTCGAACTCTTGGTGATGCCCTTCAGACTCACGTTATAGGGTACGTCCTTGGGCATGGGGTTGACGGTAATGTCGGCGTCCTTCTTGTACTGCTCCAGCCACTCACTGTACGCGGTACTGGCCGCCTGCGTCTTCACCACGTTGGAGACGTACTTCTTGATGGCCTTGGGCACCTGGTTGATGTCATCAACCTGATTATCGACATGGAAGTAGTCGGTGCACTTGATGATGTGGTAGCCATAGGTCGACTCGATGACTTCGCTCACGTCGCCCTTGTTGAGCCCCTCGAGCGCCGTCTGGTAGCTGTCGACAAAGGTGGTGAGCTTATCCCAGCCCACATCGCCCTTCTTCTCCTTGGAACCGGTGTCCTCGGAGTACTGCTCAACGGCGTCCTCAAAGCTCAGCTCACCGGAGTTGATCTTGTCCAGGCACTCCTGCGCCTTGGCCTTGGCGGCAGCCTTGTCCTCGTCGGAAGCGTCGGAATCAACCTTGATCAGGATGTTCGACGAGCGACGGGCGTCGTTGTAGCTGGACAGGTTTTCGTTGATGTAATCGACAATCTCGCTGTCCTTGGGTTTGCTCGTGGGCGCGACGGCATCCTTGAGTTTCTGCTGCGCCAGACTCTCCTTGAGCGAATCCTTGTAGGTATCCTCGGTATAGCCGTAGGTCTTGAGGGTCTTCTTAAAGGCCTTGGCACCGCCCGCGCTCTTGCACGCGTCCTTCCAAGCCTTCTCGACCTCCTCGTCCGACACCGTCACGCCGTTCTCCTTCTGTGCCTGTTGAAGCAGAATCTGCTGCGTGTAGGAGTCGATGAGTTGCTTGCGATACTTCTTGGGCGTGAGGTCGTTGTCGACCAGATACTGCGCCCAGTCCTTGTCCTTGGTGTAGCCGTAGGACGTGCGCATGCTCATGATCTGCTTGGTCACGGTGTCCTCGGTGAGGTTGGTGCCGTTGATAGTAGCAGCAACACCGCCGGTCAGCTTGTAGCCCGAGGTGTCCTCGGCCTGCGACATAAGGCCGGAGCACGCCATCGCCGAGACGGAAAGCAGCATCGCCAGCACGCCGATGACCACCAGAACGATCTTGACGGTCTTGGACACGCGGGTCTTGCGCTGCTTCTTGCGAGAGTTGGAGGCGGCGCGAGCCTGCTGCTCGGGCGTCGGCTCGAGTGCGGGGTTCTTTTTCTTATTTGCCATAGTTGGCCTTTCGCATAACGAATCGAACAAACGCCATTGTGTCACAACGCAGCCCCCGCGGCACGCTTGGTGCATTGGGGACAGGTTAATCTGCACCATTTTGGTGCAAAGGGGACAGCTCTGGCAGCCGGCAGTTAGGGACGTTCCTTTTCTGCCGGCAGTTAGGGACAGTCCCCAAGTGCCGGCACATAAGGAACGTCCCTAGGTGCCGGCTTAGCCCCACCTTAGAAGTGGCGGCGGATGGCGTCGACCATGCCCTGCGGCGTGGTCTGGCCGAGCACGTCGGCTGCGGCATCGGCGTCCATAAAGATGTTCATGAGCGCCTGCAGAGCCTCGACCTGGCCGCCCGGCTCGGCGATGCCCAGATTGATGACGATCTGCGCCGGCACCGGAGCGCCCATGCCAGCCATAGCGTTAAATGTCACGGGCGCGGAGGGCTTCACCACCGCGATATAGGGCTTGGCCACAAACCCCGGATCGGTATGCGGAATGGCAATGTTTGCCGCCGGCATGGCAAGACCCGTGGGATAGGCATCCTCGCGCGTGCGAACGGCGTCGAGCCAACCGTCGGCAATGTAGCCGCGCGGAGCAAGCTCACTCTCGAGTTGCGCAAACACCTCACCCGGCGTCGCACACTCCCAATCAAAAAACACCAGCTCAGGCGTAAACAACGCTTCGTTATCCGCCATGCGCTCACCTCTCTCACCTAGTCATTCAGGAACGTCCCCGATGACTACCCAAAACAAAAGGTGGCCACGCGCGCCTTGGCGCCAATGACCACCCTGACCACTCAACTAAATTGTACTGTGCGCCGCTAGACGCGGGGCGCATCAATTGCGACCTTGCCGCTCTCCAGCACGTGGACGCGGCCGTCGGCGAGCATTTGCACGACCTCGGGATACAGCACGTGCTCAATCGCGTGGATGTGCTCCTCGAGCGCGTCGACATCCCAGCCCTCCTCGACAGCCAGCGCACGCTGGGCGATGATGGGACCGTTGTCGTAGACCTCGTTGGCAAAATGCACGGTCACGCCAGTTACCTTGACGCCGCGCGCAAAGGCATCGTCAATCGCATGCGCACCGGTAAAGCTCGGCAGCAGCGCCGGATGCAAGTTGACCACGCGGTTGGGAAACGCCGCCAGCAGCGGTGTGTGCACCATGCGCATATAGCCGGCCATCACCACGTACTCGCAGCCGCGCTCGAGCAGCTCGTGCGCGATGATCTCGTCGGCGGCAATAGGGTCGGCATAGACATCCTTGGACAGCGTGAGCGTCTGGATGCCCGCGCGCTCAGCGCGCTGCAAACCCTTAGCCGAAGGACGGCTCGACACCACAAGCTCAATCGAGGCGTTGAGCTTACCGGCGGCGATCAGATCGATCAGCGCCTGCAGGTTGGTACCCGAACCGCTGATGAGCACACCGATCTTGAGCGGCTCGACCGTATCGGTGCCGGTCGGACGGGTGTAGGGCACAAAGCCCAGGCCCTCACTAGCAGCCATCTGCTCGTTAGCGCTCATCGGAGTACACGACCTTACCGGAACCCTCGACGCACTCGCCCACGCGGAACGGCTTCTCGCCCAGCGCGACCAGGGCTTCGGTAACCGCGGCCTCGTCCTCGGGGGCGACGATCAGGCACAGGCCGACGCCCATGTTGAAGGTCTTGCATGCCTCGTTGGGCGCGAGCTCGGCCTGACGCGACACGTAGGTGATGACGGGCGGAACGTCCCAACCCATCTCGGCGCCGTTGCGGGTGACCACGGCGTCGACGTCGTCGGCGAGTGCACGGTTGAGGTTCTCGGTAATACCGCCGCCGGTGATGTGGGCGATAGCATGCACGTTGACGCCGCCGCGCAGCAGCTCCAGGATCGGCTTGACGTAGATGCGCGTGGGGGCCAACAGAGCGTCTGCCAGCGATGCACCGCCGAGCTCCTCGAGCGGACGGCCCAGCTCCTCGGCCTTAGCGGCGGCCTCGGGCGTGCCCGGCTTAATGCCGTCGACGCCAATGACCTTACGCACGAGCGAGTAGCCGTTGGAGTGCACGCCGGTGGAAGGCAGGCCCAGGATCACATCGCCCGGGCGGACGTTTGCGGGGTCGAGCATCTTGGGACGGTCGACGACGCCCACGGTAAATCCGGCAAGGTCGTAGTCGGCAGGAGCCATGACGCCCGGGTGCTCGGCCATCTCACCGCCCACGAGCGCGCAGCCCGCGAGCTTGCAGCCGTCGGCCACACCCTTGATGATCTTTGCCATGTGCTCGGCCTCGATGTGACCGATGGCGACGTAGTCCAGGAAGAACAGCGGCTCGGCGCCCGAAGCCAGAATGTCGTTGACGCACATAGCGACCAGGTCCTGGCCCACCGTCTCGTGACGGTCCATGATCTGGGCGAGCACGAGCTTGGTGCCCACGCCGTCGGTACCGCTAATCAGGATCGGGTCTTCCATATCCTTAAGCGCGGCAGCCGAGAACAGGCCACCGAAGCCGCCGATGCCGCCGATAACCTCGGGGCGATTGGTGTCCTTGACCATCTGCTTAATCGCGTCGACGGCGCGGCCGCCCTCAGCGGTATCGACGCCGGCATCCTCATACGTCACATGCTTGCTGTCGCTCATCTGAGCCTTCCTCTCCCACTACCGTGGCGCCGCGCGGGCGCCAAACGGTGCTCATAGTTGTCCTCGATTCGGTGCATGCCATAACAGCACGCGCCGTCATATCAACAAAACAGCAGGTAAAACCTACCAAAATAAACCTGTCCCCATATGGCAGGTTTTATGCCTCGCCGTGCTCCTCTTCCCAGCTGCGGTCGTCGTATTTCTCGATCACGGCGTCGTCGTCAAAGTGCAGCGGCTTGTCCAGGTTGCGGGGCTTAAAGCCCTCCATAAACTTGTCGCGGCCAAAGCTCTCGGGAATCGCCACGGGGTAGCGGCCGGTAAAGCACGCATCGCAGTAACCGCCCTTGGGCATGACCTTAAGCAGGCCCTCGACCGAAAGGAAGGCCAGCGAATCGGCGCCGATATACTCGCAAATCTCGTCGACCGTCTTGTTGGCGCTGATAAGCTGCGACTGCACGTCGGTATCGATACCGTAGAAGCACGGCCAGATGACCTCGGGCGAGTTGATGCGGATATGAATCTCCTTGGCGCCGGCGTTGCGCAGCATCTTGACGAGCTGCACCATGGTGGTGCCGCGCACGATGGAGTCGTCGATGACGACCAGGCGCTTGCCCTCGATGTTGTCGCGCAGCGGGTTGAGTTTCATACGCACGCCCATGGCGCGCAACTCCTGCGTAGGCTCGATAAACGTACGGCCCACGTAGCGGTTCTTGATAAGGCCCTCGCCAAAGGGAATACCGCTCTCGTGCGAATACCCCTCCGCAGGCGGCAGGCCGGAGTCGGGCACGCCGATGACCAGGTCGGCCTCGACAGGCTCCTCATGTGCCAGCTGACGACCCATGTCGTAACGGCAGGCATAGACGCTCTTGCCGTTCATGATGGAGTCGGGGCGGGCAAAGTAGACCTGCTCAAAGATGCAGTTGGCGGGCTCTTCGGCTGCAGGCACGCCCTGCTCGGATACCAGGCCCTCGGCGCTGATGCGCAAGATCTCGCCGGGACGGACGTCACGGACGTACTCGGCACCCACGATGTCGAGTGCGCAGGTCTCGGAAGCAACGACCCAGCCGCCGGCGCGCGTGACACGGACGGCGGAGTCGACCGTCGCGGCGCCGTCCTGCGACGGCAGCTGCGAAACGGCTGCGGCATCGGCCTGGTCCAGACCCTCGTCCACCAGCTTGCCCAGCACGAGCGGGCGAATGCCGTGTGGATCGCGGAATGCGTAGAGCGCCTGCTCGTTGATGAGCGTCATGGCGTAGCCGCCGCGCACGAGCTCCATGGTCTTGCGAATACCCTCGCGCAGGTGGCCCGTACGCTGGGTAAAGTAGCCGATAAGCTTGGTCGCGACCTCGGAATCCGAATTGGAGAGGAACGGCACGCCCAGCTCGATCAGCTGACGGCGCAGCTCGTCGGTGTTGACGAGGGTGCCGTTGTGCGCGAGCGCGATAATGACGCTGTTGATGGTAGAGAGGTGCGGCTGAGAGGCTTCCCAGCTCTTGGCACCGGCGGTGCCATAGCGCACGTGGCCCACGGCCAGCTGGCCGGAGAGCGTCGACAGGTCGGCGTTGGAGAACACGCGGTCGAGCAGGCCCAGATCTTTGCGGACCATAACCGTGCCGCCGTCACCCACGGCGATTCCAGCCGATTCCTGGCCACGGTGCTGCAGCGCACGCAGGCCAAAGTACGTCAGTCGAGCCACGTCGCGATCGGGCGCCCATACGCCGAAAATGCCACATTCCTCATGCAGCTGGTCGGAGTCCGGATCATACGTCGACATGGTGTTCACCTGTCCCGCGGCACGCTCGGCCGCGCGGATGGTTTCTTGAGACATGGTATCCCCTCAGAGCCTCGTATTTTTGGCGTTACCCGCCTTATTATACGCACGGCGCGACGTGCTCCCCAGCGCATGAGCAGCGCTTTTTAAAAGCCCACCGAGCTAATAATCAGTTTTGTTGCCAAACATTTTATCGGTCTGTCCAGTGTAAGTGCCCGCGCCCCCAGATGGCCGCCGCGTCTGCCGTTGGGGATTACAAAGTTGCAATTGGGACGTTCGTCCTGTCTTTTGGCAGGTCGGCGGCGTATCCTTATAACCTACAACAAAGCGAGAAAGGTTCTGTATGGATCGAAACGAACTCGACCCTAGCGTCCCCAGCGCCACAGAGGTCAAGAAGATTCCCCTCATCATTAAGGTGTACGCCGTCCTGTGCATCCTTTCCGGCGTGGGCACGCTCCCGTCGGTCGCTGCCTTTATGTGGCAGGTCATCACGGCACTTGTTAACGGCAACGCCACCGAAAAGCTCGGCGACAACACGCTCGTCGCAGTCGGCCTTATCGTCGCCGGCATCATGCTCTCTGCGGCAAGTGCCGTCATCCTAATCATCTTTGGCCTGGACCTTATCAAAAACCAGCGCCGCAACGCCGCCCGCCTGTCCTACATCCTTATTGCATTCACCGTCGTCGAGCTTTTGGTCGACGTGATGCTCCAGGGTATCGGGCCCTTCTTGCTGCGCCCCGCTATTCAGCTCGGCATCCTCATCGCGCTTTCGGCCACCGTCGACCCCACGCTGCGTCAGGAGCGCGAGCTGCAGCGCCGCCTGCAGGAGATGCTCGACCGCGATGCCGCCGCCGAGGGCATGCTCGGCCGCGATGAGACCGGCGAGGGCTACATCAAGCTCAACTACTTCAACCTGTTCTGGGTATTCTTCGTCTGCTGCGTACTGGGACTTATCTTGGAGGACATCTGGCACATGACGGTCAACGACCCGGGCGTCTACCAGGACCGCGCCGGCATGCTGTTTGGTCCTTTCAGCCCCATCTACGGATTTGGCGCCGTGCTCATGACCATGGTGCTTAACCGCTTCTACAAAAAGAACCCCATCATCATTTTCCTGGTGAGCGCTGTGCTCGGCGCGAGCTTTGAGGTGTTCGTGGGCTGGTTTATGCAGACCGCGTTTGGCGTGGTCTCGTGGAGCTACTCGCACATAACGCTGTTTGGTTTGCCCGATCCGCTCGTGGTCCTCACGGGCGGACGCACCTGCACGGGCTTTGCCTGCCTGTGGGGCCTAGGTGGCCTCATCTGGATCAAGCTGCTGCTACCGAGGCTGCTTAAGCTCATCAACAAGATCCCCTGGAAGAGCCGCTACTCGGCCACCGTCATCTTTACCGTCATTATGCTGGTCGACGGCGTCATGACGCTGCAGTCGCTCGACTACTGGTACCAGCGCGTTAACGGCACGGAGCCGGACATTCCCGTCGCACAGTTCTACGGCAAGTATTTCGATAACGACTACATGGAGAACCGCTTCCAGAGCATGACCATGAGCCCCAAGGACGCCACGCGCGTTTAGCGCCCGCCGCGCCCAAAACGCAAAATGCCCGCCGGTATCACACGTACCGGTGGGCATTTTTATAAACGATCCTTCTATCGACGCAATCCTCTATGCCTCGCGCTCGACCTCACTCACGCATTCGTTCTTGATGGTGCCAACGAGCGCCTGCAGTGCATCGACCACGTGTGGGCGAATGTCCCCGCCGATAAGCACGAGCATGATGTCGTCACCTACGGTAAGCTCGCCGCTTGCCAGCCACACGCGCACATAGCCGATACCCGGCATCGCGCGCGTAGTCTCGATAGCAGACCGTACCTTTTCGGCGTCGTAGTCAAAGACCATGCCGCCCACCCTGTGGCCTGGCGCCACGCCATCGGTCTCGACTCCGCGCACCTCAGCCTTGGGCGTCGCGCGCACCACACCGTTATGCGTCAGATACATCCCACAGCCTGCCGCCGAAGCATCGGCCTTGGCCTCGCGCAGCCAAGCATCAATCGAAGGCATCAATTTGCCACTCTCGAGCATCATTTCTCCCTTACCGTCGTCGAGTAGCCAATTTGGGACGGGGCCTTTTTAGCTACTCTCGAACAACTTATTCCTCGACCGGCGTGAGCACCATGACGGCGCGTGTGTTGCTCAGCGACAGCGAACGACAGGTCACAAGCGTTACAACCTTAGTTGCCGAAGCGGCACGATCGGTGGCATCACTCGCCACGGCAGAAGCGCCGTCGAGCATCTCGGACAGGTAGTTCTTGAGTCCGTCGTCGCCCTCAAAACTGGTCGTGCGCGCCTTGGCATACGTGTCCTCGACCACCTTGGTCGCCAGCGGACGCAACTTATACGTCGCATCGCGCGTGATGTAGTACACATATTCAATGCTATCGAACGTTGCCTGGTCAGTCGTATCCGAAATCACGTTGAACATCGACCCATCGTTCATATGGTGGCCGTAGATCGTGGTCTGCTGGTCGACCATTCCCGGCGCGGTGTCATCGCTATCCAAGAAGATGGCACCCGAGGCGTTAGACGTGCCATCGAACAGCGTGTTGAGGTATTTGGAGTTGTTGTTGGTCTGCACCACGGGATAGTTGATGTTGGTTCCCGGCACGTAAATCCAACCCACAATCTCGGGGTTCGTCTGAGCAAGCGCATCAAAGTCGATAATCGGCACGCCGCTGGCGTCCTTATCGCTTACATATTGCTTCTCGATTTTCTGATACGAATCGCTCGCCTGCTTATAGCCAATCTGGGCATTAATAAAAATAGCGGCGGCGGCGACAATCAGACCGATACCGATGATGATGAGCAGAATGGGAATAATGGAGTGGCGCTTTTTGCGCGGCGGCTCGGTGCGATCCGACGGCGCGGCATGCGATGAAGACCGGGGCGGCTTCTTAGCGAAGCTATAAGACGAAGGACGATATGCGGCCGGCGCGTCCTGTCGACGATGCGTCGCCGGTGTCACGGGGCGCGGCGCGCGCGGCTGCTGAGGAGAGGATGTCCGACCCTGCTGTGCCGCACGGGCAGCACCCGGCTTCGACGGATCGGGAATCTGAGAAGCCTTGAATCGTTTTCCCTGATAATCGGACATGGCTCTCCTTATACTGCGGTGAAACGGCGGAACGCTTAGGCGTCAGCCATCTCCTGCTTCATCTTCTCGATAACCTTGCGGTACTCGGGGTCGCAAGCACCCAGAATCTGTGTGGCATAGATGGCGGCGTTCTTGGCACCGTTGATGGCAACGCAGGCCACGGGCACGCCCGAAGGCATCTGCACCATCGACAGCAGCGAATCCATACCGCCCAGGTCACTCGTCTTCATAGGCACGCCGATAACCGGCAGCGGCGTAAAGGCAGCCACGACACCACCCAAGTGAGCGGCCTTGCCGGCGGCGGCGATAATCACTTTGATACCGCGATCGGCGGCAGTCGAAGCCCACTCGTGGACCTTCGCCGGCGTGCGGTGCGCGCTCGCAATGACGAGCTCATAGGGCACACCCAGTGCCTCGAGCTCGGCGGTGCAGCCTTCCATAACGCCCAGATCGGACTTGGAACCCATGATGATCCCGACAACCGGCTTCTGATCTGCCATAAACATAGACCTCCTGTTGAGAGCGGTGACGCAGCGAATCCGCGACCCTTAACTGCAAATAATTCAAGTATAGCCACCGATGCCGATGTGTTCGGTGAGAGACGGAATGCTTTGCGAGATTAAGGCCGAAGGGTCGGAGCTTTCCGCCTACATTCAAAAAGCATGCCCACCGTCCTTGGGTGGGACGGCGGGCACGCTTGCTTAGCTGTTGCTGGGGCTACTTGGCCTTGCTGCGACGATGGAAGAAAGCGCCGATCGCGGCGATGATGGCGCCGAGACCACCGACGGTCACGACGGTCGCCGCCGTCTGGTCGCCGGTATTGGGGATCGCCGAACCGTTCTTCTTGCTGCCCTGGGCCTTGTCGCCTGCGGGCTTGCCCGCCTGGTTGCCGCCGTTCGAGCCATTGCCGGAACCCTGGTTGCCCGAGCCGCCCTGGTTGCCGGAGTCGGCATCCCTGAGGCTCTCAATGGCCAGCTTGAGCTGGTCATAGGCCGCCTGGAGCTGGGTGTCGGAAGCATTCTCATCACCCAAGACGTCCTCGGCGTAGGTAATGGCATCCGTCAGGGCCTTGACAGACTCGTCCGTCTTGCCCCTGGTGTCAGTCTCCTTCGCCTGCTTGACCAGGGCCTTGAGCTGCTTCTTAGTCGGATTCTCGACCGGGACCACCGGGGTCTTCTCGAGCGCGCCGCGGGCGCTCTCGAGCGCCCTGAGCGCCTGGTCGACCTCGTCCTGCGTGGCGTCCTCATCGCTCAAGATGGCGCGGGCGCTCGCCAGGGCGTTCTCGAGCGCCGTCCAGGAGGCCTCGGTGTAGTCACCGGCCTTGAGGTCGCCGGCAGCAACCTCGGCATCAACCTTTTCGATCGCGGTAGCGAGATCATCCTTCGCCACCGGATCGGGGACGGCCGTACCGTAGAACTTGAGCTCCGCCATGCTGCAGTAGGCATCAACGTCGCCACCGCCGGCGTGAATCACCTTGACGGTCACGTAGCGACCGCGCGCGGCGCCAAAGCTCATCTGCTTCCAGTCGCCACGGTCGGTGAGCACGCGGCCGTCGTTGTCGAAGGCGAACGTACCCATCGACGCGGCGGTGCCCATCTCATAACCGTCGGCAGTGTCGGAGACCAGTATCTCGGCCTCGAAGATATCGCCGTTAGTGCCGCCGTCCTGGCGCGGCAGGAATGTAACGTCGGTGAGATCGTAGTCGCGGCCCAGGTCGACACTCAGATACTGGGGCATACCGGTCCCATGGGCCCAGTCGCTGTGCCAAAGCGTCCGCTCGTCGCCGTCGAGAGCGTTGACGGCGTTGCTGCCCTCGTAGTCGGCCTCACTCGAGAAGTCGGCCACCTTGACGTTCTTGCGGTTCTCGGGCATGTTGATGAGGATCTTCTCATCGACAGGGCGCATCTTGAGGCCGTCGATTGCCTTCTCGATCTTGGCAGTGGCGTCTGCGACATCCTTCTTGCTATAGCTGCCCTGGCCGCTGTCGAGGAGCTTCCGAGCCGCCTCGACCGCAGTGGTGAGAGCTGCATAGGAATCCTTGGTGTAGACGGACTCGCTGTAGCCCGCGGCCTTGGAAAGCGCTGCCACGAGCGCAGAGGTATCGACACCAGCCTTGACCTCGACCTCATAGGATGCGGTCTTGGAGGGGTCGAGTACCGACGCCACCGTGATCTTTGCCTTGCCGGCCTTGTTGGCACGCAGGTAGTAGCTCACGCTATCGCCAGCCTGAACAGCGGAGACGCTTACCACAGAGGGGTCGGAGCTCTCGACCGTCACATAGGGGTAGCCAGCGCTCTCAGGCGTAGCCTTGGCGTCGACGGGCGTAATGTCGCCTTCAAAGAACTCGGTCTGGTTCTTGCCTAGCTCGACACCCTCGATGGCCTCGACACCCTGCGTGTAGTTGAAGTTGACCTCACGCAGTGTGAGCATCTGGTCACCCGATGCCTCAAGCGGCGTGACCTCGACCTTGGTCGCCTTCTTGCCCTTGTTCTCGGCAGAGAGGTCAAAGGCGTAGCGAGCCAGGAAGGAATCGTACTCCCCGCCCGCGAACTCTTGGATCGAGCCATCCTCGAACGTCACGACGGCCTTGATCTTCTGTACGGTTCCGTTGCCGCCGTTGCGGTTAACGACCTCGACGCTATCGAGTTTCGACGGCGTCTTAAATGCGAATGTCATCGTGGTGGGAAGCTTCACGTAACTCGGTAGCTTACCCTCGCTGTCCCAGTTGCCACTCCAGTTCCACAGGAACTCAAAGCCGTTGTCGCCCTCGTTATTATCGAACAGCGCGTTATAGCTCTTCTGCTGGATAAGTTTCTCGACGTTGGTCCCGTCGTCGGTCGTGAGCTCATCGTTGGTCATCGTGATGTTGAAGGCATCCTGGGCGTACTCGGCGACCGTTGGCTGAGGAACGTCCGGCATCGTCACCGTGCCGTCGCTCGCAAACTCAAGTGCGTCGCATGCCGGGCCGATAAGCCAAGATGTCGAGGGCAGTTCGACCTTTCCGGCGGTCTTGGCCTTGAGCTTGAAACTCGCCACCGCGCCAGTACCGTTGTAGAGCTTGCCATCGCCGCGGTTGGCAAAGGCGAGATTGATAGTCTGCGTTCCGTCCACGAACTGGACCTTCTCGCGAGACAGGTTCTCCATGCCGGCAGTCGAGCCGTCCTGCGCGATGCTCTCGGACACAAACTCGAACTGGTCGCTCTTGAAGTTGACGAGGGCGCCCAGGGCGTTGACGTTCTTGGCGTCGGCCGCATAGACATCAACGGTGATCTCATCACCGGCCTCGACCTCGGTCTTGCTCGGAATCACCGCGAGCGAACCTGCGACCTTGCCCTTTTGTTTAGTGCCGCCGTCAAGACCCGCCATGGTGAACGAGTAATCGTAGACGTCGTAAACGCCGTTATCGTTGAGGTCGGCGAAGTGGTCGCGGATCTGCGAACCGAACGTCGGGGTATCGGGCTCGCGATTCTCGAGGCCCAGATAGTTCTTCATGTTGGAGTAGTCTCCGTCGGAGATCGTGGCCTTGTTGAGGTTGGAGCCCACGGCGAAGCCATCCGTGCCGTCGGTCTTGTAGATGGCAATCTCGGACGCGGAGAAGAAATTGCCGACCGAGGCGAGCGGTGTCATGCGCACGTAACGGGCGGCCACGGTGCCGTCAAACGCTACCGTCTTACAATCAGCGGAACGTGCCCAATCGACCTCCTGGCTCGTCCAGTGGACGCCATCGAGACTCGTCTCAACACGCATCTTGGTCACGGTGCCGTTGCCGGCGTCATCGCGCGGATAGTACTCGAGCTTATCGAGCTTGTAAGCGCGTCCATAGTCAACGGTAAGCGCCTTGCCCAGATCGTTGCCACCGGAGTGGAAACCGCCGTCGCCCGACTGGAACTCATGGTCGAAGGCGAGCTCGGCCTTATGGCTGCCGTAAAGTGAGCCCTCCCAGGTGATTTCCTCGGCGTCGGGGACGTTCCGCCACGGATCGAGTGCGGAGTTCGCCTCGAGCACATCGCTCCAGGCGGAGTAACCTTCGGCGTTGCGCGAACGAATCTGGTAGGTGTGCTTGCTATTGTAGGCGAGGTCGGTGTGCGTGAACTCGGCCGCATCACCCACGGCAAACACAGTGCCGTCGACCTTAAGGTCGTAGGAGGTAGCACCATCGACCTTTCCCCAGGTGAGCTTGATGCTCGTTGGGGTCGTGGCGTCCTCGGGGGCAGCAAGGTTCGTGGGTGCGGAGAGGTTCTCGTTGAGGCGATCGGCTGTGAGCGTGGCGTCGGCGTTCACGAAACCGCCCAGCTCAAGCGTCTGCGCCGCTGCAGCAACATCGGTCTTCGCGAACTTGACGTAGACCTTGGGGTTCGTGGTGATCTTGGTGTTGTTGAAGCTCTCGCCCTGCTCGGCCTCGGTGCCGTCCGCATCGCTGCCGTAGTGGTTGAGGTTGGGGGTCTCGCTGTAGAAGTAGACCGCCTGGCCGGCCTCGGGGGTCGCGGCGTCAAAGGTCTCCTGCGAGTCGACCTCAACCACGTTGAGTGCGGATCCGCCGTTCTTGGCGACAACGCTCGTGGGCTTGGCGGACACATTGGCCACGAAGGTCGTGGTGCGGTTGGAGTCGTAGCCGTTGTAGCCGCCCTGCGAGGCCTCGGCGGTAAAGGTCGCGGTGCCGCCTGCGGCCTTGGAGCTGTAGACGGTGCTCACATGCTCACCGTAGGAGATATTGTCGATCGTGCCGTAGGAATCGTCCTCAGTCGTGTTGTTCTCGATGGAGGAGCCGTCGTCCTCGTACTGCGTAAAGGTGCCGTCGCCCTCGGTGGCGAAGAACTCGACGATACGCTGGCTGCGGTCGGTACCCTTGGTGTTGGTGTCGCTCACGGCCTCGGGGTTGTTGTTCTCGGCGTACATCGGCACGATAGCGTTGGCCTTCACAAACAGCGGCAGCTTCCAAAGCGGAGCCTCGTAGTTGTTGAGAACCTGGCCGCCGCGATACTGCTTACCCGAGAAGTAATCGATCCAGATGGTGGGATTCTCGTCGGTGCCGTAGTTGGGGAGGTAAATCCCATTGCGAATGTCGTTGCCGTTCTCGTCTGCCTGGGTATCCTGATACACCGGTGCCACTAGGAAGTTCTCACCGAACATATACTGGTACTGCGTCGAAGTGCTTGCGGCGTACTCGGAGTTGTCGGAAAGCAGCATGGCGCGGATCATGGGCAGGCCGGCATCGCCGTTACCCGTGTCGATGTTGGCCGCCGAGGCCGCGCTCGTGTAGATATAGGGCATGAGCTGCGCCTTGAGCTTGAGGTAGAAGCGCGAGATGCCTGTGTAGGGATCGCCGTGCGTCATGGGCGATTTACGGTAGGTGCCCCAACCGTCCATGTCAAGCATAGAGGGCGTGAACGTCTTCCACTGGTAGTCACGCGCAGAGATGATGGGGTCGCCGCCAAAGATGCCATCCATGTCGGAGCCGATGTTGGGGTTGCCCGAAAGACTCTGACCGATATACGTGGGGATATGGAAGCGAATGTACTCCCAGTTACCGCCATACTGGTCGCCGGTCCAAATGCCACCAAAGCGCTGCGTGCCGGCCCAACCATCGAGCGTGATGATGTTGGGGCGCTTGTTAGCGCCGGTCGTCACCGTGTCATAAGCTGTCTTGATGCCATTAAGACCAAAGGAGTAGCCAGATCCAACCCAGGCAACGTCGGTCTTAAGGGTAGTGATGCCTCCCGTCTTGACCTCGGCGTCGAAGTCGCGAAGCAGATGCCACGGGGTCTCAGGGTTGCTGTCGGGCTCAAGGTTGGACTGGGTCCACAAGCCCGTGCTCACACCCTTGGAGTTGGCATACTCGGTGAACTTCTTAAGGTTGTCGACATTGGCACGCACAGCGTTAAGACGGTCGGCCGAGCTCGCTCCGTCGGAGTTGACGCCGCCGGTCTTGTAGTAACCGTTCTGGCCATAGCCGGCGCCGTAACCGTCGTTCGGCAGGAACCAGCCGAGCGGCATGTCGTTGTCCTCGTAGTCATCGATAACCTGACGAGCAGAGAACTGGCGGTCGAAATCGGTCGCTTTCATGTTCTCGGTATCAACCGTAGGGCCCTCACCGTTGAGCGTCTCGGCCGCAAGTGTGCCGTCGAGCTTGTAGCCCGTCGACATGCCAGACTCGTACTTAACGTCGCCCTTCTCGCTCGAGGACTTGCTGCCCTTGGTCTCCCACTTCTTTTGACCCGAGGTCGTTGACCAGCCATCACGGTTATAGGCATTAAGATGACCAAGGTAGAACCCGTACTCGGGCAGCAGTACCGGGTTACCGGTCACCTTGTAGTAGTCCTGCAGCATCTCGGTTGCCACGTTCGAAGCGCCCTCGTTGGTCGCCACGAAGTAGTAGGCATCAAACTCATTCTCGCTGTGCAAAGTCGTGACCGTCGATGAGTCCGTGGAACCGAAGTCGTAGGAACCCTCTGCAAACGTGTTTCGGAGTACGCCGTAGCCGTCACTCGTCCAATAAAACGGGTTGGGCGAGGCAACGCCGCCATCGGTCCAGTTGTTCGTGTTGGAGATGGCGATGGTCTGGTTGGTGTGCAGGAAGCGTCCGTTCTGGGTGCCGCCGCCAAAGAAGTTCTCGGACTTCTCCTTGGCGAGCGTCTGGACGGTACCCTTCTTATCAAGGTCGAGGGACGCGGACTCGGAAACCACGACACGGTCGCCTGACTTGATACTCATCTTGCCAGTCGCCTTGTCCAGGATCACGGTCGCCTTTCCGCCGGTGATCTCGATAGTGTCGCCCTTGTCGGCAACCGTCGCACTCGGCTTGCTGTAGGTGTCCGAGGTATCGGGCTGAGCCTGGATCTTAGCCGTGTGGGACTTACTACGCGGCGTGGCGTACTCGGAAAACTCACCCTTGGGGTCGACGTTATAACGGAAAATACCGTCCTCGAGGAACGTAATACGGCCCTTGATGCCGTCAGCGAAATCGATGTCGACGACATTCGAGGCAGACTGGGACACGGTCGCCGAGTCGACGCCCTTGAGTGGCGTGGCAATCGCCTGCTGGGGATTGGCAAACACGAGCGTCGCTGCAGTGGCAACGAGGACCGCGCTTCCCTTCACCCACCGTTTCGTAAAAATGGAATTCCTGCGCATCTGGTCTCCTTTCTTCCGACATGCTGAGGTGCCGAGGACGCCCCCCGGCAGTATGGGAAAACGTATCAAACGGAGATGTTCGGTACATTCCGCACAATGGGGGCCACCCGTTACCAAGGGGCCAACTGGTAGTAACCAGATAGCCACCTACTAGGTCATATCAACATATGGGAGCACTTGCGCACCCAAGTTCGGAATTCTCCCAGCGGCAGCAAAATAAGCGTCAACGGCAAGGTGGGCTTAATAAGCCATACCAATTGGTTCTTCAGTCAAATACCAATCTAGCAAAAATGTACTGTTTGTCTGGTATTACACAGACCATACCTTTCCCTCGGGAACTGGGCTTCGCGAAGTTTCCCGAGGGAAAGGCTCAGCCGCCATCCTGCAACCTACCGGGGATTGCCATGACGTACGTTGGCTGATTTGGTTTGGAATGAGATGTTGACGGTGGCTGATGGGCACAACTGTCCCGGGTGTATTTCAAGATGCACCTAAATGTCTGTCTTTATCCTTATAGATTGTCCAGGTAGTCGTCGGCATCATAGGTAAGGCTGTAAGCTTTATTCAGGATGCGCACGAGCTCCTGGGCATCGTGCTCGCCGAGCGCTGAGAGTTGTTTCGAGAGCAATGCCACACTCTCGGCATTTTTTTTCGCCGCGAAATCACGGCCTTCCTCGGTAATGCTCACCAGCACACGCCGACGATCGTTTGGATCAGTCCTGCGCTGAACGTAACCCTTACTCTCGAGTGAATCCAAGATATGCGACATGCGCGCACGGGAGAATTTCAGCTTCTTGGCAATCTCGGAGGGAATGACATCACCGTCAATACCCGATAGATACTGTAAAACCGGTGCCTCGCCCACACTGGCGCCGCCGGCAGCACTCAAGGATCCCTTGGCAAGGGAACGTGAGTACACAATCAGTTTTCGAGCGACGTCATCGTAATCCACTGGGGATATTGTCCTTTGCAACTCTAGAAGGGCCATAAAACCGTCATTTGCCGTACATTAGTTAACATTCGCAACAATTATTTATGATACCCCAACGCGGAAGTCTATTGCTCGTCCTTCTTGCGTCGCATAAGCTCCTCAACGTCGACACCAGCGGCCTCGAGCATGCGCTCGACATTCTTTTTGGCGTTGGTCGTGCCGACCTTAAGCACGATCGAAAGCGGAGTGCCCACCACCAGGCACACGATGCCCACGGGGACACCCCAGCCGGGGCCGCCCTGCATACCCCACATCCCCATCAAAAAGCCAATCGCCACGAGCGAATAGCCCAGGCGCAGCCAAACATTGAGCCGCTGAATAGCATCGGTCTGCATCTTTGCCTCGCGAATCAAGTCGTCGCGCGAAAGGTCGTGTCCATGTTTCTCGTGCATATGGTCCTCCTCGTGCAAAGTGTGCATCATGCGCAAGTGCATCGTTTGTCGAATACGTCATCTTTCAAGAGCAATATAGCGGGTGTCGTGTAGGCGATGGAGGTCGCTGGCCATATTGCCCTTGAAGGGCGGCGCAAAATCAGAAGGCCGTGCGGTTGAGGCCGCACGGCCTTACAGGGGGCCAGGGGATGATGACTAGTAGCTCAGTGCCGGGTCGAAGAAGCCAATGAGAACGCCCACAAATGCGATCACAACGAGGATCAGCATCATAACGATGGGGTTGACCTTCTTCTTGGTCATCATGTACCAGCAGAAGATGATGAAGATCATCGGCAGCAGGTGCGGATAGATGCCATCGAGCGTGTCCTGGAACTTACCGCCACCGGGCAGCACCAGGTTGGGGCTGCAGGTGATGGAGACCCAGGTAGCACCGACTGCACCGATGACCATGGTACCGACCATCACGATGGAATCACGCAGAGCCTTGGCCTTGGGGCCGACGAGGGCCTCGACCGCCTTGCCGCCGAGCTCATAGCCCTGGTTGTAGGCAAAGCGCATGCCAAGGAACATGAGCAGGTTCCACACGACAATATAGAAGATGGCGCCGAGCGGGGAGCCGCCGGTCGAGAGACCGAGGGCAATACCGAGCAGGATCGGGATCAGGGTACCGACGATCAGCGAGTCGCCAAGGCCGGCGAGCGGGCCCATGAGGCCGGCGCGGATGCCGTTGATGGCGTCGTCGTCGATGGCCTCGCCGTTTGCGCGAGCCTCCTCGAGGCCGGCGGTGACGCCGACAATCATGGTGCCGATCTGCGGCTCGGTGTTGAAGAACGCGGAGTAGGTCTGGAGGGCCTGCTTCTGCTCCTCGGGCGTGTCGTAGAGCTCCTCGACAATCGGAAGCATGGCGCACAGGTAACCGAAGGTCTGCATGTGCTCCTGCGAGAAGCAGGTCAGGTTGCCATAGGACCAGTTACGGAACGACTTGGCAAGCGTTTTCTTAGAGAGCTTTTTCTTCTCTGCCATTAGATGTCCTCCTCTTCCTCATCATCTGAGCCCGAGGCGATAGCTGCCTTGGGAGCGTTTGCGAGGTCGATCTTGAGCGAAGCGATCTCATAGTTGATCAGGGCGAAGAAGCAGCCGATGCCGGCAGCGGCGATCAGGTTGCAGCCCATAACAGCGGACAGGGTGAAGCCGAAGAAGAACGTCAGGAAGTCCGTGGGCTTAGAGATGACCTGCTTGAGCAGGATGGCGATACCGACGGTAGGCAGCAGTGAGCCGACGGTGAACAGCGTCTTCATCGCGATGCCGTCCATGGGCATGTAGGTCTTCATGAGGTCGACCATGGCGGTGCCGCCCATGGTGATGATGAACGTCGGGAGGAACGAGCAGACGATGTGACCGATCCAAGGCAGAACGTTGTTGACCAGGTAGAGCTTGTGGAGATCGCCCTTCTCGAGCCACTTCCAGCCCATGCCCTGCCACACCAGGTTGATGGTGGCGGTGCCATAGAAGAGCACAGTGCCGAGCGTGCCGACGGCGGCACCGAGGGATGCGGCCATGCCGGCAGCCTCAGCGGAGGCGGGATCGATGCCCGAGTTCTTGATGGCGAGGATCGCCAGCGGGATACCGATATAGGACACGGCGCGGACGTCGGCGGAGACGGTTCCGCCGGGGGTCACGAGAGCGATGTAGACAACCTGGATGGCAGCGCCGACGAGGATGCCCGTCTGCATATCGCCCATGATGATGCCGACGATGAGGCCGGCGACCAGAGGACGACCCAGAGTGTAGTTGCCGATCGTCGTGCCGCCCATGCCAGGCAGTGATGCCAGGCAGGCGAACAGGCCGAACAGCGCGGCTTGGAATGCATTGATTGCCATGCTTTCCCCTTTCTTTATTCCTCAGCCCCTTTCACCAAGGGCTGTAGATACCAAAATGCGGCTGGCGCCTAACTAGAAGCCAAACTGACCGCGGAACTTGGGCCACTCACCGATGGACTTCTCCTTGATAAGGGCGAACTCGACCGTGTAGCCGGCGTTGGTGAGATCCTCGAGCGCCTGGGCCTCTTCCTGCGTGATCGACTGGTTGTTGCCAAGCTTGGTGGTGCCGGGACGATCGTTGCAGGGACCGACGATGATGCGGTCCATGCCGGGCTTAAAGCCAAAATCGACGAGAAGTTCCTTCATGTCGAGCGGGTTCTTGGTGATCAGGAAGTACTTGGTGTCGGACTTGAGAACCTTCTCGGAGACCTCCTTGAAGTGCTCCTTGGTCCACACGAACGTCTTCTTGCCCGAGGCACTCTTGTAGGCCTCCTTGAGCACGGGGTTGGACGCTGCAGCGTCGTTGACGGCGATAAGACCGTCGCAGGGATACTCGAGGGCCCAACGGGTAACGGTCTGTCCATGGATCATACGGTCATCAATACGGATGAACGAAATCATGCGTTCTCCCTTTCTTTATCACCGGGGGTCTTTCCTCTTAACCCCCGCTCCATCACGAAAATTTGGGCGGATGCGCTGCCTAGATGTCGTCGTCCTCGTCGTCGGCGTCATCGGTCGGGACAACGAGCTCGGACATACCGTTCTTGCCCTCCTGCAGCATCATCTGCTTGAGGGAATCCAGGTCCATGGTGGCAAGCCCCATCATGGCGGTCATAGCCATGGGCAGATTCATACCGCCGAAGGCAATGGTGTGGGCGAGCAAACCCTTCTCGGCCAGCGTGTTCATGGCATTGGTGAGCGGCGATCCGCCCAGGATGTCACCAAGCAGGACAACCTCGTCATCGGCGGTAACGGGAGCGAGCATCGCCTTGACGTTCTCGACATACTCGTCAGCGCCCATGCCGTCCACGAGACTCGTCGACAAGATGTTCGGGGCGTCATTGCCGAGCATCTTGAGGACACTGTGCAGTCCGGGAGCGAGCGTTCCGTGACTGACCATTACCAGATACCGCATGCGGTCTCCTCTCGACCTGCCGTGTGTCGCACGGCTTTGCTTTTTGCTGAGATTATTGTTGCGCCGGGGCATGTTCGGTACAAGAAAATAGCTGCGAACGGCAACTATTCATCGGTTAACGGTAGCAACTATTTTTGTGCCTAAATTATTTTTCTTCTAATTATTTTTAAAATAGCAGGTAGATTGCCTGATAAATGTTTTATGTTCCTTATGCACCATACATACCAGCAAGAATCGGGCCTGGCATCTCCGGTTTGCCCCGCAGTGTCAGACCATGTCACGTACGCCCACGACATGGAGGTACCCCATGGATATGATCTCGTTTCTCGCCTCCGAACCCTTCGACCGCAGCGGTGATACGCCGCTCTATGTCCAGCTTAAACATCGAATCGCTCTGCTTATCGCCAGCCAGGCGTTCGACACCAAGACGCCGCTGCCACGCGAGCTCGAAATCTGTGAGCGGCTGGAGTTATCGCGCGCGACCGTGCGCCGTTGCTTCCAAGATCTCGTCATCGAGGGGCGCGTGGTGCGCAAGCGCGGCCAGGGCACGTTCATCAAGCCCCAAACTTCAGCACCCGGCATCGACCTGGCCCTGAATTTCAGCGCGCGGATGCGCGAAGCGGGACGGGTTCCGAGCTCGCAGATTCTCGCCTTTTCAAGCATACCGGCCGTCCGCGGCATCGCCTCCGGGCTCAAAGTGCCCGAAGGGACACCCGTCTGGGAGATTCGCCGCCTGCGTCTCGCCAACGACAAACCCATGGAGCTCAACTACGTCTATATCCCCGTGTCACTTTGCCCCGAGCTCACGCGCAAAGACGTGGATGGCTCGCTCTACGCCTACATCGCGGAAAAGACCGGCATCCTGCCCGCAAGCGTCGATGCCGTCTACGAGACGGTCAACCTCGACAAGCATGAGGCGCGTCTTTTGGGACAGAACACCGGTAAGGCGGCGATGCGCATCGTGCGTTCGACCTACGACAAGACGGGAACCCCGTTCGAGGTAGGCGTGCTCATCAGCTGCGACGGTCAGGCAAAGCTGCACGTGCACATCGCCGCCGACAAAACAACCTTCACCGCCACAGCCCAATAAATCCAAAACGTGGGCGCCGTCGTTCAAACGAACGACGGCGCCCACACTCATTTTCTATTCAGCCCTAGTCATCGCACAAAGCCCCTTCGGCAGCACACGGTGCAACCGAGTCACCGTAGGCCGGGGCGGGAGGCGGTCCTTTCTCTCGGAAAACTTCGCGAAGCCCAGTTTCCGAGAGAAAGTGTCCGGCTGCCGCCCCGGCCGACCAGGTCACATTACACCGTGTGCTGCGGCAGGTCCTGCAGGGCGATGACGTCCATGCCCATGTCGTTGGCGCTGCCGTGACCCTGCTGGTCCTCACGCACCGCCTCGATGGCACTCACGTACGTGTTGGCGGCAGACATCGCGGTCACGCAGGTCACACCGCGTCGCACTGCCTCGGTGCGCAGCAGATAGCCGTCGCCGCGCGAGCCCGGACCGTACGGCGTGTTGATGATCACCGCGATCTTGCCATCGGCGATGAGGTCGCCGATGTTGGGGCGCTCGCCGTCGTGCGGGCCGCTTATCTTCTCCACGATCTCGCACGTCACGTTGCCTCCACGCAGCACGCGCGCCGTACCCTCGGTAGAGCAGATGTCAAAGCCCAGATAGCGCAGGATACGGGCGACCGAAAGGATATGGCGCTTGTCGCGGTCGCACACGCTAATGAACACCTTGCCGCAACTCGGGTCGGGCAGCTTGTAGTCGATCGCCAGCTGCGTCTTGGCGTATGCCTCGGGATAGCTCTTAGCGATACCCATGACCTCGCCCGTCGACTTCATCTCAGGCCCCAGGATGACGTCGGCGCCCGGGAAACGACCCCAGGGCATGACGGCTTCCTTCATGCAGAACCAGTCCAGTTGACGTTCGTCGCTCGGCAGGCCCAAGCTCGCGATGGAATCGCCTGCCATGATGCGCGCCGCGCACTTGGCCAGCGGCACGCCGGTGGCCTTGGAGATGAACGGCACGGTACGGCTGGCGCGCGGGTTGGCCTCGATCACGTAGACGGTCTCGCCCTTGATGGCATACTGCACATTGACCAGACCGCGGACTCCCAGCGCCATCGCGATGCGGCGCGTAGTCTCGCGGAGCTTCGCCTGCAGGCTCTCGCTAAAGCTAAACGGTGGGATGCAGGTCGCAGAGTCGCCGGAGTGAATACCGGCCTCCTCAATATGTTCCAGGATGCCGCCGATGTATACCTCTTCGCCATCGCACAGGGCGTCGACATCGGACTCAATCGCACCCTCCAGGAAGCGGTCCAGATACACCGGGTAGTCGGGGCTAATGCGCGCGGCCTCGGCCATGTAATCGCGCAGATGCTCGGCATCGTAGGCGATCATCATGCCGCGGCCGCCCAGCACATAGCTCGGGCGCACCAGCAGCGGATAGCCGATGTGCGCGGCCACGGCCTCGGCCTCCTCAAACGAGGTGGCCTGGCCCGCCGGCGGGTACATGATGCCCAGCTTGTCGAGCAGAGCGGCGAAGCGCTCGCGGTCCTCGGCAAAGTCGATGGCATCGGGCTTGGTGCCCATAATGTTCACGCCGCTCTCCTCGAGCATGCGCGCCAGCTTAAGCGGAGTCTGGCCGCCGAGCGTCACCACGACACCGTCGGGGCGCTCGACATCGATAACGTCCATGACGTCCTCGTAGGTGAGCGGCTCAAAGTACAAGCGGTCCGAGGTGTCGTAGTCAGTCGAAACGGTCTCGGGGTTGCAGTTGACCATGATGGTCTCGAAGCCGCGAGCCGCCAGTGCGTAGCTCGCGTGCACGCAGCAGTAATCGAACTCGATACCTTGGCCAATGCGGTTGGGGCCGGCGCCCAGGATCATCGCCTTGGGCTTGTCCGCCGGCGTGGTCTCGTCGGGAGCCACGCACTTCTTGGCATCCGGGCTCGTGCGGTAGATGTTCTCGTACGTCTTGTAGTGGTACTCCGTGGCGCTCGAGAACTCCGCAGCGCAGGTATCGACCGTCTTCATGCTGGGAACCACGCCCAGACCCTTGCGATAGGCGCGCACAAAGCGCTCGTCCGAGCCGGTCAACGCGGCGATCTCGGCGTCGCTCGTACCATACTGCTTGAGCAGGCGCATCGCGTCGGCGTCGATATCCTCCACACGCAGGCCGCGGATGCTCTCCTGGACCTGCACCATGTCGTTGATGCGGTTGAGGTACCACGGATCGATACCGCAGATGGCGTGGATGCGGGCGATGTCCCAGCCACGGCGCAGGGCCTCGACCACAAAGAAGATGCGGTGCTCGGTCGGGGTTGCCACGGCCTGAGCGAGCTCATCGTCGCTCAGCTTGTCGGCACCCTCCTTGCCACCGGCACAAATGCCCTGATGCCCGTCCTCCAGTGAGCGCATGGCCTTGCCGAAGGCCTCCTCAAAGGTGCGGCCGATCGCCATAATCTCGCCCACGGCCTTCATGCGCGTGGTGAGCGTAGGATCAGTGCCCTTAAACTTCTCGAAGGCAAAGCGCGGCACCTTGACGACGCAGTAGTCGATTGTGGGCTCAAAGCAGGCGGGCGTTGCCTTGGTGATGTCGTTGACGATCTCGTCGAGCGTGTAGCCCACGGCCAGGCGAGCGGCGGCCTTGGCGATGGGGAAGCCCGTGGCCTTGGAGGCCAGTGCGGACGAACGGCTCACGCGCGGGTTCATCTCGATGACGATCAGGCGGCCGGTCTGGGGGTTCACGGCAAACTGCACGTTGGAGCCGCCGGTCTCGACGCCAATCTTCTCCAGAATGGCGAGCGACGCGACACGCATGCGCTGGTACTCAAGGTCGGAGAGGGTCTGCGCTGGCGCCACGGTGATGGAGTCGCCGGTGTGCACGCCCATGGGGTCGAGGTTCTCGATGGAGCACACGATGATGCCGTTGCCGGCGTGGTCGCGCATGACCTCCATCTCATACTCTTTCCAACCCTCGATGGACTCCTCGACCAGCACCTCATGGGCAGGCGAGAGCTCAAGGCCCTGGCTCACGATGGAGACGAGCTCCTCGTGGGTATGCGCGATGCCGCCGCCGGCGCCACCGAGGGTAAAGCTCGGGCGCAGTACGCAGGGATATCCCACGCGCTCGGCGATAGCCTCGGCGTCGGCCACGCTGTAGGCATAGCCCGAGCGCGCGACCTCCAGGCCGATCTCGGCCATGGCCTCGTTAAAGAGTTTGCGGTCCTCGCCGCGCTCGATAGCGGCCAGGTCGCAGCCGATCATCTCGACGCCGTACTTGTCGAGCGTGCCGTCCTTTGCCAGCTCGACGGCGGCGTTCAGACCGGTCTGGCCGCCCAGCGTGGGCAGCAGCGCGTCCGGGCGCTCTTTCTTGATCACGCGCTCGATAAACTCGGCGGTGATAGGCTCAACATAGGTGCGGTCGGCCAAGCCCGGGTCGGTCATGATGGTCGCCGGATTGGAGTTGACCAGGATGACCTCAAAGCCATCCTCCTTGAGCACCTTGCAGGCCTGGGCGCCGGAGTAGTCGAACTCGCAGGCCTGGCCAATAACGATGGGGCCCGAACCAATGACGAGGATACGCTTGATGTCAGTACGTTTAGGCATGTTTAAAACCTCCTAGAGAGGCTGACTCAATGTTTTGAAAAAGTCAGCGAGGGTGCAGCTGGTGCATCAGGTTGCCGTGATGCGAGGGCGCGCTGGGCTTATGCCCGCGCGTCCGAAGCAGAACGGCAAGATGATGTGCCAGATGCAGCCGCAGCGTCGACCGGTCCGCCGTTCGGTAGAACGGCGGAACCACCATCGGCGAAATTCCAGCCGGCGAGGCGGTCCTTCGCGGTGTCGATGTCCAGGTAGTTCTCCTCGCCGTCCATGAGTCGCGTAAAGGCGGTAAAGAGATAGTGGGCATCGGTGGGGCCAGGCGAAGCCTCGGGGTGGTACTGGACCGAGAAACACGGGGCGTCGAGCAGCTGGATGCCCTCGGCGGTGCCGTCGTTGAGGTTCACATGTGTCAGGCGAATGCGACCAAAGCGCTCGTTCATCACGACCGGCGCGATGCCGCGACGCACCCAGGCGCGCAGGTCGCCGCCGGCCGCATGCTCGGTTTCGCCGCCGGAAAGCTCCGGAATCAGTTTGCCCAGACTGGGGAACAGCAGGCCAAAGCCGTGGTTTTGCGCGGTGATCTCCACGCGACGGCTCACCAGATTCATAACCGGCTGGTTACCGCCACGGTGACCGAATTTAAGCTTTTCCATTTGGGCGCCGCAGGCCAGGCTGATCATCTGGTGACCGAGGCAAATGCCAAAGACCGGCACCTTGCCGATCAGCTGCTGTACCTGCTCATAGGTCTCCACCACGGCATCGGGGTCGCCGGGGCCGTTGGATAAAAAGACGCCATCGGGATTCATGTCGAGCACCTCACTCGCGGGCGTATCCCACGGCACGACGGTGAGATCGCAGCCGGCACGGACCAGGCCCTCCAGAATACCGCGCTTCACACCGCAGTCGTAGGCGACCACTTTGTGACGGGCAGGAGCGGCAGCCGCAAGCGCAAAGTCATGCGTGGCAGGCAGGTCGGCGGCCACAAACTCGTGAGGCGCGGGGCAACTTACGGTCTTGACCAGGTTCTCGCCTACCAGCGTGGGCGCAGCGGACAAGCGCTCGGCAAGCTCGTCGACGTCGAAGATCTCGGTCGAGATAATGCCCATCTTGGAACCATTGTCGCGCAGATGGCGCACCAGAGCGCGGGTGTCGATACCCTCGATAGCGACGATGCCGTGAGCGCGCAGGTACTCCGGCACGCTGACGGCCGAGCGCCAGTTAGAAGGCGTGGCGCACATATCGCGAACGATCATGCCGCGCATAGCCGGAGCGCTCGCAGGGCGCACGGCGTCGCCGGGGAAGGCCGACTGGACATCGGTCTCGTCGATACCGTAATTGCCGATCTGCGGATAGGTCATGGTTACAATTTGGCCGGCATAACTCGGGTCGGTCATGACCTCAAAGTAGCCCTCGAGCGAGGTGTTGAAGCAGACTTCGCCGGTCGCGGTGCCCTCGGCGCCGCATGCACGTCCATAAAAAATGGTCCCATCCTCAAGATACAGGATACAGGGACCGCAGGTGCCCTTGCTGGTTTTGGCCAGCATACGCTGGCAAAGCTCGCTGGGCGCGAAGGTGCGGGCGGCAGCGCCCGCGGTATGGTTGTTCGCCATAATTCTCCTTCCCGGTCTCACAGGACCGGCTTAAAGGTGTGTAGTTAGGCCTCGCGGTATTGTAACCGCAAGCATGCCTCATGGCGTTAATTTCATCGAAATGTTTACGAAATGATAATTATGACTTTCTATGCATAATGATTACTTAATCCCCGTCCCAGAAAAATTATCCCGCGTGGGCTTGTGGCTCACGCGGGATAATGGCCTCTTACTTTTGCTTGTCCTGTTCCAGCAGATCGGACGGTGAGCGATCGGGCTTGCCGCCGCGGAAAATCTCGCGGCCATGCAGACGATGCTCCAGGTCACGTTCGGCCTTTTCCTCGTCAATCTTGGTCTGGCTCACCACCGGGTCCTCGATCAGCGACGAAACCGAGTTCACCTGTTTTTGAATGCGCTCGGCAATGGTGTCGTCCATGCTTACGATACGCATCTTCCAGTCGATACTCGTGGCGTTGGATGAGCTCTTGGTCCACACGAACGTCAAAATGGCGCTCTGATGACCCCGCGCGGGAAACATGCCAAAAAAGGAATCGTGCTGAATGTTGCTATCCTCGTCGATATAGGCGTGAACGTTATACACCACGCGGTCAATTTTGTCGTTGAGCAGGGCGTTGGTCGCAAGCGCCGCGGCCTGGATCTGCCCGTTGGACAGCAGCTCGAGCTCATTGGCAGACGACGTGTCCAACACCGTCACCTCAACCGTGCCCGTGCGCTCATCGGCCTCGTCGACAGAAAAATCGAGCGGGAACTGCGTAAAGCCGTTGCCCCATTCGAGTCCACCCTTGAGCGCGGTCGAGACGGTATCCACCGAAACGCTCTCGGACAGGTTGGCGGTATTCAGACGGCGCATCACGCCGTAGCCGATCTGCATGCCCACGATCAGCACCAGAATACCGATGACCACGGCCATCGCGGTCTTCGTAATGGTATGGCTCACCTGCGAGCCCGAAGGATCGTCCTCGGACAGCGGGTCGATATGTTTTGCCTGGCTCGCGCGGTCCTCGCTGCGCAGCTGCGCTAGCGCCGCTTTGTCACCGCGCTTGGCCGCAGCCTCCTTCTCACGCATGCGCTCGGTTCGCTTTTTGGCGAGCGTAGGATCCAAGACGCCGGATGCATCGATTTCGGAGAATAACTCCGTCACTTCTTCCGGAGTCAAAGGGTTCTTGTCAGCCATAAACTTCCTGTCATATCAATCAGTCGAGCTCGTGCGCACGCGCACCTTCGAACTGCATTCGATAGTAACGGGCATAGGTGCCGCCACGGGCGAGAAGCTCCTCGTGCGTGCCACGCTCCACAACGCGACCATGCTCAACGGTCGCAATCTCATCGGCATGCTTAATGGTCGAAAGACGATGGGCAATGATAATCGTGGTGCGGCCGCGTGCCAGCTCTTCGAGTGACTCCTGCACCGCCTCCTCGCTCTCGTTATCCAAAGCACTCGTCGCCTCGTCCAAAATCAGGATCTTGGGGTTCTTGAGAAACACGCGCGCGATGGCAACGCGCTGTTTCTGTCCGCCCGAAAGACGGCTGCCGCGCTCGCCCACGACCGTGTCATAGCCCTGTGGAAGCGACTCGATAAAGGCATCGATGTTGGCGCGACGGGCGGCCTCGGCGATCTCTTCTGCCGTAGCGCCCGGCTTGCCGTAGGCGATGTTCTCGCCGATTGTTCCGTCAAACAGGTAGACATCCTGCTGCACCAGGCCGATAGCGCGGCGCAGGCTCTGCTGCGTCACATCGCGCACGTCCTGACCGTCGATGCTAATGGACCCAGCGGCAACGTCGTAAAAGCGCGGCAGCAGCGAACAGGTCGTCGATTTGCCACCGCCCGAAGGGCCAACCAAAGCGATGGTCTGCCCGGGCTTGATAGACAGATCCATATGGTCGATAACGGGACGCTCGTCGGCATCGCCCTCGCCCAGCTCAACATCCTCGTAGTTAAAGCACACGTCGTGATACTCCACGGCGCCGGCAGTCACCTGCAGATCCGTGGCGCCCGGCTTGTCCTGGATATCCGGCGCGGTCGAGAGTACCTCGTCCATACGCTTAAAGCCGGCGATAGCCTTCTGATACATTTCGGCCGAATTGACGAGTGTCTCGAGCGGCGTGCAGAACAGCGAAATGTAGAGCGCGAAGGTTGCCATATCGACTGCCTGCAGCTGGCCTTGGGCAACCAGCCAACCGCCCAGCAGCACCACGATCACATAGAGCACACCCGAGAGCAGGCCATACGTCGCGGTATAGACGCCCATGGCGTGATACATGTTCTCCTTGGACGAAAGATAGCGATTGTTGGAGGCGCGGAACTTGAAACGTTCGGTCTCCTCATTGGCAAAGCTCTTGACCACGCGCATGCCCGCCAGCGAATCCTGCAGCTGCGCATTGATGCCGCTGATCTTTTTGCGGTTGTCGCTAAAGACCTCGCGCATGCGCATGTTCTGCCAAAACATGATGACCGCAAACGCCGCCGTCACCACGGCCATGGCGAGCGCCAGCACCGGGGCGATGGTAAAGAGGATCACAAACGAGCCGATAATCTCGATGCCGCAGATGATGATCCACTCGGGCACGTGGTGCGCCGCCTCGCAGATATCGAACAGGTCGTTGACCACGCGGCTCATCATGTCGCCCGAGCTGTTGCGGTCGAAGTACGCAAAGCTAAAGCGCTCATACTGGTCGAACAGGTCCTCGCGCATTTTGGACTCCATGCGCGCGCCCATCACGTGACCCCAATAGCTCACAAAGTAGCGGCAGGCGCAGCGGACGGCATACATCAGCACCAAGCCCACCGCGATCATGCCGAGCGCCTGCATAATGGCAGCCTGACCCTGAGTAAATAGCCCACCGGTCAAATTGCGCAGGATAATGGGGAACGCCAGGTCAATGGCGGCAAGCACCAGAGCGCAAACAGTATCAGCAACAAAAAGCCCCATCTGGGGCTCGTAATACGAAAGAAACCTCTTCAGCATGTGATCCTCAAAGAAATATCAGCAACGTAAGGCCCTGGGACAAAGCAATCAGTAGTACTTGTCCCAGGGCTATCCCCACTCGTTAAAGCTCCGTGCCCCCAAGGCGGTGCGCGATGCTATCGCATGCCAAGGCGCCCACGACGGTCTTGGCGTCTTCGATCTTGCCGTCGAGCACGGCATCGATCAGCTCGTGCAGCGGCACCAGGTCCACGTTGACAAACTCGTCATCATCGGGGTTGGGCGCATCAAACTCGAGCTTGGTAGCCAAGTAGATGTGGATGATCTCATCGCAAAAACCGCAGGACGTGACAATCGACGTCAAAAAGCGAATACGACCAGCCCTAAAGCCCGTCTCCTCATGCAGTTCGCGCTTGGCGCAATCGAGCGGGTCCTCGCCCGGGTCAAGCTTGCCGGCGGGAATCTCGACCGTCACGCGGTCGATGGCGGTGCGGTACTGGCGCACCAGTACGATCTTGCCGCTCTCGGTCAGTGCCACAACGGCCGCCGCACCCGGATGGCGAACGATATCGCGGGCGCTGCGGTGACCGTTGGGCAGCTCAACCTCAAGACGGTGGACGTCGAGGATCTTGCCCTTCCAGGCGCACTCCTCCGAAAGAATCTTCTCGTGCAGCTCGGCATCGTGCGGGTCGTCATCGCCCAGCACCAGCGCCGGCTCGTCAGCGACCTCGCCACCAGGCTCGCCCTCGGCGTGCCCATACATGCGGCTGTCCTCTTCGACGATCTGCGCGTCCACGAGCTCTTCGTTCTTCTCGTCCATCCGTCTCATTCCTCTCGGATTTTAGGCATCCCAAGCGTCGCGGCCGCGCAGCGCGCGCAGGCCGATGTCGTGACGCAGGGTCTTGCCCTCAAAATCAATCTTCTCGCAGGCCTCGTAGGCAAGGTTGCGAGCGTTCTCGAACGTGTCGCCCAGAGCGGTCACGGCAAGCACGCGGCCACCATTGGTCACGAGCTGGCCGTCCACCACGGCAGTGCCCGCGTGGTACACGGTCACGTTCTCCATGGCCTCAGCATCGGCGATACCGGTGATGACCTTGCCCTTCTCGTAGCTGCCGGGATAGCCCGCGCTCGTCAGGACAACGGCCACGGCCCACTCGTCGCGCCAGTCGAGTTCAATCTGGTCGAGCTCGCAGTTGGCACAAGCCAACATGACCTCGACCAGGTCGTTCTTAAGGCGCGGCAGCACGACCTGCGTCTCGGGGTCGCCAAAGCGGGCATTGAACTCCAGCACCTTGGGGCCGGCAGGCGTGAGCATAAAGCCGCCGTACAGGCAGCCGCGGTAGTCGATGCCCTCGGCAGCGAGCTCGGCCACGGTCTGCTCCATGACCTTCACCATGGTGGCGTGCTCCTCGTCAGTCACGATGGGCACCGGGCTGTAGACGCCCATGCCGCCGGTGTTGGGACCAAGGTCGCCCTCAAGCGCGCGCTTGTGGTCCTGCGAGGTAGCCATGGGGCGCACGGTCTTGCCGTCGGTAAAGGCCAGCAGCGAGCACTCGGGACCAACGAGCATCTCCTCGATAACCACGGTGCTGCCGGCATCGCCAAAGGTACCGCCAAAGCACTCGCGCACGGCCTCCTCGGCCTGCTCAAGCTCGGTCGCCACGATAACGCCCTTGCCTGCGGCAAGGCCGTCGGCCTTGACGACCAGCGGGGCGCCTTGCTCGCGTACGTAGGCGAGAGCCGAAGCCTCGTCGGTAAACGAGCCGTAGGCTGCCGTCGGAATGCCCGCACGCTCCATGAGCTGCTTGGAGAACAGCTTGGAGCCCTCCATCTGGGCGCCCTCGGCACCCGGGCCAAAGCAGGGAATACCCGCCGCGCGCACGGCGTCGGCCACGCCCGCCACGAGCGGAGCCTCGGGGCCAATTACCACGAGTCCGCATCCGTGGCTCTGCGCAAACGCCGCCACGGCCGCAGGATCGCAGTCGTCGAGAACAACGTTCTCGCCGCAGCTCGCGGTGCCGCCGTTGCCCGGCGCGATGTAGAGCTTGCCGGCGCGCGGTGATGCTGCGAGCTTGGCTGCCAAAGCATGCTCACGGCCGCCGCTGCCCAACAACAGGATGTCGATGGTTTGAGTGTCCGCCTTCAAGGGTGCCTCCTCTATGGATGAATGGCCCGCTCCGCGCGAGCCCTTTGCAAGCAAATATACCCCTCGGCCGCCCGCCCGGGCTGCAAAGGGGTATATCGCAATAACCAAATAGTCCCGATTACTTCCAGAATCGGTTGATGATCTGCTCGCGACCAGCGCCAACGCCAATGAACGTCACGCGGGTGTGTGCCAGATCCTCGATAAACGCCACGTAGTCCTGAGCCTCCTGCGGCAGCTCGTCAAAGCTGCGGCAACCGGTGATGTCGCACTTCCAGCCAGGGAGCTCCTCGTAGATGGGCTTGGCATGCTCAAAGCGCACCTGATGCTCGGGCACGCTGGTGTAGCGCTCGCCATCGACGTCGTAGGCCACGCACACCTTGATGGTGTCGAAGGCCGAAAGCACGTCGAGCTTGGTCACGGCGATGTCGGTGAGGCCGTTGACGCGCGAGGCATAGTTGGCGATAGGGCCGTCAAACCAGCCGCAGCGACGACGGCGACCGGTGGTCACGCCGTACTCATAGCCCTCCTCGGTCAGCGTGTGACCGGCCTCGGACTCATAGGAAAGCTCGGTGGGCATGGGGCCCGAACCGACGCGGGTGATATAGGCCTTCATGACGCCCAGCACGCGGTCGACGTTCTTCATGCCCACGCCGGAGCCGGTAATGGCGCCGCCGGCGGTGCAGTTGGAAGACGTCACGTACGGATAGGTGCCGTGGTCGATGTCGAGCAGCGTCGCCTGGGCACCCTCAAACAGCAGGTCCTTGCCCTCATCGATCATGTTGTTGAGCAGCAGGCTCGTCTCGGTGATGTAGGGACGCAGGCGCTCGGCCATGGGCAGGTACTCGTCGCAAATCTGGTCCACGGTGTAGGTGGGCAGGTTGTAGATGAGCTCGAGCTCGGGGTTCACGCGGGCGAGAGCGGTCTCCAGCTTGTCGCGGAACAGCGCCTCGTCCAGCATATCCTGCATGCGCAGGCCAATGCGGGCCATCTTGTCCTGATAGCACGGACCGATGCCGCGCTTGGTGGTACCGATGTTCTTCTTGCCGAGCTTCTGCTCAAAGGCGCCATCCAGATCGATGTGGTACGGCATGATGACATGCGCATTGCCGCTAATCTTGAGGTTCTTGGTGGTGATGCCGTCGGCCTCGAACATGTCGATCTCCTCAAGGACAACCTTGGGGTTGACGACGCAGCCGTTACCGATCACCGACACGTGGTCGGAATACATGATGCCGGAGGGCACCTGGTGCAGGCCGTACTTCTTGCCGTTGACGACGATGGTGTGGCCGGCGTTGTTGCCGCCCGAGTAGCGCACGACGGCGTCGAAGTCGCCGGCGACCAGGTCGCAAATCTTACCCTTGCCCTCATCGCCCCACTGGGCACCGACCAAAACGGTTGACGGCATGTTTACTCCTTACATTCATGGACTGTCTACGCGCCACGCCGGCACGCAGAAGCACAAAACATTCCTAGTATACCCGTGCAACGGGCGCCTGTCCTACTCCTCGGCATGTGCCCCATCAAGCTCATAGAACTTGGTGGATGCCGGCAGGAACATCAGGTCGACGTCGCCGATCGGGCCCGAACGGTTCTTGGCCACGACGATACGCGTAACGCCCTCGTCGGGTCGATCGTCGCGCGAGGCTTCGGCCTCGTCGGCGGAGCGGTCCAAGAACATAACGATATCGGCGTCCTGCTCGATGGAGCCCGATTCACGAAGGTCGGAAAGCTGCGGGCGCTTGCCGGTACGGGATTCGACCTGACGCGAGAGCTGCGACAGCGCGATGAGCGGGATCTTGAGTTCCTTGGCCATGATCTTCAGACCACGCGACATCTCGGAGACCTCGACGGTACGGCTCTCGGAGCGGCGTCCCGGCGGAGGACTCACCAGCTGCAGGTAGTCCAGGATGATGATGGCCTTCTCCTTGTTGTGGAGCATGCGGCGGCTCTTGGCGCGAATCTCGGTCACTGTGGTGCCGGGCGTATCGTCAATCAGAATATCGAGCTTGGACAAGGTCTGCGTGGCCTCGTTGATATTGGCCCACTGCTCGGGGCTAATGCGGCCCATGCGGAAGTCACTGATCGAAATCATGGCGTAGGCGCAAATCAGACGCTGGGCAATTTCCTTGCCCGACATCTCCAGCGAGAAGAAGCCGACGGTATAACCGGCCGCGGCAGCGTTGAGCGCCAGATTCAGGGCGAACGACGTCTTACCCACAGCAGGGCGGGCGCCGATGATGATGAGCTGGCCCTCGCGAAAACCCATGAGCATGCGGTCGAGCGACGGGAAGCCCGTGGGCACGCCCGCAGCCTGGCCGCCTGCCTGGCACACTTCCTCGGCCTCGTTATAGGCCTCGACCATAAACTCGGTCAGCGTCTTGTAGCTCGACTTGACCTCGCGCGCCGTGACCTTGAGCAACTTGCTCTCGGCCAGCTCCACGACCTCTTTGGTATCGGTGGGAGCGTTATAGGCCAGCGCGTTGATCTCGTTGGTGGCGCCGATCAGCTCACGCAGCATCGAATCGCGGCGAACGATAGCGGCATGGTGCTGCCAGTTGACGAGCGACAGGGTCTGACCCATCAACTCCAAAATGTAGGCCTCGCCGCCCACGGCATCAAGCTTGTTGATGCTTCGCAGGTAATCGATCAGCGAGATGGAGTCGATGGGAATGCGGCTGTTGTACATATCGACCATCGCGGTATAGATGGTCTTATGAATGGGCCGGTAGAAGTCATCGGGCTGCAGCTCGACCTGGGCCTCTTCGACCACCTCGGGCGATAGCAGCATAGCGGCCAGTACATTGGCCTCTGCATCTTGGTTTTGGGGAAGACCCAACTTTGAGCCGCGGTCCTCGACCGTCAGCCCGGTCTCCCTATCGTCATATGCCATGAGCATCCTCATTCATATCGCTTGCGAGCATCCATAGTATCAGCCACGGTCCCAAAACGCGCCGCGCGCCGCCAATCATCACCGAACCAAACGGATGAACGGTCCTGTATATAGGACTTCGACGCAACGTTCACCATGACACTCACTCAGCGCAAAAAACAAAAGGGCGCCCTGGTTTCCCAGAGCGCCCTTCTTAGAACAAGATTGTTGCGTTGCAGCAAATGCTACTCGGCAGCAGCCTCAGTCTCGACCTCGGCGGTCTCGGCCTCGGCGACCTCAGCGGCCTCCTCGACCTCAGCCTCGGCAGCGAGCTCCTCTGCGGTAACGCCGACGAGAACGACAACCTCGGCCTTGATCTCGCGGTACAGCGAGATGGCAACGGTGTGGGCACCGGCAACCTTGATGGGCTTACCGAGCTCGACGCGCTTGCGGTCGATGTCCATACCGAGCTGAGCCTTGATGGCGTCAGCGATCATAGCGGCGGTAACAGAGCCAAAGAGGATGCCCTCGTCGCCGACCTTGACGTCAACGGTGACCTGCTTGCCCTCGAGGGCAGCCTTGGTCTCGTTGGCGGTAGCCAGACGGACGGCCTCGCGCTTGGCGATGTTGTTGCGACGCTCGTCGAGCTGCTTGAGGTTGCCCTTGGTGGCGGCAACAGCGAGCTTCTTGGGGAACAGGAAGTTCTCAGCGTAACCCTGAGCGACCTCTACGACGTCACCCTCGCCGCCCTTGCCCTTGATCTCATCGAGAAGAATAACCTTCATGATGCGTCTCCCTTCTTAGCCGCGGTCGCGGTTGCCACGAGAGGAAACCACGGGGACGGTGTACGGCAGGAGAGCCATCTCGCGGGCGCGCTTGATGGCGTTGGCGATGTCATGCTGATGCTGCGTGCAAGCGCCAGTGACGCGACGGGGCTTGATCTTGCCACGATCGGTCATGTACTTACGGAGAAGCTGAGTGTCCTTATAGTCGATGAACTCAGTGTTCTCCTTGCAGAACTGGCAGTACTTACGACGCGGCTGACGTGCAGAAAAATCATTAGCCATGTCAAAATACCTTTCATTTGGCAACTTCGGCGAACCGAAGCCGCCTCTCACTCAAAAATAGGTGAACAACCCTTAGAACGGGATGTCCTCATCGTAGACGTCGACCGCGGGCGGCGTAGCCACCGGTGCGGCAGGACGTGCTGCAGGCGCGGGAGCTGCGGGGGCATAACCGCCCTGATCGTAGCCACCCTGGCCACCACGGGAGCTCATAAACTCGATCTCATCGACGATGACCTCAAGCTTGCTCCGGCGCTGGCCGTCGCGCTCCCAAGAGCTGTAGCGCAGCTTGCCCTCGATCGCGACCTTGTTTCCCTTTGCCAGGAAACGGCTCACGGCCTCGGCGCGGGTGCCGAACATAGTGCAGTCGACAAAGTTGGGATAGTCCTCCCACTCGCCAGTCTGCGCGTTACGGCGACGATCGTTGACGGCGACGCCAAAGGACAGAACCTGGGTTCCGCCGGCGGTGGCGCGCAGCTCGGGATCGCGGGTGAGGTTACCGGTGATGTTCACTCGATTGATGCTCATAACTCACTACTTCCTCTTGGGGCACAAGCCCAGTCCAAAACGACAGTCTTACTCCTGGTCGTCGCGGCGGACGATCATGTGGCGGACCACAGCGTCGGTGATGCGCAGGATGCGATCAAGCTCGGCGATCTGGGTAGGATCTGCGTGGAAGTTGATGAGGGTGTAGTCACCATCGGTGAGGTCGTTGATCTCGTAGGCGAGCTTGCGCTTGCCCCAGTCGTCAACGGAGTCGACCTTGCCAGCGCCCTCAGCGATCGTGGTATCGATACGCTTCATAACAGCGAGACGAGTCTCGGGGTCGAGCGACGGGTCAACAAAGAACAGCAGTTCATAAGCCTTCATATTGTCACCTCCTCTGGGCAAATGTGGCTTCAGGTCGTGAAGGTGCGCCTGAAGCAGGAAAAGACTTGGTAATAATATCTTTCAACCTCCTAGGCCGCAAGAATATGCAGCTACAACCTCATGACCTCCACATATGCCCATACTCGCACGACGTTTCATGCGTCTTCCAACCAAATGCTGACCAAGTGCTTGACGGATTTGTGGACAAGATACGACGCCGCGGGGACAAGCTGAGCCAAGCCACAGGTCAACGGGCACAAGGCTGTGGTCGCAAAATGCATACCAGTGGTCCACAGCGCCACCCAAAGATTTTTAAATTCATTGCCAAGTCGCTTATGAATACCCCTTTTGAACAATTGAGTTAATCAACCCCGCTGGTCGGAAGCCGTTTTTTGGCACCTCAAACCCCACTGCAACGACAAGCGCGGCCAAGCGTTTTAAAAAATGCCAACTTTTCTGTTTGCACTTTGCGGTTCCTCGTGTATACTGACTTTCGCATTTAACGGAGAGTTGTCCGAGTGGCCGAAGGAGCACGATTGGAAATCGTGTAGGCGTCAAAAGCGTCTCCAGGGTTCAAATCCCTGACTCTCCGCCAGTTAATTCCAAAGCAGGCCTTCGAGCCTGCTTTGTTTTTACCCCACGCGGAGGGGTGGCAGAGTGGTTGAATGCGGCGGTCTCGAAAACCGTTTGGCCTGTATAAGGTCACGAGGGTTCGAATCCCTCCTCCTCCGCCATTTTGGTTGAGAAAGCTCCCGAAAACGGGGGCTTTTTTGTTTAGAGTCCCTTACAAGCAAATACGGCGGAGGAGGAGGGATTCGAACCCGCCAGGGCGCAAAGCGTAAAGAAAACGCGCCAGTGGCGCGTTTTTAGCGCAGCGCGGTCGGCGCCAGCCGACCGGATAAATTTTGAGCGAAGCTCAAAATTTGGACATCCCTCCTCTTCAGCCACGCCCCCATCGCTTTCGATCTCAACTTGAATCCCAAACGTGTACATCACCCTCCAAAAACGACATTTTTAGACATCTTTGGAGTGTGATGTACACGTTCGCATATGACGCGCACCGAGCATGAGTCGATTTGCTCACATCCGGTATATTTCCCCACCTCAACGGACATAAGAGGTTGGTGTCAGCTCGAAGCGAGAGGTCCCTAATGGATACTCCTGTTCTCATTACGCATAAAGCCGCATGGCTCGTCCACCATGCGCCACAAGACCTGGTTCGAGCCGTCGCACAACGCGACTACCAGATAGGTGTGCGGGGCCTCTCTACCCAGCAACGCATCGCGCGCATTCGGCAGGCACTTACCGACTGCGGCATTCCGTCCACCATGCTCAAGACTATCGACATCTCCGTAGTATTTGCTTTCGAGCGAATTCGCACCAACGGTGTCACTTGCCACGTTCTCGGCCAAAACCTACCCTACGACCATATTGGCGAGCTTACGCCCGGCATCTTTATCACCGACGAAGCCTTCACCTTCGTGCTCACTGCCGAGTGGATGGATAGGATCGAATACCTCGAGTATGGTTACGAAGCTTGCGGCGACTATCGCATGGGGCTCAATCCCTCCGACCCTTATACCGAGCAACCAGCCACCACCTCCAAGGACGAAATTGTCGAGTTACTCGATCGGCACCCTGGCAAACCCGGCGCCACACGCGCCAGACTCGCGCTCAGACACATCTACGACCACTCAGCCTCGCCCATGGAGACCGCATCGTCCATCGCCCTTTCACTTCCAACAAGCGAAGGCGGCGTTGGTATCCGAGGTATCGAACTCAATAAACCGCTCGAAATCCCTCAACGTCTTTGGCATTGCACAAAAGCCCGAACGCTCAAAATCGACACTCTTGTTACTTATCAGCGCAGAGAACTCGGCATCGAATATAAGGGCGGCTTTCACGATGAGGTCGAACGCAAGGGAGCGGACGCGGAACGAGAGGCCGTGCTCGCCCAAATGGGATATCGAATCGTTACGCTCACCTCGGCACAGTTCGCAAGTCAGCTTGCCTTTCACCGCGCCATGAACAATATTCGCGAAGCACTCGGTATGCCCCGCTGCACGGACGCCGAGCACCAGCGAAAGCAAAACGAACTGCGCAAGGCACTTATCCGCAACTGGAAGGGCGCGCAGGGCGAAGACATGCCTTCCGAGTAGCGGCATCTCAGCGCCCCACACCAAACGTGTACATCACCCTCCAAAAACGACATTTTTTGACATCTTTGGAGGCTGATGTACACGTTTGGTGCCTACGCCCGCATCCAGTCCCGACCGTTTACCGAGCTATAGGGTCGCCAGACCCGCCAACCATGTACTATGTACGGGCATTGTCTAAACCCGCAACACAAAGGACCCCACCTTGCCCGTCGTCGCCGCTATGACCGTTACCTCACACGCCTCGGATGCCATGGTCGCCATCCCGTTTTGGCTCGAGATGTTCGCTGTTGTCGCGGCATCGATCTCGGGCGTTCTGGTCGCGCGCGAGCACAAGCTCGACCTGGTGGGCGCCGTCGCGCTCGCCGTGGTTTGCGGCCTGGGCGGCGGTCTTTTGCGCGATATGACGCTGCAAGTGGGCAACGTCTACATCCTCAACCAGCCGATGGCGCTCCCGCTTTCCATTGCCACGGCAGCCATCATCTACATTTTCCCGGCAATCGTCGACAAGCCCGAAAAACTCATTCCCCTGCTCGACATCATCTCGGTGGGCATCTATGCGGCAACCGGCGCGGACAAGGCGCTGGTCTACGGATTCGCACCGGCCGTATGCATCATGATGGGCTTTTTCACCGCCGTGGGCGGCGGCATGTTGCGCGACGGCTTTATGGGCGTGGTTCCGGGTATTTTCCAGCGCACCAACTTCTATGCCATCGCGGCTATCGCCGGATCGGCAAGCTATGTCTGCCTCGTCATGAGCGGCTTGGTCAGCAATGTCGTCGCGCTGGTCGTTTGCGTCGTAGTGACCATGGGCCTGCGTTGGCTGTCGCTGCGCTTTGACATCAAAAGCCCCACCGAAGAGGACATCGCGCGCTTTTTGCACCACAAAAAGTAGATTGCGCGGGCTCATCCTTCGAAATGCAACCGAGAGGTTCTTTTAGAGCGCCCACGCGTTGGGTACCCTGTTAGGTGCATATCGAGCATCTGACGAAGGATTCACTATGCCCCACAATCAATTCCCGTCGACCCAACGCCGTAAAGCGTGGGGCCGCATCACCATCCTATTCGCGCTCATCGCTCTGGCGCTCACCGCACTTCCTGCTACGGCTTTTGCCGGCACGGACACCGCAGGCAACGTACTTGCGACCGACAACGACGCCACTCCGTCCGGCGTCGAAGGTGACCTGTACTGGGCAGGTCAGAGCCTCAACCTGGACGACACCTCCATCGACCGCGATATCATCGCTGCGGGCGATACCCTCTCGATCCGCGACTGCACGGTGGGCGGCGCCGTTCGTCTTGCGGCGCGCACCATCGACATTGCCAAGACTACGGTTGATGGCAGCGTCACGGTCGTCGGTCAGCACGTCGTGCTCAATTCCGACAGCACCGCCAACTGCTTCTATGCGATAGGCGAGACGGTTGCCCTGCGCGGCTCTACCAAGTCGGCAGCGCTCGCGGGCGATACGGTGACCATCGATGGCACCGTCGAGGGCGATGTCGAGGTTTGGGCCGACAAGCTCATCCTGGGCAAGAACGCCCACATCACCGGCACCGTGAACGCGCACGTCTCCGAGGACCCCGAGCGCGCCGCGGGAGCCGAGGTCGGTGCCCTCAAGATCGACCGCACCGAAAACGAGGGTACTTCCACCGTTAACGATGTCATCGGCGGCATCGTCGCCGCGGCACTCTCGACCTGCTTTGTCGCTCTGCTGCTCGAGCTCGTCTTTCCGCGTGCGACTGCCAGCGCCGCCGGTATGCTCCACCAGCATCCCGCGCCCCTGTGGGTGAGCGGTCTTCTGGGTACGATTGCTGTCGCCCCCGCCGTCCTACTGCTGATTATCTCTATCGCTGGCCTGTCGCTTGCCGGAGCCCTCTTGTGCGGCGTTATCGGCATCGCATTGGTGTCGAGTGCCTTTGCGGGGTGCGCAATCGCCCGCATGGTCGGACACAACCAGAACCGCTACGCCATGGCAGCCGTGGGCGGTATCGCCGCGGGCGTGCTTACGGCAATCCCCCTCGTAGGCGATTTCATCAGCGGCGTGGCCTTTGTCTTCACGCTCGGCTACGTTATCCAGATCATCTGGCGCAACGCCCACCTCAAGTCGCAACAGCCGGCTAATACGCCGGAACTCCCCACCGCTTAGCCGCCAACCACCCCAAGGGGGACAGGCACCTTTGTGGTGGTGCAAACGAACCTGTTCCCCTTGGACCAAAAAGGGCGCCGACCATTGCGGTCGACGCCCTTTCTTGTTAGTCGCTATAAAGCCCAGCGCTTATTTGTTGACCTGACCGGCGCGAACGGCGGCCTTCTTGCGGTCGGTGGCGTTGAGCAGACGCTTGCGCAGGCGGATGTTCTTGGGAGTGATCTCGACCAGCTCGTCATCAGCGATGTACTCCAGCGCCTCCTCCAGCGAGAAGGTGCGAGGCGGCACCAGCTGGACGGAGATATCGGAGGTCGAGGAACGCTGGTTGCCCAGGTTCTTGGTACGGGCGATGTTGACGACCATGTCGCCAGCCTTGCTGCGCTCGCCCACGATCATGCCCTCGTAGCACTCGGTGCCCGGCTCAACAAACAGCTGGCCGCGCTCCTGCAGCGTGCCCAGGGCGTAGGCAACCGCCTTCTCGGTGGTCATGGAGATCATGGCGCCGTTCTGACGGTTGCCGATCTCGCCGGCGTAGGGACCGTACTCCAGGAAGGTGTGGTAGAACACACCCTCGCCGTGGGTGACGTTCATGATGCGGTTCTTAAGACCCATGATGCCGCGCGTTGGGATCTTGAACTCGAGGTGCGTCACGATGCCCGAGGTATCCATGCTCGTCATGATACCGCCGGAGGTACCGAAGACCTCAACGACCTTGCCCGAGTACTCGTCCGGGCACTCGACGACGGCCTGCTCGACGGGCTCCATCTTGTTGCCGTTCTCGTCCTTCTTAAACAGAACGCGGGGACGGCCGACCTGGAACTCAAAGCCCTCGCGGCGCATGGACTCCATCAGGACGGACAGGTGCAGGATGCCGCGGCCCGAGACCTCGACGCCGCTCTTGTCCTCGAGCTCCTCGATCTTCATGGTCACGTTGTTCTCGGCCTCGTTGAACAGGCGCTCCTTGAGCTGACGGGCGCCCACGATGTCGCCGTCGCGACCGACGAGCGGGGAGGTCGAAGCCTCAAAGACGATGGACAGAGTCGGCGGGTCGATCTCGATGGGCTCGAGCTCAACGGGGTTCTCGGGGTCGGTGTAGACATCGCCGATATCGGTGCGGTCAATACCGACAACGGCGGCAATGTCGCCGGCGCCGACTTCCTGGCACTCGGTGCGGCCCAGGTAGTCGAAGGTAAAGAGCTGCTTGACGGTAGCAGTTGCGCTGGAGCCGTCGTTCTTGACAACCAGGATCTGATCGCCCTGGTGAATGGCGCCGGAATACACGCGACCGATGCCGATGCGGCCGACAAAGTTGGAGTGGTCGATGGTCACGCACTGCATGGCCAGCGGGGCGTTCTCGTCAACCTCGGGGGCGGGCATGTCGTCGATGATCATATCAAGCAGCGGATACATGTCCATGTTGCCGTCGTTGGGGTCAAGACGGGCAAAGCCGTTCATGGCGCTGGCGTAGACCACGTGCTCCATGGCGAACTCGAGCTGGTCGTCGGTGGCACCCAGGTCGGCCATAAGGTCCAGGCAGTCGTTGTAGGCCTTCTCGGGGTTGGCGCCCGGACGATCGATCTTGTTGATAACGATCATGATCTTGAGGCCGGTGTCGATAGCGTGACGCAGCACGAAGCGGGTCTGGGGCATGGGGCCCTCAAAAGCGTCAACCAGCAGCAGGGCGCCGTCGGCCATACGCAGCACGCGCTCGACCTCGCCGCCAAAGTCGGCGTGGCCCGGGGTGTCGATGACGTTGATCTTGACGTCCTTGTACTCGATAGAGATGTTCTTGGCGAGAATCGTAATGCCGCGCTCGCGCTCCTGGTCGTTGGAGTCCAGGACGCGGTCCTCGACCTGCTGGTTGGCACGGAAGGCGTCCGTGGCACGCAGGAGCTTGTCGACCATCGTCGTCTTGCCGTGGTCGACGTGGGCGATGATGGCGATGTTCCTCAGATTGTCTACGCGCATGTAGTTCCCCTATCTTCTATCCATATACAAACGGCACGCGTATGCGGCCCGCCCAGCGATACAACGCTCAGCGGGAATATTGAGCCTTTTACCGAAAACTCGTTTATTTTAGCGATTTTAGATAAGAGGGGTTTCCTCACCTGCAGGTTCAGGGTCGCTCCACATAAAACCATCGCCGGCACCCATGCCCTCATACAGCACGTATGCCGAAAAACCGCTCTCGAGCGTGGTTTCGAAGAAGCTCACGAGCAGGGCGTCGTGATAGCCGCCGTCAATTTCGACACAACCGGTGTAGCCGATGGCATAGCGGGCGATGCGGCCCAGGCCCTCGTCCTTAAGACCCATCTTGTGCTCGGAGATAAAGTTGGTGGCCGCCTCGAGGCACGCCTCCTCGCCATCCTCATCGAGCGCCGCCAGATAACGGTTGGAAGCAGCGTCCTCGATCGCCACAACTACACCCGGATTCTCGCCGGCGGCAAGGTCGTCCAAGAACGCACCAATCAGGTCACACACCATGGCGTCGAGCTCGGCGGAGACGTTACCGGCGTCCTGCATATCCTGTGCCATCTTTAGACCTTCCCATCGAGTCTGGCGTCGTTACAGTTCTTGCGCCTCGGCAGCGATCTTGGCGGCAGCGTCGCGGGCGCGCATCATATCCATCGCGCGCTTGTCGAGTACCTTGATCTGGCTGGTCAGCATTACTGCATCGACCACACCCCAGATTACCAAGCCTGTTGAAATCGAAAACCCAAGCGCACCAACTGTACCACGAAGGCGCGAACAGATTGCCGCGACAAGGACGGAGACGACAACCATCTTGATAAACGAGCCGCGGCGCTCGCGAAGCGTGCGGGCCTGCGTCACATAGGCAATGCGAGCCGCCTCAGAAGCCTCCGAGCGCATCTGGGCTTCACGCGCGATGGCGGCCGCTTCAGCCGATACGCGGGTACCCATCAGCGACCTCTCCGCTCGCGTGCCAGACATTTAGAAGTCATCGGGGGAGAGCGTATGGACGAACTCGTCGAACTTCTCGAACTCCTGCTCGTCGTCGACATCCTCGGCGTGGGTGGAAACAGTGCCCAGGCGATTCATGATGTCGTCCTCCACAAACATGGGGGCATTGCTGCGCACGGCAAGGGCAATGGCGTCACTGGGGCGGGCGTCGATCTTGCGCTCGGCGCCATCGGCCAGTACGACGATCGTCGCGTAGAACACCGGCGGCTCGGCGCGAACGATCTCGATGCGCTCGAGCTTGGCGCCCAGGGCGTCAACGGTATCGAGCAGCAGGTCATGGGTAATCGGGCGCTCGGCGCGGCCGCTATCGATGCCGCGGCTGATGGCAGCAGCTTCAAACGAACCAGTCTGAATGGAAAGGGAGCGCAGTGGCGCGGGCGAGTCCGATTTGCTGCTGCGCTCACGAAGCACGATAAGCGATGGCACGGGACCGGCGGCCATGACGATGGTCTCTATGTCGACACGAACCATGGAACACCTCCGGTACGTAGCGGTTAACACGCGGCAGCCCGCCGCATTGAATAGCTATACTACCCAATCTTTCGCCCAGCACACAAAACCAAAATGAGATTTATCGCAGACAAGAAAAAAGCCCCGAGGCAATTGCCCCGAGGCTCTTCACAGTTTTGATGGTGGACCTGACAAGATTCGAACTTGTGACCTCCCGGTTATCAGCCGGACGCTCTAACCAACTGAGCTACAGGTCCATCATGGTGGAGGTTAGGGGGATCGAACCCCTGACCTCAGGCTTGCAAAGCCCGCGCTCTCCCAGCTGAGCTAAACCCCCACGGAGACAGTAATAAACACCCCAGCGGCGACTCGGCTCTCGCTGGGGTGTTTATTGCGAAAGAAAGTGGTGGACCTGACAAGATTCGAACTTGTGACCTCCCGGTTATCAGCCGGACGCTCTAACCAACTGAGCTACAGGTCCATCGCGCAAGGGATATATTAGACGAGTCGTTACGCGCGCGTCAACAACTTTTTTTGAAAATCTTTGAGGGGTGTGTCAGACGGCTGGGCGAGATGGGTTAGGTTTGCTGCTCGGGCAGTCCTGCGCAAGACGAAGGCCACATTAAGTGGCCTTCTTTGCGTGCGGAACTCGCGACAAACCCAACCCATCTCGCCCAGCCGTCTGACACGGGGCTCCAAGCTTGTCAAAAAAGCGGTCGGCGCGCAGGTGCGCCGACCGCCGATATAAGAGGTCTGATGATTTTTACCAGCTAGGGCCTCTTACTCGTCTAGGAGATCCTCTGGTATGTCGTTGCCGTCGCCTAGGTCGACTGGGGCCTCTTCGGCGTCGGTTGCGGCCTCGGCGCCTTCGCCTTCGGGCTTTTCCTTGGCTGCCGTCATGCGGGCTACGGCGCAGATGCGGTCGTTGTCGTCGACGGTCATCATCTTGACGCCCTGGGTGGCGCGGCCGGTCTGGCTGATCTCGTCGGTCTTGACGCGAATGACCGTCGCGCCCTCCGTCACGATGAACAGCTCGTGCTGTGGGCCCACCGTCTTCATGGCCGCGAGGTTACCCTTACGCTCGGTCATTTGGATGGTGTAGACGCCCTGGCCGCCGCGATTCTGCTCCGGGTAGTCCGCGACCGGCGTGCGCTTGCCGTAGCCGCGCTCGGTGATGACGAACAGATCGCCGTTGCCGTTAGTGACTTCCATGCCCAGAACGCTCACGCCGTCCTTCATACCGATACCGCGAACTCCGCTGGTATCGCGGCCGGTGGCGCGCACCTGTTCCTCGGAGAACATGATCGCCTTGCCCGCGGTGGTGGCCAGGATAATCTTGTCGCCCTCGCGCACGCGGCGCACGTTCAGCAGCGCGTCGTCGTCACGCAGGTTGATAGCGATCAGGCCGTCGCGACGGCTGCGGTCATATGCGCTCATCACGGTCTTCTTGACCATGCCGCTCTTGGTGGCAAACATCAGGTACTCGTCGGCAGGGAACTCGCGGCAGCTGATGACGCTCGCGATCTTCTCGCCCTCCTCGAAGGGCAGCAGGTTGACGATCGCGGTACCGCGCGCCTGGCGCGTACCCACCGGCAGCTCGTGCACCTTCAGGCGATAGACCTTGCCCTTGCTCGAGAAGAACAGCACGTACTCGTGCGTGGACGCGATGAACATCTCGTCGATGACATCGTCCTCTTTGAGGTTGACGCCCGACACGCCCTTGCCGCCGCGCTTCTGGGCGCGGTAGGCGGCCACCGGGATGCGCTTGACATAGCCGGTGTGGGTGATGGTCACGACCATGTCCTCGTCGGCAATGAGGTCCTCAACGTCCAGGTCCTTCTCGACATGGCTGATCTCGGTGCGGCGCTTATCGCCGAACTTCCTGGAGATCTCGCGCATCTCTTCCTTAATGACGCCCAGGATCTTCCCCTCGTGCGCCAGCAGGTCCTCGTAGTAGGCGATGGCGCGGCGCAGGCCGTCCAGCTCTTCCTGAATCTTGTCGCGCTCCAGGCCGGTCAGGCGGCGCAGCTTCATCTCGAGGATGGCCGTGGTCTGCTCGGGCGTAAAGCCAAAGCGCTCGATCAGGCGGCTGCTGGCCTCGGAGTCGGTCTGCGAGGAACGGATGATGCTGATGACCTCGTCAATATGGTCGAGAGCCATCAGGTAGCCCTCAAGGATATGCGCGCGGGCCTGGGCCTTCTTAAGGTCGAAGCGGGTGCGGCGGGTGACGACGTCGACCTGGTGGTCGATGTAGTGCTGCAGCATCTCGCGCAGGCTCAGGCATTTGGGAACGCCGTTGACAAGCGCCAGGTTGTTGGCGCCAAAGGTCGTCTGCAGCGAGGTGTACTTGTACAGGTTGTTGAGCACGACCTGCGGGATGACGCCCTTCTTGAGTTCGATGACCAGACGGATACCCTTCTGGTTGGACTCATCGCGCATATCCGAGATGCCCTCGATGCGCTTGTCGTTGACGAGCTGGGCAATCTTCTCCTGCAGGGTGCCCTTGTTGACCATGTAGGGGATCTCGGTAAAGACCAGGCGGCTGCGGCCGGTCTTGGTGGACTCCACGTGGGCCTTGGCGCGCACGGTAATGGAACCGCGGCCGGTCTCGTAGCTCTGCTTAATGCCGGCGCTGCCCATGATGATGGCGCCGGTGGGGAAGTCCGGACCGGGCATGATCTGCATGAGCTCGTCGACGGTGGCGTCGGGGTTGTCGATCAGGTAGCAGGTGGCCTCGATTGCCTCGGTGAGGTTATGCGGGGCGATGTTGGTGGCCATGCCGACGGCGATGCCCTGGCTGCCGTTGACCAGCAGGTTGGGGAAGCGCGCAGGCAGTGCCACGGGCTCGGCGAGCGATTCGTCGTAGTTGGGCTGCCAGTCGACGGTATCCTTCTGCAGGTCACGCAGCAGTTCCATGGCGGGCTTGGCAAGGCGGCTCTCGGTGTAACGCATGGCTGCCGCGCCGTCGCCGTCGATGTTGCCGAAGTTGCCGTGACCGTCGATAAGCGGCGTGCGCATGGAGAACCACTGCGCCAGGCGAACCATGGCCTCATAGACCGCGAAGTCGCCATGCGGGTGGTACTTACCGATAACTTCGCCGACCGTCCAGGCCGACTTCTTGTGTGGGCGGTTGGGGTAGATGCCGCTCTCGTTCATCGCGTACAGAATGCGGCGGTGCACCGGCTTTAAGCCGTCGCGCACGTCCGGCAGGGCGCGCGCTGTGATAACCGACATCGAATACTCGATGAACGATTGCTTCATCTCGCGACCGAACTCCGAAATCTGGAGCTGGCCGCCGTTGATATCCTCGCCGGCCGAGGCGCCACGGTCGACTTCGCCAAAGCTCTCCTCGAGCTCGGCGTCGTCTTCTTCCTCATCATCATCGGCATCGGGGTTATAGGCGTCAGGATCGCCGTCCTCGCCCTGCTCAGCACGGGCAAGCAGGCGCTTCAGATCGTCGGGCATACCAGCATCGCCGGCCTCGTCCATACCCTCGTTATTGTTGATATCGTCTGCCACGTTACCTCCTCATGGTTTGCGTGGTCCATTAGTTCCCTACCACGGAGACGAATTACCGGGAACACCGGATAACCCTCCTAGGTTTTCCAGGTGCCCCAGGTTGCCCTGAAGGATGAGGGCGCGCGCCTTGCGTGCGGCGCCCGAAATCCTGAAGGGCAAGATGGGGTGCCTGGGAAAGCTAGGCGTCTAAGAAGCGTGCATCATGGGCATGCTTCTCGATGTACTCGCGGCGATAGCCGACCTCGGAACCCATCAGCTCGCGCACGGCGCGGTCTGCCACCACGGCATCCTCGATCGACACGCGCTGCAGGATGCGGGTCTTGGGATCCATCGTCGTCGAGGCGAGCTGCTTGGGGTCCATCTCGCCCAGACCCTTGTAGCGCTGGACGGTATAGCCCTTGCGCTTCTTGGTGATCTTGCCATCCTTGGCCTTACCGTCTTCGTCGTTATCGTCGGGGTTCAGGCCCAGACTCTGGATGGTGTCGCGCAGGATCTCGTCTTCGGGCTGGCGGCCGTTGGGATACACGTAGTGGATCTTGTTGCGCACCTTAATGCCAAAGATGGGCGGACAGGCAACATAGACGTAGCCGGCATCGATCAGCGGACGCATGTACTTGTAGAAAAACGTCAGCAGCAGGATGCGGATGTGCGCACCGTCGACGTCTGCATCGGTCATGATGATGATCTTGTGGTAGCGCGCCTTGGTGATATCGAAGTCGCCGCCGTCGCCGGCACTCGTCGTGACGCCGCAGCCGATCGCGGTAATCAGCGACTGGATGGTGTCACTCGAGAATGCGCGATGGTCACCAACGCGTTCGACGTTCAGAATCTTGCCGCGCAGGGGCAGAATCGCCTGGATGTCTCGGCGACGGCCGTCCTTGGCCGAACCGCCTGCCGAGTCACCCTCTACGATGAAGAGCTCGGTCAGCTCGGCATCGCGCACCGAGCAGTCAGCGAGCTTACCGGGCAGAGACGCCGTCTCGAGCAGGCTCTTGCGGCGGGTCGCCTCGCGCGCCTTGCGGGCGGCGTTGCGCGCCTTGCAGGCCTGTTGCGCCTTCTTGACGATCTCGCGAGCGGGCTTGGGATGCTCCTCGAGGTAATCGGCAAGGCCGTCGGTCACGATCTTGAGCGTCAGCGCGCGCATATAGGAGCTACCGAGCTTGGCCTTGGTCTGGCCCTCAAACTGCGGATCGGGCAGCTTAACCGAGATAACGGCCGAAAGGCCCTCGCGCACATCGTCGCCGGTCAGGTTGGCGTCTTTTTCCTTGAGCAGGTTCTGTTTGCGCGCGTAGTCGTTGATCACGCGGGTGAGCGCAGTACGGAAGCCCTCAAGGTGCATGCCGCCCTCGGGAGTGTAGATGTCGTTGGCGAACGACATGACGTTCTCGCCGTAGCCGCTATTCCACTGCAGGGAAACCTCGACCTCGCCCATCTTGGTCACAGGCGCGTCCGGATCCGATTTGCCCTCGATGTAGATGGGCTCCTTAAAGGCCTCGGGGACGTCCTTGCCCTCGTTGAGGAACTTGACGAAGTCGACGATGCCGCCCTCGTAGCAAAACTCCTCCACGTGGGGAGTCGCCTCGCGCTCGTCGGTCAGCACGATTTTGAGGTTCTTATTGAGGAACGCCGTCTCCTGCAGACGGTTGTGCAGCGTATCGAAATCGTAGATGCAGGTCTCGAAGATCTCGTCGTCGGGCCAGAAGGTGACGGTGGTGCCCGTCGAATCCGAGGCGCCCACGACCTCCATCTTCTTGACGGTCTTGCCGCGCGAGAATTCCATCTCGTAGGTGTTGCCATCGCGACGAACCTGAACGACCACGCGCTTGGACAGTGCGTTGACGACGGAGATGCCCACGCCGTGCAGGCCGCCCGAGACCTTATAGGCCGAGTTATCGAACTTACCGCCGGCGTGCAAGATCGTCATAACGACCTCGAGCGTCGGGATCTTTTTAACAGGGTGCTCGTCGACGGGGATGCCGCGCCCGTTGTCGACGACCGTGATGGAGTTGTCGGCGTGGACCGTCACCTGGATCTCGGTGCAGAAACCGGCCATGGCCTCGTCGACGGAGTTGTCAACGATCTCCCACACCAGGTGATGCAGACCGCTGGCGCTCGTCGAGCCGATATACATGCCCGGGCGCTTACGAACGGCCTCGAGACCTTCGAGAATCTTAATCTCGCCGCCATCGTAATCGTTTTCGTTTGCCACACGTCCTCCTTCAGTCAAGAAAATGTGTACAGCCTTACTAGTTTATCGTAAAAAAATACCCTCGGGAACGAGGGTATTTAGCTCTACAAGGCCACCAGATGCGATTTAAGGCTCTTTTTTGCTTTGCACGCCCTTGGCCCACTCGGCACTGGCTCTCATGGCGTTCTCGAGGGCCTCGCGCAGTTTTTGGTCCTCGATGGGTGCCACCTGGCGCTCGATCTCGGCGCGCTCGGACTCGCTGAGGTCGGCGTGCGGAGCCGGCGGGCGCTCGGCCACGGCCGGACGCAGGCGCTCCTTGGCGGCGGGCGGCGTGTGGCCGGGGGCGGTCGTTTTGAACACCAGGCCGTCGACGTGCGCGCCGGCGCGCTCCATGCGCGCGCGGATGATATCGCGCAGCAACGTCATTTCCTGCGTCCACGAGGGCGAGTCGAGATACACCAACAGCTCGTTGGACTCGGGCAGATAGCGCAGACCCGTCACATGGCGCCCTTCGCGCGTTCCCGCGCACACCGTGTTCCAAGCACGATAGATTGTGCGCGATTGCTCGGCGGCCTCCATTTGAGCACGGCGCTCGGGGGTCGCAGCCGCCAGGATGCGCTGGCGCTCTGCGTTCAAAAACCCGCTGAAGGCGACTGTCTCGCTCTCGCGCTCGTAATTAGCACGTCTCACCCATGCTCACCACCTTGGCTCGATCAAGCAGGTCATCGGTAAAGTACCCCAGGTTGGTCGTAGTTATGACCGTCTGGATATCATCGCCAATCAGCCGCAGGAAAGCGCCGCGACGCTCGCCGTCGAGCTCGCTCATCACGTCGTCCAAAAGCAGCAGTGGGGCGGTGCCCAGGACATCGCGAGCCACGGCAACCTCGGCCACCTTCCAGGACAGCACCAGCGTGCGCTGCTGTCCTTGGCTGGCAAATGAACGGGCGGAGCGACCCGCCACGGTAAACTCAATCTCGTCGCGATGCGGTCCCACCAACGTCACGCCGCGGCGAATTTCCTCGTCGGCATGCTCGTCAAGGGCGGCCAGCATGCGCTCGTACGCCCAACCCTTCAGCTCTTCGCGATCCTCGACCTGGGGCAAAGCCCCCAGCGTGGACGCATAGGTCACGTTGGCGGCCTCACCTGACGCTACTTGCCCGTAGGCAGTGTGCACATGGCCCGCCAGCCGGTCGAGCAGAGCCAACCGGTGCACGAGCAGGGCCGAGCCCGCGCGGGCAATCGAATCGTTCCACGCGCCGAGCATCTCGCGGCAGCACCAGGTCTCCTTGAGCAAGGCGTTACGCTGGGTCACGCAGCGCCCATAGGTGCTCGCAAGATCGGCATAGCGTGCGCTCAGCTGCATGCCAAAGTCATCGAGGGCGGCTCGGCGCACACTGGCGCCTCGCTTAACCATGTCCAGATGGTCGGGGCAAAACAGCACGCTCGGCAGAACCCCGCGCACACCAGCGGCAGAGCATCTCTTGCCGTTGCGGCTAAACGAGCGCTTACCGTCCTCCGCGCTCAATCCCATATCAAGCACGCGGCCGTCGCCCTCGAGCCTCAGCTCGATCTTGCACGAGCCCACGCCGTCATGGACGAGCTCGGCTGCGGTCGGATGCCTAAACGAGGCGCCGCTCGTCAGCAGCTGCAGCGCCTCTATGAGATTGGTCTTTCCCGCCGCGTTGGGTCCCGCAAGTATCGTCACGCCCTCGTCCAGGGCAAGGCGATAGCTATCGAAGCTGCGGTAGTGCGCGACGGAAAGATCGCGGGCGAACATGGTCATGGCGCAGCGCTAGATGCGGACCGGCATGACCAGGTACAGGTAGTTGATCTTGTCGTAGGACTTAAAGATGCCCGCCTGCGAGTAGCTCTTGAGCTCCAGCGTGATCTCCTTCTCCTTGGACAGGGCATTGAGGCAGCCGAAGATGTAATGGTAGTTGAAGGCGATGGTACCCGACTCGCCCTCGGCCTCGACATCGATCGTCTCCTGCGCAAGGTCCTGGTCATTGGAAATGGAGGACAGGCCCATCTGCCCGTTCTCGACATCGATCTCGAACTTGACGGCGGGGTTGGCGCTCGCGATAACGGCCACGCGCTTGAGGGCGGCGTTAAAGGCGGCGACGTCGATCTTGACGCTCGTCACGCACGAATCGGGGATGAGCTGCTTGTAGTTGGGGTACACGCCCTCGATACGGCGCGACACGTAGGTGGTGTTGCCGGCCTCGAAGACGACCTGGGTGTCGGTAGCCCCGATCATGATGGTCGCCTGGCTGGCCATGATGTTCAGCGCGTCGTTAAAGGCGTCAGCCGGAACGTTGAGCTCAAAGGAGCCCTCGAGGGTCGAGGTCTCGACCTGCGTATCGCACACGGCCAAGCGAAAGGAATCGGTCGCTACCAGGCGTACGGTGTTGTTCTCGACCTTCATGTGCACGCCGCCCAGGATGGGGCGAGCCTTGTCGGTCGAGGTGACGCGCCACACGCGGCCGACCATTTCGGACAAGACATCGGTCGGCAGCTCCACGGCACTCTCGATGGCATAGGCCGGAAACTCGGGGAAGTCATTGGCATCGAGCGTGTTCAGGCGGAAAGAGCTCTTCTCGCAACCAATCAGCACCTGGCGCTCGGACAGCTCAAAGGTGACCGGGGCATCGGGGAGGGTCTTGGTGATATTGGAGAGCATCTTACAGGGAATAACCATCTCGCCCTCTTCTTCGACATGCGCCGCGATGCGATGACGGATCGAGATGGTGTAGTTAGAGGTCTGGAATTCCAAGATGCCGTCTTGGGCCTTAACGAGCACGCCCGACAGGATGGGGAGGGTGGATGCCGAAGCGACACCCTTCATAACGACGCCGATGGCTTGTGTAAGCGAGCTCTGGCTGACGGTGAACTTCATCTTTTAATACCTTTCTATAGATATAAATATCTTAATAATAGTAATAGCACTGACGAAACTGTTGATTACTCCCAAAGACGCAGGTCAGACCCAGAAAGAGAATCGACAGCAACCTGTGTGCAACAGGGGTGGTTTTCCACGTTCAAAACCTGCGCAAAACTTTTCATCACCGCGGGTTGGGTTTTAGACACCTTATGCCCGTGGTTTCGACAAGTTTTCAACAGGTGTCTCTATTTCCCTACGAGCGCAGTGTAATTTTATCGCGCAGCGACTTGAGGTCTTCGGTGACAGTGCGGTCTTCCTGGATCATCTTCTGGACCTTTTTGTAGCTCGTGCTGACGGTCGAGTGGTTGCGGTTGCCAAATTCGGCGCCCACCGCCGTGGTCGTCATCTCGCACATCTCGATGGCTAGGTAGATAGCGATATGGCGTGCTTTGGCGATATTGGCGTTGCGACGCGGGCCGATGAGCTCCTCGTGCGTCACGCCGTACTGCTCTTCGATGACGGACTGAACCGTCTGGACGTTGATCTTTTTGGCCGATGTGTCGAAGTACTGGCTGGCGATGGCGTCGATATCGTCAAAGGTGAGCTCCCCGCCCTCGCGCTCGCGGTCGCCCGCCTCGCCGGCGCAGCGCTCGCAGAAGCTCTCGAGTTCGCGGATGTTGGTGCCCGAGACCTCGGCCATGTGTTTAAAGTGCTCGTCGGTCAGGTGCCCGCCGTCGCCCCCATAGGCCGCCAGCAGCGAGTCGTCGCCTGCCTCGGGAGCGGCGACGATGGTGTTCTCGTAATAGCGCTGCAAGATCTTGTATTTCATCTCGTAGCTGGGCTCTGCGACCAAGCAGAGCATGCCGGCGTTGAAGCGGCTGGTCAGACGCTCGTCCATGCTCAGGTCCTTGGGGGCGCGGTCTGCCGCGATGACGACCTTCTTGTTGTTGCGGATGAACTCGTCCATGAGCTGGAAAAAGTAGTCCACGCTCGCGCGCTTGCCGATGATGTTTTGGATGTCATCGATGATGAGCACGTCCACGCCGTGGTATGCCTGCATGATAGGGGCGTTGCTCTTCTTTTGGCGGTCGAACTCGGTCATCAGGTCGTCCAGATATGCCTGGGAGTTGGCATACTTGACCTTGATCTCGGGCGACTTCTCGGCGAGCTCGTTTTTGATGGCAAGCAGCAGGTGCGTCTTGCCCAGGCCCGATTTGCCGTAGATGAACAGTGATGTGCACGTGCCACGCTCGTCCGCGAGGGCGGCAAACTTGAGTGCCGAGCGATAGGCATGGCTGTTCTCGGGGCCGTAGACAAAGTTCTCAAAGGTAAATTTTGAGTTCGCGGCGAGCGGGGCTCCATCCGCATTCTGCTCGGCCGGTACGGTCGGTGCCGGCATGGGTGAAGCGGGGGTTGCAGCTTGCGTGGACTTAGTCGGCGCTCCGCCCTTCATCTGGTTCATCATGCGACGAAAATCATCGGCCGAGAGCGTGTTCTTGATTGCAATGCCCGAATCCGCGCCCGCCGCTGCGTCGTGAGCGATAGGCATGTGCGTGACGGGTGCGTTCGTTGACGTCGCCGCCGCGGTCGGCAACGGTGCCATGGTTTCACGGGAAACATCGCCGTGCTGGTGCTCGATTGTCGGCACGTCGCCTGCGGAGGCCGGCACCGCCGGGGAGGCAGCGGGAGCCGCGGCGGGCGCCGTCGCAGCAGCGGATTCCGCCACGGCTCCTTGCGGTGCCACGATGTCGAGCGCAATCGGTGCAAAGGCGATTTCTTCCAGATAGGCCTCAATAGTCGGCTGATGCTTTTTGAGCTGCGCGATGGCAAAGCGCGAGGGGGCCTCGATCGTGAGCGTATCTTCGGTCAGGCTTATGGCGCGCGATTGCCCCAGCATGTTGATGAGGCGTGCATCTTGGCCGTCGCGCTGGCAAAAGGCGATGGCATCCCCCAGGATGATGCTTGCTTCCTCGTCCACTGTCTCTCCCGTTCTTTAGCTCTGAGCTCGCACGCGAGCGGCGCCGAGTTCGGTCAGATGGTATTTCTGGCCATGCTTGATGACCAAGCCGGCCTGCGCCAAGTCATTGAGCGTGCGTGACCAAGTGGGGGCCGAGTTTCCAAACGCCCTCGCCAGATCGGTAGCACCGCACGCTTGATTTTGCGCCAGATAGCCCAGCGCGGCGTTGCCGCGATCGCTTACGAACACGTCCGGTTGTGGCTGCGCATACTGATTTGCTGCATTAGGATACATCATTTGAGCTGCTGGTTGTTGAGAACTCTGCATCGGCGGCATTTGCTGTTGAAAACTTTGAGGCCACTGTTGGTAAGGCTGCGGAGTCATCTGCTGGGCCCAGGGGTTGTACTGCTGCTGCGGCATCTGCTGGTACGGCTGCTGATATCCCTGCTGGTACTGCTGCGGGAACTGCTGGCCATACCCCAGGGGCGGCATCTGCTGATATGGATATCCCTGTTGGTACGGCTGATAGCCCATTTGCTGGCCACCCGGTGCCCCCGTCGCCTGCTGCATTGCTGCTGCATCCTGATCCGCCAGCGGCATGGCCTCTGGCGCGTTTGGCGGCATCGACATCGATGCCGCCTGGGGCTCTTGTGTAGGAAGCATTCCGGGCTGCTGCATCTGTCCCACGGGGGGCTGCATCTGTTGCGTTGCCATGGGCTGCTGCGCAAAAGCTCCCGGCAGGGGATATGTGGGCTGCTCCGTCTCGGGCCGCACGGCAGCACCGCGTCCGCCGGCACGCTCTATTTCCTGCACGCGTTTAGGGTCCAGGCTTACCGTAACCACGGTGCCGTTGCCCATGTTGTCCTCGATGGACACGGCCCCGCCGGCGTTTTCCAAATACTCCTGCACCATGGGAAACCCTGCTCCGGTTCCACGGATATAGCGCTTCATCTTGCTGTTTGCGCTGGTAACGCCAAAGTCGAAAGCACGCTCCTTGTCGTCGATGCCGGGTCCTTGGTCAGCAAAGCGGATGGTGTCTCCGCCGTCCAGAATCGAGATGATGGGCTCGGCAAAGTGCGCGTGGATAAAGTTTTCGATAATCTCGCGGATGACCATGAGCGAGATATGGCCACCTTGTTCTTTCATGCACTGGTAGACGGTGTTGGTCGTCTCTTCCAAATACGTGCGGACATCTTGCGGATCAATGACGATCACACGCGGTGTCGACAGCATATCGTCATAGACGGCGATGCGCGCGGCGTACATGGCTTTTGGCGCCTGCGTGGTCGTCTGCTCGCCTTCCTTACGCTCTTCGCGCACGCCGGTGATGTGCTCGTTGTCGGGTGCCGGGTCTCCGGAATCGACCATGGTGTAAAAGTCGTCAGACATGCCGCTCGCAATCTTTCAAAAGGTTTCGAACAAATAGTAGCTCACCGTGCAATGTTTCTCATCTTTCGACAACTTTTTTAAAACCTGTTGAAAACTTTGGAAAACGGACGAAAAGTTCTCAACATTGCCAACATGACCTGTTGAAAACTCGATGAAATATCGTGAAAAGTTGCCATGCACTGCTAAATCGAGCTCGGCTTATGGGGGAACCGTGTGAACTGCGCAACCTTTTACCTTTGATTTCTTGACATTTGAACATTGATTTCCCTACAATCTTCAAGCTCACGTGTCTATATCTGCGTCCGCGCCCCCGCGGACACTCGAAATGCAGCAGGAGGAACTTAAGATGAAGCGTACGTATCAGCCTAATAAGCGTAAGCGTGCCAAGACCCATGGCTTCCGTGCCCGTATGGCCACTAAGGGTGGTCGTGCCGTGCTCGCCCGTCGTCGCGCCAAGGGCCGCAAGCGTCTCACTGTCTAGCAGCGATACGCACATCTCGCATGAAGACTATTAAGTCTCGGCAAGATTTCGAGCATGTGTTCAGTCAGGGGCGTCGTTTCAATCACCCTCTGATTCGAATGACCATATGTGAATCGGTTGGCGAAGGCGACTCCGGAAGGGTCGCCTTCGTTGGTGCTAAACGGCTCGGTTGTGCTGTCGTGCGCAACCGTTCTAAGCGTGTGATGCGCGAGGCCGCCCGCAGCTGTGGATTTCCCGTTGCGGGTTATGACATCATCTTGTTCGCAACTCCCAAGACGAGGGTTTCCTCGCCGCAGGAGATGGACAATGCATTGCGTTCGCTTATGAAACGCGCCGGCGTTGCCGGGGAGGAGCGATGAGCAATCACGTTTTGCGACGTGTTGCCATCGCTCCTATTCGCATATATCAACAGGTTATTTCGCCCTTATTGCCTGACGCCTGCATTTATTACCCAACGTGCTCGCAATACGCCGTCCAGGCGATTGAGAAGTACGGTGTTTTGAGAGGCTGCTGGCTTGCCGTGAGGCGCATCGCTCGCTGCAATCCCCTGCACGTCGGCGGTTATGACCCTGTGCCCTAGCGGGCACTCGCTATCGGAGGAAAACTTACATGTGGGATTGGATCGTTAACATCCTTTTCGAGCTGCTCAAGCTCATCCAGACCTTTGCGGTCGACTGGGGCCTGTCCATCATCATCCTGGTGGTCATCATCCGTCTGCTGCTGACGCCGCTTATGCTCAAGTCGACTAAGTCGACGGCACGCATGCAGGTGCTGCAGCCCAAGATGCTCGAGATCCAGGAGCGCTATGCCGACGATCCCCAGCGTCAGGCCGAGGAGATGCAGAAGTTCTACAGCGAGAACAAGTTCAACCCGATGGCTGGTTGTCTGCCGCTGTTGATTCAGATGCCTGTCCTGTTCGCCCTCTTTACGCTGCTGCGTAACCTGCCGGACTACTTTAACGACGGCACGTTCTCGTTCTTTAATATTCTGCCCGACCTGACCACCACGCCGAGTGCCTCCTTTGCCGATGGCTTTATGGTCGCGCTGCCTGCGCTGGTCTGCCTGATCCTGTTCGCTGTCCTGACCCTGATTCCGCAGCTCTATATGTCGCGCAACCAGACCGGCCAGCAGGCTCAGAGCATGCGTATGATGGCCGTTGTCATGACGGTCATGATGCTTTGGATGGGCTGGAGCCTTCCCGTTGGTGTTCTGCTGTACTACGACGTCTCGTCTGCTTGGCAGGTTATCCAGCAGATTTTTGTGACGCAGAAGGTCATCGACAAGGCGAAGGCCGATGAGGAGGAGCGCCTTAAGAACGCGCCGCTGCAGGTTGAGGTCACTCGTCGCGAGAAGAAGCCGCGCCCGCACAAGAAGAAGTAGCGGGATATCAATCTTATTTAGGTACCTAACTTTTGGAGTACGTTATGTCTGAAGAGATCATCGAGGATATGCTTGAGGAGGTTGCCCCGCAGGTCGCGGGCGATTATCCCGAGATTGCACAGCGCTACAAGGCCGGTGAAGAGCTGACCGACGAGGAGCTCGACACCATTGCCGATGTCGCGATTTCCATCCTGCGTTCCATCCTTTCGCACTTCGATGCCGCCAACTCTCCTATCGATGAGTATGAGGGCGACGAGGGTGAGCTGATTCTGGATGTAACGGCTCCCGACCTTGCTGTTCTCATTGGCCGTCATGGTCGCACCCTTGATGCCCTTCAGGTTATGTTCTCTTTGCTAGTGAGCCGCAAGCTTGGCTTTAGGTATCCGGTTGTAGTGGACGTCGAGGGATACAAGAGCCGCCGTCAGGACAAGGTTGCCTCCATGGCTCAGTCTGCAGCCGAGCGTGCCATCCGCACTCATAAGAGTGTTACGCTTCCGCCCATGAATGCCTACGAGCGCCGACTGGTTCACATTGCACTTCGTGGCAATGACGCCGTCGATACTCATTCTGAGGGTTCTGACCCCGATCGCCATGTGGTGATTGTTGCTCGATAATCTACTCGAGCTTATGCTAAGGGGACGTGGTTTCCACGTCCCCTTTTTTTGTCAAAAGTTCTCGATACACTGATTTTTGTCAGAAAGGAGCTTTCGTTGTTAGTACTTACTGATCAGCAGGCTGACAAGATGTTGAGTCGTCTAACTTCCTATTGCAAAGAGTATTCCTTGAGCTTAACTGATACTGAGCTGAGGAAATGTATTCAACATTTGGATTTGGTTCTGGAAACAAATAAGACAACCAATCTCACTCGTATTCTTAACATAGAAGATGCTGTGGTACTTCATATCCTCGACTCACTTGTTTTGCTCCCCTATATCAATAAGGCTCCTGAGGGAGCTTTGCTCGATATGGGAACAGGTGCGGGCTTCCCTGGTATTCCGTTAACCATAACCACGCATCGTAAAGCTACTTATATTGACTCTGTTGGTAAGAAGGTTGATGCTGTCAATTCTTTTGTTGATGTTCTTGGATTGAAACATGCTCATGCGGTTCATGATCGCCTTGAAGAATATGCTCGAAGCCATAAGAAGCAGTTTTCTGTCGTAACCGCCCGCGCACTTGCCCCTCTACCGATTCTTGTTGAGTATGCTGCTCCGTTCCTCAAAGACGGAGGGCTATTTGTTATCACCAAGGGTAATCCTTCGGATGAGGAGCTTGCTTCCGGCATGTCAGCAGCTAAGATTTGCGGCTTCACTTTGCTTCTTAATGACGCAATCGATTTGCCTGAGGGCTTGGGCCACAGGGAGTTCATTGTTCTTAAGAAGAGTCATCCAGCATCTGTTTCATTGCCTCGTGCAAATGGCATGGCAAAGAAGAATCCGCTTGCCTAGATGTTTCACGTGAAACATAATGGATACTAACAACTTGCAGTGTTTCACGTGAAACATGGCAGTTGATATCGAATCGGAATGTTTCACGTGAAACATCCTCCGTTTGACAGCTTTAATACACACCAGGAGGGACCGTGGGATTTCGCGACGTTAAGCGTTCTAAGAACGCAATAGACACGCGTATCATTGCAATCATCAATCAAAAAGGCGGCGTCGGTAAGTCAACAACGGCTGTAAACCTTGCAGCAGCACTGGGTGAGCAGGGTCGTAAGACACTGATTGTCGATTTTGATCCGCAGGGAAACAGTACCAGTGGATTTGGAATTGAAAAAGAAGACCTTGATCACTGCATCTATGATGCATTGTTGAATGATGTGCCGGCAGAATCGCTTGTTCTTGATACAAATTGCAAAAAGGTATTCGTAATTCCAGCTACGATTCAGCTTGCAGGTGCCGAAATTGAGCTCGTAAGCGCAATTGCTCGTGAAACCCGCCTCAAAGATTTGCTTGAGCCGATTCAGGACGAGTTCGATTTTATTTTCATTGACTGTCCTCCTTCGCTCGGCCTGCTTACTATTAATGCCTTGACCGCAGCAGACAGCGTTTTGATTCCGATCCAGTGCGAGTACTACGCACTCGAGGGCGTTACGAAGCTGCTAGAGTCAATGAAGATGGTCAAATCACGTCTGAACAAGGGCTTAGACACCTATGGTGTGCTTATGACCATGTATGACTCGCGTACTTCTCTATCGAATCAGGTTGTTGATGAGGTTCAATCATACTTTGGTGATAAGGCATTTAAGACGCTAATCCCCCGTACGGTTAAAATCTCCGAAGCTCCGTCTTTTGGAGAACCGGTAATTACCTATGCACCTCAAAATAAGGGTGCAAAAGCGTATATGAACCTTGCAAAAGAGGTGATCAAGCGTGCCTAGTGTAAAGAAACGTGGCGGATTGGGACGTGGACTCAATGCTTTGGTCTCAGAGGCCGAGTATGAGACCGGTGGTTCTGCTGTATCTGCTTCAAATGCCGCATCTGTAACAAAACTACCTATTGAGGAAATCGTTCCCAACCCTAATCAACCGCGAATTCATTTTAATGAAACTGAACTTCGCGAGTTGAGCGAGTCAGTCCAAGAGCATGGCGTTTTGCAGCCGCTCTTGGTTCGCAAGCATGGAAACGGCTATGAGATTATCGCTGGTGAGCGTCGTTACCAGGCGTCAAAGCTTGCTGGTCTTGAGGAGCTGCCTGTCATCATTAAAGATGTTAATGATGAAGAGATGCTGGCTCTTGCTCTTATCGAAAACCTTCAGCGTTCTGATCTGAATCCCGTCGAAGAGGCTAAGGGCTATCGCCAGCTCATTGATGCCAGCGGTATGACCCAGGAGGCATTGTCGAAGGCAGTAAGCAAATCACGCTCTGCAATTACAAATTCGTTGCGCCTTCTTGATCTCCCCGAAGTAGTTCAGCAGATGATTTTTGAGGGTAAACTTACTGCTGGTCATGCACGTGCGATTCTTGCAGTTCCCTATGAGGATGCTCGAATTCGACTTGCAGAAAAGGTTGTTGCAGAGGGCCTTTCCGTAAGAGCGACAGAAAATCTTGCTCCATTGTTTTCTGCCGGAGAGACGCCTAAGACGCCGAGGCCTGCAACGCCTCAGTCTTTTAAAAAGGCTGCCCGTGTGCTTCGCCAGGTATTTAATACCAACGTGCGTGTGAAGAGCTCGCGTGGAAAGAATAAGATTGAAATTGAGTTTAAAGACGAAGAAGAGCTTTCTCGTATTCTTGGTGAAATGATTCAGTTTGATCAAGGGGGCCAAGATGAGGAATAAGATTATAACTGCGATTGCATTGGCGACGACTGTCGCGGCTGGTGCCTTTGCTGGCTATAAGATCGCGACAGACGATGAACTTCGGGGTCGTTTGCTTCGTAGCGCGCAAGATATCGTCGATACTTCAAAGAAGAAAATGGATGTTATGACAGAAGATGTTGCCATGCGTACTGCTCAGGTAACGAAGAATCCCAAGATTAATCAAGGTTGGGTTAGCAACCAATGGGAAAATGTAGGCTATTAGGTACCTAACAATTACCCTGCATATTTTGAGGGGCCCTTGTCTGATTCATGAGACAAGGTCCCTTTATTTTGTCCGTAAAAAATGGGATAGGTAGCAGTTGGTCCAAAATTGAGGTCGATAAATGAAACGGCCCCGGTTGCATATCCTGCAACCGGGGCCGTTCGATGTTTCACATGAAACGTATTGGGGTGCGACTCCCCTATGCGTTCTTCTGAACTTTGAAGCGCTGCTTCAGCTGTCCACAAGCGGCGTCAATATCGTTACCACGGGAGTTACGAATCGTGGTCTCGATGCCACGGGACTCAAGACGACGCTGAAGATCCTCAACCTTATGAATCGGCGACGGCTTGAGCGGGCTGCCCTCGATGTCGTTAAGCTGAATCAGGTTAACGTGGCACAGCGTTCCCTCGCAGAAGTCGCAGAGCGCCTGCATCTCGGGATTCGTATCGTTGACGCCTTCGATCATGGCATACTCATAGGTCGGGCGGCGGCCAGTCTTCTCGGTGTAGAGCTGAAGCGCTTCGTGAAGGCGAAGCAGCGTGTATTTCTTAACACCGGGCATGAGCTTATTGCGCGTCGACTGGATGGCGGAATGCAGGGAAACGGCAAGAGTGAACTGCTCGGGGATATCGGCAAATTTGCGAATACCGGGAATAACGCCGCTGGTAGAGACGGTGAGGTGACGAGCGCCGATACCGATGCCATCGGGGTCGTTGAGGATACGCAGCGCCTTGAGAACCTCGTCGTAGTTGGCAAACGGCTCGCCCTGGCCCATGAAGACAACGCTTGTGGCACGCTCGCCAAAGTCGTTGGATACATGAAGCACCTGGTCGACGATCTCTTGAGCGGTCAGAGAGCGCTTGAGGCCGTTGAGACCGGTAGCGCAAAAGGCACAGCCCATGCCGCAGCCTGCCTGGGTGGAAACGCAGACGGAAAGCTTGTTACGACGGGGCATGCCGACAGTCTCGACGGAAATGCCATCGTGGTACTCGAGCAGATACTTGCGCGAGCCATCTTTGGAAACCTGCTTGGTGAGTTCAGTCGGCGTATCAAAGGCAAAAGCCTCTTTAAGCTGCTCACGGAAAGCCTTGGGGAGGTTGGTCATATCGTCAAACGAACAAACGTTCTTCTCAAAGACCCATTCGATGAGCTGCTTCGCGCGGAAGGCGGGCTGGCCAAGTTCGGCCACGAGCTCGCGAATATCGTTTTGGCTCAAGTCGCGAATGTCCTGAGATTTAGTCCTGGGATTCATGGAAGCCTTTCGATTTTGGGGAAACGTAGAGGGTATCGCTACAATATGGTATCAGCTGCAGAAATTATAGAGGAGGAGTCTGCCCATGCCGGGTAAAAGCCTAGAGAACATGCACGTAGCGGTCTTGGCGGGCGGTCATTCCGCCGAGCGCGAGATCTCGCTCGATTCGGGAAAGAACGTTGTGGTGGCACTGAAGGAAGCCGGCTACACCTCGGTGGAGCTGCTTGACACGGCCGCTGATGACTTTATGGTAACCATGGCGAACGGCGGATTCGATGTGGCATTTATCGCCATGCACGGCGCCGGCGGTGAGGATGGCGCCATGCAGGGTGCCATGGAGACCCTGGGTATCCCCTACACGGCCTCGGGCGTACTTGCCAGCGCCTGCGGTGCCGACAAGGAGGTCTCTAAGCTCCTATACGCCAAGGCGGGCATTCCCATTGCCCCCGGCCTTGCGCTCGAGGTGGGCGATGAAGTCGATATCGATCATATCGTCGAGGTTTGTGGCGAGCGCTGCTTTGTGAAGCCGGCCGTCAACGGTTCCAGCTATGGCATTTCCCTGGTCCATGAGCCCTCCGAGCTGCCCGCGGCAATCGCCAAGGCGTTTGAGTACGGCGACAAAGTGCTGGTCGAGAAGTGCATCGAGGGTACCGAGATCACCGTCGGCGTATACGGCGAAGATGACGTGCGCGCCCTGCCGATTGTCGAGATTCGTAAGCCCGAGGACTGCGAGTTCTACGATCTGGACGTGAAGTATGTCGACCCTACGGATATCCATCGCATTCCGGCGCAGATTTCACCCGAGAATTACGCTCGCGCTCAGGAGCTTGCCTGCGCCGCTCACAAGGCCCTCGGTTGCCTGGGTATCTCGCGCAGCGACTTTATTGTGAGCGAGGACGGCCCCGTTATCCTCGAGACCAATACCATTCCCGGCATGACCGATACGTCGCTGTATCCGGATGAGATCCGCCACACCGACGACATGACGTTCCCGCAGGTCTGTGACAGCCTGATCCGTATGGGCCTTCGTCGAGCGGGCATTGCATGCTAATCGAGGACGCGGTTTCGTCAGGAACGCCGCAGTTTGTCATCGACTCCTATGCCACGCTTGCCGACCGCGCCAAAACGCAGTCCTTCGGCCTTATCGAGGAAGATGTGATTGTCCTCGATACCGAGACCACGGGTCTTTCGGTGCAGGACAACGAGCTGATCGAGATCTCGGCGGCCCGTCTTTCGGGCCGCGAGGTCATCGACCGCTTCGATACCTTCGTGCATCCCAAACAGCTGATTCCCGCCGAGATTACCGAGCTCACGAGCATTACAAATGCCGATGTGGCAGATGCCCCGTCGGCGGTTGAGGCCGTCGCCGCTCTCGCCGATTTTGTCGGTGGCTGCCCGGTGATCGCACACAACGCCACGTTCGACCGCTCGTTTATCGAGTCGGTCAAAGGCGGCGTCAACGTGAGCGATATTTGGATCGATTCGCTGGCGCTGTCGCGCATCGCGCTTCCGCGCCTGGCCTCGCACAAGCTGTCTTTTATGGCCGATCTGTTTGGCTGTGACTCGGTGTCACACCGTGCCAATGCCGACGTCGACGCCCTGTGTGGCGTATGGCGCGTGTTGCTCGTGGCGCTCACCGACTTGCCCCAGGGCCTCATGGCGCGCCTAGCCGACATGCATCCGGACGTGCCTTGGTCCTATCGCCCTATCTTCTCGTTCTTGGCAGGGCAGAACCCTGGTTCTATCTTCTCCCTCAGCGCCGCTCGTGCTGACGTTCTCAAGGCCGATCGCGCCGACGATCGGGTGGACGCCGACGAACTGCCGGTCCTCAAGATGCCGAGTCGTGAGGAGATTGAGGCGGACTATGCGCCAGGTGGCCTGGTCAATCGCATGTATCCCACCTACGAGCCGCGTGATGAGCAGATCGCGATGGCGCTCGAGGTCCACGATGCGCTGGTCACGGGCACTCATCGTGTAATTGAGGCGGGCACAGGCGTCGGCAAATCGATGGCCTATCTGGTGCCTTTTGCCGAGGCAGCACGCCGTAACAACATCACGGTTGGTATTGCGACCAAATCGAACAATCTTGCCGACCAGCTCATGTACCATGAGCTGCCAAAACTTGCCGAGCAACTGAACGGTGGTCTGTCATTTTGCGCTCTCAAGGGGTATGACCACTATCCGTGCCTGCGCAAGCTCGAGCGCATGAGCCGCGGCCAGGTCGAGATCACCACCAAGCGCGATCCGGCGGACACGCTCACGGCGGTCGCGGTCATTATGGCGTACGTCTGCCAATCAGCCGATGGCGACCTCGACTCGCTCGGCATTCGGTGGCGCAGCGTCAACCGTCCCGACTTTACGACGGCCTCGCGCGAGTGTGCTCGTCGCCTCTGCCCGTTTTTCCCTGATAAATGTTTGGTCCACGGTGCTCGCCGTCGTGCGGCGCATGCCGATGTGGTGGTCACCAACCATTCCCTGCTGTTCCGTAACGTCGCGGCCGAGGGCAGGATTTTGCCTCCGATTCGTCATTGGGTAATCGACGAGGCCCATTCCATCGAGCGCGAGGCGCGCCGTCAGTGGGCGCGCGTGGTGTCGGCGGACGAATCACGCGTCCTGTTCGAGCGCCTGGGTGGCTCGAGCACCGGCGCACTAAGCCAGGTTTCCCGTGATTTGGCAACCTCCGAGGGCTCTACGCTCTATCTGGGCCTTACTGCCAAGGCGACGTCGACGGTTGCCCGCGCGAGCATGGCAATCGCCGACGTGTTCGATGGCGTTCGCGAGCTCGGCCGCCGTGCGCGTGGGGGTTATGACAATGCCAATCTATGGATTGGCCCCGAGCTGCGCGAATCAGACGACTGGCATGATTTCTTACAGTCGGCCTACACTGGCATCGACGCATTGGAACAAGCTGACAAGAGCGTCGACGCGCTGGTGCAAGCCGTCGCCGCCGACAAGCCCGAGGTTGTTGTCGACCTGGGTGATATCTCGCGCCGCCTGCACGAGCTGGCCGAGAACCTCAAACTCATCATTGATGGCACCGATGAACACTACGTGTACTCGCTGCAGGTCAATCGCAGACTTCGTGCCGGCGGAGAGTCGATGACCGCAGAGCGCATCGACATTGGCGAGGCTTTGGCAACCGAGTGGCTACCCGAGGTTCACACGGCTATCTTTGCCTCGGCGACCATGACGGTGTCCAAAAGCTTTGAGCACTTTAACCATGCGGTCGGCCTTGATCGCATCGGTGCTTCAACGTCGTCATCGCTGCACTTGGATTCGAGCTACGACTTCGATTCGAACATGGCTGTAGTCGTTGCGGGCGATATCCCCGATCCGCGCGATCGTGAGAGCTATCTTACGGCGCTCGAGCGCGTACTGGTCGACGCCCATCTTGCCATGGGCGGATCGGTGCTCACGTTGTTCACCAATCGGCGCGACATGGAGGACCTATACGCCCGCGTTGAGCCCAAGATGGCCCGTGCGGGTCTGGAGCTCAACTGCCAGCAGCGCAACTCATCTCCTCGTCGCCTGCGCGACCGGTTTATCAACGAACCGGCCTCGTCGCTTTTTGCGCTCAAGGCCTTCTGGGAGGGGTTTGATGCCAGCGGCGAGACGCTGCGCTGCGTCATCATTCCCAAGTTGCCGTTCTCGAGCCCCACGGACCCGCTCTCGTGCGAGCGCAACCTGCGCGAAGACCGCGCATGGGCGCGCTATTCGCTGCCCGAGGCGGTGCTCGAGGTTAAGCAGGCCGCGGGGCGTTTGATTCGCTCGTCGACCGATAGCGGTGTGCTGATCTTGGCGGATCCTCGCCTGGTGACGAAGGGCTATGGCAAGAAGTTCTTAACGTCGCTGCCCACGAGCTCCTACCAGCGCATCGAATCGGCGCAGATCGGGCACTATCTGCAACTGTGGCGCGCACGCCACGAGCGGCGGCGCTAAAGCGGACAGACGAGAGTTTTTGCCATATCGCACAGACGCTTTGACAGGGTGGGGTTATCCAAGATGCGGATGGCTCCGCCCGCTGCGATTATCTGGCTCAGTAGCCAACGCTCGGAGCCGTAATGCACGGTTACCGTTGCCATGTCTGCCCCGCTGCGCTCGATGAGGGTGATGCCGGCCCAGTCCAGATGCTCCGCCATATCGAATGGCATCAAGAGCTTTGCGCTACGCTGCGTCCGGGCAAGGGAATCGTGGAGGGATGCGACGTCCGGTGCGTGAGGCACGACGGAGTCTTCCGTCAAGGTGAGTCCCTCGATTTTATCCATGCGATAGGTGCGCTGCTCATCGACCGCGATGTCCCAGGCAATCAGGTATGTTTGGTCGCCGTTTGCCGTAATGCGCAAGGGGTCGACCAGACGCTCGCGTGGCCGTGCATCGTCCATCGAGCGATACGAGATGAGGCAGCGAACGCCGTCCTGAATGGCGCAGCTCAGCTGCTGCCAGTGCGACCCGTGGTTGACGGTGTCAAAGACGCGCTGGTTATAGCCGAGCTCTTCGGGTAGAAGAGCGTGTCGAATCCGAGCTGCCGTCTGCGGCTCGATCCCCAACGATTCAAGTTCGTGGTTGAGCACAGCGCCCTCGGCGGTACTCAAGCGCAGCGGTAGCACACGTCCGGCGTCACCGGTGAGGACCACACGCTCGCCGTGGCATTCGCAGATGATGCGCGCACCCGATTCTCGGTCCGCGAGCGTCGAGACGATCTCGAGAATCTCGTCGAGCGACACTCCCGTGATGTCAAAGCGACTGCAAATCTCAGTTCGTGTCATGCCGCTCTCGCCGGCGGCGTAGAGGGCCTCCATGATGTCGATGGCGCGCGAGAGCCTCTGCTCGCTGGTGAGTTTACGCACGGGCATGCTCGTGCACCGTCCTTTCAATGAGGTGGTTCCACGCCTGCTTGAGCGATTTGGGGGCCATGGGCCTCATGCCGTCCATGGCGTGGGCCATGCAAAATGAGGCGGCGGCTTCAAGATCTCGCACGTCAACGGTCCAAGTCCATCCCGAATCGGTGTGTGCGAGCTCACCTCGCCCGCGCGTGAGGCCGTTGATCATATCGATCTGCGTCTGCGGGGCGAACGAGAACGTAGCCGCAACGGGCGGGCGGTCGGCAAAATCGAATTCAAAGAACAGGTAGTCGTTGAGATTGAAGTCTGCAGGGATGGCGTAGGCCTTCGAAGGACGCCAAGCGCGAACGATACGGTCGCAGCGGAATGTCCTGATGTCGTCGGTGGCATTGTCGAGGCCGCAGAAGTACGCAACGCCCTCGCGCTCGAACATGCCGTAGACGCAGACGGTACGCTCTTTCTGCTCACCGCGTCCGTTCTGATATAAAAATCGCAGCGCGCATCGCTCGGCAAAGGCGCTCCATACCGCATCGACGGTGGGAGAGCGGCGGATCGGTGCTTCGTCCGCCGTCGTCCTGCCGGTGAGGTAGGCAATCTTGGAACGAATATCGGCAAGCGGCGCGGCAAAAGTGGATGAGCCGGCCGCTATTGTCTGGTCGATAGCGTTGAGCAGGATATCGGCGTCGTCTGCGGTGATGAGGCCGCCTGCCGCAAACGTGTGCTCGCGGTCGATTGTCCATGAGCTTTCCTCGGTCTCCTGCGCGCCGGCGGGGCGAACCTCCTTGATTAAGATGCCGCGTTCGAGCAGTTTGTCACGATCGCGCCGAAACTTGCGCTTATCCGAGTCGATATTGCCCGAGCCATATCCCAGGTCAGAATCCAAGACGATCTGCTCGGTCGTCAGCGGTTCGGGGGAGCTGTTGAGCACAAAGAAAAGATTGAGGATGCGCTGAGCCGTTTTATCGAAACTGGGCTCCGAATTCCCCTTTTTAATTGTCGCGGTCGCGTCGCTTGCCGTCATAGAGTCCTCGCATGAGAAGGTGGTTTGCTGCCATGATTTTAGTCCGATATGGAGATTAGGCTATATCCTTGTCCGCTCGGGGCGTTAAGATGGCCCGAATTCGGTCGTTTGCGCTCGCTCGGGGTATACTTTCGACTATATACGGTTCTAATGTGCATGCATTGGGCCTATTTGTCGGATTATGGATGTGGAGCGCACATGGCGAACACCCAGAACTATATTAACCACCTGCTGCAGAACACCGGCATCACGCCGGCATGCAGCGAAGAAGAGCGCTTGGCTGCCGAGGATATCGCTCAGATCTTCCGCAACCACGGCTTTGATCCCGAGGTTCAGGAGTTCAATGCCCCGGCGCCCAGCAGGTTGGCATTTGCCGTTACCGGTATTCTTGCGTTTGCCGGAGCCCTGCTGATGGGCATCGGTGGCGGCATCGGCTTGGTCGGCACCTTGCTGGCCATTGTCGGCGCCGTTCTTTACGTGCTCGAGCGCACGGGCCACCCCGTGGTTTCGCGCCTGGGCAAGACGGGCGTGAGCCAAAATGTCATCGCCTACCACAAGGCCTCGGGCCCGCTCGCGTCTCCGCGCAACCGCCCGGTGGTCGTTGTCGCACACTACGACTCTCCCCGTGCTGAGCTGCTCGCCCGCGAGCCCTATGCTTCGTATCGTGCGCTCATCGCCAAGCTGTTGCCCGTTGCCACGGTTGCCCCTGCTGCCGTTGCCATCTTGCGTATCCTGCCGCTCCCCGGCGCGCTCAAGGTTCTGCTGTGGATTGTCGCGATCCTCGCTTCCCTCGTTGCGCTCGCCAACGCGGCAAACATCATTTCTAACCGTTTTGTGCTTCCCTATACGTCCGGCGCAGTGTGCAACAAGTCTTCTGTCGCCGCTATGCTCGGCGTTATGGACAACGTTGCTCCCTTCCAGGGCGAAAACGAGTTTCCCGACGATGTTCCGTTCGATACCTATTTTGGGGAGCAGAAGCGTCGTGCCGAGGAGATGGCGCGCGCAGCAGCGGAGTATGCCGCGGCCCAACAGCAAAACGACTACGGCAACACCATCGAGTATGAAGAGCCTACCTACGCCGAGGACGAGTTCGGTCAGCCGATTGCTCCCGACGCTCAGACCGAGCCCGAACAGGGCGAGGCTTTCGACGAGCAGATCGAGGGCTTTAAGGGTGCGTCTGCCGACGAGACGCTGATTGGCGCCATCGTGCCCGAGGATCAGAATCAGGCTGTCCAGGCCGAAGAGTTCAATGACGAGGTTCCCACTGCCGAGCCGGCGGAGGAGCCTGTCGCGGCCGAGCCCGAGCCCAGGCTCTATCGCAATGCCGCCGGCAACATCCGCTTTGGTTCGGATGCCATCCGTGCGCTCGGAATGCTTCCCGAGTCCTGCACGCTCGATTACGAGGAAGGCGAGGAGCCGACGTTTGAGCCCGAGCCTGCCCCCGTCGTGACTGCATCTGCGCCCGTTGTCGCCGTGGATGATGAGTCTGCCGCGGTTGCCGCTGCCGTTGCCGAGCCCGAGGCGGTGTCCGCGATCGATCCCGCGGCAGGACTGGACATTTTGGCTCCCGCCGCGCCGGCGCAAGACGTTAGGGACGAGCCTGACGACGATTACGCTGAACAGCCGAGGCGCGTGTCTTACGAGAGCGATACTGATTTCTCGGCCGAGATTCCCGCGGCAACGCCCCATGCCGATATTGCATCCGCGTTCTCTTCGATTGGCGCCAGCGCTTCCAACTTCTTTAAGGGTGCGCTTGCAAAGGGCAGGAAATTTGTCGACGATTTCGAGGGGAAGCGCGTTGCCGCACGCGAGGCTGCCGAGCAGGAGGCTATCGCTCAGCAGCAGGCAGCCGAGGCGGCACGTGAGCGCGCGGCGCAAGAGTTCGAGCAGAACGAGGCTATGCAGTCCGTGCCTGTCGACGCCGCCGAAGCTACAACGTCCTTTGAGGCTCAGCAACCGGCGTCCGCGGATGTTGTTGAGGCGACGACGTCTTTCGAGGCTCAGCAGCACGTCGATAGCACCATGTCGTTTGATGCCGCGCAGTTCGATTCTACGATAACGTTTGAAAAGCAAGGCACCGCGATTGCCGAGTCCCTTCCTGTTTCCGATGAGCAGGGCGACGCGGCAGACGATGACGGGCCTATTGATGCTGCCGAAATCCAAGATGCCGCCGAGGACGAGCCCGTCGAGGCCAACTCTGACGAAGAGCAATACGCGGCAGCCGAGCAAGATGATTCGACCGAGGTCGAGCAGGAGGAAGTGCCTGCGGTTTCCGAGGCTCCCGAGACAGATGAGTCGAGGCCTTACTCCACGCAGATTTTCACCATGCCGACCCCGAGTGGTTCCGGTGCCACGGTTGCCGATGTTGCTCCCACCCAGGACGAAACGGTCGATTCCCTTATGGCCCAGATTTCCTCCCAGGCATCGCCGCGTCCGCAGATGAATGTTCCCGATCCGGCGTCGGCTCCGTCGCCCGCACCTTCCTCGTCTCCGCTGGCTTCGGTCCCCGATCCGTCGCTACCGTCGATGAAGCAGGCAAACGTTGCGTCTCGCACGTCGCTGTTCGACCTTCCCGACCCCTCCGCACAGGTCAACGACCCCTTTGCTACCGCTCAGGGTCCCGAACCCACATCGGCACCCGTTGCGCCTCCTATGCCCGTTGCGTCGGGTGCTCAGCCGATCGAGACCATTTCGGCTCCCGCCCCGGCGGCACCCAAGTCTCGCAAGCGCGGCCTGGGCGGCCTGTTCGGTCGTAAAAAGAAAAACGAACAGGACAGCATGAGTGATTGGCTGGGCGTCGAAGACGATTACGATGCCAAGAAGTCCGGTCGCGGCATCGGTTCGTGGGATAATTTCGAGGACGATAACGATGGCTGGAAGGGCGGCGCTACGTCTTCCGACGGCGCTTCTTCCGAAGATATGCTCTCGGCTGTCGCCTCTATGGGCGATGATGAGCTGCTCGGTCACGATATCTGGTTTGTGGCAACGGGCGCCTCGGACTGTGATGGCGCCGGTATGAAGGCCTTCTTGGCTTCGCATCGCGATAAGCTCCGCGGCGTATTCTTCATCAATCTTGAATCCGTCGGCGCCGGTAGGCTTTCGGTGGTGACGGTTGAGGGCGAACAGCAGCCGCTCAAGGGCGATCGCCGCATCATGAACCTGGTCAGCAAGGTGTGCAAGTCGTTCCATGTCGATTGTGGCGCGCTCGAGATGCCCTATGCCAAGACCGATGCCTATGCCGCGCTCGAGGCGAGCCGCCGAGCCCTCACCATCGCCGGCGTGGACGGCACGCGCCTGGCTTGTGCTCGTACCGAGGACGACCTGCCCCACAATGTCAACCCGACGAACATTGCCACGGTATCCGAGGTCGTGACCGAGGTTATCCGCCGTTCGTAGACGGAGCTCTAAGGAGTCAACGTGTTTTCGTATATTAAGCGCCATTGGCCTGTCTACGTGATTTTGACCTTGATTGCCATTGCGTTAGGGTTTGGAGCTGCCTACATCGTGGGCGCGAAGGGCTCGACCCCCGCCTCCGCAATCAGCGAAGAGGTGGAGCAAGAACAGAGCACGGGCGCCGATGGGATTCCTGAGTCCGAGCAGGCAATCGTTGATGGTGGATCTTCGTCTGCAGAGTAGATGCGGCGATTTAAATGATTGAAAGCGGGCGAGCCGGGGGACTGGCTCGCCCGCTTTTTCATCGCGCTAGCGCTTCTTTGGGATTGACCTAAGGCGAGCGAACCATAGGGCTGCGGCACCCGAGGTCAGGAGCGCGGTGATGCAAGCGGCGATGGGAGCTGATCCTGTTGCCGGTAGGTCCTGCGGTAGGGTACAGCGTTGAATGACACGGTCCTCGTCATGTGACTCAAGTTTATCGCCGCCGCCGTTGCGGCAAAGATCGACGCGCGCGCTGTTGGTGAGTGCGGTTTGGGGCGTATAAGTCGACGTTGCCTGCATGTGCACGACTGCGCCCCGAGCATCTGTGCCAAGGATTGCTTTGGCATCGTCAAGGTCGTCGTGCTCATCTTTGAGATCATCGCGGGTCCAAGAATCCGTATCGCTTTGAGTCGTAAAGTCGGCGGCTACCGCACCGTATTCAATACGAATGCCCGTTACGACGGTATTGGATGCAAGGTCGAGTTCTTTCGCCTCGAGTGTGGCGGATTCCGTGGTCGAGACATCCGCCTTCCAGAGGTGCCAGCCGTCGTAATCGACGAGGCGGCAATCTTCACCCAGACTCTCTTTTACTTCGTCGGACTCAAGCCAAGGATTTTCGTGCCCATCGTCAAGTGTCGCGTTTGCCGGCTCATCGGTGTCTGTCGAGTCCAACGGCGTCGTGCGATACCACACGTTGCACAGACCGTTGAGGTCGCCGATGGCGACGGGGGTTTCGATTGAGACGAATCTCGCCGTATCGTCCTCGGCGCACTCAAGATCATCGGTAATTGTGAACTCATCAACCCAGGTAGCTGAATCGTTTCGAGCGTCGATGGTATAGGAGAAAAGACCGTCCGTATTGGTTTGCGTTGCGGCGCGATTTTTACCATCGCCGTTGGCCAGCAGACCCTTCCCGATAGGTTGGACAAGCTCCTGACGCTTGTCGACCTGTCCTTTGATCTCGATGGGCGCATCCTTCATCGCGACGGATTGGACTTCTCCCGTATCCTTTATTTCAAACGTTATCTCCTCGGCAAGGTCATAGGTCCGCGGAGACATCATTTCGCGCAACGAGTAGGTGCCGGGTGCAAGATGTTCGACGCGGTGCGGCTTGTCGGATGAGGTCCAGGAGTCTATTTCGGTTTTATCGGGACCATATAAGGTGAGTTGTGCGCCTTTCACTTCCTGCTCTCCGCTTGCATCGACCTTGGAGATATCAACCTTGGTGTAATCGTCGGATACGTTAAGCCGTGCTTCTACAACGGGTGTTTTCTGGTCGGCATAAGCGAGGTCTACGATATGGGGCGTCCGGTCGAGTAAGAAGCCTGCCGGCGCTTGAGTCTCGACAACCTCGTAGCGTGCGGTGCCAGATCCCAGCGGGAGGTCGTCCGCGCGTGCTTCTCCAGTTTCATCCGTTGTGACGGTAGCGACAGTCTCACCGTCGAGCGCGGCAATGCTACCGTCGGGGCGCACGATATCACCCGAGGCACGGATCTCAAAGATGGCGCCCGCGAGGCTGCTGCCGTCTACGACATCGGTTTTAACGATCCTGATGTTTCCGGTCGCGGCGTGGTCATAATACGAGGCGATTGCAACGGGCGTTAGGTTCATGTCGGCGGGTATGTTTACCTCGATCTCTTTGCCGACAAGATAGGGCTCTTTGGCCGAGGTTTCGCGTACATAATAGGTGCCCGGCACGAGCGATTCGGGCAGTGTGACGGTCCCGGTCGCGTCAGTCGTAAAGGTATCCATTACGTTATGTGCTGGATACCAGCAAGTTTGTGAGACAGGTTCGTGATTGCTGTCGAGGAGTTGGAAGGCGAATCCGGCTAGGGGAACAGAAGCGCCTGTTTGGGCATCGCGTTTTACAATCTGGAGATGCGTCGACAGAGCGTGGTTGTCCACGATATATTGAAGCTCGGCGCCGTCGGAAATCTGATTGGCCCCGACGGTCCATTCCCCTGCACGTTTAAAACCCTCGGGGACGGTTTCCGGAACCTCGCGAACGGTGTAGCCGGCGCGGTCGTATGGGATGGCTCCGTGGACACCGGCGGGTCGCTTGCCTGCGCCGAACCATGCTTCTGACTGATCTTTGGTGGAGGCAAAGCCATAGATGTTTGTGGCCAGTGTGCCAACAACCTGCTGAGAGCTGTTGCTGACAACCTCAAAGACAACACCTCCTGCCGGCTGCTCCAGGCCGGATTGATCGCTATTGCCGTAGTCCTTGAATTTGGAAATCTCAAGGTCAAACGCAATGGGGATATCGGAAACGCGCGATTCGATCTCGACCACGCCTGAATCACCGAGCTGGTCGGCTCCAACGGTATAGGACCAGCTGTCGTTGGCTGGCAGGTAGCCCTCGGGGGCTTTTGACTCATAGATGGTAAAGGTTCCTAAGGGGACATCGGCGAGGGTGGCCCGACCGCTTTCATCGGTTGTGAGGGTTTGCGCCCATCCGGGGGTGGATTGCGACACGCACGTGAACTCTGCTCCCGCAAGTGAAGCTCCAGCCTGGGGTCCGGCATTCGTCGCGGCATCGAGTTTTACGATACACAGGTTGATGGTGCCGGGCTGTTCTTCAATGGCGACCTGTCCACCGTCATTCCCCGTGGTAAAGGCGATGCGATCACGACGGGGGACATAGCCGGCCGGCGCCTTCGTTTCAACTAGGTAGTATGCCGTATTGGGCAGAAGTGCTGCCTGCGCTCGACCGTTGCTGTCCATCTGGATGGTGCCGACACGCGCGCCGCTGGCGCTCTCAAAAACATCGAATGTTGCCCCGTCAAACTGATAAGTATTGTTTCCGCTGGTAATGGCAGCGTTTGCAGACTGCTTTTGGAAGGAAACAGAGACCGCCGGCAGTACATAGAGCATGTCTTGACGTTTGCTGCCGCCCGATACGGCTCCTAGATAGCGCCGCGCGCGGTGCGGAGCGGCTTTGATGCTTCCTGATTTTGCGCTGTCGTGGAGCCATCGCGCAGCCGCCACGACTTCATTGTCGGCGGTAAAGTGTCCACTCTTGGTTTTGCCCTGAGCGGTCGTGTAGGAGTAGGTGCCGTCGACATGGGTAGTGCCGTTGAGCATCCATACGGCAAGCTGGGTGGCGGCGCGGGCGCGATCTGGTGAAAGATGGTAACCGCCAAACGACGTGGCGGTAGGATATCCGTGACAAACGATTGCCGCGAACTCGTCGTCGAGCCACACCCAGCCTTGATCAAAGTTGAGCCATGGGCCGCCCGGCTTGGTGGGGCCGGGGCGCTCCTGGTTCATGCAGTAGGCAATCGAGGCGTCTTGAGCTTCATACTTGCCGATGAAGAAGGGCCCACAATCATCGCTAATAGTGCGGAAGCCGAGCTGGTCGTAGCCATCGACGGCAAATGCGGCTCCCGGTGCCAGGCAGCCGAAAAGCAGGAAGAGGAGCAGGAGCAGCGGACCAATTGTGATTGCGCTGTGGACAGAGTGCGTGGGTGCGTTGGACATGGCTGCTCCTTATCCCTCGTGCGCCGCACGGGGAGGCTGCGACGCGTAGGATGAGGCTACCCCCGAGGTTCATGCGGGTAAGTACCGGAGCCTGACCAAAAGCTTGCCCAATTCCTGACAAATTGAGCTCAAATACAACAATCAAGCAAAAGCGCAGGTAGAAGATAGGGAGAACAGGAGGTCAAAGGTCCTCATCTCCACAATTGACGCGATTTTCAAACGAATCTCCACAGCTAAAACAGGCATCGCCACCCTTGTATCGAACAAGACAACCGCGTTATACTAGCCAACACACAAGCGGGCATCGCCAAGTGGTAAGGCATCAGCTTCCCAAGCTGACACTCGCGGGTTCGAGTCCCGTTGCCCGCTCCAGTTAAGAGCACAAGCACGGCACCATCACGGTGCCGTGCTTTTTTCAATAAAGCGCCGGGACTCGAACCCGCCAGGGTGCGAGCGTAAAACAAACGCGAAGCGTTTGTAGCGAGCAGGCGAAGGCGCCGGCAGGCGCCTGAAGCCGGTGCGGATTTGCGAAGCAAATACGCGGACGTCCCGTTGCCCGCTCCATCGAGCGCGGGAGACTTTGGGGCGGCCAATTCAACAAAGTCTTCCCCATCGTCTCCGTGAATCCGAGGAGATCGACCGCAGCCGGTGCGGATTTGCGAAGCAAATACGCGGACGTCCCGTTGCCCGCTCCAATTCCAAAATGTTAGGTTAATGCCTGCTGCCCATACTTGCACCCGCGCACGGTACAATGGTTGGGTTACGACCAACGTGCCAATAACCAAAAAGGAGCCGCTATGATCGATCGCTATACCCGCCCGGAGATGGGACACATCTTCTCCCTCGAGAACAAGTACGCCATTTGGCAGGAGATCGAGGTCCTGGCCTGTGAGGCCCAGGCGGAGCTCGGCAAGATCGGCATTTCTAAAGACGAAGCCCAGTGGATCCGCGACCATGCCAACTTTGAGAAGGCAAAGGTCGACGAGATCGAGGAGGTCACGCGCCACGACGTCATCGCCTTCCTGACCAACATGAAGGAGTACATCGACGCCGATGTTCCCGAGGGCGACCCCAAGCCCAGCCGCTGGGTTCACTATGGCATGACCAGCTCCGATCTGGGCGACACGGCTCTGTGCTACCAGCTCACCCAGGCCTGCGACCTGATCATCGAGGACGTCAAGAAGCTCGGCGAGATCTGCAAGCGTCGCGCCTTTGAGGAGCGCAACACGCTCTGTGCCGGCCGCACTCATGGCATCCACGCCGAGCCGATGACCTTCGGCATGAAGTTCGGCTCTTGGGCCTGGGAACTTAAGCGCGATCTGGATCGCCTTGAGGACGCCCGCAAGAATGTTGCCTTCGGTGCCATCTCGGGTGCTGTCGGCACGTACAGCTCCATCGAGCCGTTTGTCGAGGAGTATGTCTGCGAGCACCTGGGCCTGGTTCATGACCCGCTGTCCACGCAAGTTATCAGCCGCGACCATCACGCCTATCTCGCCGGCGTTCTTGCCACCACCGCGGCCACCTGTGAGCGCATCGCTACCGAGGTTCGCAATCTGCAGAAGACTGATACCCTCGAGGCCGAGGAGCCGTTCCGCAAGGGTCAAAAGGGCAGCTCCGCCATGCCGCACAAGCGCAACCCGATCACCATGGAGAAGGTCTGCGGTCTGTCGCGCGTCGTGAAGTCCAACGCTCAGGTTGCCTTCGATAACGTCGCCCTGTGGCACGAGCGTGACATTTCGCACTCCTCTGCCGAGCGCGTCGCCCAGGCCGACAGCTTCATCGCGCTCGACCACATGTTCCAGTGCCTCATCCGCGTTATCGACGGCCTGCAGCTGTACCCTGCCCGCATGATGGCCAACCTCAACAAGACCCGCGGCCTCATCTTCTCCTCCAAGGTTCTGCTGGCCCTCGTCGATACGGGCATCACCCGCGAGGACGCGTACGCCATTGTGCAGGAGAACGCCATGGCAACCTGGCATGAGGTACAGGATTGTGTCTCCGGCCCCACCTTTAAGGAACGTCTCGAGGCCGACCCGCGCTGCACCGTCAGTCAGGAGAAGCTCGACGAGATCTTTGATCCGTGGGACTTCCTCACCCGTATCGACACGGTCTTTGATCGCCTGGAGCAGCTGAGCTTCGAGTAGGGTTAAACTAATTCGACCGCTTGCGGTTGCATTTGGACCATTGGCGCCTTGCCCGTCTTGGGCGAGGCGCTTTTTTTATTGCCGCATCAGCCTCGGGTATAAAATGAAATCCGACTGCTGTTTCGATGAAGGGAGGCGCGTGCCCGGACGTATCAAGCGAGTCGCCATTGTCTCGTTTACGCTCATGCTCCTTGTTGCTGCCTGTGTGGCCGCCCTGACGTATACCGTCCGAAGCAGTTCTTCCTCCTCGAATGAAGCCGACAAAGATCTCCCAGTACTCAAAATCGGCGTTACGGATAACGACCCCTATGTGTATATCGATACCACGGGCGATTACGTCGGTATCGATATCGACATCGCCCGCGAGGCCTGCAAGCGTGCGGGGCTCAAGCCACAGTTTGTCGATATTGACTGGAACGATCGCGACCGGCTGCTCAAAAACGGTGATATCGATTGCCTGTGGTGTGATTATTCTCCCTGTTATCGCGAGGATAAGTATTACTGGACCGAGCCGTATCTAACCGTGACGGTCTCGGTTGCCGCCAAGAAAACGAGTGGCATCAAGTCCTTGGCGCATCTCGATGGAAGCAAGACCATCGCGGTGATTGCGGGCTCGGTGAGCGAACGCCGATTGCTCGCAGGGGATCTGGAAATCTCGCCGGACGTGCAAATCAAATCGTATGGTTCTGCCGAGCTCTGCAAAGCCGCCCTCGCCAAAGGGTATGTCGACTGTTGGATGGCGGACGTTCAGCCGCTTGATCGACTTGTCGCCCAGTATCCCGGCCTTTACCGCGTGTTCGCTGACAACGTTATGACGGTTGACCTTGGCGTCGCGTTTAAGGACGGCTATGAGGGGGAGTACGTCAAAAACCTCAATACCGTGCTGTTCGAGATGGATCGAGATGGCACGATTGAGCGCATTGTGGGCAAGTACAAGGCGGGGGCGACGACGGACGGGCAAGGAGCGGAATCATGACAAATGATGAGCGCCGCTTACGCCGAAAGGCATTAGTCACCGTGGCTATCTGCGTTGTGGCCAGCGCTGCTTTGTTGGGTCTGCTGTATGTGGTCGGCACGCATCGCTGTCTCGATAAAACGCTTGGGTTTGGCCAGGAAACCATGGTGTTTTTAAAAAACGCCTGCGAAAAATATGACCGATATGAACAGGGAAGAAAAACCGAGGCGACGCACAATTTGGATGCCGCGCTCGAGTCGTTTGCGACGTTCTTGCCACCTGATCACGTTGAAGTCAACGATGACCTCGTCGAGGAGTACGTCCATACCGAGCACCTTTCGGGAATGTTGGTCATGGACGCCGACGGTCATATGGCCGCTCATTACGATATCGACGGTCGCGATCCGCTGATGCTATGGCGAGAGGAGCTTGCCTGTTCGTCGGTCGCATCGATGTACCGAGGCTCCAAGGTGTCCTACTCGACGGTCGTTGAGCGTCGAGATGTCGACTTTGCCGTGAGTGTTGTTCCGTACGGTGATGGCGTAGCGCTGGGGTATCGATCGCTTGCGCCCGAGCCCGCCGATGATTATTCGTATACGATCGCCGACGTGCTCGTGAACAACACATTCCATCAGAGCCCAACGGTGCTCGTGATGCGCGATGCGCAAATCGTTTCTTCAAACGATTCGACCGTCGATATAGCTCTCGCCCGGCTTCTTGCCGATAGCGGAATTGATTGGAAAGACGAAGGCTTATCACGTGTCGAATATCGGGGAAGTACCTGGTATGCCGTGCGTGCGGCGTATAAGGACTATCGCCTGTTTGCGCTCTATCCCAAATCTGAGGTCATGTCGGGCAGGATTTCATTTATCACTGCCGGCGTACTGGCGTTCCTGGTGTTTTTGGTTGTAGTGCTGTTGGTGCGTATCGTCGCCGATCGTCGCAATTTGGCCGAAAAGGACAAGCAGCTCGGCATCATCAATGCCATCAGTACCACGTATGAGTCGACCCTCCTGTTGCATCTCGACACGCTCGAGATCGAGGGGATTAACATGTCGCCATCGGTGGCGAAGATATTTGCCGAGCACGCCGAGGCATATGACTTTTTTGCAACGGTTTGCCGAGACATTGTGAGTCCCGAAAGTCGCGAGGCGGTCATGGAGCTCTTAGATATAAAGACGCTTCGGGATCGTATGGAGGGCATGCCGTACTTGGATGCCGAGGTACGAGACTGCCGAGGTACATGGTATTCGCTGCAGGTTGTTCCACAGCGCCGCGATGAGCAGGGTCGACTGGAGTCGGTCGTCGTGGCGACGCATAACATCTCGATGACAAAGCGCGCCGAGGAGCTTTCTTTCCAGGATAAGCTGACGGGACTTCGCAATAGAAATTACCTTGAGTCCCTTGGCGACGACCTGGTGAACGAGTCCCTGCCCGTGAGTGTGATCATGATGGACTGCAATTTCCTCAAGCGTACCAACGATCTCTACGGTCACGAAATGGGCGATGAGCTGCTACGGCGTACGGCGTCTGTATTGAGGCGGGCGGCAGGCGAGTAATTTGTGCCTATGCGCATTGGTGGCGACGAGTTCTTGCTGATTTGCCCTCACACCGATCGCGAATCCGCATGTGAAGTAGTGCAAGATCTTCGCCTCAGCCTTGCTGCTGCGAGCGATGAGGTGCTGACAGTCAGTGCGTCGTTTGGCGTCGCGACGGCAGAGGCACCCGGTTATACGCTGACCGAGATTTACCACATCGCTGACCACAACATGTATCAAGAGAAACGAAAAGTCCACGCTCGGGAAGCAGATTGCTAGTATTGCTGCCGTCGGTTTGCGCATTGGGGAATGTTGAATCGGTGCCCGCGATACTTTATCGGTTCGGACGGGGATAATAGACGTCTGAAATTGCTTTACGAGAGGGGAACGCAATGATTAGTTTTGATTACAAGCCTCAGGGCGTATGCGCTCGCAATATCCACCTTGATCTTTCTGATGACGGCAACAAGGTGGTGGGCGTCGAGTTTACCGGTGGCTGCAACGGCAATCTCAAGGCTATCTCTAAGCTGGTCGAGGGTACTCCTGCCGACCGTGTGATTGAGGTTCTTGCCGGCAATACCTGCGGTATGAAAAAGACTTCTTGCGCCGATCAGCTCACGCGCGCTATCGAGGCCGCTCGCGCCGAGATCGCCTAATGAGTATCGCCGACCAGATCAAGAACGGAATATCGCGCCGCGGCTTTGTGCTCGGAGGGGCTGCCGCGGGCGCTGCCACGGTGCTTGCCGGATGCTCAAAGAAAACGGGTACCAGCGACGACGCTGCCGGCGAGCCGCAGGTTATCAAAGACAACTCAAAGATTGTCTCGATCACTGATGAGTACGAAGCTGTTGATATCGATCTTGAGCCTGCGGCCTCGTGGACCCTGCCGCTGGGCACGCTACTGTACTACTGCGATGGTGACTACGCTGCCGCGATGATGGCGCCTGCTTCTGCCCTGCATGCCAATACGCTTGGTGTGCTCAACCTGGGCGATGGCTCGCTTACCACATTAATCGAGGATCCCGTTGAGGGAACCGGTTATGCGTTTTACGACGTTCGCGCGGGTGATGGCGTGTTCGCGTGGGTTGAGATGAACTTTGCCAATGCATCGTGGAAGCTCTACGCTCAAAATCTGTCGGGCGCTTCGCTCTCTGGCGACGTGGTTGAGCTCGATCGGGGTGGCAAGGACTATGATCCGCCACTGTTTACGGCGTTCGAATCGTCTGTCATTTGGTACAAGATGCCCTCCACGGGCGGAAATAAGACGAGCAGCGATTCGTTTTGCTATCGTCGCTCGCTTGATGAATCCAAGGCCGAGACAATTTGGAAATCGACGGGCCGCTTTGCATCGGCCCCGTGTGCGAGCGACGGCATTTTGACCATCTCGCCGCGTGTCCGCAACGACGAGGGTGTCTACTACGGCATAACGGCAATCGATCTGACCGACGGCAACAACACCAAACGTGCCCAGCTAGTCCTTCCCTCGTCAGTCTCGCCTTTCGAGGCCGTATATATGGGCGATACCTTCGTGTTTTCTATCGAGGCGACCTATAGTGGCGTGGGCAGCTTGGGCAACATGGGCACGTATATCGGTAATGAGGGAGGGCCGTACCTCTTCCTGTCACGCGAGCCGCTCGCATGTGCGGCTGGCAAGAAGAATAAATACCTTGTTAAGGTGCAGGCATCGCATTTCCTGATCGACACCTCTGCCAAGACCTATGGCTCGCTGCTGTCGCCCGACCGCGCTTTGGAGTATGGCGATTATCCAGCTACGGCGGGAAAATCGGACTCATTCCTTACGTACGCCACGGTGCGCAACAGCCAGGGTATACCAGAGACGGTCACTGCACGCCTATTCTCTCTTTAAGCTTAGAGGGGTTAAAAAGGCGCCAACAGGGGAATAAACGCGTTGTAATTGTGAGTACCGCCCGCCGAGCTGCCGCGTCATAGCGGCATCCGGCGGGCTCAGGTGCGTTAAAATGGGCTTGTTCTTAGCTAATTGAGACAGGGGGGCCGTGTTATGGCTTCAGATGCAAAAAAGATTCTGCTGGTCGAGGATGAGAAGGCAATCCGTGACGCCGTCGCTGCCTATCTCGAGCGCGAAGGCTACTGGGTTGTGGGCGTCGGCGACGGCCAGTCCGCGATCGAGGAGTTCGAGAAGCATCAGTTCGACCTGGTTGTGCTCGACCTTATGCTCCCCAAGATCCCCGGTGAGCGCGTTTGCCGCACTATCCGCGATACCTCGGATGTGCCCATTATCATGCTTACCGCCAAGGGTGAGATCGAGGACCGTATTATCGGTCTTGAGCTCGGCGCCGACGACTATCTGATCAAGCCGTTCTCGCCGCGCGAGCTCGTCGCCCGCGTTCGCGCTCTGTTCCGCCGTGCCCATCAGGCCGACGAGCCCGCCGTCGAGGTACTCGACTTCGGCGATCTGGTCATCGATATCTCGGGCCACAAGATCTTGGTCGAGGGCAAGGAAGTGGACCTGACCGCTTCCGAGTTTAAGCTGCTCACCACGCTTGCTCGTCATCCCGGTCGTGTCTACAACCGTATGGAGCTGGTTGAGAAGGTTCTCGGCTACGACTTTGAGGGCTATGAGCGCACCATCGACAGCCACGTGAAGAACCTTCGCGCCAAGCTGGGCGACGACCCCAAGAAGCCCAAGTGGCTCTACACCGTTCACGGTGTCGGCTACCGCTTCGAGGCTCCGACCAAGACCGATAAGTCGGACGAGAAATAAAGGAAATCACATATGACACCTGCGCGCTTTGAAATCGGGCAAAAGCATAAGCAGGAGAGCGAGGCGGGTTCCAAGGCTAGTTGGAACACGCCTCGCTCCGATTCACGGCCAACGATGAGCTATCCCTCGCGCATGGCACTTGCTTTTGCTCTGACATCGCTCATGACGGTATTGGTGCTGGTGGGCGTGGTCTCTGTTGTGTGGGGCACGGTCTTTTCGGATTACACGCGCTCCAATATCGTCGAAATCGCAAATTCCGCTGCCGAAAAGCTTGCGACGTCGTATGAGGAAAACGGCAATTGGACTGCGGGCGAGCTACGTACGGTCGCGACATCGAGTTTGGTGTCCGACGATTTGGGTATGCAGGTCGTCAACAAGAAAGGCGTTGTCGTTTATGACGACTCATGGCCTTCGGCAAGCGCGACCGCCGATGTGCGCGAGAACGAATCGCCGTCGAGCAGCTCGAGCGGGAAAAAAGCATCGCATAGTCCGGTCTCGTCGGCTCCCACCGGCTCCGATAGCGTTGCAAACGTCGAAATCATAACGTCTTCCGGCGAGCATGTCGGACAAGTAAAGCTGTGGGCCATCGGCTCCGATGCCTTGCTCACCAAGGCAGATTCTGCGTTTAGGGAGAAGACCTTTAACGCCATGGCCCTTGCTGCGGTTGTTGCAATCTGCATTTCGGTCGTTATCGGATCACTCGTGTCGCGCATGCTCACCAAGCCGATTCACCGTATTACCAGCACGGCCAAGCAAATTCGCGATGGCGATCTGTCTGCTCGTACGGGCTTGCGCGGCGATGACGAGATCGATCAACTGGGCGAGACATTCGATGAGATGGCCACTTCGCTCGAGAAGGATATGAAACACGAGAAACGTTTGACCTCGGACGTGGCTCACGAACTTCGTACTCCGCTTATGGCCATGCTCGCAACGGTCGAGGCCATGCAGGATGGCGTATATCCTACCGACGATGAGCACTTGGAGACTGTTGCTTCCGAGACGCGTCGCCTGGCTCGTCTGGTGCAGCAGATGCTCGACCTGTCGCGCATGGAAAACAGCACGGCTCCGCTCAACCTTGAGCCGGTGGACATGGTTCCTTTCGTGCGTTCCATCGTCAATGCCCAGGAGCGCCTGTTTGTCGACCGCGATCTGCGCTTGCGCTTTGCTGACGAGACCCAAGGTCACGACGATGTCGTCGAAGCCGATCCCGACATGATCACACAATGCGTCATCAATCTCATGAGCAACGCCATGCGCTACACCCCCGAGGGCGGTTGGGTCGTGGTGTCGGTGCTCAGTGACCGCAAACACGTCAGCATCGCCGTTTCTGATACCGGCATCGGTATTGCCAAGGATGACTTGTCGCGCATCTTCGGCCGTTTTTGGCGCGCCGATGCCAGCCGTGCCCGTGAGGCGGGCGGTCTGGGCGTGGGCCTCGCCGTGACTAAACAGATCGTCGAGCGCCATCACGGCTACATATCCGTGGAGTCGGAGCTTGGAAAGGGTACGACTTTTACGATTCATCTGCCTCGCGAGCACACGGCGGACGCAGCATCTACTACAATGGAGCACTAGCTTTTCGCTATTCGGTGAAGGAGGGGTTTCGTCCCTGCCGCTCCGAGTTTGCGAAAACGTGCGGGAAAGAACCCGCATTACTGTCGTATTTTGGTAAGGAGTGACTCACGTGACAACGATGGAGCGTCGTCCGGATTCCCGTGGCAAGGTTCGTGATATCTACGATGCCGGTGAAAACCTGCTGATGGTCGCCACCGACCGCATTTCTGCGTTCGACTTCATTCTTCCCGACGAGATTCCGTTTAAGGGAGAGGTGCTCAATCGCATCTCGGCATTCTGGTTTGATAAGTTTGCCGACATCGTCCCCAACCATCTCGTTTCCATCGACCCGGCGGATTTCCCCGAGGAGTTTGCTGAGTATCGTGACTACCTCGCTGGCCGCGCCATGCTGGTTAAAAAGGCCCAAACGATTCCCATCGAGTGCATCGTCCGCGGCTATCTGACCGGTTCGGGCAAGAAGACCTACGACGAGAACGGCACCGTCTGCGGCATCCAGCTGCCTGAGGGCCTGACCGAGGCTTCCAAGCTTCCCGAGCCGCTGTTCACGCCGTCCACGAAGGCCGAGATTGGTGACCACGACGAGAACATCTCGTTCGAGCGTTGCTGCGAGATCGTGGGCGAGGACATCGCCACGCAGATTCGCGACCTTTCCCTCAAGATCTACAAGGCTGCCGCCGAGTATGCAGCGACCCGTGGCATCATCATTGCCGACACCAAGTTCGAGTTTGGTGTCATCGATGGCAAGGTCACGCTGATCGACGAGTGCCTCACGCCTGACTCCAGCCGTTTCTGGCCTGCCGCCAGCTACGAGGAGGGCAAGATTCAGCCCAGCTACGACAAGCAATTCGTCCGCAATTGGCTCAAAGCCAACTGGGATATGACGGGGGAGACCCCGCACCTGCCCGCCGAGGTCATCGATGGCACGTCCGAGCGCTATCGCGAGGCCTTCCAGATCATCACGGGCTCCCAGTTCACAAGCATGAAGGAGAACGCATAAGTGAGTACCCGTAGCGCCACGAACAAGCGCACGCAATCCCACGAGGTTACCGGGGTTGCGCGCAAGTCCGCCGCATCCGCCAAGCCCGCCCGTCAGGCAGCGAGCTCTGTCCGCGTCGTGCCGGCTTCGTCTAAGGCACGCCGCAAAGAGCTCGAGAAGGGCGAGAACCTCGAGGGCCTCTCTAAAGAGGAGAAGCGCGCCCGCAAGGCTAAGCAGCGCGCCAAGGAGGATCGCATCTACACGGTGTCGAATATCCTTCTCAAGCAGGATGAGGACTACACCAAGCGCCGCCGCATCTGGTGGGCCGTGCTCGCTATCGGCATGGTGCTCGTCGTGGCCATTTGGGCTTCGCTGTACTTCGCTCCCGCTGGCATGGTGTCCAGCCCTGTCCAGATGGTCGGCATCGTTTTGTCCTACGTCGTCATTTTGGGTGACTTTATTTACGACTTCGTTCGTATTCGTCCCCTGCGCAACATGTACCGCACGCAGGCCGAGGGCATGTCCGAGAACAAGCTCAACGCTCTTATTGAGCGCGCGGCTGCCGAGGAGGACAAAAAGGACTCCAAGAAGAAATAGCGTTTGCATGCATACTTATCGCTAAGATATAAGGCGCGTCGTTTTTGCGGCGCGCTTTTTACTGTTCTATAGATAGATGGAGTGGCACATGATTCGAGCTGCCCTGACGGTCGAAGAGGCTCTGGAGGGCATGAAGGCCCTGGAGCCCAAGATTAAAAACTATGCGCGTCTGGTTGTCCGCAAGGGCGTAAACGTCAAGCCCGGCCAGGAGGTTGTCGTTCAGTCTCCGGTCGAGTGCGCGCCTTTTGCCCGCGTGGTGGTCGCGGAGGCTTATGCCGCCGGCGCTGGCCACGTGACGGTCATTTGGACCGATGATGCCGTGACGAGGCTCACGTACGAGCATGTCGATAAAAGCTATTTTGAGCAGACGCCCGAGTGGAAGCGCATGCAGCTGGATTCCCTGGCCCAGGATGGTGCCTGCTTTGTCTTTATCGAGGGGGCGGATCCTGCGGCCCTCAAGGGCATCGATCCAGCCAAGCCGGCCGCGGCATCCAAGGCGAGGAATACGCAATGCAAAGTTTTCCGCCGTGGACTGGATTACAACATCAATCCGTGGTGCATCGCCGGCGCTCCGGTCGTGGCTTGGGCGCACGAGGTGTTCCCGGGAGACGCCGATGAGGTTGCAATCTATAAGCTGTGGAATGCGATTCTGCACACCGCGCGCGCCGATGGCCAGGACCCAGAGAGCGACTGGGAACTCCATGACGCCGCATTCGAAAAGAACCTGCGTTTTCTGAACGACAATCGTTTCGACTACCTGCATTACGCCGCGGCAAATGGAACCGATCTGACGATTGGCATGACGAAAGGTCACGAGTGGGCCGGCGGCAAGGGCAAGACGCCCGAAGGGCACCCCTTCTTCCCCAACATTCCCACCGAGGAAGTCTTCACTTCGCCCGATCGCATGCGCGCCGACGGTATCGTGTACTCGGCCATGCCGCTCATCCACCATGGCAATAAGGTCGACGATTTTTGGATTAAGTTCGAGGGCGGCCGCGTAGTGGACTACGATGCCCGTGTGGGCAAGGCAACGCTCGCAAGCATCATCGATACTGACGAGGGCGCTGCTCACCTGGGAGAGGTCGCGCTCATCTCCAAGAACACGCCGATCCGCGAAAGTGGCGTACTGTTCTACGATACGCTCTATGACGAGAACGCTAGCTGCCATCTCGCGCTAGGTGTCGGTTTCCCCGAATGCATCGAGGGTGGGTATGACATGTCCAAGGAAGAGCTCCTGGAGCATGGCGTTAACGTCTCGAGCACGCACGTCGATTTTATGATTGGCACGGACGACATCGATATTACGGGCATTACGCCTGATGGACGTGAAGTTGTGATTTTCCAGAACGGCCAATGGAGTTGGGAATAGTCCCAGACCGTGGTACAATGCCACCCGCGGGCCGTTAGCTCAGCTGGCAGAGCAGGGGACTTTTAATCCCAAGGTCCAGGGTTCGAACCCCTGACGGCCCACCATAGAATGGAAAAGCGACTGGCGGATGCCGGCCGCTTTTTTGTTGCCGCGACGCGGGTTCGAACCCGAAAGGGCGCGGAGCTGAGTAAACGCGTGAGCGTTTGCCAGCGCAGCGCGCAAGGCGCGAAGCGCCGCAGCGGCCGCCTGCGGAGCAGGCTGAACCCCTGACGGCCCACCCAAAGTAAGGAATACGAAATGAAAACAAATAGATACGGAATTAGCGGCAGCACATTAAAGATAATAGCAGCCATTTCGATGGTTCTCGATCATGTAAGCAGGATCGTCCTGACCAATGGAATCATGACTCACGCATCGTACAGTCAGATATCAGACGAACAGTGGGCGATTCTAAGCGAGGCTTCGGATATGCTTCATGTTCTTGGCAGAATTGCATTTCCCTTATTTTGCTTTTTGATAGTTGAGGGATTTTTGCATACTCATGACTTAAAGAAGTACCTGCGAAATATGCTTGTCTTCGCAATCATTGCGGAGCCCATATACGATTTCGTCCAAACCGGACAACTATTTGACCTTCGGCAACAAAATGTTATGTGTGAGCTCCTGCTTTCCTTGGTCTTTTTGATTGTTCTGGAAAAGATACAAAGTCTTTCAAAACGGAAAAGATACATCGCAGAAACTGCTCTGATTGTTTTGACAGCACTGGCAGCTGAATACACTAAACTAGATGGCGGTGTGTATGGCATTATGCTTGTGGCTGCATTCTATTTATTCCACGACAGCAAGGCCAAGATGTTCTTTGCTGCAGTATGTGCAGTGCTCCTTTCGTCATGCCATATAGTTGGCGGCGGATTTGAGTTTGCTACAGCTAATGTATTTAATCCTGATGTTGCTGCCGCGGTCGTTTCGTTGCTGCTTATCAATCTTTATAATGGTAAGCGAGGGCTGAAGCTCAAATATTTCTTCTACATTTTCTATCCGGCACATCTTGCTCTGCTTTATGGTGTCTCACTTATTGTTTTGAACTGTCTTTAAAAACTCTCAAACAAGTCTCTGAAAACGGAAACAAACTGACTCTAAGACTGCTTGTGAATTTCCGGAAGACCTGAGAGATGCGAGGATAGGCAACGAGGGCTGCAGAGAGATGCTTCTCAGTTCTCTGGCGGATCGCACGTATCTGTATGAGGATCACTTCCACACACTCATTAATAACAGTGATAAACACGGCAGATCCTCAAAACATGAGGCTGTGGAGGTCGAACGATGCCTCGAAAGCATGAATGGCAGCGAGAAAATGAGTTCGGAAGCGCCCTCTGGATGATCCAGCATAGAATAGAAAGCGATCGGCTCCGGCTGGTCGCTTTTTTGTTGCCGGTGCACGGGTTCGAACCCGAACTTCTCTATATATAAGAACGCTTGGCGAACAAAACCTGCCTTTTACCGACGGGAAACAAATAGCTGATGCTTTTGGAGTAAAGTGGCGCTCCAGAGATGACCGATGCCTTAACACCTATAAACCAGCTGGTCATCGCCAATATCAGAAGCCAATGCTTCAGTTTTAGCCTCAGTGATGCGACTGAGGGACCTATTCATTTGTGAACAAAATATGGAGTGCGCGATTCCCGCCCACGGCGCCCCTCCGGTCTGGCAATATATCTCCTTGCCGCGCGGC
>DXMD01000019.1:0-49059 GCA_019414385.1 Collinsella sp. | reverse complement strand
CAGCCATAAAAAAGCCTCCCATTTCTTGTGTCCAAGAAATGGGAGGCAGTTCAGTGCGCAGCGGGGGTTCTTTCATGTCCGAGGACGTCCGCGAAGGTCAGCCCTCAGATCCTGCGGTGGGAGACTTAAGCCTCGTTGTACACCGTCTTGAGCTTCAGCAGGTGCTGATAGCGGTCCATAGCGGCCTGCTCGTTCTCCTTGAAGAGCTCCTCGGCGCGCTCGGGGAAGGAACGCGTCAGCGAAGCGTAACGGGCCTCGTTCATCAGGAACTCCTGATAACCGCCCGCGGGCTCCTTGGAATCGAGTGAGAACTTCTTGCCGGCAGCAGCCTCGGGGTTGAAGCGGAAGAGGTTCCAGTAACCGCACTCGACAGCCTTCTTCATCTCGGCCTGGCAGTTCTGCATGCCGCCCTTCTTGATGGAGTGCATCTCGCAGGGGCTGTAGCCGATGATGAGGGACGGGCCGTCGTAGGCCTCGGCCTCGTGAATGGCCTTGAGGGTCTGAGCCGGGTTGGCACCCATGGCAACCTGTGCCACGTAGACGTAGCCGTAGCTCATGGCGATCTCGGCCAGAGACTTCTTCTTGGTCACCTTACCGGCAGCGGCGAACTGAGCGACCTGGCCCAGGTTCGAGGCCTTGGAGGCCTGACCGCCGGTGTTGGAGTAGACCTCGGTATCGAAGACGAAGACGTTGACGTTGTGGCCGGAAGCCAGGACGTGGTCCAGGCCACCGAAGCCGATGTCGTAGGCCCAGCCGTCGCCGCCGAAGATCCAGAAGGACTTCTTGGTGAGGTAAGCCTTGTCGGCGAGGATTGCCTTGGAAGCGTCGCAGCCGCACTTCTCGAGCTCGGCAACGTAGGCAGCGGCAGCGGTCTTGGAGGCCTCGGCGTCGTTGACGGAGTCGATCCAAGCCTGACCGGCGGCCTTGAGCTCATCGGACGGACCATCGGCAGCGATGATGTCCTGGGTAGCGGCGATCAGCTTGTGCTGAACGGCCTCATAGCCAACGGCCATGCCCAGACCGTGCTCGGCATTGTCCTCGAACAGGGAGTTGTTCCACGCCGGGCCGTGACCGTCCTTGTCCTTGCAGTAAGGAGCGGTGGCAGCGGGGTTACCCCAAATGGAGGAGCAGCCGGTGGCGTTGGAAATGAACATGCGGTCGCCGGCGACCTGGGTCACCAGACGTGCATAGGCGGTCTCGGCACAGCCGGCGCAGGAACCCGAGAACTCCAGGTAGGGTTGCTTAAACTGGCTGCCCTTGACGTTGGCCGCGATGAGCTCCTTCTTCTCGGAGACGTTCTCGACCATGTAGTCCCAAACGGGCTGCTGGTCCATCTCCTGCTCGGTGGGAACCATCTCGAGGGCGCCCTTGGGGCAAACCTTGACGCAGTTGGTGCAACCCATGCAGTCGAGCGGGGACACAGCCATGGTGAACTTCATGCCCTTGGCCTTGGGGCCCATGGCGTCGAGCGTGCGGGTAGCCTCGGGCGCGGCGGCAGCCTCGTCCTCGGTCATCGCAAACGGACGGATGGTGGCATGCGGGCACACGTAGGCGCACTGGTTGCACTGGATGCACTTGGTCTCGTCCCAGTGGGGAACGACCACGGCGACGCCGCGCTTCTCGTATGCGGAGGCGCCCAGCTCAAACTGGCCGTCGGCGCAATCGACAAAGGCGGAAACAGGCAGGCTGTCGCCGTCCATGCGATCGATGGGCTCGAGCAGGTTCTTGACCTGCTGGGCGATAGCGGACTTGGTCTCCTCGGAGAGCTCGACGGGAGCGGCGTCCTCGGCGGTAGCCCAGTCGGCCGGAACCTCGAACTTACGGAAGGCGGTAGCGCCGGCATCGATGGCCTTGTGGTTGGCGTCGACGATAGCCTGGCCCTTCTTCATGTAGGACTTGGTAGCCGCGTCCTTCATGTACTGCAGGGCGTCCTCGGCGGGCAGGACCTTGGCCAGCGCGAAGAAGGCGGACTGGAGCACCGTGTTGGTGCGCTTGCCCATGCCGACCTTAGCGGCCAGGTCGATAGCGTCGATCAGGTAGACGTTGACGTTGTTGTTCGCGATGTAGCGCTTGGCCACGGCGGGCATGTGCTCGGCGAACTCCTCGTCGCTCCACTGGCAGTTGACCAGGAAGGTTCCGCCCGGCTTGACGTCGCGGACCATCTTGAAGCCCTTGACGATGTAGCTGGGGTTGTGGCAGGCGACAAAGTCGGCCTTGGTCACGTAGTACGGCGAACGGATCGGGGAATCACCAAAGCGCAGGTGCGAGACGGTGACGCCGCCGGTCTTCTTGGAGTCGTACTGGAAGTAGGCCTGGACGTACTTGTCGGTGTGGTCGCCGATGATCTTGATCGAGTTCTTGTTGGCGCCGACGGTACCGTCGCCACCCAGACCCCAGAACTTGCACTCAATGGTGCCGGGGGCTGCGGTGTTGGGCGCATCCTCGGCCTCGGGCAGGCTCAGGCTGGTCACGTCATCGACAATGCCGATGGTGAACTCGCGCTTGGGCTCGTCCTTCTTGAGCTCCTCGAAGACAGCGAACGCGGACGCGGGAGGCGTGTCCTTGCTGCCCAGGCCGTAACGGCCGCCGACGACCTTGATGCCCGTCTTGCCGGCCTCGTAGAGAGCAGAAACGACGTCCTGGTAGAGCGGCTCGCCGATGGAACCCGGCTCCTTGGTGCGGTCCATGACGGCAATCTTTTTGACGGTCTCGGGGAGAACGTCGACAAAGTGCTTGATGGAGAACGGACGGAACAGGCGAACCTTGACCAGGCCGACCTTCTCGCCGTGAGCGTTGAGGTAGTCGATGACTTCCTCGAGCACGTCGCAGAAGGAGCCCATGCACACGACGACGCGGTCGGCATCGGGAGCGCCGTAGTAGTTGAACAGGCCGTAATCGGTGCCGAGCTTTTCGTTGATCTTCTTCATGTAGCCCTCGACGACGGCGGGAAGCTCGTCGTAGACCTTGTTGCAGGCCTCACGGTTCTGGAAGAAGATATCGCCGTTCTCGTGGCTGCCGCGGGTGTGCGGGTGCTCAGGGTTGAGCGCGTGGTCGCGGAAAGCCTGGACGGCGTCCATGTCGCACATCTCGGCCAGATCCTTGTAGTCCCACATGGCGACCTTCTGGATCTCGTGGCTGGTGCGGAAGCCGTCGAAGAAGTTAAGGAACGGGGTCTTACCCTCGATGGCGGCAAGGTGAGCCACCGGCGAGAGGTCCATGACCTCCTGGACGTTGCCCTCGGCGAGCATGGCGAAACCGGTCTGGCGGCAGGCCATGACGTCGGAGTGATCGCCAAAGATGTTCAGGGCGTGGGAAGCGACGCAACGCGCGGAGACGTGGAAGACGCCCGGGAGCTGCTCGCCCGCGATCTTGTACATGTTCGGGATCATCAGGAGCAGACCCTGAGAAGCCGTGTAGGTGGTGGTCAGAGCACCGGCGCCCAGCGAACCGTGAACGGTACCGGCTGCACCTGCCTCGGACTCCATCTCGACGACCTTGACCGGGGTGCCGAAGATATTCTTGCGACCCTGGGCCGCCCACTGGTCGACATGGTCGGCCATCGGGCTGGACGGCGTAATGGGATAGATTCCCGCTACCTCGGTGTACGCATACGAAACATATGCGGCCGCCTCGTTGCCGTCCATAGACTTAAACTTACGCGCCATATACCCCTCTCCTCTCATATAGGTATACAGGCCCCGGCGATCGCCGGGATGTTGGCGTGATGGGATTTTCGCTGTTGCTTCCAATCATCTGGCAGGCAGGCTCAGCAGCAGGTACATGGCGTGGAGAGAAGGCATGCCGAGGCGAGGAGGGCTGCACGCGCTCCACAAGCCCAGCTACCCGTCTTGCACATGACCGAGCGCCGCAAAGGCCGCATGCCGGATGCTCCCGGGCACGCCCCGGCGATGGGAAGCGCCCGCAACGGAAATCCGCATGCGGGTTTATTGTACCCCGCCGTCAAGTGTAATTTCGGCAAATATAGGCGGGCGGTAAAGGTTTACCTTGGGTGACCATCAAGGGCAAAATTGATCCTTCCGTCACCGAGGGACCAAATGGCAGCTGCGGTGAAATAGGAACTGTTTTTGCCGGCCGTAGCCTTAAACAGCCCCTATTTCACCGCAACTTATTTAGGAGATGAGTCAGAGGGCGCCGAGGAGGATGGCGTAGGTTGTGGATTCTCCGAGCTTGAGCTCGTCACCGGGGTTGAGCTGGGCGGAGCGGCCGGGCTCGACCTGGGTGCAGACGTTCGTCGCGTCGTTTACCACCACGGTTCCGTTGGTGGACGACAGGTCCTCAACGTACCAGACATTTTGGTCATCGCACCACACGTGGGCATGGCGAGCCGAAACGTCATCGCCCACATCGGTGATGCCGCCCTCCCCCGTTGCCAGCGCGCCGATCTCGACGCCTTCCTCACTCGGCTGAATCCAGCGCGGGACGCTCACCGCGTAGCCGTTTTGCACGCGCAGCAGTCCCAGCGGATGCGCCGGCGCGACCTCGTGCTCGCCCGACTTGGAACCAAGGCGGGCGTGAGAGCAAACGACATAGGGAACGAATCTTGCGGATGTACTCCTCGACGTCAGGCAGGTAAGCCCCACGAAGTCACCGGGGAGGCCCAAGCGGCCCGGCACCACTTCCAGATTCTGACCAGGGCGAGTCGTTCGCCGGTGGCTGAAGGCTCGCTCCCACCCAAAAGGGGAGATTCGCGTTGTTCCCCAATCGCTCTCGCATCTTTCATTTTGCTCGAGGTGGGCTATAAAAACTTTCCTGGTGAAAGGCGGCGATTGGTTTCCTTTCTTTCTAGAGGAGCGCGCCTGTAATCTGTTTTCATCCTAAATCAAGTTGAGATCGGACCTTCCAGAGGCAAGTCGACTCAAACTGCGAGGCTCCATGTTGGAATAAAGAGCGCTGTCGAAGTGCCAACAACACAAAGCTTGCCAGTCTCAAATAGAACCTTTTGGGAGTCCGATTGGGCCGCACACCGAATCCCCGCTGGTGGTTTTTTATAGCTGCGTAACAATAAACAAGGTTAGTGCCAGTCCAGCATGAAATTGAGGAACGTATGCATTTTTTCTCAGTAAGTGATCGTCGTTACTGCTTCGATGAGGTCACTCGCAATTGCTTTCAGGTTGACCAAGCATCAGAAGATGCGCTTCGCATATTTGAAGCATCGGGAAGAACGGTCAACTCGAAGTTGCTAACAAAGTCACTTGCTGCGAAAGGCTACGACCAAACGACCATAGCAGAACTTGAAGACGACATTGATGAGTATCAACGATTGTCTGAGCGGACTTTCTTAACAAAAGACACGCCTCGAAAACTTAGATCCATCGAACTCCACGTTTCACATGCATGCAACCTTGGTTGTAGTTACTGTTTTGCCGGTAAAGGAGATTATGGAACGTCTCCTCTGCTGATGACAGACGAGATAGCCTTCAAGGCGGTCGACTACCTCGTCGCAAGTTCATCGGAAAACGAAACGCTTGCAATCGTCTTTTTTGGTGGGGAACCCATGATTAACGAGCCGCTGATATGGAAAACGGTCGACTATTCAAAAAGAATATACCCCAATAGAAACTTTACCTATTCTATTACGACCAACGGAACGCTTTTGAATGACACTGCTGTGAATTCTTTCAAGGAGCACGGGTTTTCTGTTCTGATTAGTCTCGATGGTACAGGATGCAAGCACGATGCATCGCGCCCGTACAAGACGGGAGGCGGCTCTTTCTCCGATATCGACAAAAACGTTCGTCGTTTTTCCGAGTCGTTCCCCTTCGGCGCAAGAGCGACCTTAACAAATAATAACTGTAACCTTGTTGAAGACTATCTTCAGTTTAAAGAGATGGGCTTCAGAAGGATTTACTTCTCGCCCGTGAGCTCATTCGATGAGAATATCAAACTCGACGAACACTCATTAAACAAAATCAGGGCGGGCCTAATAGATTTGGCGGATCAATATCTCAAACAGATTGATCAAGGGGAAAAGCCCTTGTTTAGAACATTGAAAACTGCAGTTGATTTGATTATGAGCAACAGGATCGCCTTTGTCGGATGCGGGGCTGGCAGGCGTTTTATTTCCGTGACTCCCGAAGGGGACGTATACCCCTGTCACAGGTTTGTCGGGATGATGCGATTCAAAATGGGCAACATCGTCACCGGAATTGACGAAACTAGGTATATTGAAAACTGGAGTCAGGGTGTCGAAAAAAGAATTGACTGTACGGACTGTTGGGCTCGGTCTTTCTGTGGTGGGGGCTGTAGCTGGGAGGCTGCAGACGAGCACGGCTACTTGCCCAAGAGTCTACACCCTGCATCATGTGAATATAGAAAAATGTGCTACGAGATGGCTTTTGACCTTATTTCCCGCCACTCATCTTCGCAGGAGAAAAATCAACGAGAAGCTACTGTATCGGAATAAGCGGTTCAGCGCATTGCTGTCACCATTGTGGAGGTGTTCGTTCTTCTGATTACCGTCTGCGAAGCTTATTGCTACGTTCGCCGAAACCATTCTAGAAATATGGTGAACTAGACATCTTGGTTTGTTATACACAATATTGAGGTTTTTCTGCACTCAAAGGGAGGTAGTCGTGAAGCATATTCATCCGATTAATCCAGGAAGTGGCGACGAGGCAGGCGTGAAGCCGATGTCTTTTGACTGCCTCTTGGGCATTACTGACATCTGTACTGTTTATGATAAAGCAGATGGCTGTGGTGCATACGATTACTGCGACTATGACATGGATGGCGGCAGCATCTGCGTTGTAGATCACTGTGGCATTGATCAAACGTAGTCTCTAATTGGATTAAGGTGAGGAGCTGTTATGAAGCATATCCATCCTGTTGGTTCAAATGAACATACTCCCGTTGAGCCTTGTTGTCTTGGAGTTGATATATGCAATTTTTACGACATCGCCGAGTGCCCTGTTGCGGATTGGTGCTATGTCGATAAAGAATCAAGCTGTGTTTTGCCAGCAGATTGGTGCGATCCAGTTGACGAGTAGTTTTTGTGTCTAGGAACTATTTGGTCCAATTCAAAATAAGATGGGGACAAATACCAAAATCTCGTGTCTGGGAGGAGTTATGCCATTATTGCAAGGTCTCGTTGGATTAACCTTTGTACTTGCTTTATATCTGGCACCTTTTTTATTGTTATTCTTCATTATCCGATTCTTTCTTCGGAAAAAATAGGAGTATCACGCAAACATTAGCGTAGCTTTCTTCCAATATGAGCCGAGCATTGGCAAGTGGAATAAGAAGCCCGACCGTTCGTCACATGAAAGTGATCGGACGGGCCTCTCAATTTAACCCGGGCCGCCACCCATAGCGGCTTTCCGGGCGTATTTTCGGTGCAAAGCAATCGTCAGTTTAATCCTATGCGTCGATACCGCATTTCATTTGTTCGGCTCGTATTCTACGGCCTTGTAACCCTCGCACTCTCCGGCAAACGGATTGAACACGAAGGCAGAGATGATGTGTGCGTGGACATCGAGGCTGCTGTAGGCAACATACTGGGGCATGGACCCCCGCTGCGCGTGGCATGCGGCCCGGCATATTCATTGCCGTCCAACCCCGTGTAGTTGCAGCAAAGGGTGGAACCTCAATGCTCAGCTCATGTTGTCCGTGGGACACGAGAATTGTAAGTACACTTTGGTGTGATTCTCACGATGATACTGAGCCACCTGGAATAAGATACGTCGCGACAACACTTCGCTTCACCTCTGTCTCGACAAGACAACGTAGACTAAAGTTTCCTTTAGTAAGAGAATGAGAACTATATCTGAAAGCGTTGCGATGGCGTGAAGGCACCGAGTCCGAACCGACTGAATGCTACGTGCATCTGCATCGCTTTTTTGTTATCTCTGTCAGTTGGGTAGCACTACACTTGTCAGCATTTACCCCGGTACATGCTGCCTAAATCCACTACCCCTTCTACCGCGCCGACCATCTCGTCATCGTGAGAGACAATGATGATCAGCTGGCTTTGCTTGTTGCGCTTAACATAGGCCGCAAGCTCGGCGCGGCTTACAGCGTCTAACCCAGTCGTGGGCTCGTCGAGTACCAAAACTGACGACTTGCGTGAAATCGCCGACCATAAGTACACTCGGCGCAGCTCACCGCCCGAAAGCGCGGAGCAACGTTTCCCGAGCAACTCCTTCACGCTGTTTTCCAGCGAAAGTAGGCCATCTACACCCCGGTGATAGGAAGAAAAGGGCGTGTCGAAATACTCTAACAGCTCTTTCACCGTTTCGTCCGGCGCGAAGCACGACTGTGGGCAGCACGATATCTCTCTCGCACGTATGTAATCCAAGTCGCATTCTTCGATTGGCACGCCGTTGTATTTTACTTTGCCTTTCGATGAGTATAGCCCGAGCATCAAGTAAAGAAGTGACGTCTTGCCTCTTCCGTTTTCCCCAACTATGCAATATGTACCAGGACCGGAAAACTTGAAAGAAAACCCGCCGAGGACCTCTCGGACAGATCCGTCTGGAAGGGCAACCGAGAATTCCAAATCAGATACCGAAATGTCATTTATTTCATCGAGTTTAGCTAAATCGGTCCGATTCCACCCCGATCTCTCCTTTTCTCTCGTCGCGATAGCCGTCCTATCCCATGATGCTTTGGCATCTTGATAGGATTTGAACAATGACATCATACTTTTCAAAGTCTTAAAGAGAACCGCGAAGTATGTACCGATGATAGTGTACTCGCCTATTGACATAGTTCCGTTAATGATTCGTACTCCGGAAACAACAAGTATCACCGCTTGAAACAACGCTGCGAAAAGACCATCGAGCGATGTCAGAGAATATGATAGCTTTCCGGAGCGCAAAACTTTGGGAAAATAGCTCTTAAACCCAGCGTCGAGCGCTTGTTCGCTCTTGCCGTACGAAGATGTCAGTTGAATGTTGAGAATCTGATTAAGCTGCGATGCAATTGCGGCGTAAAAGGCGCTGTCCGCCTCTTTCTTCTCATACGTGACCCTATACAAAAGTTTCCTCAACCCAGTAATTACACAGAAATACACGATGAGGAGAATGATGGAAAACACCGCGAGAGTTGAATCAATTGACCATATGATAAGCAATACGATGGGAATGGCTACAATGGACAGCGGCGCACTGATAAAATTCGCCAAAACGAAGGATGAGACCACGCTAGAGTCGGAAATAATCCGTTGCGTTGTATAGGCTGGATCGATGGTCCGACTCACCAAGTAATCGTCTCTTTCAAAACGCAAGACGGCCTCCCTGAGAAGATCAAAGGAAAGTCTCGTGGTTATGCGAATGGAAAATGTTCCTGCAAAATAAGTAAAGAGGGTGGAGAAAACTCCTATTGACGCAACCAGGAGCGCGAAGAGTACGGCGTCTCTTTCGCTGCGGTTACCGAGAAGAAAATCTAAGAATTTCCCGTTCACGTATGGCATGGCATAGGAGAGAGCGGTTCCAATCACCGTGATAGCAATGAAGACGAAAGCCCCTTTTGCTCTGATGAACCTCGAGAGAACGCATCGAATCAAGGAAGGCCCCAATCTACCCGCCACAAAACATCAATCACTGATACCTTACACCTCAACACAACAGGAGCGAAGATTTGCCAATGAGACTGCTTTAAGATTGCCTTGGGCCAATACGATCTCAAGCTCTTCCTACAAGAGAGTCGGAATCGGACATCTCCTCCGACGAACCTGGCAATCGGGCGGTTGAAATATCTTTTTCAACCGCCCGATTGCCACAATAGATTTGAGCATCCGCCCACAAACGTCCGCGTTTTATACCCATCAAATCCTTTGCCTTTTGTCGTCTAGACTAGAAAAATCGCTCGAAATAACGCAACCGGCCTGCTCGCTTGAAGAAACCTAAGCCCGTAACGTAGATGTGCAAACTTCCGAAACGCCTTGCGCGGCATAGTGCGTATAAACTTCGTCAACCGCCTCAGAAATATCTGAGTATCGCGCCGGGTCAAAAGCATACGATGTCGCAGCTATACCCTGCACCCATTCGGAACGCGGATTAATTGAATAGCCACACAGCATCATCATACATGCATCTAGACCTGATTTCCCAAGTATCCGACGTATTGATGAGAGCATCGCGGGTCGCCCCCGCACCATCGTCGTCACCCCTATTAGCAGTATTTACCGTTTTTCTCTAAATGCGTATCGCCACCCTTAAGAATACGAAGTGTTTTATCCAGACCCGATTGTCCTCCATCTCAAACGAAGGGATAAGGAATCTCATCCGGAATCGGCAGTAACGGAGGATTCACAACGACAAGCGAAAAACATGAGTCATCTCTCAGAGGGGAGTAAAGGCTCCCCTCAAGCACCCTAGTTTCGTCATCCAAAGAGTTGATGGCAGTGTTTTTCTTACAAAGGTCGACAACAAAAGGGTTGATTTCTACAGATGTTACATCCATGCCACAGTTGGTAAGTATCAGGCCCTGTATTCTGGGGCCAGAACACAAATCGAGAGCCTTCCGTGCGCTCTGCGGTGTAAGGCGCCAATCTCAGCAAATCTGTCCCACAATACTGCGCTGAAGAACAACACGGAACCCCTGAGCCAAACTCCCCTATACCTTATTAAGGCTAAGACAGGCAAGTTCACGCACCCGGCATATTCCAGAATAACATCCTATTGTTTTAGATGCTCTACAAGCATGAACAGCCGCGAATCGGAAAGATCTTCTAGTTTCGCCCCGACTGACCGCCAAGGGCCAAAATGGCCTCTCCATCCCCAGGCGACCGGCTCTGGCGCGCCGAGGAGTGTCCCCAAGTGCCGGCAGAAAAGGAACGTCCTTAACTGCCGGCTAGAGGGCACCGAAGAGGATGGCATAGGTAGTGGATTCGCCGAGCTTGAGCTCGTCGCCGGGATTGAGCTGGGCGGAACGGCCGGGCTCGACCTGAATGCAAACGCGCGTGGCCCCGTTTACCACCACGGTTCCGTTGGTGGACGACAAGTCCTCGACGTGCCAGATATTTTGAGCATCGCACCAGATATGGGCATGGCGGGCCGAGACATCGTCGCCGACGTCGGTAATATCGCCCTCACCAGTGGCCAGCGCGCCAATCTCAACACCCTGCTCACTCGGCTGAATCCAGCGCGGGGCGCTCACGACAAAACTGTTTTGCACGCGCAGCAAGCCCAAAGGGTGCGCCGGGGCGGGTTCGCGTTCGCCCGCAGTCAGCGACATGCCAAGCGAACGCGGCGTGGATGTGCCTCCGCCGCAGGTCGCGTTCGCGTAGTCGATGGCATAGTTCACCGAGGACCGCACATCCGCCGAACAACCGACGGCGACAAACAGCACCAGCACGACCTCGGCGCGCTCGGCGGGCATGAGTTCCGCCGCCTGGGACAGGCGATCGAGCGCGTTGCGATAGAGATTCGTGTCCTGGTGGCACTCTTCGAGCGCGCGTACCATCGGTTCACCTGCAGGACCGCACACCATATTGATTACAGCCGTGGAGTCCATGGGATTGCGCTGGCGCAGGGCCAGTTGCGACATAATACGCGCAGCCGAGGTACCGTATTCGGCAAAGTAGCGCTGCTGAAGCGTGCCGACCGGCGCGCGAACGATAAAGCGGGAAACCCAAGAGCGATCGGCGGCTCGGCTCTGCGGGCTGCGGCCGTCGGCGAGCGGACGGGACGAAAGCACCAAGCCGCACAGCTCGATATGGCTCAGATGCGCTGCGCGCTTAAAGATGTCAAACATGGCCCCGCATGGGGTGAGCTCAACTTGAGATGCCATGACCTAGGCCTCCTTGGTCGTAGAAATAGAATCGGACGATACTTCGACAGGTCCGCCAAAAGTACGGACAGCTGCGGCTCCACCGGCAAGCGGAGTCGCCATCTGGGCTTTTGTGCGTCGCGGTGCCGAAACAGGAAGTTCAAAGGCAAAGCCCATCGCAAGCAAAAACCACGTAAGCGTATAGGTTGCAACCAGAGCGGCAACAAGGCCGCCCATCACGGCGCGTTGGGAAAATACGCTACATGCAGCCACAACCAGCACCGGAACCTCGCAGGCAGAAAGCGCAAGCACACCCTGCAGGAAGCCCGAGCGCCGATCGCGCGCAAGTGCCCCCGCGGCAACGCCGGCTATGCCTGGCAGCGCCAACGCCAGTGCGGCAATAATACCCGGTAGCGACCCAGACCACACGAGCGATCCCAAAGTCGCCGTCACGCGAGCGCCCGACGCCAGCAGCGCGGCCGAAACCACGACCACAGCCCAAACCACGCCACAGACGACCGTCGCGCCGACCATCAGCGCGCGACGAACCGCGCGGCCAGACGCATCCATGGGGCACGGCGTGAGCGGCTCGCCGCGGAGCGAACGACCGACATTTTGCGCATAGTGGTCACAAAACGCCGAGAGCGCCGCCTCGACCGCCGCCGGCTCGGGACGATCTTTTTGATGGCTGGACAGACAGGCCATCACCACGTCGAACAGCTGGGCATCGACAAACGCCAGCGCATCGCGTAGCTCCTCGGAATCCGGCTCAAGCCCCAGCTGCTGGGCCTGCTCGGCCGCAGCGAGCGCCACATCGGGCTCACGACGAAGCAGCTGAGTCAAATCGCAACCGGGCGCATGGGCACCAATGGGATAGTCGGGCAGCGTGTCCATCTTGAGACGGTAGGGGCTGGCGATGTCGCGCGTCTTTTTGCGCGAACCCGAGGTGCCCGAAGTGCTCGGCGCGGCTTCGTATGGCGCGGCGCCGGCAATGAGCTCGTAAACCGTGCTTGCTGCGGCATAGACGTCGATCGCCGGCGACATACGCAAAGCGCGCAGGTCGGGAATATCGTCGGTGAGCATCTCGGGCGGGGCATAGGCAACCGTCGCGCGACGCAGCGTGGCATAGCGCTCCGTAAACGACGCCTTGCCGCCGGTACCGGCCACGGCCGACGCAGGCTCAAGCGCCAGCGACGAGCCAAAGTCGATCAGGCACAGGTCAAAGGTGCCCTCGGCAAGCTGCCGGTCAAGCGGTAGACGCGCCGTACGCACCATAATATTAGCGGGCGAGATATCGCGATGGACAAAGCCCTCGCCCACCAGGCTCATACGGCAGAGCAGATCGAACAGGTCGCGACCCAGACGCGCCGCCACAAGCGGCGATAGGCGGCCGGCATCGTCCACGGCAAAGCGCGAGCGCAAGCGGGCGAGCGTCTCGCCCTCGACCCATTCCATGACAATTGCAGGCACACCGTCGACCTCGCCCCAGCCATAGAGGCGGGGAAAGCCCTTAAGGCCCGAAAGGGCGCGATGGCATTCGTATTCCTCGCGAAACGCCGCTTTGAACTTGGCGACCAGCGCCTCATGGGCGGCGGCATCGTCAAACTCATCGCACGTTGGCAAGATGAGCTGCTTGAGTGCCACGGCCTCGCCTTGGGCGTTGACGGCACGCGTCACGCGGCCGATACCGCCACGGCGCATGGCGGCATCGTCGGCAAACAGCATCGTAAAACGATGCAGATAGGCAGGCAGTTCGTCCTGACCGAGCGCAATGGCCGGCTCAAACCCGTCGACACGCGCCAGGCGCAGGCCGACCATGGGATCGCGACCGAGCGATTGTGGTGTGGTGGATGCAAGATCGGTCATCATAGGGCAAGCGCCGCCACGTTATTGTTGAAGTTACCGAGCGCGACGTCATCATCGCCGTAATGGCCGACCCATTGACATAGGTTGGTGTAACAGCCCCACAGATTGGCATACTGCTGATACCACTTTGACCGGGGCGAGAATGTCTGACGACCGAACTCGGCTCGAATGACAAACATCTCCCCGACCAGGCTGTCGCACGGCCTGGGATCTCCCGTAGAGTTATAGGTCGAGACCACGTCATTGGCACGAGAAACATAGCCGTCGAGCATGTTGTACTTGGTCACAAGCCAGCTGTGAATGCTCTCTTCCTCAGCAGCGGAAAGGCCACCGGAGTTTGCATCGTTGTCAGTGTTGCCGCCCGTCGAGCCGCCGTTTCCAGACCCTCCGGCAGAGGAACCCGACCCAGAGCCACCGCCCGAACTCGACGAATCCGAGCCGGAGCCAGAAGTATCCGAGCTACCGGGCTTTCCGGACTGCTGGGCGTCCTGCTCCTTCTGCTGCTCGACCTTATTCACCGTTGCCGCCACGCTATTGTTGGACAACCGATCGATGATCTTGGTGTTGGTGAGCACGATGGTTTTGCCATTGGCAAGCGTGACTTCGTTGTCCGGGGCCTCGGCGCCGTCCGCGTCGCCGGTGCCAAACACAATATGCGCGACCACACTTGCCCAAGCATATCCAGTCGTGGTCCCCAGGTCACTTTTGACCTCATGCCCCACGCGCGGTTCGCGTGCGGCATGTGCCTGCATCATGGACGGCACGGTCATGCCATAGGCAGAAACGCCAGCTATGACCAGCACCAGCGAGCAAGACAGCAGTGCGTACGCCCGCGGCGCCAAGCCCAGTCGGCGTCGCATGCGCACCGCGGCGCCGCGCTTTGTCTGAGTGCCACCGGGCCGCATGCGTTCTCCTCCAACAAAAACACGCCGCTCGGGAGCGGCGCATTCATTCGAATCCATATTTGAGTGTATCAGCGAACCCAAAAGGTTGCGCAACGAATGGGCAAATTAAGGATGCGAGTGGAAGCATCCATGCGATAAGCGGATACAAAGCATCTTTGTTGCACAACAAACTTACAGTCGCACGGGGAAATTATGGCTACCCCGTGCGTCGCGATGAAGACATACGGCAGGAGCAGGCTCGCCACCTAAATCGTGCGACGGGCCTCGATGGCGCGCCCAAGCGTAAGCTCGTCGGCATACTCCAGGTCGCCGCCCACGGGAAGGCCGCTCGCCAGACGCGATACCTCAACGCCCAGCGGCTTGATAGTGCGGGCCAGGTAGCTCGCCGTGGTCTCGCCCTCGATATTGGGGTTGGTGGCGATGATGACCTCGTGGATGTCCTCGTGGCCCAAGCGTGCCAGCAGCTCACGAATGTGCAACTGCTCGGGACCAATCTTGTCCATGGGACTGATCACGCCGCCCAATACGTGGTAGAGACCGTGGTAGCTGCCCGTGCGCTCAATCGCCTGGACATCGCGCGGCTCGCCCACCACGCAAATGCGAGTGGTATCGCGCATCGAATCCTGGCAGATGGAGCACTCGTCGGCCGTGGCGTAGTTAAAGCAGCGGCTGCAAAAGTGAACCTCCTGCTTAACCTCCAGGATAGCCTCGGCCAGGCGGCGCGCCTCCTCGGCATCGGCCTCGAGCAGGTAATAGGCGATGCGCTGGGCCGACTTGGGACCAATGCCCGGCAGACGGCCCAGCTCATCGAGCAATTTTTGCAGACTATGGTTGGCACTCATATATATGCGTGTCTTAGAACGGCATGCCCGGGATGTTGAGGCCGCCGGTGATGGCGCCCATCTGCTTGTTGGCGAGCTCGTTGACACCGCGGACGGCCTCGTTGACGGCAGCCATGATCATGTCCTGCAGCATATCGACGTCCTCGGGATCGAGGGCATCGGGGTCGATGGTGAGGTTGACGAGCTCCATCTCGCCGTTAACGGTCACCTTGACCATGCCGCCGCCGGCAGAGGCGTCGACGGTCTGGGACTTAAGGTTTTCCTGCGCGGCGGCAAGCTGCTCCTGCATCTTGCGAGCCTGCTTCATCATTTGCTGCATGTTCATACCGGCCATGATGGCTCCTTTACGTGCGGCCGCGCGACAAGCTGCAAGGGCAGCCGGAGCGCGACGGGACTTTCAAACTCAAAAATCGTACCACGGCGCGGGGCAAGCAAGCGGGGCGGACACGCTACCTCAGTCGATATACATGTCCTTGAGCGTGACGCACGCCCAAGATTATGCAAGGTCGAATTATGCAAGGTTGCATAATTATCTCAAGCTACATCTAGCAGAGCTGGAACCAGGCAGTTTATGCGTAGGGCTACAAGGCTACATGGCAAAATGCCGAGCCGCTGCTCGAGGCGGCACGCATGGCGGCTGGGTATAATTTGATTGTCATAGATGACGATTTGGAGGTGCCCTCGTGAATGTCCCAGCCGTACTCCAAAACATCCGCTCAAAACACCCCGTTGCATATGTGGTTCTCTATCTCTTTGTCGTCTGGGTATTACTGGTTATCATCACCCATGCCATAGCTTTTGGAGCAGAACTGCTGATAGCCAGCTCGGACCAGCCCGCCGTCAAATGGGAGACGACCGATGAATGCACCGACGGAACCCGAACCATTTACTACAACAGCCCGTCCCTCTACCAAGAGTTCAAGGTCAAGATAAAGGACTCCAAGATTGTCGATGCCGAACTGGGCTCTTTATTTACAATCGGAGCAACCGTCAACGCCGAGCAAGTCGAGTACACGGACAGCCATGCGACGTATCGTATCGACCTCAGCATCCTAGGCCGACCGTCACGCGCCTGTCTGCTCGAATGCGATATACGCGGCACCACGTTGCACATGTCCGAAATACAGATGCGCCCGGGCAAGGGGTTCTCTTCTTGAGCAGTATACCCGCCTGCGCAGCTACTCCACCGGCTTGAAGATGGTGGACTGGCCGAAGACGCTGCGGATGAGGGCTTTGGCCTCGTCCTCGGTCTGCGGGATGCTCGGGGCTGCACCCTGATGGCCGAAGGGGCCGCCCGCACCGGAGTTGGACTCCCAGGGAGCTGCAGGAGCGTCCTCCTCTTTGGGGGCAGTTGCAGCGGACTTGGGCGCGGACGCCGCACCCGGCACGTCGAACGGAGGCAGATCGTCCCCACCAGCATCGGCAACAAAACCGCCAACCATGGCATCGTCGTAGGGAACCTGCTCGGATTCCCATGGCGCAGACGGCGCGGCGGGCTGAGCCTTGGGAGCGGACGCGCGCTCGGGCGCTCGGGGCGCGGGCTCGGTCGGGAGCTTGCCCGTGGCAGGAGCGCCGGCGGGGTTGTCGGAGCGCAGCCAGGGGGCTTTGCCCGGGTCAGACGACTTGGGCGCGGGCGAGGCAGGCTTGGGCGCGGGTGTCGGAGCAGCCGGTTTGGCCATGACGGGCTTAGGCGCCGACGGGGTCGGCGCCGCTATCGGTGCTGCTTTTGGCTGCGTCGCGCTGGCGCTCGAGGATGCAGGGGCCGCCGAGGACACGGGTTGCGGGTCCGCAGATACCGCAGCCCGTGCAGATGGAGAATGCTCCTCATGTTGAGGAGCCGGCGTGCCACCCCCATCCAGGACATAGTCGACGGTACGACGACCGAAGACCGCACTGACTGTCGGCAGGACCACCGACTGCGTGTCGGCGCGTCCAAGCATCTTGATGGCAAAGGTCGAGCCCGCGGGGAACGAGACCGTGAGCCTGGAGCCGTCGTCAGCCGTGGCGCGGGCATTGAGCAAAAGCCCCGCGTAGGAAGCCTGACGCGCCTTGACACGCTCGACAACCTCGGCCCATTTGCGCTGCAGCTCTCCGGCATCCTCGACCGCGGGCGTCTCGGCAGTACCGGCGGCGGCAACCTGGGCGGCATTGTTGGACTGGGGCTTAGGTGCCGGAGCGGTGGCAGGCGCGGGAGCCGCAACGGGCTGAGGCGTCGGAGTCGGCGCAGGCTGAGGTGCAGGCGCTGCAGGCTTGGAAGCTGACACGGACGCAGAACGGGACGCAGGCTGGGCAGCCGGAACAGCAGCACCACGGTCCCAAGGCATACCGCCCTGGCGCGCGGACGTAGCAGCGGGGGCAGCGGATGCCGCCGGAGCGGCAGCACGAGCGCCCGAAATTAGCGTCGGCTGTTGGGCAGCAGCGGGTACGGATGCTGCAGGCGCGGCGGCCTGAGCAGCAGCCACGCTCGCCGGCACGGCGCCGTTGGCAACCATGGCCTCCAAGCGGGCCACGCGCTCGGCCAATGCCTCAATCGTTAAATCGGCCTCGGGACGTGCCAGGCGCGTGCAGGCGATCTCGAGCACCAGGCGCACGTCGCTCGCGCCCCTCATCTCCAGTGCGGCATCGTCGAGCACCGTCAGCACACGGGCCAGGCGGTCGGCAGGATGCTCGCCAAAGGCAGCGGCCTCGGCAGCAAGCGCCTCGGCCTGCTCGGAGCCGCCCTCAAACAGCTCGGCACGGGCACCGGCAACGCAGGCAACGTACACGTCACGCACATGCGCCACCAGGTCGCGCGTCAGCTCCAGCAGGTCGTTTCCTTCCTCGACCTGCGCACGGATCAGTCCATAGAGCTCGGCAACATCGCGATCGGCAATGGCGCGGGAAAACTCGCCCAGAATCTGGTCCGAAACCTCGCCTAAAAGCGAGCGGGCGTCGTCCGCATGCACAGAACCGTTGCCAAAGACGCTCAGCTGCTCCAGCGTGGACAACGCGTCGCGCATACCGCCCTTGGCATGGCGCGCCACGATAGCCAGCGCCTCATCGTCGTAATCGAAGCCCTCCTGCTCGCACACGTATGCCAGGCGACGCTCGATATCCTCGTTGCCGATGCGATGGAAATCGAAACGCTGGCAGCGCGAGAGGATGGTCTCCAGAATCTTTTGCGGGTCGGTGGTGCACAGCACAAAGATCACGTGTGCCGGCGGCTCCTCGAGCGTCTTGAGCAGCGCGTTGAACGCCGCCGTCGTGAGCATGTGGACCTCGTCGATGATATAGATCTTGTACTTGCCGCGCACCGGGGCAAAGTTGACGGAGTTGATGATTTCCTCGCGCACATTGTCCACGCCCGTGCGGGAGGCGGCATCGAGCTCGTAGACATCGGGGTGGTTACCCTCGGCAATGAGCTCGCACTCCTCGCAAGTACCGTCGGGCATGCAGCCGCTTGCACCCTCGGCGCGCGCCGCCTCGGCATTGCGGCACAGCAGCGCCTTGGCCAGAATGCGCGCCATGGTGGTCTTGCCCGTGCCGCGCGGTCCGCAGAACAGGTAGGCGTGGGACAGGCGCCCCTCGGTGATGGCGTGCTCGAGCGTCGAGACGATATGCTGCTGGCCCACCACGGAGTCAAAGGTGAGCGGGCGATACTTTCGGTACAACGATTCCATGGGTGCTCCCCCGGGTATACTGAGTCTTGTTGCCGCGGCGGCCATGCGGTCGCACGGCATACTGCATTCCATAATAACCCGTACGGCGAGCCCGCCGCGATAGGAGTCCAAAGAGCATGGCAGACGCAGAGAGCAACCTCGTTCCCTCCGAAGCAGCCGACCAGGTCGAGGTCGCGCTCGAGGAGCAGGCCGCAGCCGACGACGGCATCCTGTACCTCAACGAGTACCAATACGAAAACGACCTGGTCACCGACTTCGCCCGCCTGGTCGCCTCGCCCAGGCGTCGCGGTTCGCTGTATGTCGCCGCGGCAATTGCCGCGCTGATCGGCATTGGCATGCTGGTGGCCGGCGGTAACTGGATCAAGTTTGGCGTCGTCCTGATCGTATTCGGCGCCTTTTTGGCCTGGTGGAGCAAAAACCTGCACCACACGCTCGCCCGTGACTTTATCGACGCCGTCGAGGCCGACGAGTCCATGGGTGGCCGCTATCGCCGCGTCGCTGCCAACGAGGACGGCCTGATGGTTTGGGGCAAGAGCGGCAAGTCGCAGTTCTTCCCGTTTGAGAAGCTCGACCACGTACTCGACGGCGAGCGCATCTTTGTAGCCATGTTCGCCGACCAGGGCGTGACTATCCCTAAGGACACCTTTATCCGCGGCGATGCCGAGCAGTTTGGCCCCTTCCTTAAGGCGCGCATCAACAAAAAGCTCCGCATCGAGACCAAGAAGAAGAAAATGAAGGCCGAGAAGGCTGCCGCCGAGGCCAAGCGGGGCGACAAGGCCGACAAGCCCCAGGACAACAAGGGCAAGCAGCGCAAGCAGAAGAAGAGCAAGAAGAAGCGCTAGGGCCGAGCGCCACTGCGAAGGGAATCTCATCCCGCTTCAGCGTAGGATGAGGCTCCCCCAACAGGGCCTTCGAGCTATTTAACTTCAAACCTGAAGAGCCTTCGCTCCGGCAGATCGGTCATCTTCATCGTATAGGTCCCGGGAAACGCTTTCTCAAAACGGACGGTCTCGTAACCTTCGAAATAGTCGTTGGTGTTTTGCATCATGAATGGGACGAGTAACTCGTTCTCCGCCCCAACCTGTACAGCAAACGCAGCAGAACCGCCCAGCACCGGCATTGCCTGCGTTATCAGATCGGTATTGACCACAAAGTCATAGTTTGGCGCAGACTCCGGCACCAAATGCCAAACATACGCTTTAATTCCGCCTTCGACATTGTCCTTATTCCTGACACGCATCTTTACGGCGATAACACACGTGATGTCGGCGTCCTTCAATTTCGTTTTCGTATCTACGATGCCATATTTTGAATAATCATCATGCGCACGCTTGAGATACTCGCGCGGCGTGAGCAGCTCTGCCCCGTCTATGCAAAACGAATACCCGTCAGTCGCCACATCCTTCGACCCCAGAAACGCCCCATCCATCGAGAGCCATTCGCCCTCCGCGTAATATTTTTCAGGAATGACTGTCCGGTTCCCGTTAACGACGCTCACCCTCATGCCCGCAAGGCCGGTAACAGCACAGCCAAAAAGCGCGAGCATCGACCTTCTCGTCAACAGGGCCTTCTTCATCGCGCTCACGACCTTTCCCGAACTTTCACAACGGCACCGTCGCGCATGCAGTAAACACGATCGGCTAGCTCCTCGAGCACCTCTCCGTCATGGCTAGACAGAAGAACCTCGCGACCCGTTGATGCCGCCATCGCCACAACGCGCTTGAGCATTTCCACGCCCGCTTCGTCGAGGGCATTCGTTGGCTCATCGAGAACAAGCAGCTTCGGCTTTTCCATAATTGCCGCAGCTATTCCCAGACGCTGCTTCATCCCAAGCGAGTATGCTCGAAACTTCTTTTTTTCGTCTGCATCGAGCCCCACGAGCCGCAGGGCAGAGCGAATGTCCTCGGGGGTGGCAACGCCATTGATTTGAGCTATGAGCTCCAGATTGTCGTAACCAGACAGATATCCTAAAAAGGAAGGCGCCTCTATCAACATCCCCAGACTCGGCGGAAACGAGATATCCGCCCCAAGTCTTTGGCCATCGATAATAATCTCGCCCTCGGTGGGTCTAATCAATCCGCAGACCGCTCGCATGAGCATGGTCTTACCCGAACCGTTTATCCCCTGAAGCCCGACCACAGTCCCAGGGTCAACCTCGATAGACACGTTGCGCAGGACATCGTTTTTGCCCATGCGCTTCGATACGTCCCTAACGATCACACTCATATCTTGTCCCTCTTTTCGATAAGGTCGGCCCTTCGAAACCACAGTCCACCCAACGATAGGCATAACGACATAATCACAATTGAAAACAAGCCACTCGAGCCCGTCGCAATTCCTTCTTTGACGATTCCACCCCAGCGCAACAGCATCAAGGCATTTCCCAGTAGCGCCCAATGCCGCGCATATGCCGAACAGATCAGGTAGCTCATTACAACCGCAAATGAAACTGACGGCCCAAGCACAAACCCAACCGTTGCCTGCACAAACGCAAGCGCCTCAAAAGCAAGAAAGAGACCTGCGAAAAACGGCAGTGCACCTGCTTCGCTCGCCTTGAGAAACCACGGCGCCAAATTAGCCAGCTGAAGCGACTCGCCATGGATGACCGCGCTGAACGAGGCACTCACCATCAAGCTCCAAATCACAACAGAGCAAACCACCACGAGCAGCGAAAATGCTGTTATCGCCGCCACTGAGATAAAACGCGAGACCCACCAAAGGGTTCTCGCCCGGCATCGGACAAGCGTTTGCAAACCAAACCCGTGCAACGATTCGGCGGGATAATCGAGTGTTGTATAGAGAATAAGCAGAATGAGAAATAGCCATCCTAGCGGAGGCACAAACATGACCCCGGGCCTAGGCTCAAACGGAGCAGATCCGGCAAACACGAGCGCAAGATTGTCCGCAAACCCCAAGGCATCCGTCCTGACCCCATACACAGAAGACAAACCGTAGGCGTACACCAGGTTCGCAACGGTCACTGCCGCAATCGCAATAAAGGTAATGATGTTCTTCTTCAAAACGGTCCTCAGGTCCGCGGCGACCAGCCTAAACAGCATCAGACCATCTCCCGCCTTTTCCACGCCCCAGAAAAAGCCAACGAAGCAAGGGTCAATAATATGGTTTCCGCAAAACCGGCTCGAATGTCTGGCCAGTTATTCAGCGATTCCGACCTGATGCTGTTGAAGATATTGCAGTTAAACCCCACACAAGCCATTACGCCGAAGATCCAGCCATTTGCAAAATGCCACGCAACCATTAGCAGATACGGGACAATTATCGCTTTGATTCTGCTACGAAACAAAATTGAGAAGCCAGTTACAGCCATGGATAAAGTCCCGAGCGTGACCGCATCGAACAGCGTGTATGCAAGCACATATAACAAAGGATGTGAATAAAATAGACCGGAGAAATAGCTATGTAGGTAAAGCCCTACGTAGGTCGACTCATCGACCCGAGGAAGATACGCAGGAAAAAGCATCGAGACAATCAGGAAATTGACGAGCAGAGGAATGGCAGTCACTGTAAACGCGGAGAGGAAAGCAGACAGCACCTTTACGTTCACGTATGCCTTTCTGGAAACGCGCGTGCATATCTGCATGTCATAACCACTCAAACGCTCAAAGAGGCACGACCAAGATCCGGCCAACATTGCAAGCAGGGGCAGTGCATAGAAAAACACCGACGCAGACAGTGGCGCGTTCGCGCTCACAACAATCCAGTTACCGAAGCTGCTTTCACGTGTTTGACCGAGATAGTTTTTGGCTTGCATGCCAACGCCGTAACCAAAAGAAAGAAGGTTGTGACGTTCTTTTTCCAAATTTGCCCACGGCTCCAGCGCAGCAGCTATTGCAACTGCGACTGCAATCAAGAGAGCAAAGATAAAAGCTGGGCGTCTTATCGTTTTCGACAGCTCATATCTTACGAGCCTTTGGTTCATACGTCCTCCTCCCCCTTCCGACCCAGAAAGCCGGAAGGGAACCAATTCAAACAACTATGCGGGAAGCTTGCGGAAATGCCCGACGCAGTCGGGGCTCCATACACCAATAACAGTGCCGTAGCCAGACTCCGCCCATGCAGTCAGTCGCGCCGCAGATCGCCCGTTCTCACGGACGAGGTTATACATTTCCCACTGTCCCTTGTGATTCGAACGATACGTTCCCTGAGTACAATTCATGCTACCGCTACCGCTTGTGTTATACGCACCGTCTGTATATAACCGAAGCGGATTTCCCGTATAACCTTGGATATCCAGATAGAGCGATGAGGAATCATCCTTTTGACGGTAGCCAGTTGCACTCGTCCCGGCACATTGAAAACTAAATGCCCTATCGGCATTGTTCGTACAGGTCGTAATTCCCGTATCGGCGTTTTGAGTAATGCTAGAAACCTGAGAGGTGTCAAACTCCTCTTGCGCGAACGATGCAGCGGGAACCCCTAGGGACAGACCCGCAGCAATCGCCAACCCGACTCCGATTCGAGTAATAGCGCTCCTTGGCTTAATCATGGCCTTCTCCAATCAAAAGCGGCTAACAATGCGTCGACGCACAGCAACCTTTGCATGAATGGAGAAAGATGTCTGTAAACACTCGCTATTGAGTTGATAATCCAGGCGTTTACACGTTATCTACCTGCGATAACAATGAAATAAGCTCTGCTTTGTTCTTGATCTTCAACTGGCGATAGGACGCGGATCGCAGCGCTTGCACCGTAGATGCAGCGTAACCGACATCCTGCGCAATGGTCTTTGTCGTTGTGCCCTCTGCCGTCATCAACAATATTCGGGCCTGAACATCGGACAGGGCGCGCGACGTAAGCAGAGCCAGCCGGCGCACGTGAGCTGCTTCGGTGGACCCGTTCGCACGGTACTTCAAGACGGCCTTCTCGTCCTCAACCGAGCGTACGAGCACGATGTGCGTAACGAGCATGGGCACAGACCAGCAAACAATCACCGTTGCCACGACGACATTGACGGCCGAACTTTGCCCCAGCAACGACGCAAGGAACAGAGGCTCGAAAACCGTCAGATCCTGCACCATGTTGAGCAAGACAACCCAGACAGGAGCCGCCGCCCCAAAGCAAAGCATCCATATCCCAAGCATTTTGCGCTGCGGACAGCTACGCAGCACTATGTATGTGAGCAACATCCCCGTCAGCACCGCGAACCCATGGATTCGCCCCCTAGTGGCCGCATGGATTAAAGTAGCCGCACCTATTGACACCAACGGCACGATAGCCCGGACACGGGCATGCACCTTAAACGGACGCAGCCCAACAGCGAGCGAGACCGTAGATGCCACGCCGCACAGCAGGACCGGCGCAGCCATCAACGGATCGCATATACACCTCCATGCCGCGATATAGACAAAAGACCATTCCACGGCAGACAGCACCGCCCATACGCACGGGCTTCCGAGCCCAATCGCCCCATCCGTTCTAGTCAGCGCAACTTCACGATTCAGTTTTTCACCCGCGTAGTGCAGCGACAGAAGCAGTCCGAGACCCAATGCATAGCTTGCGAGAGAAAAGGCGACTGCCCGCGAAACACCGGATCCCCAATCGCTATCCGCCATTACCAAGGGGCCCGCCGCAAGGAGGATAAAAAATGTTGTGAGCAGGTATCGAAACAGCCGGCGCGTCCGAACTGATGTCAACATATCACCAGCATGCCGCTGCAGCAGACCAGGCCCTGTAGCATCACCCTCACCCGCAAACAATGCCACGAGCTCGCGTGAGCCCGCAACCGATGCCTTCCCGTATGCTCGGTGAAGCGTTGTTCGCACCGTCGATGGCTTCGTACCCGTCTCCCTGGCAATTTCCGCCGGCGTTTTCCCTTTGAGCAGCAGTCGAACAAACTGCTCTTCTCGAGGCGACAGGGCAGGGGAAAACACCCCCGCATCGAATGGGTCGGACGTGCGAGGGGTATCCGAATTGTTGTCCCGCTTCTCCCTTAGCAATGTGCATACGAAGGCGGCAACAGCAATAGCGGATCCCATCGACAGTGATGCAATGACTGCGGCATCGCTTGCAAAGTATGCCACCTCGACAGCCGGAACAAGGCCAATGGGAACTGCTACAAGCACAGAACGGGCAAACACGTCGCCCTGCCCCCGACCAAAGGCGCGGGGACAGCAAAGCAGCGGGACCGCAGCCAATACGAGATAGACCAGCGGAATTAAAAGCACGAGGCCAATTGATGCGGCCGTTACAGAGGGCATCCCCCATGGCTCGGGAACGACTCTCCATGAAACTCGACAGCAAAACAGCAGGCAAGACAGGACAACTATTGTTTCTGCAAAAAGCGTGCTCTGCGATCGGCGGGTCCCCCTTTCGCCGTCCCGCGCCGCCCCCCGTATCAAAGGAGAGCCCGCCGTATCCCAAATTACATATGAGAGGAGCAACGACCCAGTGAAGCACAAGGCACACGAAACACGATGCAACAACCAGATTGGTGCAAACACGATTGGAATAGAATCTCCGCGAGCATAGAAGGCCAAGTCGACCCATTCGGGAACCACCGCAATAGCAGCAAGGAAAACACCGAAGACGCCAAGGCGACCCGGCCGTCTTATTTCTCTCCCCTTGCGGAGCGCAACACCATGACCAAACGCCGCGAGGCATGCGCCAAGGATAACGAGCCAGGTCATTGCACCTGATGCCAAGCCGATTGAAGATGAAAACCGGTGATAAGGGGTAACCGCCATTACGACGAGCGCAATGGCGAAAGCAGATGTGGCAGAACAGCGGGAAAAGAGCATATGACCTCCATAGCGTGTCATTATATCGCTCGGGCTGCTCGTTTATCTCCACGCCCACACCAGCCAGCATCAACGATTCAGACGAACTCCAATCCGAGCCAGATCACGGTTCAGCTTTTGTCCGCAGTCCCCGCATCAAAGCGGGATGCGGTTTCCTTTTGAGCGTCGATCTGGAAACTGTATCCCGTTCTGAGTCAATATTCTGGGACGCAGTTTCCGCAGCACACCCCATTCGGAAAGCGTGTCCCAGTATTTGGCCGCAAACTGGGGCGCGCTTTCCGGATGGGTCGAGATGAAGGCCAAGCCAGACAGGCAGCCTCGCATCCCGCCATCCTCCCCATGCACCTGAGCGTGCTACACTAGCAGCATCTATGCCACCGCGAACGGCTCGGCCCCGCGCCCGCCGCTCGCAAACGAACTTTAAACGCACGAGGGTTGGCCATGCCGCTTTTCTCGCAACATACCGCCCGGTTCTCGCCGGACGTTCCCTTGGAGGGCACTAGCTCTCGCGAGCTGCTCAAGCGGTACCAGCCGCTCGAGACGCTTGCGACCGGCGGTTTTGGCTCCATCGAGATTTGCCGCGACACGCATCTGCGCCGTCGCGTGGCCATTAAGCGCATCCCCCTTATCAACGGCGCCGGCATGCCCGCCAGCGACATCATGGACGTGCTGCGCGAGGCGCATACCGCCGCCATGCTTCAACATCCCAATATCGTGCAGGTTATCGACTTTACGCACGACACCGCCTATGCCTACCTGGTCATGGAGTATGTCGACGGTATGTCGTTGGCCGAGTTTTTGCATCGCGTGGACGGCCACTCGCTCACCTTTGACGAGGCCGCGGCCATTGCCGACGCGCTGGGTCAGGCACTCACCTTTGCCCATGCAAACGGCGTGCTTCATCTGGACATAAAGCCCGCCAATGTGCTTATCGACCATTCGGGCAATGTAAAGATCACCGACTTTGGCATGGCGCGGCTGTCGTCCGCCGGCGGCTTTGGCGGATCGCGCGGCGGCACCATCGGCTACATGCCGCCCGAGCAGCTCGATATCGAGACCGGCACGGTCGACGAACGTGCCGATGTCTTTGCCCTTGCCTGCGTGATCTACGAGGGCCTGTGCGGCAGTGCCCCCTTTATGGCGGCCACGCCTGCCGACTCGCTCGACCGCATCATCGGCGGCGCCACCTATCCCAGCGAACTGATCCCTCACTTTCCCCCGGGGGCCGAGGCGGCGCTCATGAGCGCTCTCTCCCCCATGCCGCAAGACCGCCCCGATAGCATCGAGGCATTCTGCGACCGACTCCTTGCCGGCTTGGGGAGCGTGCGCGAAGGCCGTCGCAGCTTGGAGCAGATGGTAGGCGAGCTTTCGAATGACGAGTGCGCGGCAGATGATATCGAGCCATCGAGCTACGAGGATGACACCGTCGAGGTCGACCCCGCACTTGGCTGGGCGGGCACGCGCTGGGGCCGCGCACGCAATTACACCATGCGCGGCATCTCGGCGCTCTCATGCGGAGCCTTCAGCTTTTTGCTTATGCAGACAGCCGGCGTCGCGACGCTTCCCGGGCTGGTCGTGGCGGCCGTCGCCATTGGCGCGGCGGCAGGCTTGGCCCCGCAGATTGGCTCGGCCATCTCGGCCGTGGGCTTTTTGGTGCTCATGGCCAACGCCACCATGCAGGCGCAGGGCATCCTGTCGATGCTGCCGGTCGCGGTCATTTTTGCCGCTGCCATGTCCGGTTGGTGGATTGCTTGGGGACGCACCGAGGCGGCTGCGAGCGCGACGCTCACCTGCGCGCTTGCGCTGGGTTGCCTAACCGGCGACGCCCTCCTTGCCGCCGGAGCCGCCACGAGCATCGCGGCGTTTTGGCTCGGCCCGGCAAGCGCAGCGGCGGCCACGGGCATGGGCGCACTCTTTGCCCGCCTTGCCGCAGCGGCTCTCTCTGCGGGAGGCGTACTGGGGCTTAGCAATGTCGTCGCAGCGCTGGGAGACGCGCTCCTTCTCGCTGCAATCGTGCTGGTTGCAGCAATAGCCGCGGCAACATCGCTGCTGCTCAATGCTCATGCCAAGCGCGCCGAGCAGGGATCGAACCTTGCCGCCATCGTCGCAATTGCCGTCGCCGGCATCGGCTCGGCCGTATCGTTTTGTCTTGCACACCATATGGAAATTGCCAGCCTTGCGGGCCCGGTCGTCGCCAAGGCGGCGGTTACGGGAATCCTATCCTCTATAATCGTCGGGATATGCCTTTATTTGCTCGGATACCAAAGAACCTATACGGAGAGTGATCTTTCGTGAACTTCCTGAACATCTTCGAGGACCACGTGGCCGGCATCTTCGGTGCCACCCGTGCCCCGTTCTCCTTTAAGAAGCTTGCCAAGCAGGCCGCTCGCGACATGGAGGATCAGACTCTGGTGATCAACGGCGTCAACACCGCGCCGGCGCTCTATACCATCCTGATTGCCGCCGACGACGATCCCATGCTCGCCCCGTTCTATCCCGAGCTTTCGCGCGAGGTCCGCGAGTTTGTGAAAGCGCAGGCCGAAAAGCGCCGCTACGTCTTTGTCGGCGAGCCCCTCGTTCGCTTTATGATCGACCCGCAGCTGCGCGGCGGCAAGTTCTCGGTCTTTGCCGAGAACGTCGATGCCCCCACGCTCGGTCGCCTGTACGAGGAAGAGCGCGCCTACCAAAACGGCCTGGGCCAGAACAACTCGGCCGCGAGCCGTGCCGCCAGCGCCCCGCGCGCCGGCCAGCAGCAGTTTGCCGCCCCGCAGCAGCACGCCGCTGCCATGCCGCAGCAGCAGCCGACACCCCATGCTGCCACTCCCGACCCGCTTGCCGTGGCCGACCCCTTTGCGCCCAATGTGCCCGACCCCGCCGCCGCGCCCATTCCCGTGCCCCAAACCGTCTCGCGCGACGCGCTTGCCGGCATGGGCGGAGCCGCCGCGACCGGCGCCGCCGTTGGCCTTGGCACCGCAGCCAGCATCGCCTCCAACATGGCAAGCCCCCGCGTCCCGCAGCGTCCGCTCGCCCAGCTCGTTGACGTCGTGAGCGGTGAGAGCCACGCCATCACCTCCGCACAGGTGACCATCGGTCGCGAGCGCTCGGTTTCCGACATCGCCCTGCGCGACCCCAACGTGTCGCGCCGTCATGCCCAGCTCACCTTTACCGGCTCGGACTGGTCGATCGAGGACCTCAACTCCACCAACGGCACGCTCGTCAACAACCGCCGCATCACGCGCTGCCCGCTGCGCAACGGCGACCTGCTGACGTTTGGCCTGAGCACGTTCGAATTTAGGGGATAGTCGCTGATGAACATCGATATCGTCCTGTTTGCAGGCCGCATTGTCCTGGTCGTCCTGCTCTATATCTTCCTGTTTACCGTCATGAAGACCGGCGTGGGGCTCGTGCGCGGCCAGCGCCGCGACTCGGCCATCTGGACGATCGATGTGGACAAGGGCCCGCGCGGCATCCGCGGCATCCACGTGGATATGCTCGGCCCCGTCATCGTCGGCCGTTCGCCGTCGTCGGACATCTGCATCAACGAACCGTTTGTCTCGGCCTCGCATGCGCGCTTTTCGCTGCAGGGCCCGGCACTTATTATCGAGGACCTCAACTCGCTTAACGGCACGCTCGTCAACGGCCGCCAGCTGGTGGAGCCCGCAACGCTACGCGAGGGCGACGAAGTCCAGATTGGCGACGTGGTCATGAAGGTGAACCGTCGATGATCGACGAGGAGAACAAGTCCGCAACCATACCCGAGACGTCGGCCGCCCCCGCGGCCGCGCCGGCTCATGCCGCCCCGGCGGGCTCTGCGCCCGTGGAGCCCGAGGACACCGTGTTCTCCCTGCCTCTTTCGCATGTAACGCAAGAATATCCAACGCTGACCGACGACGAGGACACCGCTGACGGCGGCAACGCCCCCATCGGCGTGCACGCCGCTGCCGAGCAGCCCGCGGTCCCGCAAGACACGCCCGCGCCGGCTCACTTTGCCGAACCCGTCGCCACGGCGATTACCGAGAGTTCCGCGGTATTTGCGGCTCCCGAGCCCGCGGCACCGGTGTTTCCCGTAGCGCCGGCACCCGAGCCCGCAGCCGTCGCCCCGCAAGACGACGAGCCTGTCGACCGTACAAACGAAGAGCCCGCCACGCCTAACGTCGACGACCCGAGCAACGATGCCGACACCGTCTCGCCCGGCGATACGGCCGAGATTGACGTTGCCGCCGTGGAGGCCAAGCTTAAGGATCCCGGCTCGACCATGAGCTTTGAGCCGCTGACCGGCGAGCGCATCGAGACCGACTCGACCTACGACGCCGGCACTACCACGCAGCTCATGTGGGGTGCTCGCTCTGACGTCGGCTGCGTGCGCCCGCACAACGAAGATTCTTACCTGGTGCAGTCGCCGCTCTTTTGCGTTTGCGACGGCATGGGAGGACATGCCGCCGGCGAGGTGGCGTCCTCTATCGCCGTCGAGACCATCGCCAAGACGGCACCGCAGTCTGCCGACGCCGCACGACTGGCGGCCGCCGTCGAAGCGGCAAACGCCGCGGTCATCGAGGCTGCGCTCAACGGTTTGGGCAAGCCCGGCATGGGCTGCACGGCAACCTGCGCCTATATCGAAAACGACATGCTCGCTATCGCCCACGTGGGCGATTCGCGTGCCTATCTGCTCCACGAGGGTACGCTCATCCGCGTGACCCGCGACCACTCCTATGTGGAGGAGCTCGTGGACGCCGGCGAGATTACGGCAGACGAGGCGCGTGTCCACCCCAACCGCTCGGTCATCACCCGCGCGCTGGGCTCGGATCCCGCCATGTATGCCGACCACTTTACCCTGCACATCGAGGAGGGCGACCGCCTGATCCTGTGCTCGGACGGCCTTTCGAGCATGATTCCCGATAGCGATATCGAAAACATCGCCACGCAGTCCTCGACCGCGCAGATTTGCGTCGACAACCTGGTGGACGCGGCACTGGTCGCCGGCGGGCATGACAACGTCACCGTGCTTGTCGTTGACCTGGTCGACGATGGCGTCATGCGCGAGGCAAAGCGCGTCCGCCGCCGCAACATCACCATTGCCACCGTACTGGGCATCGCTTTTGTGCTGGCGGCAGCCATCTGGGCCTACGCAGGCATCACCGGCTCGTACTACCTGGGCACCTACAAGGACACCGTCGCGGTCTACCGGGGCATTCCCGGCAAGCCGCTCGGCCTTAAGCTGCACTGGCTCGACAGCACGACCACCATCAAACTGTCCGACCTGCCCGAAGACACACAAAATCGCCTTAAGGCAGGTATTCAGCAGACGAGCATCGACGACGCACAGGACACCATCTCCAAGTACCGCCATCAGATCGACGAGGAGCAGACCCGTCAGGTGATCGACGCGCAAACGATCCGCAATAACACCGACCAGGGTTCGACCTCCGAATCGGATTCCGAGAATACCGCCGAACAGTCCGCCGAGGCCGAAGCCTCCGATAAGAATTAGAAAGGGAGTGCCGCTTATGAGTCGCCGTAATACCGAACTGCTCTTACTCATCGCCTCGGCGTTCCCCGTCATCCTGCTGTATGCGATGTACGTGCTCACCGCAGGCGCCGCCATCTCGTTTGAGACACTTGCCGTTCCGATCGGTCTCTTTGCCGCCTTCGCCGCGGCGCATATCGCCGTGCGCATTCTGGCACCCGGCGCCGACCCGGCCATCCTGCCCATCGTCTTTGTTCTTTCGGGCATTGGCATCACGTTTGTGACGCGCTTGGCGCCCACGCTCGCCATCTCGCAGCTCGTCATCCTGTTTATCTCGGTGGCGTTGATGGTGGGGACGCTTGCGCTGGTCAAAAACCTCGACGTGGTCATGCGCTACAAGTACACCTTTGGCATCATCGGCATCATCTTGCTGATGCTGCCCATCTTTATCGGCACCACGATCTCGGGCTCTAAACTGTGGATTCGCATCGCCGGCTTTACCATTCAGCCCGGCGAGTTCGCCAAGGTCTTTATCGTGCTGTTCCTAGCCGGTTACCTGGCCGAGAACCGCGAACTGCTCTCTATCTCCAACCGCAAGATCTTGGGTCTTAAGATTCCGCGTCTGCGCCTGCTGCTGCCGCTGTTCGCAGTCTGGGGCGTATGCCTGCTCGTCGTTGTCTTCGAACGTGACCTGGGCTCGGCCTTGCTGTTCTACACCATCTTCTTGCTGATGCTCTACGTTGCCACGGGTCGCTTCTCGTATGTCATCATCGGCCTTGTGCTCTTGGCCGTGGGGGCCGTGGGCGCTTACAAGTTCCTGTCGCACGTCCAGGTTCGTTTCCAGATCTGGGCCGATCCCTTTAAGGATGCACAGGGCCAGGGCTACCAGATTGTCCAGTCCCTCTTCTCGCTGGCCGACGGCGGCCTTGTTGGCGTCGGCATTGGCAACGGCATGGCCAACAACATCCCCGTCGTCGAGTCCGACTTTATCTTCTCGGCTATCGGCGAGGAGATGGGCCTTTTGGGCGGTGGCGCCGTTCTTATCCTGTTTATGCTCTTTGCCGTACGTGGCCTGACCACGGCAGCCCGTGCCAAGTCCGACCTTGCCGCCTTTAGCGCCACCGGTCTTACGGCCGCTATCAGCTTCCAAGCGTTCTTGATCGTTGGCGGCGTTACCCGCCTGATCCCGCTGACCGGCGTCACCCTGCCCTTTATGAGCCAGGGTGGCTCCTCGCTGCTGGCAAGCTTTATCATCGTCGCGCTGCTGCTGCGCGCCGGTGACGAGGCAACCGGTCGCGAGGCCGAGCTCACCGGCACCGGCACCATGGCCGCCATCACCGACGACCAGGTCGCCTCGGCGTCCTCCCCGGCCGGCACGCGCTTCGCCACTTCGTCTTCGTATGCCCGCGGCAGCCACTCCGCCGGCTCGCGCATGCGTCGTCGCCTGCTCGACACGCCCGAATCCGGTGTGCTCGGCCGCGTGGCGCTCGCCAATCGACTGACCCGCGCCGTGCTCGCCTTTACGGCACTATTCGCCATCCTTATCGGCAACCTCACCTATGTCCAGGTCATCAAGGCCAAGGACTATCAGGACATGCCGACCAACAACCACACCATCGCCCGCTCCAAGTACATCCAGCGCGGCTCCATCATCACGTCCGACGGCGTGACGCTGGCCGAGTCGCTGCAACAGGAAGACGGCACCTACGCCCGCTCCTACCCCAACGGAAACATGGCCGCTCACGTGGTGGGCTATGTAAGCCAGCAGTACGGCACCGCTGGTGTCGAGAGCGTCATGAACGAAACGCTCACCGGCTCCAAGGATTACTCCAGCTGGGACAACGCCCTCGCGTCGCTCGCGGGCCAAAACCAACCGGGCAACACCGCCAAGCTCACCATCGACTCGCGCATCCAGACGGCTGCCGAGCAGGCACTCAAGGGCTTTAAGGGTGCCGTGGTGGTTATGGATCCGCGCACCGGCGCGGTCCTCGCATGCGCAAGCTCGCCCACCTATGACAACACCAACATCGATGCCCTGATGCAGTCGGGCGGTGGCGAGGACGGCTCCATGTACGACCGCGCCATGGACGCTCTCTATACCCCGGGCTCGACCTTTAAGGTCGTCACACTCTCCGCGGCGCTCGAAACCGGCACCGCCAGCCTTACCAGCACGTACCAGGCGCCCGGCTCCATGGATATCGGCAACGCGCCGGTCACCAATTACGCCAACGAGAGCTACGGTACCATCAGCCTGCAACAGGCCTTTGCCGTGTCGTCCAACGTCGTCTTTGGCCAGGTGGCCAACGAGATCGGCGCCAGCTCGCTCGTCCAGTTTGCCAACGCCTTTGGTTACGGCCAAAAGCTCGGTCAGGACCTGACCACCGCGGCCTCCATCATGGCCGACCCCTCGCTCATGACCGAGTGGGAGACCGCCTGGGCAGGCGCCGGCCAGCCTGTCGGCATGGACCACACGCCAGGTCCGCAGACCACCGTCATGCAAAACTGCGTGATAGCAGCGGCCATCGCCAACAGCGGCGTGGTCATGGACCCGTTCTTCGTGGCTCAGGTGCTCGCCCCCGACGGAACCGTGGTCAAGACCACGCAATCCCGCTCGCTCGGCCAGGCCGTCAGCGCCACCACGGCCGATCAGGTCAAGCAGGCCATGCTCGCGGTTGTCCAGTCCGGCACCGGCACCGATGCCCAGATTCCGGGCGTCAAGGTCGCCGGCAAGACTGGATCGGCCGAGACCGGCGGCACCAACGTCAACTCGATGTTCGTCGGCTTCGCACCTTACGATTCACCCACGGTCGCCATCTCGGTGGCCTTGGAGGATTACGACAAACACGACGTCAAGGCAGCCAAGATCGCCGGCATCGTCCTGACCGCGGCACTTGCCGCCCAAGGAGCGTGATGCCTGTGATCGAAGCGGATACTTGGGGCGCGCCACGGCCGATGAGCTAGCGGCAAGGCGCCACGCGGTCCCAGCGACCATAGATTTGGTACTACACACATCGTTGAGCGAATAAGTTAGTTAGGAGCAGGAATGGAACAGAGGGTCCTCGGGGGAAGATACCTCCTCAAGGATAAGGTGGGAACGGGCGGCATGGCGACCGTCTTCCGTGCGCAAGATCAGGTCCTCGACCGCACGGTTGCCGTCAAGATCATGCTGCCGCAGTATGCCGGCGACGCCACCTTCGCCGCCCGCTTTAAGCAGGAGGCCCAGGCAGCAGCAGGTCTCTCCTCCCCCTATATCGTGGGCGTCTACGATTGGGGCAAGGATGGCGATACCTACTACATCGTCATGGAGTACCTGCGCGGTACCGACCTTAAGAGCGGCATCAAGAGCCACGGCGCCCTCGATCCAAAGAAGGTCGCGCAGATCGGCTCGCAGATCAGCTCCGCGCTTTCGGTCGCCCACAAGCACGAGATCATCCACCGCGACATTAAGCCGCAAAACATCATGGTGCTGCCCGACGGCAACATCAAGGTCATGGACTTTGGCATCGCGCGCGCAAAGAACAGCCACCTCACGCAGGACAACAATGTACTGGGCACCGCCCACTACGTAAGCCCCGAGCAAACGCGCGGCCAGGACCTCGGTCCCACTTCGGATATCTACTCCCTGGGCGTCGTGATGTACGAGTGCGCCACCGGTCGCGTCCCCTTTGACGGTGACGACGCCATCTCGGTTGCGCTCAAGCAGGTAAACGAACTGCCGGTTCCGCCGAGCCAGATCAACTCCGGCGTCGACGCCGATCTGGAGCGCATCATCCTCAAGTGCATGGAAAAGGACCCGTCGAACCGCTTCCAGACGGCAGACGAGCTGCGCCAGGTGCTCAACAACTACCTGTCCGGCCGCGCCGTCAACGTCTCCGAGCCCACGCGCATCATCGGTGCCGCGGGCGACCTGGGCGCCACCAAGACCCGTGAGCTGTCTGACTCCACGCGCGCTATGGTTCGCCCCGTATCGGGCGTAAGCGGACAGACCAACCCCCGCAGCGCCGTCTCGGGTTCCACCGGTTCCTACGAGGTCGATCAGCCCAAGTCCAACAAGAACAAGATTATCGCCGCCGTAGTCGCCGCAATCGCCGTGGTTGGCGTTGTGGTGGCCTTCGCCACCGGGCTCTTTGGGGGCGAGCAGGTTACGGTGCCCGATGTGCTTAACAAGGACCAGCAGACCGCTATCGAGCTGATCAAGGAGGCCGGCCTTGAGGTCGGAACTGTCGAACAGAGCTATAACGACGATGTCGACGAGGGCAAGGTTGCCGAGCAGACCCCCAACGGCAACACTAAGAAGCCCAAGGGCTCCAAGGTTAACCTGGTGATCTCCAAGGGCCCCAAGCCCTCCGAGAAAGTTGAGGTTCCGCAGCTCGTCGGCCTAACCAAGGACCAGGCCGAGGCCGCGCTGGCAAGCGTGGGCCTGAAGGGCAACGCAACCGAGGAGGCCAACGAGGCCGACGAAGGCCAGGTCTTTGAGCAGGGCACTGATGCCGGCAAGGAAGTCGAGAAGGGCACGACCATCTCGTATAAGGTCTCCAGCGGTCCTGACACCACCTCCGTCCCCGATCTGACCGACATGACCGAGGCCCAGGCACGCAACGCTCTCGACATGGCCGGTTTTGGCGTCAACGTGAGCTACCAGGAGAACGATTCCGTCACCGAGGGCACCGTCATTAGCTGGAACCCCAGCGGCAAGCAGAAGCCCGGCGCCACGATCACCGTCGTCATCGCCAAGAAGTCTGGCAAGGCCAGCGTTCCGGGCAACCTGTACGGCAAGAGCATCTCCGCCGCCGTCACCGCGCTCAACAACGCCGGGTTCTACAACATCGCATTCTGCGATCAGAACGGCAATCCCGTGAGTGGCAACGAAAACGCCACCGTGACGGGCGTCTCCCCCACTGGCAAGCAGTCCACCGACAGCACGATCACGCTGACGGTTTCGGTTTCTGGCTCTGGTACTGATTCAGGCGACGACGCCGGTACAAGCAACTAGTCGGCTGCTTATTATCTGCGCAGCGAACGCCGCAAACATATTCGCTCAGAAGCGCCCGCTTGCTCCCCCGGCAAGCGGGCGCTTTGCTTTTGATGCGACCCGCTAGCATGGAAAGGCGCAGCTCTAACACCAAAAGAGCCCGGCACCGTGGTGGTACCGGGCTCGATATTCCTCTGGTGCCCCCGGGCGAATTCGAAAACTCCCCCCGCGGGGAAATTGGCGACGCGGGTGTCGACGGTCCGAATCCGCCGGCGGTCCCCACAAACCAGAAACGGCGCCGCTATCGCGACGCCGTCATATTCTCTGGTGCCCCCGGGCGGATTCGAAAACTCCCCCCGCGGGGAAATTGGCGACGCGGGTGTCGACGGTCCGAATCCGGCCTTTAGACCAGAAGAGCCCGGCACCGTAGCGGTACCGGGCTCGATATTCCTCTGGTGCCCCCGGGCGGATTCGAACCGTCGACACCCGCTTTAGGAGAGCGGTGCTCTATCCCCTGAGCTACGGAGGCATGTTGTACTAGTGTAGCAGATTTACACTATCGTCACGGGTAGTCATTGCAGACGTTCTTTAATGACTAGTCGTTCAAGAACGTCGCAGGCAACTAGTTGCCTTTGTGGAAGAGGCCTTTGATGACGGAGGGGATGCTCTTGGCGCCCTTGGCCGTCACATCGATAAAGTCGGGCGAACGCACGAGCTTATTCTCGTCGACGTACTTGCGGACCGCGCGAAGCGTCTCTTTGTCGTCGCGCGTCGAAAACGTAAAGTGACCGTTGTCCTTGGTGAAGATGGCAAAACGCGTAATCTTCTTGGTGCCGCGCAAAACCTCGGCGGCAATATAGTCGACCTCGTCCCACGGGATTTGAATATAATCCTCGGGATTGCGCTCGTTATAGTACTCAAACGCCTTATTGCCCACCATCACGTTACCGTGGCTGGTAAGCCCCATCAGGCAGGTTGCCGGCGTTGCCAGATCGACCGTGCTGTTCTGAGATTGCGCCATACGCGCCTCGCCCTCCAATAAAAACAATCGGACCGCATCCAGTGTACCCACCGGGTGCGGTCCGTTTCAATGGCTCAAAAGCCCTTACCTAGCAACTCTCGGTCTTAAGCCGAAGCGTGCTTACATGAAGCCGCAGAAGCGACCGATGATGCCGACGGCGAAGAGAGCCAGGATGATGACGATCGGGCTGACCTTCTTCTTGAGGAGCTTGCAGACCAGCAGGGTCAGGCACACGGCGGCAAGGCCGGGGATGAGCTGATCGAGGTTACCCTGGAGCGTGGTGACCTTCATCTGATCAAGGGCGGTAGCACCGACGGAGTTGTACATCGTCAGCGCTTCCTTGATACCCTCGGAACCGGAAGGCAGGCTAGCCCAGTCGATAAAGGCGCCAGCAGACTGCTTGACCGTGGAGACGATCGGGGTGAAGGAAATGGACACCCAGCGCTCGACCAGGGCGCCGATGATGAACATACCCAGGATGGAAGCGCCCTCGGTGACCTTGCCCATCAGACCGCCGGAGAGGTCCTTGGCGATAGAGGAGCCGACCTTGTAGCCAAACTCCTGTGTGTACCACAGGAAAGCGTAACGGATGATGTTCCACGCGAAGAAGAACAGCAACGGACCGACGATGCTGCCGGACATGGCCAGGGAAGCGCCCAGAGCGCCCAGAATCGGGCGAAGGGTGAACCAGAAGACGGGGTCACCGACGCCGGCGAGCGGGCCCATCATACCGACCTTGACGCCCTGGATGGCGACGTCATCGATCGGAGCACCGTTGGCGCGCTCCTCCTCGAGGGCGAGGGTAACGCCAATGACGGGGGCGGAAACATAGGGGTGGGTGTTATAGAACTCCAGGTGGCGCTTAAGCGCGGCAATCTGGTCATCCTTGCTGGTGTAGAGCTTCTTGATCGCAGGGATCATTGCGAAGCACCAGCCGCCGTTCTGCATACGCTCGTAGTTCCACGAGCCCTGAAGGAACTGATGACGGAAGCAAACCTTCTTACGGTCAGCCTTGGTGAGCTGAATCTTGTTCTCTGCCATATGTATCACTCCCCTCCTACTCGTAATCGTTCAGAATGTCGCCGAGCGGGTCGCCGGAGCCACCGCCCGTGCCGCCACCCTGCTTGGCCAGATCCTTAAGGCCAAGGTAGATGAGGGCAAGGGAGATGCCGATGAGGCCAAGGGCGATCAACGTGAGCTGAGGGATGGCAGCAAGGACAAAGCCGAGGATGAAGAACGGCCAGGTCTCCTTGGTGGCCATCATGTTGATGACCATGGCGTAACCGACGGAAGCGACCATGCCGCCGCCGACGGCCATGCCGCCGGACAGCCAGTCGGGCATAGCGTTAAGCGCGTTGGTAACAGCCTCGGCCGGGATAACGCACAGAAGTACTGCCGGGATGGCGATACGAAGGCCCTGCATGAGGATGGCAGCGTACTGCCAGCGCTCGATGCCGGAGAAGTCGCCCTTCTCGGCGCAACCGTCCATGGCGTGAGCGATAGCGGTAGCAATGGTACGGCAGATCATGGTCAGGAACAGACCAGCGACCGACAGCGGGACGGCGACGGCGATGGCCGCGGTAACGGCCTTGGCCGAATCAGTGGCGCCGCCGTTGAGGGCGAGCACCATGATGATCGAAGAAGCGACCGAGGCCAGAGCGGCGTCAGGCGCGACGGCGGCGCCGACGTTAGCCCAGCCAAGGGCCATCATCTGGAGCGAACCGCCCAGGAGGATGCCCTCCTGAAGGTGACCGGTTACGAGACCGATAAGCGTGCACGCCACGAGCGGCTGATGGAACTGGAACTCATCCAGAATGCCTTCCATACCGGCAAGCAACGCGACAATCGCAACAAGCAGAATAGTGATTGCAGACATGTATCGGACCCTCCTTTACTATGCTTGAGCGGCCAGTTCGGCCTTAGCTTTCTTCAACATGGCGTCGAGATCCTCGGAGGCATCCGAAGGAACCTTGCGGACCTCGAACTTGACGCCCTTGGCCTTGAGGGCCTCGAGGGTCTTAACGTCGTCATCGCCCATAGCGACGGCGTTGGTGACGACGACCTTGCCCTTGGAGTGAGCCATGGAACCGATGTTGACTTCCTTGATGTCGACGCCGGCCTCGATGGCCTTGAGCAGATCCTGCGGGTTCTCGAAGAGCAGCATGGCCTTGGTGTCACCAAAACGCGTGTCCTTGACGACCTCGGCCATCTTCTTGATAGGCACGACGTTGGCATGGACTCCCGGAGGGGCAGCCTGCTCGATCATGGTCTTGCGGAGCTCGTCGTGAGCAACGCCGTCGGAAACCACGATGATGCGGTTGGGGTTGATCTGCTTGGTCCACGTGGTGGCCACCTGACCATGCAGCAGACGGGTGTCGATACGGACGTGGGCAATCTTGATGTGCCCGTCGCCGATGACCGTTCCCGGAGGGATGGCGCCTGCAGGAGCAGCGGCGGCCGCAGCCGGCTTCTTCTCCTCGGGCTCCAGAGACTCGGGCTTGACGCGCACGCCAGCCTTAGCCTCAGTCACGAGATGTTTTGCGATCGCATGTGCAGTGTTCTTTGCGTCAAAGCGCTGCGAATATGCCTCGATGAGCATAGGCAGGTTGACACCGGTGACGATAGCCCAGGAATCGTGGCCCTCGATGAGCCCGCTGATCTGGTTGAACGGCGTGCCGCCCCACAGATCAACGAGGAAGAGCACCTGCTCCTGGTCTTCGAAGGAAGCGATTGCTTCCTCGACCTTGGCACGGAAGTCGTCGGGGCCCATGCTCGGCTCGAGCGAGACCACGGCAACAGACGGCTGATCGCCAAAGACCATCGAGCCCGTCTGCTTGATTCCAGCTGCCAAGTCCCCGTGGCTAGCAAGAACAATACTTACCATCACATAACCTCCTTTTTGTCTACGTATTTCCTACATGACATGAAGGAAGTATACCTGTTTGGTTTGTGGAATTATAGCTAAATTCGTAAAAGGTTGCATTATTTGTTTAAACGTCTAAGTTTGTTACAAATTGATTACGTTGCCGCTTTTCGACTCATTACCCGCCAAAACGTCACTCATCAAGCCATGTACTTTACAGATACAAGCAGGCTGTTCATTAATATCGATTTTAGGCAAGCGCGAATGCGCTCGTACTGCCGCTACTTTGTTCAAACAGTTATGACTTGACTATTTGCGCGACTTATGATCTACGAAACCACTCAAAAAAGTTGCGGTGGAATAGTTCTTGTTTAAGAGCCAGAAGGCTGGATTTAGGAACTATTTCACCGCAACTTATAGGGAATCCTAGACGATGTGGAGGGGGTGGGCGGCATCGACGGCGTCGAGGACGTCGGAAGGGCCGTCGTGGGCAGCGTCTGCCGGTTCCTCGTCGGGGGTCTCAATCTGCTTAATCATGACCTCCTGGCCCTGCAGCAGGTATGTCTCGCCGCTGCCGCAATGAGGGCAGGTCTTGCCGTGCTCGACTGTCGCATAGTCGCGGCCGCACGCCTCGCAATGCGTCACGGCCTCGACAGGCTCCACAAGAAGCTCCGCACCCTGCGCGATGGACTTTTTATCTGCCGCCCAGCGCCAGGCGTCGAGCAGCAAGTCGGGAACGACGCCCGAGACCTCGCCCAGCAGCAGCGTGACGCTCGAAACGCGACTCACGCCATTGGCGCGCGCCACGTTCTCGACATCGCGAATGATGTGGTAAACGATTCCGAGCTCGTGCACTTTTAATTCCTTCCGCCGTTCCCGTTATGGCTACTTACTTGCGACCAAATTTGATCTTGATAGCACGCTTAAGCGCATACTTGCCGAGGCTTGGGAGCTTTTGCTCGTATTTGACCATCGTTGAGCACTCGGGGCGGTCGCGATCCAGATGGATGGCGTCGAACGCGCACTTGGTGGTGCACAGACCGCAGCCGATGCACTTGTTGGGATCGACGATCGAGGCACCGCAGCCCAAGCAGCGGGCGGTTTCGGCGCGCACCTGCTCCTCGGTAAAGGTCTCGACATACTCGCTAAAGGGCGCAGCCTTCTCGCGCTCGTGGTCGACATGCGCCACCTCGCGGCTCGCGTTGTCATAGCTCTCAATCACGACATCGTCGCGGTCGAGCGCGGCGTAGTGGCGCTGGTTGCGGCCGATGGTGAGCGTGGAGCCCGGCTGCACAAAGCGATGGATGGATACGGCGGCCTCATGACCGGCGGCGATGGCGTCGATGGCAAAGCTCGGACCGGTGTAGACGTCGCCGCCCACAAAGATGTCGGGCTCGGCGGTCTGATAGGTCTGGGGATCGGCAAGGGCGCCCTGGCCGCGACCAAGCTCCACCTTAGAGCCAGCCAGCAGATCGCCCCACACAATGGACTGGCCAATCGACATGACTACGCGGTCGGCATCGACACGACGCAGATCGTTCTCGTCGTACTCGGGCGCAAAACGGCCCTCGTCGTCAAAGACACGCGTGCAGCGCTTGAAGGTGATACCGCACACATGACCGGCCTCGTCCAGGTGAACCTCCTTGGGACCCCAGCCGCAGCTGATGTGAGCGCCGTCCTCAACGGCCTCGCGACGCTCCTCCTCGCTGGCGGGCATCTGGGCCTCGCTCTCCAGGCAGAACATCTCAACGTGCTCGGAGCCCAGACGGCAGGCGTTGCGTGCGACGTCGATAGCCACGTTGCCGCCGCCCACCACGATGGTGCGGCCGGGCAGCGCGTCGATCTTGCCACTGTTGACCTCGCGCAAAAAGTCGACGGCCACGGTCACGTCCTCGGCATCCTCACCCGGAATACCGGCGAGGCGGCCGCCCTGGCAGCCAATAGCCACGTAGAAGGCCTTAAAGCCCTGCGCGCGCAGCTCGTCGAGCGTCACGTCGCGACCGACTTCCACGCCATAGCGGAACTCGGCACCCATCAGGCGAATGACCTCGACCTCGGCCTCGATAACATCCTTCTGCAGCTTAAAGCTGGGAATACCGTAAGTGAGCATACCGCCCGGGCGCTCGTTCTTCTCGAACACGACGGGCTTGTAGCCCTTCTCAGCCAGATAGAAGGCGCAGGACAGGCCGGCCGGACCGGCACCGATAATGGCGATCTTCTGGTCGAAGCCGCCGGCACGCGTCGGTGTCACCACGGGCGGGACATAGCGGGTCGCGGCATCAAGATCGCGCTGGGCGATAAACTTCTTGACCTCGTCGATAGCCACGGCGGCATCCACGCGACCACGGGTACAGGCATCCTCGCAACGGCGGTTGCACACGCGGCCGCAGATAGCGGGCAGCGGGTTCTCGCGCTTAATGAGTGCCAGCGCCTCGTCATAGCGGCCCTGAGCCGCGAGCTTCAGATAGCCCTGAACGGCAACGTGCGCGGGGCAGGCCGTCTTGCAGGGCGCGGTACCGGACTCGTGCGTCTCGATACGGTTATCGTTGCGGTAGTTGGGCGACCACTTGGTGTGGTCCCACTTGGTGGCATCGGGCAGCTCCTGGCGCGGATACTCGGGCACGTGGCCCCCGGCCTTTTTGCTGCAGAGCTTCTGGCCGAGCTTGGCGGCGCCGGCCGGGCACACCTCAACGCAGCGACCGCAGGCCACGCACTTGTCCTTCTCGACCTTGGCGACATAGGCCGAGCGCGAAAGATTGGGCGTGTTGAACAGCTGCGAGGTGCGCAGGGCGTAGCACACGTTGACGTTGCAGTTGCAGATAGCGAAGATCTTGTTCCCGCCGTCGATGTTGGTGATCTGGTGCACAAAACCGTTGTCCTCGGCCTGGCGCAGGATGTCGTAGACCTCGTCGCGCGTCACGTAATGGCCGCGGTCGGTCTCGACCACGTAGTCGGCCATATCGCCCACGGCGATGCACCAATCGGCCGGGTCGTCGGCGCAGCCCTCTCCCATCACGCGACGGCTCGCGCGGCAGCTGCAGGTGCTGGCGGCATACTTACCCTCGTATTTGTCGAGCCAATGCTCGATATGCTCAATCGGCACCGAGGTGCTCGAAGCATCGATAGCCTTCTCGACCGGAATGACATGCATACCGATGCCGGCGCCTCCGGGCGGTACCATCGGCGTGGCTTTGGACAGCGGTCCCTTGGACGCCTGCTCAAAGAACTTGGCAAAGACCGGGTGCTCCTCGAGCTGGCTCACGCGCATGTTGAGGAACTCGGCAGAACCTGGCACCAGCATGGGCAGCACCCATTGCTTGGCACGCTCGGGGTTTTCCCAGTTGTACTCGAGCAGGCCCGTGTAGCTCATAACGTCGAGCATCTTTTCGATATCGGCCTCGGGCATGCCGGTGAGCTTGACCATCTCGGGCAGCGTATAGGGACGGCGCATCTTCATCTTGCAGAGCACTTCGGCCTGCTCGTCGGTTGCGGCCTCGGCAAACGACCAGTACTCGTAGCCCAGCAGCTCGTCGCGATGCAGCAGACGGTTGGTGCAGTGCTCGCACAGCTTGACGATTGCCTCGCGCGGATGCTCCGGCAGCGGCGGCACGAACTCCGAACCGATGTCAGGCTCGGTGTAGCTAATTCCCGGTCCGTTGAGAATCATGGTTGTCCCTTCTCTTGCCGCAGCACGACGAGGCCGCAGCGCCCCTCTTTTTTGCAGGCCGGGCATGCCCCCCATGCCGTTCACCCGCCATTGTTGACATTGTGTCAAAAATAGTATTGACGAACCGTCAACAATATTCAAGACTGTTAGGCGAACGGTCAGGCAAAAGAGGATGAAAGGCAGCAAGCGCATGGGCGATAACACGGTGAACATCTCTGTGGCCGACGCCGTCCCCACGACCGACAGCGCGGCAAAGCGCCTGACAGGCGACGAACGCCGTCGCGAGATCCTCGATGCCGTGCGCACCGTAAGCTCCGAGCTGGGCGTGTCGCATCTATCTGTCTCGGCCGTGACCAAGCGAGCCGGCTGCACGCGCTCATTGTTCTACCACTACTTTGCCGATATGGACGCCGCCGTCACCGCTGTCATGGACGAGGCAATCGACGGTTTTATCTCCGAGCTCGAGCAGTGGAACGCCGGCCGCACCGTCGGTGATATCGAAGGCGCGCTCGACACCGTCGCCCCGCTCTTTAAGCGTCTGGTCGTGAGCGGCCACGAGCTGCCGAGCACGCTCACCTCGAGCAGCGGTGCGCTCTACGGCGGCTTTTTGCACAACGTGGTCCAGCGCGTGGCGCAGTATATCTGCGACACCACCGTGGTGGATTTTGTCGCCCATCATGAGCTACACATCGACCATGTCTACGAGACGTTCTACACCCTCATCATGGGGTTGTTGATGTATATCCGCACGCACCCCGATGTGCCCGACGAGACAGTCAAGGAAATCATCGCCTCGACACTCCACATCGAGGGCTATACCGCCAAGTATCCGGAGCGCAAGCCCCAGGACTGACGACATTTGGCCAAACTGCCCGCGATCAGAAGAGGGGCCGCGGGCGTGTGAAAGGAGAGCAGCATGCTGTTCGATGTTTGGGGTAGCGATACCCTTATCCACTGGGCCGGCTGGGCCATGGTCTTTATTGGCCTGATCGTGCTCAACGAGGTCGGCCGCCGCACCAAGCTGGGCGCGGCCATCATCTTTGGCGTGGCTCCGCTGGCCATGACCATCTACTGCGTCGCCATCGCCGTGGGCGTCTCACAAGGCGCCGAGTGGGCGCTCACCAACCCCACCCATGTGTACCAGAACAGCTGGTTCCACTACGCCAAGGTATACGCGGCGCTGGCCGGTTGCTGGGGCTTCATTGCCATTAAGTACCAGTGGGGCAAGATCGGCAAGGCGCATTGGTTCCGCGCATGGCCGTTTGTGATCGTCGCCATCAACATCATGATCGCCGTCGTGTCCGACTTTGAGAGCGCCTATCACTTCTTTGTCCTGGGCCAGTCCACCTGGGTCACCTCCGAAGGTGCCACGCAGCTGGCCGGCTGGAACAACGTGTTCAACGGCATCGCCGGTATCATCAACATCTTCTGCATGACCGGCTGGTGGAGCGTCTACGCCTCCGAGGATCAGACCGACATGTTGTGGCCCGACATGACTTGGGTCTACATCATCGCCTACGATATCTGGAACTTCTGCTACACCTACAACTGCCTGCCCACCCACTCCTGGTTCTGCGGCTTTGCGCTGCTGCTGGCGCCCACCGTCGCCGCCTTTATCTGGAACAAGGGCGGCTGGATCCAGAACCGCGCCTTTACGCTTGCTATTTGGTGCATGTTTGCCCAGGTGTTCCCGTACTTCCAGGAGGAGTCCATCTTTGCGACCCACTCCACGCTCGACCCCGGCGCCGCCACCGCGGTCTCGATTGCCGCGCTGATCGCCAACGTCGCCGCGATCATCTACATCGCCTACCGCGCCAAGAAGCTCGGTCGCAATCCCTACAAGCAGGATGTCTTTGAGGGCACCAGCGATTGGGAGAAGGCTACCGCTCGCCGCGCCAAGGTGGATTACGCTCACGCCGAGTAACGCGCCTGACGCAAACATCGCTTGAGTACGAAACCGCATAGCCGGCTCCGCGCAACTCAACGCATTGCAGAGCCCCCGGAATGTGATTCGTCCGCGTTCCGGGGCTTTTTGCCGCCGCGAGGATGCGGCTGAACGATGCACTCGGGTTAAATCGGATCTTATATTTCGCATGCGCTTTATATGGCTCCATTTTTGGGTACAGTGTTGTCCCGATATTGAGCTTGGGGGATATATGAAAGATGAAACGATGGGCCAAGAGGATGCGGCCCAAGATGCAGAAGCGTGCGCCGAGGCCCTGGAGAGCCTAGACCAGATCGCGCTGGCCGAGATTGCGTTTGACGATTCGAGCGTCGATGTGCAGGATGAGCCGGAAATCGAGGCGCAGCCCGATGATCGGGATGCAAAAGACGATGGCGCCGCGCCCGCCGAAGGCGAGGCGGGGCACGAGGAATCCGAATGCGAGGCCGACGACCAGCCCGAATCCGACACGAGCGAGGAAACCATCTTGCTCGACAGCTTGCCGGCCGAAGATTCGCTGACCCGCGAGCTTCCCGGTCTGGGCTCCGCGCCTGCCGTGGACGAGACCATCGCCATGGGCGATATTCCCCTACCGTCCGTTCCTTCGGCACGTGAAGCCGAGGTTCGCCATCGCAAGATATCGCCCAAGCGCCGCAATCTAATGGTTGCCGGCGTCGTAGCCATCGCGCTTGTCGCCGGTGGCGCAGGCTATGCCGCTTGGAATGGATACCGACAAGAGCAGGCCACCGTTGCCGCCGCCAATGCGCACACGATGATGTCGGTGCGAATCGGCATGCACGCCGCGGGGCTCAACTGCTCAACTGGCTCCAAGATTCCCGTGCAGGTGAGCGGGCAGGATTCCGACGGCTCTTCTGTGAGCGAGACGCTCTATGTTGACGAGCACGGTCGTGGAATTAAGCTGCTGCCTGGCGATTACACGTTCTCCATCGCCGCCTCCCCCATCGCGGAAGACGGCACCATCTACACCGTCCCGACCACCAAGGCGCAGGTCACCATTAAGAGCGATGGACAGGATTTGAGTGCCCAGGCCACCTTTAAGCTCAAGGTACCTGCAGCCGACGCGGTGACTGACGACCAGATCGATGCCGCCGCTAAGTATGCCGAGGAAGGCGGCGCGAGCTCTGCCGCCGCGGCAAAGATACTCCAGCAGGCGGCAATTACGCGCCGCGATGCCGCCGCCAACGCCGTAAGCGCAAGCGAGGCACAGTCCGCCCGCGATGCCGATGCTCGACATAAGGCGACGGATCTGTATCAACTCGATATCCCCGTCGAGTGGTACGGTAAGGTTGCTACCTGGCAAAACGGCAGCACGCTGTGCATCTATCTGGGCGATGACGCCAATACGCCGCTCGTGACGCTCGTCGCCGTGCGCGATGGCGAGACCTTTACGCCCGATGACGGCGATACGGTTTTGGGCACGGTCAGCCTAGGCAACGGCTACACCGTCTACGCCAGCGGCCCTGTTTATCCGTATGTGGTCCCGCAAACCATCAACGGGCGCGCGCAAGACCCCGTGTCGACCTACCCCATGGACACAGCCATTGAGCTTGTCGAACTCACGACCGGCAACCGCTACACATACAGCCAGATCAAAAACGACCTGGTCGGTAAAGACGGCAAGGCAGACGCCGCGACCAAACTCGAGACCGACTACCTCGCCCAGATTCTCCTGCCGAGCATCAAGGCCCAGGACTAGCGGACCATGACACCTGAGTCCTGGCCTCGCAAATCCATAGACGATTAGGAAAGGAGCCACTTCCATGCGGGCACAGCATGTACCACGCCGTGTTTGCATGGAATATCGGCCTGCTCATCCATGGTAACGATTACCGACTCGCCAAGATCAAACTGGGCCATCGCGGCATCGAGCGCGGCAATTTCGCGCTCGCGCGTTTTCTCGCTTGTCATATCCACACTTACCTGAATCAGGCCGTAAGCCTGCATGAGCAGTGCATCCCCAGCCACAAAGTCCACCTCATGGCTTTTATTCTTATCTTTAATCAGCAGGCGGCAAACCGAACCGGGCCGCACGGCGGGGGTCCTTCTTCTGAGCGCATTGAACACCGCGGTCTCGAGCCTCTGACCATGATCCAATGCCGATGCGGGGGAGAACGCTCCGAACATCGCAGGATCGACGGCGTAGACCTTAGACGCAGACCGCGTATTATTTGCAAGCGAACGCGTGAACTCCGGCACCGAAAACAGCAGGTAGGCGTCCTCGTAATACTCAAGTAAGTCGCTGAGCGTATTTCGACTGACGGATATCTGTCTGCTCTTGAACTCGTTGTACACTTTGTTCACTGACAGCTCTCGTCCCGAAGATGCCATGCACCGCGCCAGAAACAGCGAGGCCAAACGGGGGTTCTTGACGTCGTAACGTTCAACGACGTCCATGGCGACCGTTCGCGACGCATATTCCTGTAGCAGCTGAATCGCGTCTGCGGGCGTCTGCTCAAGTGTCGCGATGAATCCCCCTCGCTCGAGATATCCGACCAGATGGTGTCGGAGCAACGCTGCATCGCTCGAGGAGAAGGGCGCGTTCGACTCAGGAACGCCCCCCGTCTTATATCGGACGTATTCCGAAAAACTCAACGGAAAAAGCTCTCGCACAAGAGAACGGCCCCTGAACTCGCTCTTAAGTTCTGAGGACAGCATCTTAGAAGAAGATCCCGTCACGTAAACGGTCGCCTTCTCCGTATCGACCACGCGTCGCAGAAACGCACCCCATTCGGGTATTTCCTGGATCTCGTCAAAGAAAAGGTAGGCGCCCTCGCCTCGAGCAGCAGGATATAGTGCATAGAATGTATCGAGCACGTCCGCTAGTAGCGATGGCTCATACGGACGCAAGCGCTCATCCTCAAAATTGAAATATAGCATCCGGTCAAGCTCGACGCCTTGGCCCTGAAGCCGCCGTATCTCCTGATACAGGCGATACGTCTTTCCACAACGACGGGCGCCCACAATCACATATACGATGTTGTCGCGCTTTGGCTCCTGCGGGTTGCCCAGATCAAGGTCGCGCTCAAAGACCTGCGGAATCCCCTGTTGCTCAAAGTCCTTTATTTTTTGAGCCACCAAGTCGTTGAATGCCATAATTCTCCAATCTTGCTCTCCTGCTAATCAAGATTATAACGATTCTTGATTAGCAGGAGAGCAAGATTATGCGTATCTTGATTAATGGATAAGCAAGTTTTCTATTAGTGGCCCCTCCCGGAGGATATCGAGCGGCCGAGGGGGCAGGCATGAACGCCTCTAGCCGAAAACAAAGTAGCTAAAAAAGCCCCGTCCCAAATGTGAACTGCCTCCCATTTCTTGGACACAAGAAATGGGAGGCTTTTTTATGGCTGGA
>DXMD01000018.1:0-49458 GCA_019414385.1 Collinsella sp. | reverse complement strand
GCGGCGTTACCTCAGCTGGATAGAGGGTCTGACTACGAATCAGAACGTCATAGGTTCGAATCCTATACGCCGCACCATTTGAACTTAAAGCCTCCGGCGACGGGGGCTTTTCTTTTATGGCAACACCCCATAGATTCGAACCTCGGTCGAGGCGCGAGCGTAAAGCGGACGCGGAGCGTCCGTAGCGAGCGGGCGAGCGCGCCGGCAGGCGGGCGAAGCCGGCGCGGATCCGCGCAGCGGATGCGCGGAATCCTATACGCCGCACCATTTGAACTTGAAGCCTCCGGCAACGGGGGCTTTTCTTTTACGCCGGCACCCCATGGATTCGAACCTCGGTCGAGGCGCGAGCGTCAAGCGGACTATTTCTTATCGACTCGTGTAAGATTTCGAGTAGGTGCCGCGGTCCATTCGCGGCCACTCCTTCTCTAGACGACCGATCAGGGTGATATTTCGTGGCAGAGCGTCCGACATACAAGCTCAGGTTTCTCGACCCCAAAAAGCGTTTTCCGTCGATGCCGGAACAGCCCGCAGGGCGCTCGTACGGCGTTGTCTGGAAAGTTTTTGGCGAGGATCCTAAAGAGTCCTGCTACGTCGTTGAATTCGTCGGCAAAAGCCACGTGTCGCTCTTGGGCTACGTGAGTGTGTCGGGCAAGGTCTATAAGGTTGACCGCCCTGTTCGGGAGGCGTCGTTGCCCAAGGATCCCGACATGGAGCTGGTCCTTGACGAGTCCGACTCCAGTATTGGCGAGATTATGGTGAGGGGAGCCAACGGCGCAATGCGCCCGCGTGCGCGAACTGCCGGCTCTCCCGAAGGCACCATGCGCGAGCAGTCCGACCACGAGACATGGAATTCGACCCGCGCCCTTCCTTACGGCGAGTTCATGGCCTCGATGTTCTTGCGCTACGTGATATTTGCCAACTCCGAAAGCGCTATTGCGAACACGGCGGGCGTCGACGGTCTCGATGCGGACATGCAAAATGTTGTCGATAAGATCAAACTCGTAAAGCTTCCCGAGCCGGTCGAGGTGTTCTTGGGCTTTAACACGGCGCCGCTTCCCGATGCTATCGAGACGCTGCTCTACCGCGTGGACCATACCGAGAACCCGAGCGGTATCGAGCGTTATGCCGCAGCCTTGATGAGCGAGGTCGATCTGCCTCGCCTGCGCACCATTGCTGCCAAGTCCGAAATGAGCCTAGCGCGCATCGACCGCTCAAAGCTGTTCTATCTCAATTTTGATCGTAGCCTGCTGGACCAGGATGAGATTGACATGCTGCTTGCCATCGAGTGCCATCTCAATCGCCTCTCCGGCATCCTTGAGCGCATCGGGGCTGGATTGGTCCCTGCGGCATCCTCGCCGAGCTTTGAGGGCTGCGCGCTCTTTGACGCGTGGCATATCGCCAAGACGACCAACAATGTTCCCCGACTGCTCGATACGGCCTCGAGCGACAACCCGTTGGGCAAACCGGGAACGGTGGCTTGCCAGCCGGGCGGTGAGTGGGACGTGCGCACCCGCTTCGCGCGTATCGTCGAGGCACTCAACGTGGTCACACGGCTCGACTATACCTATCGGGTAAACGTTGCCGAGGGGATTATGCTCGTTCGGTTTGGGCACTCTATCGTGGATGCCATGCCGCAACGTGAATACGACGCCCAGGATGACGTCTGGCGCGAGTTGGACGAGGACGCGCGTGCGATTTGGGCTGCGGAGCACGACGCGCGCGTGGCGCTTACGCTTGCCGCGGCGTGTTTTGCCGCAGGTGCCTGCATTGCGCGCTGCTATGTTCAGATTGCGGCTCCCGACGGCGAGCAGGGCGAGCGCGTCATTGCAACATATTCCTTTGGACGTGCGGCCTATCTGGCCAATTGCGTGCCTGTCGCCAAGGATCTTGAGAGCATGGGTATGGGCGATATGCCGTGCAAGTGCATGCTTGAGGCATATGAGTCGGACACGCCGGATGTGATTGAGCCTGCGGAGGTTCACGCTCGCCCGCGTGACGACCACCGCCCGCTGCCGCCGGCGTTGCGCGACCTGCTGCTTGCCGATACGGCTGATGAGCTCGAGGTCATGGAGAAGGACGATGACCCGTATGTGGCGCGCGTCGTTGAGTTGCGCGAGCAGGCCAAAGTTGACCGCACGGCTGCGTTTGAGGGCTTTTCCCGTCTTGTCGAGGAGCTGGAGGCAAAGTGTGCCGTTTCCGAACTGTTGGCAACGGGTCCGGTCCAGACGCAGTTTTGCGACAACCAACTGGTACGTATGGTGCTGCCGGTCATGGAGGAAGATCGTTCGGTGCGCATCCTGCGCGCTCCCGATGCGCTGTACTTTGCCCAGCACGAAATCTGCAGCTATTACGCCGAGCAGGAGGACTTTGAGCGGGCGCTGCCCGAGGTGCGCCGCCTCTACGATCTGGCGCGCTCGTCCATGCAGTCGCACTTTGCGCTCATCAACGTGTTGGCGCGCCTGGAACGCTTTGACGAGATTATCGAGGTAGCGCGCCACGGCCTGCGCATTGCCAGCGACCGTTCCGCAATCGGTTATCTGTTCTATCGCTTGGCGTTTGCCTATTGGAACTGCGATCAGCTCGAGCTCGCGTTGGCGTGCTACCGCCTCGTGCCGCGCGGCGAGGAGTCGGGTAGCAGCGCACTGGAGGAAATGCAGGGCCTTATGAACGAGATGGGTGTCAATGAGCCGCCGACGTTTGAGGAGGCAGTCGAGACCATCCGTAGGGCCGGGCTCGAGTTGCCTCCCGTGCCCGTCGTGACCAATCAGCTTGCGGATGCCGCCGTGCAGCTGGTCGATAACGGCTTCTTTTTCCTGGCGCGCGTCTGCATCTTCCAAATGTGGCGCACCATGGGCAACGATGAGCTCGGCTCCCTCAATCGCTCGCTGGGGTAGGGGCGAAAGCTGCAAGGAGGAAAGGCCGCTGGGCAATTAGAAATTCCCCCTTGCTCAACTTCGGCTGTTTGGTTACTATAGAACGGCTGTTACGGAGAGCTGACCGAGAGGCCGAAGGTGCTCGCCTGCTAAGCGAGTATGCCCCAAAAGGGCATCTGGGGTTCGAATCCCCAGCTCTCCGCCAGTATGAATTTGAAGAAGGGTCCCATTTGGGACCCTTTTTAGTGCGGAGAAAGGAGGCTGGGGATTCGAACCCGAGAGGGCACGGGCGTTAAGCAAACGCGAAAGCGTTTGTAGCCCGTGGGCGAAAAGCCGCCAGGCTTTGAAGCCGGAGGGCATGCGCAGCATGCCCGGACATCCCCAGCTCTCCGCCAGTATGAATTTGAAGAAGGGTCCCATTTGGGGCCCTTTTTTATTATCAAGAATGGCGGCTGGGGATTCGAGCCCTCAAAAAAAGAGGCATCCTTTCGGATGCCTTCTTTCGGCGAGCGTATTGTTCTTCGACCTTACGCCTCGGGTGCTTTGGCTATGGTTTCGCTTTCTGCCGTAAGCGGGCGGTTGTCGATGCGACGGCCCAGGCGGTCGAGTTTTACAAGGAGCCACTCAATGGGATTCGGCCCCGAGCCTTCCTCGTCGGCAACCAAATCCATGACGGCGATCTTGGTGCCGTCTTGCTTGAGCGTGACGCTGCCCACCTTGTCGCCCACATGTACCGTGCCCGAAAGGTCATCGTAGGTAACCTTTTCGGTCACCTCTCCAGCAAGCGAAAAGACGGTCGCCTGAGCTGAGGGGTCGGCGAGTGTGGCATCGATCGTCTTGTCCGTCCAGTCGGTCTGGCTAATGCGCGCGATGAGTGGATTGCCGTTGGCGGTCTTTTCCTGCGTGTTGGCGATCGCAACCGTCACCTTGTGGCCGTAGTACCAGTTGGCAAGGGCGGCCGTGTCGGCAAAGCGCTGATCGGTGGTGCTGGAGTTCAAAACAACGGTGTAGGTCTCGTCGCCATCGCGGTTGTAGGCTCCCGTAAAGCAATAGCCGGCATCGTCGGTGGTGCCGGTCTTACCGCCGATATTGCCGTCCTGCCCCAGCAGCTCGTTGTGTGTATCCATGGAATGCGAATGGTCGGAACCGTCGGCGCCCGTAACCTCAATCCAGGAATCATCGCTCGCCACGATTTCGCGGAACGTATCGCTCTTCATTGCCTCCTGCATCATCAGGGCTACATCGTGCGCGGTGGAGTGCATGTCGCCGGCCCACTCATCAAAGTCCAGGCCGTGCGGATTCTCAAAAAGCGTTCCCGTGCAGCCGAGCTCTTGAGCGCGCTCGTTCATGGCCTTCACAAACGTGGCCTCGGCATCTTTGGTCTTGGGATCGATCTTTTTGCCCACATGCTCGGCAAGCACGATGGCGGCGTCATTGCCCGAGGGAATCATCAGGCCGCGCAGGGCCTGTTTCACTGTGAGCTCGTCGCCTTCGAGCAGGCCGGCGGTCGAATTGCCCACGGTTGCCGCGGCGTTGCTCACCGTGACCTTCTCGTCCATCTTGCAGTTCTCGATGGTCAGGATTGCGGTCATGACTTTGGTAATTGAGGCAATTTTGACCTGCTCGTCGGCACTGCGGGCGAAATAGACGGAACCGTCCTTGCTCATGACGATGGCGTTGGACGCATCGATATCGGGCAGATTCTCGGCCGTGATGCCGCGGGCGTCGGCGGTCTTGCCACAAACGATATCGGTCGTAAGTACCTGGGCGTTGGCGACAGACGGCGCACCGGCGGCAAGGGCGACAGCGCAGACAATGCCGGCGGTCAGTTGCGCGGAGCGCTTTACAAGAGAACTAAGGGTCTTCACAGATTTCGCTTTCGACGGGATGGTCTCTTCAGAGTTCAAAGTATATCGTTTACCGGCGCGGACAATCAGCGCGCGGGCGTGCGCGGCCCATGTCTGCGCCCGAACGGACACATAGGTGCTTAAGGTCGACTTAATCGCCCACGCTTGTTGTGTGTGGCGCGCGCCGCCTCGGGCATAATGGAGCGCGAGAGGAGCACGCATGAACGAGCGCATTTTGGTGGTCGATGACGAGAAGGCCATCGCCGACCTAGTCGGTATCTACCTTACAAAAGAGGGCTTTGATGTTCAGATTGCCTATAGCGGAGCAGATGCTGCCAAGGCGATTTTGGAGCAGGAGTTCGATCTGGCGCTGCTGGACGTCATGCTGCCCGATATCGACGGCTTTGAGCTGCTGCGCACCATCCGCGCTAGCCATACCTATCCCGTTATTATGCTGACAGCGCGCGATGCCCAACAGGACAAGATCGAGGGCCTCTCGCTGGGCGCAGACGATTACGTGGTCAAGCCGTTCCGTCCGCTGGAGCTCATTGCGCGCGTTCGTGCTCAGCTCCGTCGCTACACCAGATACGGTAGTCGCGCACAGGCGGTCGAGTCGCCGACCATCCAGCTCGACGGCCTCGAGATCAACCGCGACGCTCGTTGTGTGACGGTGGACGGCGCACCGGTGCGCCTCACGCCCATCGAGTATTCCATCTTGCTGTATCTGGTCGAGCATCGTGGCAGCGTGGTGGCCGTGGGGGACCTGTTCCGCGCGGTGTGGAACGAGGACTTTATGCCCGGCTCCAACAATACGGTGATGGTGCACATCCGCCATCTGCGCGAAAAGATCGGCGACGATGCTCAAAAGCCGCGCTTTATCAAAAACGTCTGGGGCGTCGGCTACATAATCGAATAACGCCTTTGGTGGTGGGGAAGTGGATATGACAAAAGACGATAGGCGGGTATTCGAGGTGCCCGATCGACTCTTTGAATACATAAGGGCGGTCGTCGACAATCGCGCGCTTGCGACGGTGCTGCTCTTTTTGCTGAGTCTGCTACTCATTGGCATTGACAATATCGTTGGCATCCTGGCAGTTCTGCTTATTGGCTTCTTGCTGATCGATCGATTTGAAATCGTTCGCCGCTGCGTGGTAATCGGCGGTGCCGCGTGGACGATTGCGCTGGCGATCGGGGCCATGGCGCTTGGCGGTATTGGCGAGCCCGTGTTCTTTGACGCCGCCTTTGTATTCAACATGCTCGGCTTTGTGCTGGCGCTTGCCGTGTGCGTCCTGTTCTTTTGCGGACGCGCCCTGTATTACCAGGGTTATGAGCAGGGCGAGCGGCATGCCGACCGCGTGATCGCCGCCCGTATTCAGGACCGTCTGATCGATAGCCCCGACACGTGGGATACCATCGACGGCGACTTTCTCGAGGTCGAGGGCGCGCTCAATCGGGCGCGCGATTGCGAGCGTAAGGTTCAACAGGCCCTGCGCGACGAATCGCATCGCAAAGATGACCTGGTTACGTACCTGGCGCACGACCTGCGCACGCCGCTCGCCAGCGTGGTGGGCTATCTTTCGCTCCTGCAGGAGGCTCCCGATTTGCCGCTTGAGCAGCGTGCACGCTTTACGGGCGTGGCGCTCGACAAGGCCCATCGGCTCGACGCGCTCATCGAGGAGTTCTTTGACATCACGCGTTTCGATTTCCACGATATCGTGCTTACCCGCGCCTACGTCGATTTGGGGCTATTGCTGGCGCAGGTGGCCGACGAGTTCTATCCCATTCTCAACGAACAGCACAAGGAAGCCCAAGTTGATATCTGCGAGGACCTGACGGTACTCGTGGACGGCGACAAGATGGCTCGCGTGTTCAACAACATCATGAAAAACGCCGTTGCCTATAGCTATGAAGGCTCGACGATCACGATTGAGGCCAGGCGTTTGGGTGACGGTGGCGTACGCGTACGATTTGTAAACCAAGGCGATCCGATCCCTGAGCCAAAGCTCAAGGTGATCTTTGAGAAGTTCTATCGCCTGGATGCAGCGCGTGCGACCAATCGCGGCGGTGCTGGGCTGGGCCTCGCCATCGCCAAGGAGATTGTATGCGCGCATGGCGGTACCATCGCGTGCGAATCAACGCCCGAGCATACCGTCTTTACCATCGAGCTGCCCGCCGCGTAGCGTAGGCGCCTTTACAAACACCTGACAATGCGCTCACGTGCGTATGAGTCGCGATTTCTACTATCGATACTGCTGAATTGATATCGATGTGGAGGTATGCGGTATGACGGCTGCTGCGGCTATAGGGCCCACGGAGCTCGAGGAGCTCATGGAGGCGCAAGCCGAGGCTGCGCACGAGCGCGAAGTCGGGGACGCGACTCGTCCCACGGCGCAGGATCTTGCCGCCTCGCCGACGCGCATCGACGTCAAGGGCCTCGACCTGTTCTATGGCGACCACCACGCGCTCAAGGACGTATCCATCAAGATTCGCGACAAGCAGATTACCTCGTTTATCGGTCCTTCGGGCTGCGGCAAATCAACGCTGCTGCGTTGCTTTAACCGCATGAACGACGGCATCAAGGACTGCCGCATCGAGGGTAAGATCGCGCTTGACGGCCAAGATATCCTGGGCGACTACGACATCTGCCGTCTGCGCCAGCGCGTAGGCATGGTGTTCCAGCGCCCCAACCCGTTTCCCATGAGCATCTACGACAACGTCGCGTATGGTCCGCGCGGCATGGGCGTGCGCGACCGCGCCGTGCTGGATGAGCTGGTCGAGGACTCTCTTCGTCGCGCTGCGCTATGGGATGAGGTCAAGGACAAACTCAAAGAGTCGGGGCTGGGTCTTTCGGGCGGGCAGCAGCAGCGTCTGTGCATCGCCCGCGCGCTTGCCGTGCAGCCCGATATTCTGCTGATGGACGAGCCCACGAGCGCTCTCGATCCCGTGTCGACGCTGGTGGTTGAGCAGCTGGCCTGCGAGCTCAAAGAGACCTGCACGCTCGTGGTCGTTACGCACAATATGCAGCAGGCGGCGCGCATCTCCGACTCGGTCGCGTTTTTCTTGCTGGGTGAGTTGGTGGAGCACGCACCCACCGCTCAGCTCTTCAAAAATCCCACCGACCCGCGCACAGCGGATTATTTGACGGGACGTTTTGGCTGATACCATCTAGTAAAGGTACCTTTAGGATTAAGATGCGGTCATGCCGGCCGCAAAGGGGTTTAACATGATCTATTACGTCGAGGACGATGACAATATCAGGGATTTGACGGTCTATGCACTGCGCAAGCAGGGGATCGAGGCCGAGGGCTTTTCGTGCGATGGCGAGTTTAAGGCCGCCGTGGCGCGACGGGTACCCGATGCCGTCCTGCTCGACATCATGCTGCCCGATACCGATGGTTTGGCAATTATGCGTCGCCTGCGCGCCGACCGCCTGACGGCGACGGTGCCCATCATGATGCTCACTGCCAAGGATACCGAGCTCGATAAGGTGATGGCGCTCGATGGCGGTGCCGACGACTATCTGACCAAGCCGTTTTCGCTCATGGAGCTTGCCAGCCGCTGCCGTGCGCTGCTGCGCCGCGGCGGTATGGTCAAGCAGGCGAGCGATGTGCTCAGCGTGGGCGATATCGTGCTTTCGCCCAGCCATCGCGAGGTGACCGCTGCCGGCGAGCCACTCAAACTCACCTTGCGCGAGTTCGATTTGCTCGAATATCTTATGCGCAAGCCCGGCGTGGTCTTTACCCGCGAGTCGCTGCTGCAGAGCGTGTGGGGCTGGGACTTCGATGGCGGCTCGCGTACCGTCGACGTTCACGTGCAGACGCTTCGCCAAAAGCTCGGCGAGCGTGCCGGCGCTATCGAGACGGTGCGCGGCGTGGGTTATCGCCTGGCCGAGCCTTCTGCCGGTGGCGATGTCGAAGATGCCGTCGCTGCGGCAGCAGCATCGGAGGAGTAGTCTGTGGTCTTTGCCCCTCAGGGAAAACACACGCTTTCCCATCGCGTGTTCGTGACGATTTTTATCTGTGCCATGGCGGTGATTGTTGCCTTTACGGTGTTGGGCGCGTTCTTTGTGCAAAACACTTTGGCAGACGCGACGAGCGCAAATCTCTCGCAAGAAACCGAGCTTATTGCCGCCGCCTTAAACGAGCAGCAGGAACCCATCGCATTCTTGCGAAGCCTCGATCGCGAGGACCTTCGTATCACGCTGATCAACAGGGATGGATCGGTCGCCTACGACAACGAGGCGTCTCCTTCCATGTTGCCCAACCATGGCGATCGCCCCGAGGTCGTTGAGGCCCTTGAGAGCGGTTCGGGTTCCGCGGAGCGCTCGAGCACCACGCTCGACGAGATTATGCTGTATCGCGCCGTGGCCCTCGATAACGGTCAGGTCGTTCGTTTGGCGCAGGCCCAGCCTGGTGTTGCGGCGATTTTGCTCTCGTTGGTGGCACCGATGCTGCTTATCGCGGCGGCGGGCGCGGTGCTCTCGTTTTTCCTTGCGCGCCGCGAATCCCGTGCCATCATTGCGCCCCTGCAAGAGGTCGATTTGGACCACCCGCGCCGTAGCTATGAACATGCCTACACCGAGATGGTTCCCATGCTCGAGCGCATTGAGTCGCAACGCCAGGAGCTTAAACGCCAGATGGCGGTGCTGGCCGATAACGACCGCATGCGTCGCGAGTTCACGGCCAATATCACGCATGAGCTCAAGACCCCGCTTACCGCGATCTCGGGCTATGCTGAGCTCATTGCAAATGGCATGGTCGAGGGCGAGGACGACCTGCGCAACTTTGGCGGTCGAATCTATCGCGAAGCGGGCCGTCTAGCAGCGCTGGTAAACGACATCTTGACGTTGTCTAACCTGGACGAGGCCGAGCGCGCGACCGAGGGCGAGGCAGTGCCTATTGGTTCCACGGAACCCATTGAGCTCTCGCGCGCTATTACGACGGTGGAGCAGCGCCTCGAACAGGTCGCCCGACAGTCGAACGTGACCATCGTGCGCAAGACGAAGCCCGTTGTGGTCGAAGGTGTGCCACGCCTGATCGACGAGCTGATTTATAACCTGGCCAGTAACGCTATTCGCTATAATCAGCCCGGTGGTACGGTTACGCTTCGATGTGGGATCAATGATGAGGGCCATCCGTACCTGACGGTTGCCGATACAGGTATCGGCATCGCGCCCGAGGAGCAGAGCAAGGTGTTCGAGCGCTTCTATCGCGTGGACAAGAGCCGCTCCAAGGCACGTGGCGGAACAGGTTTGGGTCTGGCCATCGTTAAGCATGCCGCCATGTATCACCATGCTTCGCTCGATCTATCGAGCGAGCTGGGTGTGGGGACCACCATCACGGTGACGTTTCCCGTACAGCAGGACGAATCATTTGCGTAGCAATGCAGCAAACGTGTTGTTTTGACGCCGCGCCGGGGTTGCCGATGCGGCGTCATTATTGCGCAACATTGCCGTATGTGCTGTATCTTATGTATAGAGTTCGGACATGGCAGAAAGATGCGATATCATACGAGCAGTTTTGTCGATACGAACTAGGGAAATGAAAGGCAAGCTGCATGACCCTTCTCGAACTGTTCCAGCTGCTTAAAAAGCACCTCAAGCTGGTCATCACCCTTCCGGTGGTCTGCGCGATCGCCATGGGCATCGTGTCCTTCGTTGCGATGGACAACACCTATACCGCGACGACGAGCATGTACATTCTCGCCAAGACCGACGATAGCGGTCAGATGAGCTACAACGATCTCTCGGCGAGCCAGATGCTTTCCAACGATATCGCCACGCTGCTGGATAGCGATAGCGTTAAGAGCGGCGCCGCCAAAGAACTGGGCCTTACCGATCTGGATGACTACAAGGTGTCTGTTTCCTCCGAGACCACCACGCGTGTCATTACGCTTTCGGTTACCGGCACCGATGCCAAGGAGACGGCTGAGGTCGCAAAGGCCATTGCCAGCTCGGTGAGTACGGTCGCTCAGAACGTCGGCGCTGCCCAGAGCATCAACGTTATCGACGAGGCTAAGACCCCCGAAGCCCCCTGCGGCCCCAAGCGCACGCTGTATATTGCCGTCGCGTTCCTCGCCGGTATCTTTATCGCAGTTGCCTATGTCGTTTTGGCAGACATGCTCAATACCCGCATCCGCGGTGCCGAAGAGGCAGAAGAGCTCCTGGGTATTCCCGTTGTTGGCCGAATTCCGGCTATGAAAGGTGGTAAATAGGCATGGCTAAGGCAAAGAACACCGATAAGCTCGTTGTGCAGAATGCCGCCAAGACCCTTCTGGCCAACATCCGCTTTGCGAGCGTGGACGACCCCATTCGCACCATCACCGTTACCTCCTCGATTCCCAACGAGGGCAAGTCTACGGTTTCCATTAACCTTGCTCAGGCAATCGCCACGAGCGGCAAGAGTGTCCTGCTGGTCGAGGCTGATATGCGTCGCAGGTCCCTTGCCGATATGCTCGGCGTCCGCTCCCGCGGCGGACTCTATGCAGTCCTGTCCGAGCAGGTTTCTATCGACCAGGCGATTGTCGAGACAGGTCAGAAGAATTTCTACTTCCTCGATGCCGAGCCACATATTCCCAATCCTGCCGACATCATCGTCTCCCATCGCTTTGCCAAGCTGGTCAAGGCACTGTCTGCTAAGTTCCAGTACGTCATCTTCGATGCTCCTCCGGTCGGCACCTTCATCGATGCTGCCGAGATTGCCAGCCTGACCGACGGCGCGCTGTTCGTGGTGCGCGAGGACTTTACCAAGCGCGAAGAGGCGCTCAACGCTATCGCCCAGCTTAAGAAGTCCGAGAAGGTCAAGCTCATCGGTACCGTCATGAATTACTGTGAGACCGAGACCAGCGAGTACTACTATTCTTACTACACCAAGGACGGTAAGAAGGTTAAGAAGGGCTCCGACGATCAGGGCACTTCCAAAAAGGGCATCTTCACCAACCGAGCAAACGTTTAGTTGATTAAGGCTGACCTATGCGTGACATTCATTGCCATATCTTGCCGGGTGTAGACGACGGCGCCGCCGATCTCGAAGAGAGCTTGGCGATGCTCGAGGCTGCCAAGCGGGCCGGTGTAACCAGAATCGTTTGCACTCCTCACTGCCGTGATCCCTATTTTGATTACGACAAGATGTGGGATGCCTTTGAGCTGCTGCGCGATAACGCTGACGGTTTTCCGCTCCAGATGGCCTTCGAGGTCAACCATCGAAAGCTCGTTGAGCTTGGTATCGATGCCGCGGATCACTTGCATTTCGATGGGACCAACGAGTTTCTGCTCGAGCTTTCGACGCATGCCGATGCGTATGCGTTTAGAGAGTACGAGAACACGATTTACGATTTGCAGTGCCGTGGCTACCAGGTGATCATCGCTCATCCTGAGCGCTATCGTGCGGTTCAAAAGGATGTAAGCGTGGCGGAGCGCCTGGTCGATATGGGCTGCAAGCTGCAAGCTTCGGCGGACTTTATTGCCGGCGGTCGCTTTGGTCGCGAGAAAAAGCCGGCACAGCGCCTGTTCGATCAGAACCTGTACAGCTTCATCGCGAGCGATGCCCATAACGTGGGTCATTACGATTGCCTGGCGAAGGCTCGCGCGAAGTTTAGCGTGCGCGGAGCTCATTTTCGCTAAAATCTGTCCCTAACGTTCTCATTGAATGAAAGGGCAGCCATGGATATCCAACTTAAGACGGGATGCTTTGATGACGCGGCGTTGGTGCGCCGCGTCGTTTTTATGGACGAGCAGGGCTACGAGAATGAGTTCGACGCTATCGACGAGGACCCGAACTGCATTCATGTGACGCTCTATGTAGACGGCGAGCTTGCCGGTTGCTCGCGCGTGTTTCCCGAAGAGCTTGAGCGCGCGGCTGACGCAGAGGCTCCGGTGTCGCCGGCGTGCGACTTGGACGAAGGCGTCGCAGCGGGGGAGACCTACATTATGGGGCGCGTCGCCGTGCTGCCGGCTATGCGTCGTCGTGGTTTGGCGAGCAAGATTGTCGAGGCCAGTGATACCGCCGCGCGTGATGCCGGCGCCAAGCTCATTAAGCTGCACGCGCAGGAATACGTGCTGCCGCTCTATGCCAAGGCGGGTTACACGCAGATTGCCCCGGTGGACTATGAGGATGAAGGCCAGCCCCATGCCTGGATGGCCAAACGGGTCGAGGGTGGCAGATAGGGACGTTCCTTTTCTGCCGGCAGTTGGGGACACTCCTTGGCAATTGGCGCATCAGAGCGTTTGGACATACAGTTTTTCGATTCCGTATGTATATATGCGCGCTAATGGGTTATAAAATCTAAGTCTGAACATAGCAGGTCTGCGATGCGGCTCGGGCAACCGGGCCGTTTTTGCGGACGGGGGTAGCGCGAAAGGACTGCACATGCGTCAATTTAAGACCGAGAGCAAAAAACTGCTCGACCTCATGATCAACTCCATCTACACCAATAAGGAAATCTTCCTGCGCGAGCTTATCTCTAATGCGAGTGACGCCGTCGACAAGCTCAACTTTAAGAGCCTGCAGGACCCGAGTGTCAAGCTCGACCAGGGCGACCTGGCTATTCGCGTCTCTTTTGATAAAGATGCCCGCACCATTACCATCTCGGATAACGGCATTGGCATGACCGCCGAGGAGCTCGAGCGCAATCTGGGCACCATCGCCCATTCCGGCTCCGAGGAGTTTAAGACCGAGAACGCCGAGCAACAGGGCTCCGATGTCGACATCATCGGCCAGTTTGGCGTGGGCTTCTACTCCGCCTTTATGGTCGCCAGCCACGTGAAGGTCGTCAGCCGCGCTTATGGCGAGGACACCGCCCACGTTTGGGAGTCCGACGGTCTTGAGGGCTACACCATCGAGGATGGCGAGCGTGCTGAGCACGGTACCGATGTCATCCTGACGCTGCGCGAGAACGAGAAGCTCGACGCCGACGGCGAGGCCGAGACCTACGATCGCTTCCTGACCGAGTGGGGCCTCAAGAGCCTGATTCAGCAGTACAGCAACTATGTGCGCTACCCGATTCAGATGATGGTGAGCAAGAGCCGCCAGAAACCCAAGCCCGAGGACGCCGGCGACGACTACAAGCCCGAGTACGAGGACTACCAGGAGCTCGAGACCATCAACTCCATGACGCCGATTTGGAAAAAGCGCAGCTCCGACGTTGAGCAGAAGGATTACAACGAGTTCTACAAGTCCACGTTCCACGACTTTGACGATCCCGCGCGCACTATCAGCTTCCATGCCGAGGGTACGCTTGAGTACGATGCGCTGCTGTTTGTACCGGGCCGCGCCCCGTTCGATCTGTACAGCAAGGACTACGAGAAGGGCCTGGCGCTCTACAGCTCCAACGTGCTGATTATGGAGAAGTGCGACGACCTGCTGCCCGACTACTACAACTTTGTCCGCGGCGTCGTGGATTCTGCCGACGTGTCGCTCAACATCTCGCGTGAGACGCTGCAGCAGAACCGTCAGCTCAAGGCCATCGCCAAGCGCGTGGAGAAGAAGATTACCGCCGATCTTGAGGATATGCGCGACAACGACCGCGAGGCCTACGAGAAGTTCTTTGAGAACTTTGGCCGCGGTCTTAAGTACGGCATCTACTCGAGCTATGGCATGAAGGCCGATGAGCTCGCCGACCTGCTACTGTTCTGGTCTGCCAAGGAGCAGAAGATGATTACCCTGGCCGAGTATGCCAAGGGCATGCCCGGGGATCAGAAGGCCATCTACTACGCCGCCGGCGACTCGCGTGAGCGCTTGGCCAAGATGCCCGTGGTAAAGGGTGTGCTCGACCGCGGCTATGACGTGCTGTTGCTGACGCAGGATGTGGATGAGTTCACGTTCCAGGCTATGCGTGAGTACGTTGCCGCCGATATGCCTAAGATCTACGAGGACGACGCCGCCCGCGAGGCTGCCGAGAAGGCCGTTGCCGACGGTGCCGAGCCCGAGGTCGAGGATCGTCACCTGGAGCTCAAGAACGTCGCGACTGGCGATCTTGATCTGGCGACCGAGGACGAGAAGAAGGAGGCCGAGGACGCCACCAAGGAAAACGAGGACCTCTTTAGCGCTATGAAGGAGGCGCTCGGTGACAAGGTCGAGAAAGTTGCCGTCTCCGCGCGCCTGACCGATGCCCCCGCTTGCATCACCACCGAGGGTCCGCTTTCGCTCGAGATGGAGAAGGTGCTCCAGAAGGGACCCGAGGGCGCGCCCGACGGCATGCCCAAGAGCCAGCGCGTGCTCGAGCTCAACGCCAAGCACCCGGTCTTTGACAAGCTTGTCGCTGCCCAGAAGGCAGGTGACGCCGACAAGATCAAGCAGTACTCCGGCCTGCTCTACGATCAGGCCCTGCTGGTCGAGGGTATCCTCCCCGAGGACCCCGTTGCCTTCGCGGCGGCTGTCTGCGAGCTGATGTAACTAGGGGGTTACGCGGTTCTACGAACCGCGTAACTACTCGACGCTGCAAGCCCGCCAGAGCGGCAATCTGCCTTTCAACTTCGGCGGCATGACCAGAAGGTCAATGCCGCCTTGTTTCAAGGCACCTTGCTCGCTCTGGCGGGCTTTCGCTGTCCGCGCCAAAACATCGGCGTTGTTATGGGTAGTCGTTGGGGACGTTCTTAAATGACTAGTCGTTGGGGAATGTGGCACTTGGGGACGTTCTTGTTTGACTGGTCGTTTAAGAACGCCCCCGATGACTATTCGGATTGTTAATTTGTGCGGGTTGTGGTTTTGCGACCTGCTGAAATTTGAGATACTGTACAACTGTACGTTAACTAATCTTCGTAGTATATTGCTACCCGCAAAACTCAATACCATTGTGCTTCGAGACGCTAAAGCGCCTACGTACAATGGTTGTTGATAGTACGATTTGATTCAACGACAGGATGGATGGTCCAAGCGTGAGTCTCGGCAGCAAACTATCCGATGCAAAGGTCTCCTTTGCGATATTCAAGCGCGACATTAAGCGACTGCTTGTGAACCCCGTCGCCTTGGTGGTCACCCTTGGCGTGTGCGTTATCCCCTCGCTGTACGCTTGGTACAACATCGTGGCTAACTGGGATCCATATGGAAACACCCAGGGCATTAAAATCGCTATCGCCAACAACGATCAGGGTACCCAAAACGACCTAGTGGGCGAGCTCAATGCGGGCGATAAGGTGGTCGACCAGCTCAAGGAAAACGATCAGCTGGGCTGGACCTTCGTCGACTCGGCTGCCGATGCCAAAGAGGGCGTCGAGAGCGGGGAATACTACGCGGCGATCGTAATCCCCAAGAACTTCTCTGACAATCTTGTCTCGATGCTCGATGGCAATTACCATCAGCCGAAGCTCACCTATTACGTCAATGAGAAGAAGAGCGCCATTGCGCCCAAGGTCACCGATACCGGTGCCAACACCATCGAGGAGCAGATCAACTCGGAGTTTGTCTCCACGGTGGGCGAGACCGTAGCGGGCATCGCCAAGGATGCCGGCATCGATTTAAAGGACAAGGCAACCCAGACTCAGGACTCGCTGACAAGTTCGGTGTCCGAGGCATCCGACACCTTGGGTGAGGTGCGCGATTCGATTGGCGATATGAATGCCGCCATCGATAAGACGAGTGGCGCTATCGCCTCGGCTGATGCGGCGCTTGCCGGCTTGCAAGGTCAGGCACCGTCGCTGACGCAGGCAATCTCCCAGGGCAACGACCTGCTGGGCGAGGCTCGCGCCACGGCGGGCAACTCTATCACCTCGCTCTCCAAGGCACTCTCGGAAGGTAGCCTTGCACTCACCAAGACGTCAGCCTCCGCGAACGCTGCGATTGGCAAGCTAACGGGTACGGTCACATCTACGACCACCCGCATCGACAACTCGCTCGAGTCTTTCCAGGCGACGATCGATCACAATAAGGCCGTTATCGGGCACTTGGAGATTCTCGTTAATGACACGTCGACAGGTTCCGAGGAAATTGACGCGCGCATTGTATCGACCATCGATTCGCTTCGCGAGCAAAACCAGAAGCTGCAGAGCATCAAGGATGGCCTTTCTGCACAGTCGAGCGCCATGGCAAACGACGCTACGGCAATCTCGAACGCGAGCAACGCACTCAACGCGGCAATTCAGACCGGTACGGCTAGCCTCGGTCAGGCTCAGACCGATCTGGGTCAGAACGCACTTCCGAAGGCTTCGAGCGCGCTTGACTCCTTTGCCGCCGTTTCGGGCGATTTGACCGGCATTGTGTCGGGTATGACCCCCACGATAGCGAGCGCGCGCGGCACGCTGGCGCAGCTCGACGCCACGCTCAAGCAGGCAAAGACCACGCTGTCCCAAACCGACGCCTCCCTTGCCAAGGTTCAGGACAAGCTCGCGACCGCCGCCAATGACATTGCGGCGCTGCAGACCTCTGAGTCTATGGGCGAGTTAGCCGACCTCATGGACGTCGACGTCAATGACGTGGCAGATTTCATGGCATCTCCGGTTGAGCTGACGTCCAAGTCAATCTATCCGGTCAAGAGCTTTGGCTCGGGCATCGCGCCCTTCTACACCAATCTGGCGCTGTGGGTAGGCGGCTATGTGCTCATCGCTATCTATAAACTCGAGGTCGACCGCGAGGGCATCGGTAGCTTTACGGCGCGTCAGGGCTACTTTGGCCGCTGGCTGCTGCTGGTGATCCTGGGCGCGTTCCAGGCCATTATCGTTACGGTGGGCGACCTGGTCATTGGCGTTCAGTGCGTCAATCCGCTGCTCTTTGTACTGGGCGGCATCGCTATTTCGTTCACCTACGTCAACATCATCTATGCGCTGTCCACCACGTTTAAGCATATCGGTAAAGCCATTGGCGTCATCCTCGTCATTGTGCAGATCCCCGGCTCGTCGGGCATGTATCCCATCGAGATGATGCCCGGCTTCTTCCAATGGCTGCATCCGCTGCTGCCCTTCACCTATGGCATCAACCTGCTGCGCGAGACCGTCGGTGGCATGTATTCGTTCAACTACCTGTTCAACCTGTGCATCCTGGGCGTGTTCCTTGCCATCGCACTCTTTATTGGCTTGCAGCTGCGTCCGCTGCTGCTCAACCTCAACCTGCTCTTTGACAAGCAGCTTTCCACGACGGGCCTCATGATCTGCGAGTCCAACGACCTGCCGCGCCAGCGCTATTCGCTGCGCACGGCCATGCGCGTCATGCTCGATTCGGATTCGTACCGTCGCGAGCTGCTCGATCATGCCGTGGCGTTTGAGCATCGCTACCCGTACTACATCAAGGGCGGTTTTGCCGCCGTGGTAGGCGTGCAGGTTCTGCTCTTTGTGCTTTCGACGGTGCTCGATATCGACAATAACGGCAAGATCATCCTGCTCGTTATCTGGATCATTTCGGTTATCGCCATCTGCGGCTGGCTCATCAACATCGAATACATCCGTGCGAGCCTCAATACCCAGATGCGTATCTCGGCGCTTTCGGACGAGGACCTTCGCCGCGAGATGCGCGAGCACACGGCTGCCATCCCTGCCGCCCGTCGCATGTTTGGTCTCAACGCCAGCGAGCGTGGCGCCAAGGGAGGCGAACAGCCTACGAGCCGTCTGTCGCATATCGGTGCGCATCGTAAGGCTCAAGATGCCGACGCCGCTGACAACGTAAACGGAAACGACGGGGACACCACCTCGCTTGGCAAGCACTCTAAAGGAGGTGAGGCATAAATGAAAAACATCCTGCACCTGTTTAAGCGCGATGTCCAAAACGTGTCTCGCTCCGTGATCGGCATGGTCGTCGTGATGGGCCTGATCATCGTGCCATGTCTCTATGCATGGTTTAACATCGCCGGAAGCTGGGATCCGTACGGCAACACCGGCAACCTTAAGATCGCCGTGGTCAACACTGATGAGGGTTACGAGAGCGATCTGATTCCCGTCGAGGTCAACGTGGGCGAAAACGTAACCGCCACCCTGCGCGGCAACGAGAACTTCGACTGGGTTGTGCTCAACGATCGCGATAAGGCCATCGATGGCGTCAAGTCGGGCGCGTACTACGCTGCCGTCGTTATCCCTAAAACGTTTAGCGCCGACATGATGACGCTTTTCTCGACCGAGGTGAAGCACGCCGATATCGAGTTCTACGAGAACCAGAAGGCTAACGCCATCGCACAGATCGTGACTGAAAAGGGCTCGAGCGCCGTCCAGAGTCAGGTCAACGAGACCTTTACCAAGACCATCACGACCATCGGCCTTAAGACCGTGTCCAGCCTGCTCGACTATATGAGTACCGACCAGGTGAGCAACTTTATCGCCAATCTGTCCTCGACGCTGGGCGATTCGGTCGAGGACCTGCAGGACGTTCAGGCGAGTGCGACGTCGCTCGCGGGCATTTTGAGCTCCACGTCCGATTCACTGACATCGGCGGGCGGCATGCTCAAGCAGACGGGCACCGTTGATGAGTCGACGAAGCAGCTGATGGAGCACGCCAAGAGCGGCATCAATGATTCCAAGGAAGCGCTCAAGGCCGCCAACGATGCCGTTGACGCGGCGATTGACGGAAGCGCGGGCTCGTTCGACAACGTGTCCGCCGAGCTTGCGAAGGCATTCGATGCCGCGAATCAGCATGTTCACCTTACGGTGTCTCAGCTCAACGAAGTCGCAGCGGCGCTCAATACGCGTGCTGACGATATCGATGCGATGGCCGATCAGCTCCGCAACCTTGCCGACCAGGTGAGTGATGACAAGCTCAAAGACGGTCTCGAGTCCGCTGCGACGTCGCTGGGCAGAATTGCCGTGGAGTACCGCAACAATGCGAAGGACCTGACGGCGACCGCAAAGTCCCTTTCGGACGGCATGGCGGAGGTCAACAACTCGCGTGCCGAGGTCGACCAGGCCATCGCCGATGCCAAGGCGGGTATCTCGGGAGCCAAGTCCGACTACGATTCCACGTTCTCGGTTAAGGCCAAGGAGCTCAAGAAGACCATTTCGGGCGTTCTGGATTCCCTGAACGGTATCTCGGGTGACTTGGATAGCGCCGTGAGCGGTCTGACCGACGCCTCTGGCTCGCTCGCAAAGGGCCTCTCCAAGGCTGCGACGCTGGTCAACAAGGCTTCCGATCAGCTGGGTGAGGCATCGGACAAGATCAGCGCCTTTAAGGACGAGCTCGATGGCGCCCTGATGTCGGACGACCTTGCCACGATCAAGACGATGATCGGCAACGATCCCGAGGGTTTGGCCGTGTCGCTTTCCGGCCCCGTCGCGCTCGACCGCAAGCCGGTCTATCCGATCCGCAATTACGGTTCGGCCATGGCGCCGTTCTATACGATCCTGTCGCTGTGGGTCGGCTCGATCGTGCTGGCGGCCATGATGAAGGTATCGGTTGACGATGAGCTCATCAACGAGCTGATCCCCGTGCGCCTGCACGAGATCTACCTGGGCCGCTACCTGTTCTTTGGAGGTCTGGCCCTGCTGCAGGCGACACTCGTGTGCGCGGGCGACATCCTGTTCTTTGGCATCCAATGCGACAACCCGCTGCAGTTTGTGCTGGCGGGCTGGGTCGCGAGTCTCGTGTTCTCCAATATCGTCTACACGCTCACGGTTTCGTTTGGCGATATCGGCAAGGCGCTCGCTGTCGTGCTGTTGGTCATGCAGGTCGGCGGTTCAGGCGGTACGTTCCCCATCGAGATGACCGGCCCCGTGTTCCAGGCGATCTACCCGTTCCTGCCGTTTACCCACGGCATCAACGCCATGCACGCCGCCATGGCTGGCGCCTACCATATGGAGTACTGGGTTGAGCTGGGTATCTTGGCGAGCTATCTGATTCCGTCGCTGGGCCTGGGCGTCGTCTTCCGCCGCCCGGTCATCAAGGCCAACGACTGGATCATCGAAAAGCTGGAATCAACAAAGCTTATCTAGTACAGCAACGTTAACGCCGATGCAGCGCTAATGCCAGCGAGCGAGCCGCATTTGCGCCAAGGTGACGTGAAATGAAAGGGCGCTGACCTTCTGGTCGCGCCCTTGAAATTGAACGTCAGATTGGCGTGAATGCAGCTCGCGCAGCGTCGGCCGGTCCGCCGTTCGGTAGAACGGCGGAACAAAACGCTTTAGTTGAGTGAATTGCATGAGCTGCTTGGTTGTTGCTACAGTAGCGGGGCGTGCCGGGGGTCCGGCGCGTCCCGTTTTTATTTGACCATGAGGCGGCACGCAGCCATACGCGTGCGGACACCACGCCCAGATTGAGTGCGAGGATGTTCCATGGCCCAATACGCTGCCAACGAAATCGAAAACATGCCCGATAGCCCTGTAGCCCGTGAGGATTTGGGCGCGGGTGGTATTCCCCGGGGTGCCGGCGCACGCTCTCCGCTGTTCTGGAAGGTTCTGCTCCTTTCGGTGGCGGTCATCTGGGGCTACTCCTTTACCACTATGAAGGACGCACTCGGCACCATTCCGGTGTTCGCGCTGCTCTATGTACGTTTTCTGCCCGCAGCGTTGGTCATGTTTGCCGTCTTCCACAAGCGCATCATCGCGCACCTCAACGCTCGCAACCTGATCGTTGGCCTGAGTATGGGCGTGCTCATGTGGGCGGCCTATGCGTTGCAGACGGTCGGTCTGGCACATACTACGGCGGGCAAGAATGCTTTTTTGACGGGCACGTATTGCATCCTTGTGCCGTTCGCGAGCTATTTCCTGAGCGGCGAAAAGCTCACGCGCTACAACTTGGGTGCCGCGCTGCTGTGCCTAGCGGGCATTGGCCTCGTCGCACTCGATAGCGTTGAATTCAACATTGGTGACGTCATTACGCTGGCGGGTTCGGCCTTTTTCGCCATCCAGATGGCGGTGACTGCCAAGTACGGTCGCAAAATGGACATCAACGTCATCACGTTTTGGATGTTTGTGGGCAACGGCGTGCTGAGCCTGGCAACGTCGCTGCTATTCGAGACCCAAGCGCCTCTGTCCGTGTGGACGCCGAGCTTTATCAGTGCGATGGCGTTTCTCTCGGTGGGCTGCACATGCGCGGCTCTGCTCATCCAAAACGTCGGCCTGGCGCATGTCCCGGCCTCGACGGGCTCGCTGCTCCTTGCGATGGAGTCGCCTTCGGGTGTGCTGTTCTCGGTGCTGCTGATGGGGGAGGCGCTCACCTCGCGCCTGCTCGCCGGCTTTGTGCTTATCTTCCTGTCGATTATCTTGAGCGAGACTCACTTCGATTTTTTGCGTCGAAAGCCGCGCCCGCAATTGTAAACAACTTGTTGCGCCGCCCTCCTGGGGCGGCATTTTTTATGCCTCGCCCTTAAAGTTGTACCTTGCGCTTTACGCTATCAAAGTGCTTACTGCAAAAACGTTACTGGAGGGCATTTATGGCACCAGCTCAGTCCGATCTTCAACCGCAATCAGCGCCCAAGGCCACCGCGGCGGCGCAGGCCGCTATCGGTGACGGTCTTGTTGCAGAAGCTCAGGCGTTTGCCAACGAGCTTGCCGCATGGCGCCATGATCTCCATCAAACGCCTGAGCTCGGTAACAACCTTCCGCAGACGTCCGCCTTTATCCAGGCGCGTCTGGACGAGATGGATATTCCCTATGCCGTGCTTGTTGACGGCACCTGTGTCGTTGGCCTAATCGGTGCCGGCGCGGCAGCTGCTGCTCGGGGTAACGGTACGTGCACGGACAAACAGGCCGGTACGGTCATCATGCTCCGTGGCGACATGGATGCCCTGCCTGTTGCTGAAGAGTCAGGCGAGCCTTTCGCCTCTACGAACGGCTGCATGCACGCATGCGGACACGATATGCACGCGACGGCGCTGCTTGGTGCGGCGCGCCTGCTCAAGGCCCGCGAGTCCGAGCTTGTCGACGCCAACGCCACGATTAAGTTGCTGTTCCAACCGGGCGAGGAAACTTTTGAGGGTGCCCGCGCCGCCATCGCCGACGGTCTGCTGCAGAACCCGCGTCCCCAGGCCGCCTTCGCCATGCACGTTAACAGCCAATCGCCGCTTGGCCTGGTGCTCTACGGCAGCCCGGCGCTCTCGGGCGTGTACGGTTTTCGCATCACGCTTCAGGGCAAGGGCGGCCATGGCTCGAGCCCCGAGATCTGCATCGACCCCATCACGGCCGGCGTGCATGTGCACCTGGCGCTTCAGGAGCTTATCTCCCGTGAGGTGCCGGCGGCCAAGGAGGTCGCGCTTACCGTGGGTAAGTTCGCTGGCGGCTTGGCGGCCAACGTCATCCCCGACACCTGCGTGCTCGAGGGAACGTTGCGCGGCTTCGACGTCGAGCTCATGGAGCACCTCAAGACCCGCATCGCCGAGGTCGTCAACGGTGTGGCCGCAACGTATCGCACGCCGGCGACTATCGAGACGCTTTCGGATGTTCCGCCGCTGGTACTCGACGACGGCATGACGCAGGCGTCGCTTGGCTACGTGGGCGCGGTGCTGCCCAAGTCCGCCTTCCTGCCGCTGTTCCACGCCATGGCGAGCGAGGACTTCGCGCTTATCTCGAGCGAGATTCCGAGTGCGTACTTTACCGTGGGCGCGGCCGTGACCGATACGGACGAGCATTTTGCCCAGCATCATCCCAAGGCGCGCTTTAACGATGCCGAGCTTCCTCTCGGCGCCGCGGCTTATGCCGCCGTCGCTCTCGGATACATTGCGGACCACAAGGAGTAATCCATGTCCCAGCAAAGTAAATTTTTCCCCGGCTGGCTCGTGGTGGCCTCCGGCTTTGTCATCATGGCCACGGTCGTTATCGCCAAGATTTCGCTCGGCGCGATCTGTGACCGTTTTGGCCTGCGCTTTGGCAATATCCTTGGCTCCGTTGCGTGCATTATCGCCTGCGTGGCGTTGTGCTTCCCGACGACGGACCTCGGTCCCATCGTGGCCGCGGTGAGCTTTGGTATCGGAACGTGCATGGGCACCATCACGCCTACCATCGCCGCGTCCAAGCAGTTTGGCATGGCCGACCTCGGCAAGGTCACGGGCACTATTACCTCGCTCGAGATGGTCGGCGGCACCGTGGGCGCCATTGTCTCGGGCGTGCTGTTCGATGTCACGGGCTCCTTTGCGAGCACCTGGATTGTGTGCCTGGCGTGCTCCGTGGTCATGCTTGTGTTCCTGCTAGCATCCGAGCCTATCGCCGCCAAGTTGCGCGCGAGCGTGGCGGGGGAGTAGATAGGCCAAAGCGCATTGCCGCTTGTCCGCTTCGTCCGTGGCTACCGCGGCGGCGCATCTGGCCGAACGAGTCCCCATACCCTCGTTCGGTCAGATGCACCGCCGCTGTTTGTGTTTGTGCCGTATAATGACCACTACCTATGACGCGATACAAAAGAAAGGTGTTTGCCCATGCAGGCACAGAAGGCGGAGGGAACCCGCGACCTTATCGGCGCTGAGATGCGCGCTTGGCAAAAGATGCAGCAGATCGCTGCCGGCGTGTTCGAGCCGTTTGGTTTTAAACCCATCGAGACGCCCGCGATCGAGCAGGTGGACGTGTTTGTCCACGGTATCGGCCAGTCGACCGACGTCGTGCGCAAGGAAATGTTCCGCGTGTTCAGCGGTGCCAACCTGGAGCGCGTCTTTACCGAGGGCACCGACACCAAGCTCAAGCCCAAGCAGCGCCTGGCGCTTCGCCCCGAGGGCACGGCCGGCGTGGTGCGCGCCGTCGTCGAGAACAACCTGGTGCCCCAGGGTTCCACGCCGTTTAAGGCGTACTACGCCGAGGCCATGTTCCGCGGTGAGCGTCCCCAGAAGGGCCGCCTGCGCCAGTTCCACCAGGTGGGCATCGAGTGGCTCGGCGCTCCCGATCCGGCGGCAGACGCCGAGTGCATCATCATGCTCATGGAGTTCTACAAGCGCCTGGGCTTCGACCTTTCCAAGCTTCGTCTGCTCATCAACTCGATGGGCGATGCCCAGTGCCGTCCGGCTTACCGCGAGCGGGTTAAGCAGTTCATCCTCGATCACGCAGACGAGATGTGCGATGAGTGCCGCGAGCGCGCCGAGCTCAACCCGTTGCGCGCCTTCGACTGCAAGAACGACCATTGCCGCGAGATCATGGCCGAGGCCCCGCTGATGGGCGACAACCTGTGCGATGAGTGCCGCGAGCACTACGAGCAGGTCAAGCGCTATTTGGATGCGGCGGGTATCGAGTATGTCGAGGATCCCACCCTGGTGCGCGGCCTGGACTACTACACCCGTACCGTCTTTGAGGTCGAGGCCCCTGGCGCCGGCGTCGGCTCCATCGGCGGCGGCGGCCGCTACGATGGTCTGGTCGAGCTCGAGGGCGGCAAGCCCACGGCCGGCGTCGGCTTCGCTGTCGGTTTTGAGCGCGCCCTGCTGGCCCTTCAGGCCTTTGGTAGCGACTTGGGTGCCGATGAGGCCCCGTGTGTCTACGTCGCCAACGCCGGCAAGGAGTTGCGCCAGAACGTCTTCGCCATTACGCAGGAGCTTCGCGCCGCAGGTATCGTGACCGAGGCGGACTATCAGGGTCGTTCGCTCAAGGCTCAGTTTAAGCAGGCCGACAAGGTGGGCGCCAAGCTCATTTTGGTCTTGGGCGGCGACGAGCTTGCCGCCGGCAAGGTCAAGGTGCGCGACATGGAGAGCCATGACGAGGTTCTCGTCGATCTGGCCAACGTGGTCGAGGCGGTTCGCGAGCGCCTGTAGCGCATGATTTTTGAGCTGTGGACTCACTAAAAAGTTCAGCTTATTGCGAGCGATTGTTACGGGGGTGTTTCGCTTTTATGCGGAATGCCCCCGTTTACGTATGCCGCCCACCGAGAAATACGACCATTTAGGGCAAAAACCCTTGCAATGCAGAAAATACTTTTGTGTGGTAAAGCGCAATCAGTGTCGAAAGTATTTCTCAAGCGCCTATAATGAATACCGCATGTTACGTGCATAGAAGGAGGAATGGGAGGAAACGTGGCTGAGAACCTAAGCAACCAGTCTGTACCCGAAGCCGCGGCGCGCGTCGCTGCCGTGGTCAACCGCCTCGTTAACCGAATCGGCTCGAATGCCGAGTCCAGGGAGCGTCTCGCCGAGATCGAGATCCCCGAGGAGCTGCGCGATAATCTGGCGCTGTTCCTGCGCCTGGAGCGCCGTGTGCTTAGCGAGTATGATCCCGAGATCGCGGACCTGTTCGACAAGATTTTGACAGCCGAGATTGTGGCCAACGCCGGAAACCCCGGCACCCGTGCTGCCGACGAGTCCGTCGACGAGCAGGGCGTGCCCACCGCCGACGAGCCCACCGCCGTGGCATTCCGTGAGGTTGTTGATCTGATCGACAGCCTGCCGCTCGATAAGCAGCAGGTTATCGTCCGCGCCTTTACGAGCTTCTTCCATCTGGCAAACCTGTCGGAGGAGAACTACCGCGTGGCGCAGCTGCGCGAGCGCGAGGCAGGTGCGTCGACCGATACCGAGGTCGATCCCGCCAACGAACTCACCGTCGCCTATCACCAGTTGGTAAACGAGATGGGTGTCGAGGGCGCCAACGAGCTGCTCGACAAGCTCGAGTTCCACCCTGTCTTTACCGCACATCCCACCGAGGCCCGTCGTAAGGCCGTCGAGGGCAAGATTCGCCGTATCTCCAACCTGCTGGAGGAGCGTCCGCGCCTGGGCGGCTCCGACCTGGTGGAGAACGAGCGCCATATGCTGCAGGAGATCGACGCTCTGGTGCGTACGAGCCCCATCGCGCTCAAGAAGCCCACGCCGGTCGAAGAAGCCGATACCATCATCGACATCTTCGATAACACGCTGTTCGACGTCATTCCCGTTATCTATCGTCGTTTTGATGACTGGGTGCTGGGCGACAAGGCCGGCACCGTGCCGCCGCTGTGCCCGGCGTTCTTCCACCCCGGCAGCTGGATCGGTTCCGACCGCGACGGCAACCCCAATGTCACCGCCAAGGTGAGCCGCGAGGTTGCTGCCAAGTACTTCACCCATATGGTGCTCAAGCTCGAGGACAAGTGCCGCCGCATCGGCCGCAACCTCACGCTTGAGGCCACCTACAGCAAGCCGTCTGCCGAGCTCATCAACCTGTGGAACCATCAGGTCGAGATGAGCACCCAGTACACCGCACGTGCTGAACTGATCTCCGAGCATGAGCCGCATCGCGCCGTCATGCTCGTCATGGCCGACCGTCTGAACGCCACCGTGCGTCGTATCACCGATACCATGTACCACAGCGCTGATGAGTTCCTGGAGGACCTGCGCGTCGTCCAGCGCTCGCTGGCCGCCTGCGGTGCTGTCCGTGCTGCCTACGGCCCGGTCCAGACCATCATCTGGCAGGTCGAGTCCTTCGGCTTCCATATGGTCGAGATGGAGTTCCGTCAGCATTCCGTGGTGCATGCCCGCGCCCTTAAGGATATCCACGAGAACGGTATCCATGGCGACCTGCAGCCCATGACGCGCGAGGTCATCGACACCTTCCGCGCCATTGGCTCCATCCAAAAGCGCTACGGCAAGAAGATGGCACACCGCTACATCATTTCGTTTACCAAGAGCGCCCAGCATGTGGCCGACGTCTTTGAGTTGGCCCACCTGTCCTTCGCGCACGAGGAAGACGTTCCCGAGCTCGACGTGATCCCGCTGTTCGAGCAGCTCGAGGACCTCGAGGGCTGCGTCGACGTACTCGATCAGATGCTCACGCTGCCCGTGGTGCAGAAGCGTCTTGCCCAGACCAACCGCCGCATGGAGGTCATGCTGGGCTATTCCGACTCCTCCAAGGATGCCGGTCCTACCACGGCCATGCTCGCGCTGCACTCCGCGCAGGAGCGTATCGCCAAGTGGGCGGAGAAGAACGATATCGATCTGGTGCTCATGCACGGTCGCGGCGGTGCCGTGGGCCGTGGCGGCGGCCCGGCCAACAAGGCCGTGCTGGCGCAGCCCAAGGGTTCGGTCAACTGCTTCTTTAAGCTCACCGAGCAGGGCGAGGTCATCTTTGCCCGTTACGGCAACCGCACGCTGGCTCAGCGCCATGTTGAGTCCGTTGCCGCCGCAACGCTTTTGCAGTCGGCCCCGAGTGTCGAGAAGACCAACACCGAGACCACGCAGAAGTTCTGGGATATGGCCGAGAAGCTCAACGCAGTAAGCCACGAGCGCTATCTGGACCTGCTGCACACCGAGGACTTTACACCGTGGTTCTCGACCGTGACGCCGCTGACCGAGGTTGGTCTGCTGCCAATCGGCTCGCGTCCCGCCAAGCGCGGTCTGGGTGCCAAGTCGCTCGACGACCTGCGTACTATTCCGTGGATCTTCAGCTGGAGCCAGGCGCGCATTAACCTGGCCGCTTGGTACGGCCTGGGTACCGCCTGCGAGCAGTTTGGCGATCTGGACCAGCTCAAGGCTGCCTACCAGGAGTGGCCGTTCTTCCGCACGTTTATCGACAACATCGAGATGTCGATCGCCAAGACCGACCAGCGCATCGCCAAGATGTATCTGCACCTGGGCGATCGCCAGGATTTGTCCGAGAAGGTCTTCACCGAGATGCAGCTCACCCGTAAGTGGGTCCTTGCCATCGTCGGTGATGAATGGCCGCTGCAGCGTCGTCGCGTGCTCGGCTGTGCCGTTCGCGTGCGCAACCCCTATGTTGATGCCCTGTCCATCGCCCAGGTCCGCGCCCTTCGCGAGGTGCGTATGAACCAGGACGAGATGGCCGAGGAGAAGAAGGCCGAGTACATGAGCCTGATTCTTTCGACTGTGACCGGCGTCTCGGCAGGACTCCAAAACACGGGGTAATCGATAGCCCTGTGGCTCTCACCGGGACCCGATGGGATTCCCTCTGAATGCGTCCTCGCACTTGAAGCCCCCTTATCCTGCTCCTTCGGAGCTGCGGATAAGGGGGTTTCGTGCTGCGGAATGCATTCAGAGGGAAACCCATCGGGTCCCTTCGTCCTCGGTCTTCTGGGATTAAAGCTGAAGGGAAAAAAGCGCGCTTCGCGCGTTTTGGATGGGGCCTGTCCCGGCGGCGCGTTTGGCGCTTCGCGCCTCGCGTCTTATCGATTGGGATTGAGATGCATTTGGCGCTTCTCGCCTTACGACTGTGGCGGCCGCGGTCCTGTTTGGGATCGCGGTCGTTTTGTTGTGGGTCAAATATGAACGTTGTGTTAATGAGTCGGTAGACGGTGGTGTTTTTCGGTGAGCGGCGTATCCTTCCAACGGTTTATCTAGTGTGTCAGTTGAAAGGAAGAGGGCGCTCATCATTGTTTGAATGTGAACTGCCGTTTGACCACAAGACGTTGCATCTGGAGCTCGAGGACAAGAACTTCGCGGGTGTGATGGAAGGTCATCAAAACGAGTTTAAGACTGCGAAATCGCAGGAAGAGCTGGTAGAGGAGTCGCTTGCCAACCCTTATGGCTCGCCTTCGCTCGAGGAGCTTTGTACTGGCAAAAAGGACATCGTCATCATTAGTTCCGACCACACGCGCCCCGTTCCCTCGCGTGTGACGATGCCTATTCTGCTGCATCACATTCATGCCGCTGCGCCCGAGGCTCGCGTGCGTATTTTGGTTGCTACGGGTATGCACCGTCCGTCGACGCACGAGGAGCTCGTCAATAAGTATGGTGAGGAGATCGTTGCCAACGAGGAAATCGTTATGCATGTCGCGACCGACGACAGCATGATGAAAAAGATCGGCACCCTGCCTTCTGGTGGCGAGTGCATCATCAACAAGATCGCTGCCGATTGCGACCTGCTGCTTGCCGAGGGCTTCATTGAGCCGCACTTCTTTGCCGGTTTCTCTGGCAGCCGTAAGTCCGTCCTGCCCGGCATCGCCAGCTATAAGACCATCATGTACAACCACAACGGTCAGTTTGTGAACGATTCCCATTCGCGTGCCGGCAACCTGTGCCACAACCACGTGAGCGAGGACATGTTTGCCGCCGCCGAGATGGCTCACCTTGCCTTTGTGCTCAACGTGGTGCTCAACGGCAAGCACGAGGTCATTGGCTCCTTTGCCGGCGACATCCACAAGGCGCACGAGGCTGGCTGCGAGTTCGTGAAGAGCCTTGCCGGCGTTGAGCCCGTCGAGTGCGAGATCGCCATTACCACTAACGGCGGCTACCCCCTCGATCAGAACATCTATCAGGCTGTGAAGGGCATGTGCGCTGCCGAGGCCACGCTTCCCGAGGGCGGTGTGATCATCGACGTCGCCGGTTGTGCCGACGGTCACGGCGGCGAGGGCTTCTATCACAACATCGCCGACAACGATCCGGCAGAGTTTGAGCGCGCCTGCATCGATCGTCCTAAGGACGAGACCCTGCCCGATCAGTGGACGAGCCAGATCTTTGCCCGCATCCTGGCGCATCACCCTGTGATCATGGTCACCGACCTGTGCGATCACCAGATGCTCAAGGATATGCACATGACGCCGGTCAACACTATCGAGGAAGCGCTCAAGCTCGCCTTTGAGATGAAGGGTGCCGATGCCAAGGTCGCCGTCATCCCCGATGGCCTGGGTGTTGTTGTCGCACAGCACTAGCGCGCGGCTTAAACGAATCGTTTATAACCGACAAGAAAGATAAGGTTTTATGCTTACCAAACTCCTCTGCGAATTCGGCGCAACGGCCCTCATGATCGTCTTTGGCGTGGGTGTTCACTGCGATACCGTGCTCAAGGGCACCAAGTATCAGGGCTCCGGCCATATGTTTGCCATCACCACCTGGTCCTTTGGCATCTCGGTCTGCCTGTTTGTCTTTGGTGGCGCTGTGTGCATGAACCCCGCCATGGTGCTTGCCCAGTGCATCGTCGGCCTGGTGCCGTGGGGCAACTGCATCCCCTTCATGCTTGCCGATATGCTCGGCGGCTTTGTGGGTGCCGTGATCGCTTGGTTTATGTATGCCGATGAGTTCAAGGCTTCCGAGGACGTCGTCGACCCCATTGCCCAGCGCAACATCTTCTCGACCAACCCCACCACCGAGGGCACGAACTATGCTCGTAACTTCTTCTGCGAGGCTATCTGCACCTTCGTGTTCATCAGCGCCATCCTTGCTGCCGCTAGCCGCGCCGGCGAGAACGTTCTGATGCTCGCAATCTGCGTCGGCCTGATCGTTTGGGCCGTTGGCATGGGCATGGGCGGCATCACCGGCTTCGCCATGAACCAGGCTCGTGACCTTGGTCCTCGCATGGCCTATCAGGTGCTGCCGATCAAGAACAAGGCCGACAACAACTGGAAGTATGGTCTGCTTGTTCCTGGCATCGCGCCGTTTGTCGGTGCTATTGTGGCCGCGCTGTTTGTGCATGGCTTCTTGGGCATGTTCTAGTCGAAGGCTACATAGTTGTCCGCCGTCCGCATGGGGTAACTTCCCAGCGCGTCCTCGGACATGCAAAAAGGCTCGCTGCGCACTTCGTGCGGCGAGCCTTTTTGCGTCCTGCGGAATGCGCTGGGAAGTTACCCCATGCGGCCAGCTGTGGGATCTTTGCTGCGCTCGAGCAAGCAACCCAACATATATCTGAATTTGGATGGGAGGGGCTTGTTGCTGATAGGGGCGTTGAGCTGTTGTTGACACTTTGGGATGCGTGGCGCCCTGGGTTGGGGTGATGCTTTGGGATGAGCTTCTTACTTAGGTGAAGAGAGGCTTTATGGCTGATAGGTAGTCTTTGGCTACTTCGGCCCTATCTGCTTGGAAGTTGTGCCAGGCCCACCATTGGACCATTCCTACGAAGCTTGAGGCTATGTGGTGTAGTAGGAAGCTTCGGTCCATGGTGGCGGCGGCGCCGTTTGGGTCGGTGGGGACGGTTTCGGCTGCTCGTGACATGATGGTCTTGCGTAAGCAGTCGGCGAAGACGCGTGAGCCGGCGCCGGCTACGAGGGCTCGTACGCCCTGGCGGCGTTCCCAGAGGTTGTTGAGGATATGCTCGACTTGTACGAGCGGATCATCGAGCGGTGTGCCATCGTCGTCGAGGGCGTGGGTGCAGATGTCGCTCACGAGTTCGGACAGTAGGTCATCTTTGCTCTTGAAGAGGCCATAGAACGTGGCCCGACCCACATGGGCGCGAGCGATGATGTCGCCGACGGTGATCTTGCCGTAGTCCTCTTCGCGCAGCAGTTCGGAGAACGCCGCGACGATGGCGGCGCGGCTTTTTGCCTTGCGGGCATCCATGGCTATGCGTCCGTGTGAACGAGCAGGCAGCGGAGCGTACCGGAGCAACCCTCGTAGGGGCGCTTACCGGCGCCGTAGCCGACGGCCTCGATGCGGTAGCGGGCCGGCAGGTGCTCGGACGTGCGCAGTGCGGCGACGATGGCGGCGCCCGTGGGCGTCACGAGCTCACCGGCGACCGGCGCGGGCGTGAGGGCGATATTGCCCGCTTGGCACAGGTTGACGACAGCGGGGACAGGAATGGGCATAAGGCCGTGGGCACAGCGGATGGTGCCGTGACCCTCGGAGAGCGACTCGACCACGATGTCCTCAATACCTAGGTCATCGAGGCAGATGGCGACAGAGCAGACGTCGACGATGGAGTCGATGGCGCCCACCTCGTGGAACATGACGGTCTCGGTCGTTTTGCCGTGGGCCTTGGCCTCGGCGGCGGCGAGCGCGGTAAAGATGGCGAGCGCGCGACGCTTGGCGCCATCGCTTAGCTGCGAGTCATCGATGATGGCGGTGACATCCGCCAAAGAACGGTGGTGATGGTGGTGGGCGTGATGATGGCCATCGTGGTCATGGCCGTGGGCCTCATGGTCATGCTCGTGGTTGTGCTCGTGTTCGTGCTCGCCATGATCATGATGGTGGTGCTCATGCTCATGTGTGTGCTCGGTGCCCGCTTCGTTGCCGTAGAGCCAGGCCATATCGTGATCGTGGTTTTCGAGCTCCGCTGCAAGCTGAACATCGAAGTCGCAGGCGTCGATGCCATGCTTGTTTACGCGCGTGACAGCGACCGCAAAGCCGTCGACCGGCAGCGTGGCAAGTTGCTCGCGCAGGTGCTCCTCGCTGGCGCCCAGGTCGAGCAGGGCCGCAACGGTCATGTCGCCGCTGATGCCCGAGGTGCCGTCGATGATAAGCGTGTGCTGATGGTTGGACATGGAATGCTCCTTAACGGGCGCAGGGCGTGCCGGCGCTCAGATGATTGATAAGACTTGCCTGGTAGGCGGCGCCAAAGCCGTTGTCGATATTGACGACCGAAACGCCGCTAGCGCAGGAATTGAGCATGGCGAGTAGCGCGGCCACGCCACCAAAACTCGCGCCGTAGCCCACGCTGGTGGGAACGGCGATGACCGGACAGCTCACCAGGCCGCCGATAACGCTTGCCAGAGCGCCCTCCATGCCGGCGATGGCAATGACCACCTGCGCCTGGGCAAGTTCCTCGGCATGCGCGAGCAGACGGTGCAGGCCGGCGACACCCACGTCGTAGAGGCGGTCGACCTCGTTGCCATAGAACTCGGCCGTCAACGCGGCTTCTTCGGCGACGGGCAGGTCGCTCGTGCCGGCGCAGGCGACGACGATGCGTCCGTTGCCGGTAGGGAAGGGCTTGCCGCCCACGAGGGCGAGCTGTGCGTCTGGGACATATCCCAGGTCGATGCCGTTGCCAAGAAGCTCAGCGGTGCGCGCGGCTTTTTCGGCATCCAGGCGCGTGACCAGGATGCGCTCCTGGCTGGCATCGCGCAGTGCTTCGATAATGGCGGCAATCTGATCGGCGGTTTTACCGGCCCCGTAGACAACCTCGCCGGCTCCCTGGCGCACCCCGCGCGAAAGATCGAGCTGCGCAAAGCCCAAATCGGCGGTCGGAGCCGTCTGGATGCGCGTGAGGGCGTCGGCAGGGGTGACTGCTCCGCCGGCAACATCGCTCAGCAATTGCTCAAGATCTCGCTTATCCATATATGTTCCCTTCGACGGCGCAAAGTCTAGCACTCAAAGGGTATATTTCCGAACACTAAGACAAAATTGTTCGGAAACTATAGGACAGACTGATTCAATTGTTAGACGGATCGACTAGTCGCGCAGGATGATGTCCATGGCGAGCATCAGATTGCGCTCGTCGATGGTAAACGGGGCGGCCTCGCGCGTCTTGGGCTTGGCGCAAAACGCGATGCCCGTGCCTGCGGCCTGGATCATGGGGATGTCGTTTGCCCCGTCGCCGATTGCCACGGTGTGTGCCATATCGACGCCGCACTCAACTGCCCAGTCCAGCAGCTGGATGAGCTTGGACTCCTTGGTCACAATGTCGGCAGCCAACTTACCGGTGAGCTTGCCGTCCACGACCTCCAGACGATTGGCCAGGCAAAAATCGATGCCCGTGGCAGCCACGATCTTGTCGGCGACCTCGTGAAAGCCGCCGCTCACCACGCCGACCTTCCAGCCCTTGCTGTGCGCTGAGCGCACAAGCTCCAACGCGCCGGGGGTAAATGTCACGCGCTCAAAGGTGCGCTCGAACACGCTCTCGTCCAGGCCGGCGAGCAGCCCCACACGCTCCTCGAGCGCCTGCTTAAAGTCAAGCTCGCCGCGCATGGCGCGTTCGGTGATCTGTGCCACCTGCTCGCCCACGCCGGCCTCTTCGCCCAACAGGTCGATGACCTCCTGGTTGATGAGCGTGGAGTCGATATCCATAACGATGAGGCGTGCAGTCATGGCGGGCCTTTCCGAGTGCTGTTTTATTGGGGCATATTGTCGCACGTGACGAGTGCGGGCGGGTGCCGCGGTGTGTCAATTGTTTCGTCTCCGTCAAGTCTTTGGGCAAGAGCTACTTTTTCGCGGCACATCGACACAGGTGCGATAAGATAGAACGCCATGTCTGGCTGCGCGGTTTACGCAGGCTGGGCAAATCTGTACGACGCCGCCCGGAACGACACGGGGCGGCACAGATCCATAAAGGAGGATCACTGGTATGAGCCAGACCCGTCCCATTGACGAGCATTCCATGCACACCCGTACCTGCGGCGAGCTTCGCTTCGAGAACGTGGGCGAAGAGGTCACCCTCACCGGTTGGGTGAGCCGTCGCCGCGACCACGGCGGCCTTATCTTCTGCGACCTTCGCGACCGCGAGGGCATCACGCAGCTCACCTTCGACCCCGAGCACTCCGACGGCGACGCCTTTAAGATCGCCGAGACTATGCGTCCCGAGTGGCCCATCAAGATCCATGGCGTCGTGCGCGCCCGTGGCGAGGAGACCACCAACACCAAGCTCGCGACCGGCGAGATCGAGGTCCTGACCGATCATGCCGAGGTGCTCAACACTTCCGTCACCCCGCCGTTCCAGATCGAGGACGGCATCGAGACCAGCGAGGACACCCGCCTGCGCTATCGCTATCTGGACCTTCGTCGTCCCGAGATGATGGCCAACCTCAAGCTGCGCTCCGACTTTACCTTTGCCATTCGCGAGGCGCTGCACAACCGTGAGTTCATGGAGGTCGAGACGCCCTCCCTGTTCAAGTCTACGCCCGAGGGCGCCCGCGACTTCATCGTCCCCAGCCGCATCCAGCCGGGCAACTTCTATGCCCTGCCGCAGTCCCCGCAGCTCCTGAAGCAGCTGCTTATGGTCGGTGGCGTCGAGCGCTACTACCAGGTTGCCAAGTGCTTCCGCGACGAGGACTTGCGTGCCGACCGTCAGCCCGAGTTCACCCAGGTCGATATTGAGATGTCCTTCGTGGACCAGAATGACGTCATGAGCGCGCTCGAAGAGGTCCTGGCCGATGCCTTCGGCCGCATGGGTGTCGAGATGCCCACGCCGCTGCGTCGCATGAACTACTGGGAGGCCATGGACACCTATGGCTCCGACAAGCCCGATACCCGCTATGGCATGCACTTGGTCGACCTGACCGACATCTTCGCCAACTCCAAGTTCAAGGTCTTTGCGACTGCCGCAAACGAGGAGGGCTCTGTCGTCAAGGCTATCAACGCCAAGGGCGCCGGTGCCTGGGCACGTGCCAAGATCGATAAGCTCGCCGGCGTGGCCTCCACGTTTGGCGCCAAGGGCTTGGCCTGGATCGCCTTCCGCGAGGACGGCTCCATCAACAGCCCCATCGTCAAGTTCTTCTCGGACGAGGAGATGGCCGCTCTGCGCGAGCGCATGGACGTCGAGCCCGGCGACCTTGTGATGTTCGCCGCCGGCCCGCGCCTGCTCTCCGACGAGATCCTGGGCGGCATGCGTTCCCACATGGCCAACGCGCTCGAGATCAAGCGCGAGGGCCACGACTTCCTGTGGGTCGTCAACTTCCCGCTGTTCCACTGGGATGAGGACCGCAAGGCCTACGCTGCCGAGCACCAGCCCTTCACCCTGCCGACCGAGACCGACATCGCCAAGATCGAGGCCGACCCGCTGGCAGCCGGTTCGTGCACCTACGACTTTGTCATGGACGGCTTTGAGGCCGGCGGCGGCGGTATGCGTATCCACAACGCCGAGATGCAGATGTCCATGCTCAAGCTCCTGGGCTTTACTGAGGAGCGTGCCGAGTCTCAGTTTGGCTTCCTCATGGAGGCGCTCAAGTTTGGTGCGCCCCCGATGGGCGGTTTTGCTCTGGGCCTGGACCGCGTGTGCATGCTGCTCACCGGTTCCGACTCCATCCGCGACGTCATGGCGTTCCCCAAGACGGCCAGCGGCTCCGACCTCATGTCGGGCGCCCCGAGTGCCGTTAGCGGCGCCCAGCTCAAGGACGTTAGCCTGCGCCTGATGTAGGCGAGCGGCTACATATTGCCCGTAACGAGGGAAGGACGCGCGCCTTCCCTCGTTTTTTATGCGCCGAGGTTGTGGGGGCATGGGATGACCGGGCGTCGCGGAAAGTGCGTCCCGGAATCTGCGTCCAGAACGGGTCGCGCTTTCCCAAAGGGGGTCCTCTGGGAAAGCGCGACCCAGAATTCGGCAAAAAATGGGACACAGTTTCCGGTTGAGCGGTCTAACGGAAACTGTGCCCCAGAATGAGCACTCAAAACGGGGCAGGCTTTCCGCAACAACTGTCTGGCGGAAAGCCTGTCCCAGTTTCTTATAGCGAGTCTCTCTGAATTAGCTGCATGTGCATCACGGAGGTGGTGGGCTCGGCGCCCGTGATCATGTCGAGCGCAATGTTGGCGGCCATGTGGCCTTCTTCGCGCAGGGGCTGGCGGACGGTCGTGAGCGCGGGGACGCAGCACGCCGCAATCTCGTGATCGTCGAAGCCGACGACAGAAACGTCCGCCGGAACAGATAGGCCTGCCTCGTTGAGTGCGGTGATGACGCCAGCCGCGATACGGTCCGATCCGCAGAGCACGCCATCGAAAGCAATCTCGCGCGCGAGGATCTGGTGCATGGCCTGATAGCCGTCTCCGCTGTTCCAGCCGGTATAGATAACGTTTGCGTCTGGGAGGTCTTCGCCCAAGACGGCGCGGTAGCCGCGCAGGCGGTCGACAACAGCGGGGTTGTCTTGCGGTCCCAACACGGCGACGATATCTTTGCGCCCGCGCTCTTTCATAGCGAGTGCCGCAAAGCGTCCACCCTCTTCGTCGTCAGAGTAGACTGTCGAGAACACGTCGTGATAGGGGTGGCCCTCGAGCTGGCCGCACAACACGGTGGGTACGCCCAGCTCGCGCAGCACCTCGAGCAGCTCGCTGCCCTTGTAAGGGGAGACGTCGATCACGGCGTCGAACGAGCGGCGCTCAAAGTGCTCGCGTGCGCGGTTGCGCTCATGCGTAGAAGACGCCTGCAAGATAACGGGCAGATAGGACGACTCCGACAGTTCCTCGGTAATGCCGCTCAAAAACTCGCTATAGGTGGGGTCGCTGAAGAGTTCACTCAGGGGCTCGGTCACGAGCACGGCGATGATTTCCGTGCGCCCGACAGCGAGCGCTCGGCCACGGGCATTGGGGACAAAATTGACTTCCTTGGCCGCCGCGCGGACGCGCTTTTTGGTTTCCTCGCTAATGCGGGGCGAATCGTTGAGGGCGCGCGATGCCGTGGAGCGCGACACGCCGGCAGCTGCGGCAACCTCGGCAAGCGTAGGTGCGGTGCGAACTGGTTGGGTCATGGCGTCTCCTGGAAAATGCGGTCGATGTTGTCACTGATACGGGCTGGTGCGGATACAGCTTACTATAGTGCACCTGAACAGCGTTCATGATATCCGGTGACAGGTGTCGTTTTGCAACCAAGCCGCAATCGAATACGTCTCGTGTGGGTGAGATATCAGCGGGCGTGGCGGTTGCCTACGAGCTTAAGAATGATGTTTTGCGCTGAGTTTCGATACTCAGGGTGACATAAGTGAGGCGGTTGTACAACCGGTTGCACCGTTAATCCGGCAGAATCGACCGTTCAGCGGACAACCGGTTGCACAGGGTTTGGCATCGCCCGTAAGATAAGGACAACCGGTTGCACAAGAATCACTACGATGACGAAGGAGCATCACCATGGACGCCATTAACGATTGGGAAAACCAAGCGCTCACCCACAGGAACCGCCTGGCACCCCATGCGTACTTTATGGGTTACGAGACCGCCGATCTCGCCGCTACGTACAGCCGCGAGCTGTCGCGCGGGTTTGTCCAGCTGTCCGGCTCGTGGCAGTTCCGCCTCTTTGAGGGGCCTGCTGCCGTTTCCAACGAGGAGCTCTCTACGTACGAGCCCGAGTGGGATCACGTGGAGGTTCCGCACCTGTGGCAGGTGGATGGCTATGGCAACCTTGCCTACACCGACGAGGGTTTCCCGTTCCCGGTGGATCAGCCGTTCGTTCCCTCCGACGACCCCACGGGCGTCTACCAGCGCATCGTCAACCTTCCCGCCGTGCCTGCCGGCGCTCGCGAGATCATTCGCTTTGACGGCATCGAGAGCTATGGTGAGCTGTACGTCAACGGTCAGTTTATCGGCATGACCAAGGGCTCGCGCCTGTCTGCCGAGTTCGACGTGACCGACGCGCTCGTCGAGGGCGACAACCTGTTTGCGGTCAAGGTCCTGCAGTACAGCGATGGCAGCTATATCGAGGATCAGGACATGTGGTGGGCCTCGGGCATCTTCCGCGATGTGTACCTTATGCAGCGTCCCGCCGCGCACCTGGTCGACTTTAGGTTCCGCACGCACCGCGAGGGCGATGCCGCTCTGATCACGCTCGATACGGTGGCCGAGGGCGCTTCCCGCGTCGTGTTTACGCTCAGCGATGGCGAGAACGTGGTCGCTACGGGCGAGTGCGTCGATGGCCATGCCGAGTGCAGCGTTGCCGATGCCCACTTCTGGAACCCCGAGGACCCCTTCCTCTATGACCTTACGTTTGAGGTCTACGACGGCGACGAGGTCAGCGAGTACGTTCCGCATCACCAGGGACTTGCCGAGGTGACGGTCGAGGGCAATCATATCTACCTCAACGGCACTTACTTTAAGATGCATGGCGTCAACCGCCACGATCACGACGATCACAAGGGTCGCGCCGTGGGCCTCGATCGCATGCGCCGCGACCTGGAGCTCATGAAGCGGCACAACATCAACGCGGTGCGCACCTCTCACTATGCCAATGACCCGCGCTTCTACGAGCTGTGTGATGAGTATGGCATCATGCTGGTCGCCGAGACCGATATGGAGAGCCACGGCTTCGAGAATATCGGCAACATCGCCCTGGTCACCGACGATCCGGCATGGGAGCCGGCCTACGTCGACCGCATTGAGCGCCTGGTGATGCAGGAGCGCAACCACGCCTGCATCATTATGTGGTCGATGGGCAACGAGAGCGGCTATGGCTGCAACATCCGCGCGATGTACGCCAAGGCTCACGAGCTCGATGATCGTCCGGTCCATTACGAGGAGGACCGCAACGCCGATACCGTCGACGTCATTTCCACGATGTACTCCCGTGTTTCGCAGATGAACGACTTTGGCGAGCATCCGTTCCCCAAGCCGCGCATCAACTGCGAGTACGGCCACTCCATGGGCAATGGCCCTGGAGGCCTGTCCGAGTACCAGGAGGTCTTTGATCGTTGGGATTGCATCCAGGGCCAGTTCATTTGGGAATGGTGCGACCACGGTTTGGCTGCTGTGACCGAGGACGGCGTTGCCTACGACATGTATGGCGGCGACAACGGCGACTACCCCAACAACAGCAACTTCTGCATCGATGGCATGGTGTTCCCCTGGCAGCAGCCGAGCCCGGGCCTTACCGAGTACGGCCAGGTCATCTGCCCGGTCCGCATGGCTTATGACGCCGAGGCAGGCGAGCTGACCGTCACCAACAAGCGTTGGTTCACCACCCTCGAGGATGTCTGCCTGTCGGCCGAGACCCTGGTGGACGGCGACGTGGTCTGCCGCAAGACGCTCATGCCCGGCGCGGTTGCCCCCGGCGAGTCCGTCCAGCTGCCGCTGGTGATTCGCGAGGCCGCAGTGGGCGAGACCCTGCTGACCGTGCGCGCCTACACCATGGCCGCTCACGTCTGGTGCGAGCCGATGTTCCAGCTGGGCGCAAGCCAGTTTGCCATCGCAAACCATCCGGCGCCGGCCATCGTGCCCCCCGCTCGTCCTGAGCTTACGGTTGAGGAGACCGAGCAGGAGATCCGCATCCACTCCCTCAACGGCGAGCTGACCTTCAGCAAAGTCAACGGTACCGTGAGCGAGTGGAAGGCATCCGGCCGCGACGTCATGGCCTCTGGTCCCCAGGTTGGTTTTTGGCATCCGCTCGTCGATAACCATGCCCAGGAGTATGACTCACTGTGGAAGGACAACTTCATCGATGTGATGCAGACGTCTACCCGCAAGGTTTCTTGGAAGCAGGATGGCAATGCGGTCGTCGTTACCGTGAGCCAGCGTATCGCTCCTCCCGTCCGCGCGTTCGGCATGCGCGTCGAGCTCGTCTACACCGTGCTTCCGAGCGGTCGCGTCGACCTCAAGGTTTCCGGCGAGCCCTACGGCGATTACTCGGATATCATCCCGCGCATCGGCATCTCCTTCGAGGTCCCCGGTTGCGATCGTGCCGTCGAGTGGTATGGCCACGGCCCGGGCGAGAACTATCCGGACTCGCTGCGCGCCAACCCGGTCGGTCATTACCGCACTACGGTCGACGACATGTTCACGCCCTACGTTATGCCTCAGGATTGCGCTAACCGCGAGGGCACCCGTTGGGTCGCCCTGCGCTCTAGCCATGGTGACGGTCTGGTCGTGACGCGTCCGAGCGACGCCGCTTCCAACCCGTTCTCGTTCTCGGCATGGCCCTATAGCTGCGAGGCCATCGATAACGCCAAGCACGTCTACGACCTTGTCAAGGGCGACACGGTTACGGTCAATATCAACGACCAGCTGCTCGGCCTTGGTTCGAACTCTTGGGGTTCCGAGGTGCTCGATTCCTACCGCACCCGTTTTGAGAGCTTCAGCTTTGAGGTGTCCCTGCGACCGCTGACGTCTGCCGATCTGGCTCAGGCGCTGGCACCCATTAAGGAGGCATAAGTCATGCATGTCTTTAACTCGCGCGTCGATTTCGACGCTCAGATGAAGTCCGTCAAGAAGTGGATGCGCACCGGTCAGGCGCTCGATGGCGTTGCCGACCTGCAGCACGACGTGGCTTACTCCATCGGCGACTCGTTGGTGTACTGGTGGGTGAACGCCCACGAGGCAGCTACCGCCGATCTGGTCGGTCACCGTCGCTACCATGCCGTGCTCGCCCCGCTCGACGGCGACCTGACCGTCGAGGTGGCTTCCAAGACGGATCTTACCCGCACGCGCGCCTACAGCGATATCGACGATCGCGAGCGCTTTGAGGGTATGGGGGAGACCGTGACGATTCCCGCCGGCGGCGTTGCCGTCGTCGAGATTGACGAGGCCTACCGTGTCGTGGCCGATGCCGCGGATCCCCGCGTCGTGGTACTGCACGTGACGGTTGAAGGTTATTCCTTCCCCAACAAGTAGTATTCGTCCGTTTGGACGTTTGCTTTGCGCCGTTAAGGGGGATGGCTTTGTTGACTCCCTTTTCCCCATTCCCCTTAGCAGGTGTGCCGTCCACGATTGCGCTTGCAGTCCGGACGGTTTTAGATGAGATATAACGGATGATTGGGAGGGCTTATGAGCTCTGAAAAACGAGGAACGATTGGTTCGTTCGCTCTGCTGGGCATGACGGTCGCCGCCGTGTTCGGTATCAAGAACATCATCAACAACAACGCGGCCATCGGCTTGGCAGCTGCGCCGTCGTTCTTCTTCGCCACGCTTTTGTACTTTGTCCCCTATACCCTGGTTACCGCCGAGTTCGTCGGCCTTAACAAGGACTCCGAGTCGGGCGTGTACGCCTGGGTCAAGACCTCGATGGGCGGCCGCTGGGCATTCCTGACGGCGTTTAGCTACTGGTTTGTCAACCTGTTCTACTTTGCGTCCGTACTGCCCAACGTCATCATTTACGCGAGCTACGTGTTCTTTGGTGCCAATGCCGAGCTCTCGCAGCTGTGGATCACCATTATCGAGATCGTTGTCTTTGCTATCGCCACGTGGGTTTCGACCAAGGGCGCTAAGTGGATCGGATCCATTTCGTCCTTCGGCTCGACTGCGGCTCTTGGCCTGACCGCTGTGTTCATCCTGCTGTCCCTGGCCGCTGCCTTTGGCGGCGTCGAGTTCGCCACGGCTCCTACTCCGGCTAACATGGCACCCGACACGAGCAGCTTTGCCACTACGTGGGGCTTCTTCGGTACGCTTGCCTGGATCATCCAGGGCGTTGGCGGCGCTGAGTCTGTCGGCGTGTTCCTTAACGACCTTAAGGGCGGCGTCAAGGCCTTCGTGCGCACCGTCGTTATCGCCGGCCTGACCATCGGCCTTCTGTATGCAGGCGCTTCGCTGCTGGTCAACCTGTTCATTCCCGAGGGTGGCGTTGCCATCTCCACCGGCATCTTCGACGTGTTCGGCGCTGTCTTTGCCCACTTTGGCATTCCCATGGAAGTGTCCACGCGCGTCATTGGCCTGATCCTTCTCGCCGCCACGTTGGGCTCCCTCATGATGTGGACCTCCGCTCCCATCAAGGTTTTCTTCACCGAGATCCCCAAGGGTGTCTTTGGTAGCAAGATCGTCGAGCTCAACGAGCATGGCATTCCCGCCCGCGCTGCCTGGCTGCAGTTCGCCATCGTCGTCCCCATCCTGGTCATCCCGGCTCTGGGTTCCGGCAACCTCGACGACCTGCTCATGATCGTCACCAACATGACGGCTGCCACCGCTCTGCTCCCGCCGCTGCTGATTCTGCTTGCCTACTTTATGTTGCGCAAGAACTTCGACGCTGCTCCCCGTGGTTTCCGCATGGGTTCGCGTACCTTTGGCCTGGTCATTGCTGCCTTCCTGCTCGTTGTCTTCTGCTTCGTGCTTATCTGCGGCACCATTCCGCTCGATCAGCCGCTGTGGCTGACGCTGGTCTACAACGTCGGCGGCGTGGTTGTCTTCCTGGGTCTTGCCGTGATCTGGTACAACCGCTATATCAACCGCCTGCGCGAGACCGATCCCGAGGCCGCCGAGAGCGAGCTGCGCCCCTCCGTCCTCGACATGATGGAGTAGCGGCTAGGATTAATCTACGGCTGTGGAATAAATCGATTCCCTTTCCTAAGGAGGGGCCTTACGAGGTCCCTCCTTTTGTGTTTTGGGGCATGGTTTTGGACCCCGTGGTCAAAAAATGCCAAATATGAGTACTGTTGCAAAAGAGGTGTCATATTTTTCGTCCTGTTCTGAGCGAAAATGGGCTCAAAATCAATTTATCTAACCCCCTTTAAAGGGCGTTTGACGGCTTTCAACCTCTTCGAATCGCTCAAAGTAGGCACTTTGCTCTCGATTTTGCTGCTACTAAATTGGTGGCAGTACTCATATTTGCCACTTTTTGCCCATGAGGTGTTCAGAGGAGCTCTCGACAAGCATCTAACGCTACAATAACTACCACGTGGCTGGGTTTGCCGGCCGAATGTGCGATGCCGCGGGAGGGGACATGGTCGAGTTTACAAAGACGATTAAAGATCCGTTGGGACTGCATGCCCGCCCGGTTGCGCTGCTCTATGACATTATTGCCAAGCATCGTAGCAACGTATCGGTCAGCATCGGCGATCGCCATACGGATGGTCGCGACGTTATGGGGCTCATGGCTCTCTACGGTGAGTGCGGCGAGGACATCATCTTCCGCGTTTCGGGCGTAGACGAGGCTTCCTGCGTCACGTCGATCAGAAACCTCTCGCTCTAAACGCAAGGTGACAAAGGGGCTGTCCCTTTGTCACATCTGTTTCATATGGGAAACTTTTTTCGAAAACTGAATAGGAACCCTTTCCAAAAAGTTAACCACGTGCTAGTTTACTGTAGCGAACATAGACGTGGTTAACTTTTGCTGCGTCGATGTTGAGGACGAACTGACGTTAGGAGCACACTCATGTCTTGCGGACCGCAGATGCCGGCCATGCCGCTTTCGATGGTGAAAGCGGGCGAAACCGTGCACGTGTCTCGTGTAAAGGGCAATGAGGACATGAAGCACCACCTCAAGGACCTCGGCTTTGTCGAGGGCAGTGAGGTTCACGTGGTGAGCTCGAGTGGCGCCAATATCATCGTTACCGTGCTGGGCGCACGCTTTGGTATCGATACCAAGGTCGCCATGCACATCATGACCGTCGGTTAGTCTGCAGCATTCTATAAAAACTGAAAGGGGGACAAGAGGATGAAGACGTTGGGTGACGTTAAGGTGGGCGAGAGCTCCACGATCGTCAAGCTTCACGGTGAGGGCGCGCTGCGCCGCCACCTTATGGACCTGGGGCTCATCAAGGGCACTTCGTTCAAGGTCGTAAAGGTTGCGCCGCTCGGTGATCCGGTCGAGATCAACGTGCGCGGCTACGAGCTTTCTATCCGCAAGGAGGAGGCTGCCGTCGTCGAGGTCCAGTAAGGGGCCCTTAGACGGCTATTTCTGCAGATAAAGTTAGGTTTTTCTAACTTAAACTTGCTACGTTGAAGCACATTATCCAGCCTGCGCGGAGAAAGCAGCGCGGGCACACAAGGAAGAAGGATTGAATGGCGGATTCTCAGATCCATGTCGCGCTGGCGGGTAACCCCAACTGCGGCAAGACCACGCTTTTCAACCTGATCACCGGCGCCAACGGCTACGTTGGCAACTGGCCCGGCGTCACGGTTGAGAAAAAGGAAGCCAAGCTCCTAAGCGACAAGAACGTCACGATTACGGACCTCCCCGGCATCTACTCGCTTTCCCCCTACAGCCCCGAGGAGCAGTGCTCGCGCGACTACCTCATGAGCGGCGAGCCCGATGTCGTCGTCCAGGTGGTCGATGCCACCAACCTCGAGCGCAACCTGTACCTGGCGCTTCAGGTTATCGAGACCGGCCTGCCCGTGGTCGTCGCCCTCAACATGGCCGACTTGGTCGAGAAGAACGGCGACAAGATCGACACCGACAAGCTGTCCAAGAAGCTCGGTTGCCCGGTCATGATGATCTCGGCCCTTAAGAACAAGGGCATCACGGAGCTGTTCGAGCAGGTCAAGAAGTCCGCTGCTTCCAAGGGCCAGGTGCCGGAGCACAAGTTCGATTCCTCTATCGAGGACGTTCTGGACCACATCGAGAACAACCTGCCGGCGAGCGTTCCCGCCAACAAGCGTCGCTACTACGCTGTCAAGCTGTTTGAGCGCGACGCGGACGCCTGCAAGCTCATCAACCTCACCAAGGAGAAGGCCGCTCGCGTTGAGCAGCTGGTCGCCCAGTGCGAGCAGGATTGCGACGACGACGCCGAGTCCATCATCACCGGCGAGCGCTATGGCGTGATTGCCCACATTATCGACGAGTGCATGACCAAGGCTCCTGCCAAGATGAGCACCTCCGAGAAGATCGACCGCGTGGTTACCAACCGTATCCTGGGCCTGCCGATCTTTGTGGTCATCATGTTCTGCGTGTACTACATCGCCGTTTCTACCCTGGGCGGCACGGTGACCGACTTCACCAACGACCAGCTCTTCGGCACCGACGGTTGGTACGTGCTCGGTCAGGGTCGCGATGCGTATGATGCGGCTGTCGAGGCTGTGGGTGAGGACGCTGCCGATTCGATTGACCCGGCGGAGTACGGCCCCTATGTCCCGGGTATCACCACCGTGGTGCACGACGCCCTCGTGGCGGGCGGCACCGAGGACGGTGGCCTGGTCGATTCGCTGGTCTGCGATGGTATCGTCGGCGGCCTGGGCGCCATCTTTGGCTTTGTGCCGCAGATGTTCCTGCTTTTTGTGATGCTGTCTTTCCTGGAGGACTGCGGCTACATGGCGCGCGTCGCCTTCATCATGGACCGCGTGTTCCGCCGCTTTGGCCTGTCCGGTAAGTCCTTTATCCCCATGCTCGTGTCCTCGGGTTGCGGCGTCCCCGGCGTCATGGCCACCAAGACCATCGAGAACGAGAAGGACCGCCGTATGACGGTCATGACCACCACGTTTATTCCCTGTGGCGCTAAGCTGCCGATCATTGCCCTGCTCATGGGTTCCATCATCGGCGATTCTTCTACCACTGCCGCATGGATCAGCCCGCTCTTCTACTTCCTGGGTGTCTTTGCCGTCATTGCTTCGGGCCTCATGCTCAAGAAGACCAAGCTCTTCGCCGGCCGCCCGACCCCGTTTGTCATGGAGCTCCCTGCCTACCACTTCCCGGCGATCCGCTCTTGGGCGCTGCACGTGTGGGAGCGCTGCTGGGCCTTTATCAAGAAGGCTGGCACGGTCATCTTTGCCTCCACTGTCGTGGTTTGGTTCCTGTCCAACTTTGGTAGCTACAACGGCTCCTTTGGCTTCCTGCCTGCGATGGACGGCATCCCCGAGGAGTTCATGGACTACTCCGTGCTTGCCATGCTCGGTAACCTGGTCGCTTGGATCTTCGCCCCGCTCGGCTTTAGCACCTGGCAGGCCACCGCGCTGACTGTCTCTGGCCTTGTCGCCAAGGAGAACGTCGTCGCCACCGCCGGTTCGCTGCTGTCCGTTGCCGACGCCGCCGAGACCGACCCGAGCCTGTGGACCGCGTTCGCCGGCATGTTCCCGACCATGGGCGCTTGCGTGGCCTTCGGTGCCTTTAACCTGCTGTGCGCTCCGTGCTTTGCCGCCATGGGCACCATCCGCAACCAGATGGACTCCGGCAAGTGGACCGCGATTGCCATCGGCTACGAGTGCGCCTTCGCATGGGTTATTGGCCTGTTCATCAACCAGTTCTACAACCTGCTTGTCCTCGGCCAGTTTGGTATCTGGACGGTTGTGGCTATCGTGCTGCTGGTCGCGATGCTCTTCCAGATTTTCCGTCCTATGCCCAAGCACGCTTGGACCGACGAGGACGAGACCAACACTGCCTCCGCCGCAGTTTCCGCTTAAGTCCGAATAAGGATCAGCCCCTTTCCACGAGCCCGGGTGTCCCAGCGACACTCGGGCTTTTTGGTGGGGGAGATGTGGCGTTTCCGCAGATAAAACCGACCAAAATAAACCCGTCCCTTTTTGGTAGGTGGAGAATGGGGTAAAGTAAGTGATGGTTAACTAGAGGAGGCTTGCTATGGCACCTATCGATATTGTTGTACTGGCTGTTATCGGTATTGCGTTTGTCGCGGTATGCGTGCGCATCTACCGCAAGGGCACCTGCGCCGACTGCGCTCAGGGTGGCGTTTGCACGGGGCATTGCTCCAACAAAAAGACGTGCGCCGCACTTAAGGGCGTGGACAAAATCGCCGAAGACTTGGGCCGCGGTATTCATTAGCCGATCGGCGTTTGGGCATGTTTGACTGCAGATACGGCAGTTGCTGATACGATAGGTACGTCAGTAACTGCCGCCGAGCGGCTCAATCGAAAGGAAACCTGCATGGAGTCCTCCGCCTACCCGATGCTCTTTAGCCCGATCAAGGTCGGTACGACCGAGGTCAAGAACCGCGTCTTTATGCCGCCGGTATCTACCAACCTGGCCGATCACGGCTATGTGACCGACGACTTGGTCGATCATTACCGTGCCCGCGCCAAGGGCGGCGTGGGTCTCATCATCACCGAGGTCGTGACGGTCGAGCCCACCTATACCTATCTGCCGGGCGATATGTGCTGCTACGACGACACGTTTATCCCCGGCTGGGAAAAGCTCGCCGCAGCCGTCCACGAGTATGGCTGCAAGATCATGCCGCAGCTCTTCCACCCCGCCTACATGGCCTTTAACATCCCGGGCACGCCGCGCCTGATCGCTCCGTCCTTTGTGGGCCCGTCCTATGCCCGCGAGGCGCCGCGCCCCATCACGGTCGATGAGATTCACGAGCTCACGCATCAGTTTGGCGACGCTGCCGTGCGTATGCAGAAGGCCGGTGTCGATGGCGTCGAGGTCCATGCGGCGCACGCCCACGGCATGCTCGGCGGCTTTTTGACCCCGCTCTACAACAAGCGTACGGATGAGTATGGCGGCTCGCTCGACGCTCGCATGCGCTTTTTGCTCGAGGTCATCGCCGAGATTCGCGAGCGCTGCGGCAAGGACTTTATCATCGACGTCCGCATCTCGGGCGATGAGTACACCGATGGCGGCCTGGCCCTCAACGACATGATCTATGTCTCACGTCGTCTGGAGAAGGCCGGCGTCGACATGATTCACGTGTCGGGCGGCACCACCATCAAGCGCGGATCTGCGATTCCCGCCGCCGGCACGCAGCAAGCCTCGCACGCCGCCTGCTCGCGCGAGATCAAAAAGCACGTCAACATTCCCGTCGCCACCGTCGGCCGCATCAACGAGGCTTGGATTGCCGAGGAGCTGATTGAGGACGGCGCTGCCGACATCTGTATGATGGGTCGCGCCAATCTGTGCGATGCCGAGTTCTGCAACAAGGCGGCTGCCGGTAACGCCGACGAGATCCGTCCCTGCATCGGTTGTCTGCGCTGCCTGAACGGCATCATGTTTGGCAAGCGCATCTCCTGCACCGTCAACCCGGACGTGGAGCGCGACGAGGCCGGCTACGAGCCTGCCGCCGAGGCCAAGAATGTACTGGTTGTGGGCGCTGGTCCTGCGGGCATGGAGGCAGCCTACATTGCCGCCAAGCGCGGCCACAACGTGGTACTCGTGGACAAGCAGGATGAGCCGGGCGGCGAGATGCGCATCGCGGCCGTGCCGCCGGCAAAGCAGGAGCTCACCCGCGTGATCAAGTATCAGTACCGTCGCCTGGCCGAGGCCGGCGTCACATGCGCCTTTGGTACCGAACTTTCGGCCGAGGACATTCAGCGCGACTACGCAGGTTACGAGGTTGTCCTGGCTTATGGCGCCGAGCCCATCGCTCCGGCCTTCATGCAGGGCTTTAAGCAGGTTATGACGGCTGACGACCTGCTGGGTGGCAAGGCTTTCCCGGGCAAGAAGATCGTCATCGTGGGTGGCGGCACCGTTGGCTGCGAGGCGGCCGATTACCTGGCCCCGTTGGTCAACGACCTGTCGCCGGCCAATCGCGATGTCACCGTCATCGAGATGACCAAGACGCTCGCCGCCAACGAGGGCGGCGCCGGTCGCGCGGTGCTCATCACGCGCATGCTCTCCAAGGGTGTCCACGTGCTGACCGAGGCCAAGGTGACCGAGATCACCGAGGAAACCATCAGCTACGAGAAGGACGGAGAGGTCCACACCATCACAGGTGCCGATACGCTGGTGCTTGCCATGGGCTATCGTCCCAATACCAAGCTGGCCGACGACCTGGCTGCAGCCGGTGTTGCCACCCACGTGCTGGGCGATGCCAACAAGTGCGGCAACATCCGCGACGCCATCGGCGATGGCTACAAGGTTGCCTGCGAGCTCTAGTCAACCCCTTGTTGCGTGGGGACAGGTTACTTTGCATCAACTTGGTGCATGTAAACCTGGCCCCATCGCACCATTGCGGCTTCATGGAATAGCGCCCGTACGCATCGAATTTCTCCTCTCATAGATGTGCGGCACAAAGAGCCCCGAGTTCATACTGAACTGCCTCCCATTTCTTGGACACAAGAAATGGGAGGCTTTTTTATGGCTG
>DXMD01000017.1:0-51093 GCA_019414385.1 Collinsella sp. | reverse complement strand
TCGAAACTGAAAAAGGGGGAGGCCTCGCGGCCTCCCCCTTTTTTGCGTTTACGGGGCGTAAATGACTCAATTACACCAGACGATCTTGTTGTTTTCGGTATTGAGCCTTTATTTAAAGAAAATAAATCGTATAACAAGGGCAACTACTATGGCCGCAATGGTCAAAAGCAGAATTGTCAGCTGATGCTGCTTGCGTCGTTTACTTGACGAAACGAAGATTGACTTTCCCTGTTTTGGCGTTTCGAGATAGCGAGCCGAATGCGTCAAGGTTTGCTTGGGTCGAGGCCCTCTTTGTTGATGGACGGCGGATGCTTTCATCGGCTCATCACTAGCTACGCTGTTTTTAGATAATGGTGCGTCTTTCAGATATACAGGGTCTCCCGAGGCGACGCCCATATGTTTGCGCCCCGTTTGTGCTTCTTCGAGTGTTTGATATCGGTTTCTTGTCACATATTTGGGCTCTGGATCATTGATGGGCTCTTGCGAGATGTGGGGGCGATGGAATCGAATCGGTTGCGGGCTGGATGCTTCGTCCTGCTCCGGCATAAACGTGTTGTCCTGTTTTTGATCGTCCATGATGCCCTTTAGCTCGTTACCAACAACGTGTACGCGCTCATTGTAAGCCCCTTGTTATTTGTAGCTGCGAACATACTTGTTATTTAAGCTCTGGTTCAAAGAACCTTAACCTTACTAAAACCTGAGTCATACACACTTAGATATGCTTATAGTACTGGACTCAAAAAACTTTATAGTCGATGTATATATGGGCACTGGGTGGGCATATATAAGAGCGTCAAAAGAAGTCCCAGTCACCTAGAAGATGGCTCGGCAGTCCTTAAAAGGAGTGGTAAACATGGCAAGCATGGTTCCTTATCGTTCGGTTTTTGGCGTTCGTCCTTCTGCTAGCTCGCTGTTCGATCTGTTTGATGATATGACCGACCTTGCAAACAACTCGATTGCCTCCAAGGCGTTCCCCGTTGACGTTGAGGACAAGGGTGATGGCTACGAGGTCAAGGCGTATCTGACCGGTGTCGCCAAGGATGACATCGACGTTGAGCTCAATGAGGGTCGCCTGTCGATTAGCGTGAACGTTGTGGAGGACGAGGAGAACGAGGGCAAGAACTTCCTGCAGAAGGAGTTTAGCTCGTACAGCGCGACGCGCGGCGTGTATCTGAAGGACGCTTCGAGCGAGGGCCTTTCGGCTAAGTATGCTGACGGCATCCTGACCGTTACGGTTCCCAAGATTGTCGAGAAGAAGAACGTTACGAAGATCTCCATCGACTAACGATGGCTCTGCTTCAATCGAGAGTATGAGTTAAGGGGGGCTGGGAAGTGATTCCCAGCCCCCCTTTGTTGTCTTGAGGGGCTATTGAATGGTTGTCGGTTGATACTGGCTTGCAGGGCGTATCGAGAGCTTCCGTGGCCCTTGAAGACGGGTGGCAGAACTGCCGAGTTCATCATCGAGACTTGCATCAAGCGCGTTGGCATAGCTTTTGACGGTAAGGCTTGGACGATTATTGTCCTGGCTGATGTGCATGGCGATGAGTTGTTCGGTGCGATCGGTAACAAGTTCGCGCGCGGCTTCGGCGGCCTGGTTGTTGGAGAGGTGCCCCTTTGTGGACAGGATGCGCTCCTGAAGAAAGCGGGGGTACGCTCCTTCGCGCAACATAGTTACATCGTGGTTACTTTCGAGCGCGAGAACTCGACAGTCTTTGAGGATGCCTATGGCCTTGCTCGATAACTCTCCGGTGTCGGTGGCAAACCCAATGGAATCATCGAGAGCATTAAATCGATAGCCGACAGGATTGATGACATCGTGCGATGTTGAGTAGGTTTGCACGTGGATGCCGGCAATGGGGAGCGTGTCGCCGGGGTCAAATTCCTCTACGGGCAGGTGCGCGAGGTTTTCTTTGCATGAAAGGGTATCCCTGCTGGCAAAGAGGGGACCATGCCAGTGCTTGCACCATACATCGAGCCCCTTGATATGGTCACCATGCTCATGGGTGATTACTAGAGCGGCGACGTCGTCTGCCGAGAGGCCAAGCTCCGCCATGCGTTTAAGTGTCTCGCGGCGGGACAGGCCGTTGTCGATCATGATGAGCCCCTGAGGCCCCTCGACGAGTGCGCAGTTGCCTTTTGAGCCGCTGCTGAGGATATGAAGGTGCAGGCGAGACATAAGATTCCAAAGGATACAATGGGTGCGGACGAATAGAGGAGGAAGCGAATGCCAACGGTATCTCAGCACTATGGACATCATGCCGCGCCGAGGACGGATAAGAGCGCCCTGGCAACGCGGCAGGCCGCTGCCCCCGTAGTGCTCATGGTATCAGGCGGTGCGGACTCGACGGCGCTGCTCCTTATGGCTTGCACATCAAAGCTGGATATCCAGGACGGGCGCGGCGTCGCTCCCATTGCGCGCGAGCGATTGCACGTGCTGCATGTAAACCATCATCTGCGCGGGGAGGCATCCGATGGCGACGAGGCCTTTGTACGTGACCTGTGCGCGCAATACGGCTTGCCACTGTGTGTTGAGCATGCCTATTTTGATGACGAATCGGGCAATATCGAGGCTGCGGCTCGCGAGGTGCGCTATGCCGCGGCACGGAGATATGTTCGCGAACTTTGTGCCGAATCGGGCGCACCGCGGACAGCGGCTCGTATCTGTACCGCGCATACTTCGTCGGACCGCGCGGAAACATTTTTGATGAACGCCATTAAGGGGTCGGGTCCCGCGGGTCTATCGAGCATTCCGCGCCGTCGGAACATTGTGGTTCGCCCCTTGCTCGACCTCACGCACGATGAGCTCGTGAGCTATCTGCAGGTGCACGGTCAGCCATGGCGGGAAGATGAAAGCAACGAGGACGTTTCGTACCTGCGCAACTATGTACGCCATCGGGTGATGCCGGTGGTGGCACGGCGCAACGCGAGCGTCTGTAAGACGATTGGCGCCGCTTGCGAAATTCTGGGCGACGAAGACGCCTTTCTTTCCCAGCTTTCGGCACAGGCGTTTCGAAGCTGTCTGCGCAAGGAAGCGGCGGGCGCACTGGTGCTCGATGCGCGCCGTCTTGCCGCCGCTGAGGTTGTGATTGCACGGCGTATCGTGCGGTTGGCGATTAAGCGCATCGATCCCGACGCGCGACCGGAGATGCGGCACGTGGAGCGCGTGCTCGCCTGCGTCGCTGCGGGCTCGGGCTCGGTAACGCTTCCTGCGGGAATTGATGCCCGTGTGGAGTTTGGCATGCTGGCGTTCAAGGCCCCGGCGGCGCGCGAGGGCTTAGTGGCCGATTGGATCTCCGTTCCCGGTCATCTGCCGCTGGGGGCGGGGCGTATGCTGACAGCAGAGCCGATGGCTGTGGAGCCGGGGCGCGATATCGTGCACCGTGCCCGCGAGCTTGCTGCTGCCGGAGAGGTTGCGGCCTTGGTGGATGCGGCGGCCCTGGGGTTCGCCGACCGCGATAGCGAGCGGATGCTAGCCGGCTCGCGCGGGGAGATTCCCGCCGAGGCGCGATTGGCGCGCCTGTGGGTGGATAGCCCTGTGCCGGGAGACGTGATGTGCCCGTTGGGGATGAACGGCCGAAGCAAGAAAGTGTCAGACCTGTTAAACGAGGCGCGCATTCCTGTTTCAGACCGCTCTGGCGTACCCGTGGTAAGAACGGCTCCGGGAGGTGCCGTAGTATGGGTCGCGGGCGTTCGCGCGGACGAGCGTTTTAAATGCACGGCCGCAACGCGCGTGGCATATCTGCTTCGTGTGGTCGATGCGGAATAGCGCTTCGCGCCAGCTATTCTGTGCGACGTTGACGGTATTCCCGCGCTGATGGCGCACGTGCTGGTAAATATACCCCGTGCGCTGCTAGAATGTGTAGTTCGCGTCCATGCGGCGGTGCGTGGGCGATAAGCACAAGAAAGGGTTGTCATGGCTTCTCAACATCCGGATATCGAGAAGGTTCTGTTTACGCAGGAGGATATCGACGGTATCGTCTCTCGCCTAGGCGAGCAGATTACTCGCGACTACGCGGGTAAGGATCTGGTGCTGATTGCGGTCCTGCGCGGCGCCGTGGTCTTTATGGGCGACCTGATGCGCAAGATCGAGCTGCCGACCAACATCGATTTCATGGCTGTTTCGAGCTATGGCGACGGTGTGAAGTCCTCGGGCATCGTGCGTATCATTAAGGACCTGGATATCGACATCCGCGGTCGCGACGTGCTGATCGTCGAGGACATTCTGGACTCGGGCCTGACGCTCAAGTATCTGATGAAGAACCTCGAGAGCCGCAAGCCCGCCTCGCTGGAGGTTGCCGCCTTCCTGTGGAAGGACGTTGAGGACCGTACCTCGGCCGTCACGCCCAAGTATGTTGGAACCCATTGCCCCGATGCCTTTGTGGTGGGCTACGGCCTCGACTATGCCGAGCGCTATCGTAACCTTCCGTATCTGGGCATTTTGAAACCGGAGGTTTATTCGTAAGATGCCCGACGACCGTAACGATAACAATTCCCAGACTCCCCGGGAGCCTAAGATCCCGGGGATGCCCGGAGGCAAGAAGCCCACGCGTACGGGCTGGCTGTATTTTATTTTGGCTTGCGCGCTTCTGGGCTACGCCTTCTTTAACATGGGCTCCGGCTTTGCCAATTCCAGCAATACCGTAAAGCTCGCGACGAGCGAGATGGTCAACGCCATTAAGCAGGATCGCGTCGAAGATTTGACCTATACGGTTCAAGACGGAAGCGTGGCGGGTCATTACTGGAAGACGAAAAAGGACAAGGGTGACACGAGCGAGCTCAAGAGCTTCTCCTCGACCTACGTCGGTTCCGATTCGCTTGCCGAGCTTATGGCGGAGCACCCCGATACCAAGTACATCGTCAACACCAATGACCCCGATTTTTGGGGCGACTTGGCGATGAGCGTACTTCCGACGATCGCCCTGATCGCCATCATGTTCTACTTTATGCGCCAGATGATGGGCGCCAACAACAGGAACATGCAGTTTGGCATGACCAACGCCAAGACCAACGAGGCAACGCGCCCCAAGGTCAAGTTTGAGGATGTTGCCGGTGTGGACGAGGCAGTCGAGGAGCTCGAGGAGATTCGCGACTTTTTGAGCGATCCGGACCGCTATCGCAAGCTTGGCGCCAAGATTCCGCGCGGCGTGTTGCTGGTTGGCCCTCCGGGTACCGGTAAAACCCTGCTGGCCAAGGCCGTTGCCGGCGAGGCGGGCGTGCCGTTCTTTAGCATCTCGGGTTCCGACTTTGTCGAGATGTTCGTGGGTGTCGGCGCCAGCCGCGTGCGCGACCTTTTTAAGGAGGCCAAGTCTCAGGCTCCGTCAATCATCTTTATTGACGAGATCGATGCCGTGGGACGTCAGCGCGGAGCTGGCTTGGGCGGCGGTCACGACGAGCGCGAGCAAACGCTCAACCAGCTGCTGGTCGAGATGGACGGTTTTGAGGAAAGCGAGTCGGTCATCCTGATCGCCGCGACCAACCGCCCCGATATTCTGGACCCGGCATTGCTGCGCCCCGGCCGTTTTGACCGTCAGGTTACGGTCGACCGTCCGGACGTGAAGGGCCGCGAGCAGATCTTGCGCGTGCATGCTGAGAACAAGCCGATGGACGAGGACGTTAAGTTTGAGAAGCTCGCCCAGATGACCGTTGGCTTTACTGGTGCCGATTTGGCGAACCTGCTCAACGAGTCTGCGCTGCTGGCCGCTCGCCGTCATCGTTCTGTGATCTCGATGGACGAGGTCGAGGAGTCGATGGAGCGCGTGATTGCCGGACCGCAACGCAAGGGTCGCGTGATGACCGAAGTCGAGCGCACCACGATTGCCTACCATGAGAGCGGTCACGCTTTGGTGGGCCACATCCTGGAGCACTCCGATCCGGTTCATAAGATCTCGATCGTCAGCCGCGGTCAGGCCCTGGGCTACACACTGCAGCTTCCGCAGGAGGACCACTTCCTCAAGACCAAGAACGAGATGCTCGACGAGCTCGCCGTGTTCTTGGGCGGTCGCGTTGCCGAGGAGCTCATGTGCGACGACATCACGTCGGGCGCGAGCAACGATCTGGAGCGCGCGACTAAGATGGCGCGCGAGATGGTCACGCGCTTGGGCATGAGCGAGGAGCTGGGCACGCAGGTCTTTGGCGAGGCGCAACATCAGGTGTTCCTGGGTCGCGACTACGCCGATCACCAGGATTACTCCGAGGAGACGGCGCGCCGCATCGATATCGAGGTTCAGCGCATCATGCGCGAAGCCCATCGCCGTGCGGTCGAGATTTTGGATGCCCGTCGCGATCAGCTCGATCTGATGGCGAAGGTGCTGCTTGAGCGCGAGACCGTCGAAGGCGACGCCGTGAACGCCCTGCTCGACAACGAGTGGGATGCTTACCTTGAGCGCGAGGGCGATATCCTGGCGGCCAAGGAGGAGCGCAACGCCAAGGCGGCCGGCATGCCGACCAAGAAGCGCTCGCCTCGCATGAGCGAGGAGGAGTTGGCGGCTGATGCCGCGGCCTTTGCGCAGGCGGCCATGCAGGAGGATGCCGAAGCCGCATCCGATGATGCCGGAGATGGCAATGCCGCCAACGCTGACGGCAACACCGACGCCGACAAATAGTTCTTGTAGCGAAAGCCTCCGCGGGGAAACCTGTGGAGGCTTTTCTTTTAAGCGCAATGTTGATTGGGGACAGACTTAAATGAGCGTTTTCACGCATTTAAGTCTGTCCCCAATCAACATTGCTGCGGCACTTTGCTCAGCTAAAGCGTACAATAGCGCCTATGCGAAAGGGGAACAGATGATCAACGAAACTATGTATGCTCGCGGTGCGGAAAGCTCCATCATCCGTGAGATCTTTAGCTATGGCCTTGAGCGCAAGGCGCAGATCGGTGCGGAGAACGTATTCGATTTTTCGCTGGGTAACCCGAGCGTTCCGGCACCTGCCGCCGTGGCTGAGTCCATTAAGAAGGCCTTGGAGCTGCCGAGCGACCAGCTGCATGGATACACGCCTGCACCGGGTCTGCCGCAGTGCCGTACCGCCGTGGCCGAGTCACTCAACCGCCGTTTTGGCACGAGCTATGAGGGCAAAGACGTCTTTATGACGGTGGGTGCCGCGGCTTCGCTCACCTGCACGCTCAACGCCGTTACGAACCCGGGCGACGAGGTTATTGTTATCGCCCCATACTTTCCGGAGTATCGCGTTTGGATTGAGAAGGCCGGCTGTACGTGTGTTGAGGCGCTCGCCGATGAAGATGCGTTCCAGCTGAGCGTGGACAACGTGCTCAAGGCGATTACCGATAAGACGACTGCCGTCATCATCGACTCGCCCAACAATCCGACCGGTGCCGTATATACACGCGACACGCTGACGCGACTGGCCAATGTTCTGCGCGAGGTCAACGCCAAGCGCGATCCCGAGAATCCGATTATGCTCATCTCGGATGAGCCGTACCGCGAGATCGTGTACGGTGCCGAGGTGCCTTGGGTGCCTTCGATCTACGAGCACACCATCGTGTGCTACTCGTATTCCAAGTCGCTTTCGCTACCGGGCGAGCGCGTCGGGTGGATCCTGGTTCCCAATACGAATCCTCAGGCAGCTCGTCTAATGCCCGCCGTTGCCGGTGCCGCCCGTACGCTGGGCTTCGTGTGTGCACCGGCGCTCTTCCAGCGCGTGATCATCGATTGCATCGATGAGCCGAGTGACGTTGAGGCCTATGCGCGCAACCGCACCGCGCTTACCGATGCGCTGGCGGAGTACGGCTACACCTATGTTGAGCCGGATGGCGCGTTCTACCTGTGGGTGAAAGCGCTGGAGCCCGATGCGAACGCCTTCTGTGAGCGCGCGAAGAAGTATGAGCTGCTCGCGGTGCCTTCGGATAGCTTTGGCATGCCGGGCTGGTTCCGCCTGGGCTACTGCGTGAGCTATGAGACAATCGTCAACTCGCTGCCTGCCTGGAAGCAGCTGGCCGACGAATATCGTCGAAAGTAAAGCGCTCTGCTTACAATGTTTTACGTGAAACGGGGTTTGGTTTTAAGCCAGACCCCGTTGTCTATGCCGTTGTGTGATTGGGATGAAGCAGTTTTACGACTGCCGAAAGCTATGCGTACAATGAATATACGCGACGGCCATACTGGACAAGGAGACCCGATGCCCTACCTTCTTTCTTGTGATATTCATACTCATACGATGTTCTCTGCGCATGCGTACTCAACCATCGAGGAGAACATCTATTGGGCGGCAGAGCGTGGTCTGCAGGTGCTCGGATCTGCCGACCATCTGAGCTCTATGGTTACAGCCTGCCCCAATGACCTGCGCAGTTACCAGTTCTTTATCAACCAGGATATCTGGCCGCGCATTTGGAGCGGCGTGCTGGTGCTTCGCGGCGCCGAGGCCGATATCGTTTCGCTGGACGGCAGCTTGTTTGGCGAGGACATTCCCGTTTCGCTCGATATCGCCGGCGATTCGTATAGTCGTGAGCATTCGCTGTTCGATTTGGTGACGCGCAATTTGGATTATTTGGTGGCAAGCGTGCATAATCCGCAGATTGCCGAAGGCGCGACGCTCGCCCAGACAACCGAGATGTATATCAATGCCTTGGAACACCCCAAGGTATTCATGCTGGGCCACGCGGGGCGCTCGGGCGTGCCGTTCGATATCGATGAGGTGCTGCTGGCGGCCAAGGCCAAGCACAAGATTATCGAGATCAACAACCATAGTCTTGAACACGGTGTCGACACTGAGCATTGGGCCGTATGCCGCAAGATCGCCGAGCGCTGCGCCGAGCTGGGCGTGGGTATTGGCGTGTCGACCGATGCCCACATTGGCATGGCCATTGGCAAACTCGATCACGCGCGCAAGATGCTTGACGAGATTCACTTCCCGCTGGATTTGATCGTGACGCGCGACCGCGAGACGCTGCTGCGCGAGATGGCGGCAGCCGGCGTATGTGACCTGCGCAAGGGGATGTAGCGGAGTTCATAAACCAAGCGAAGGGGGCGGTCCAGACGGGCCGCCCCCTTTCTTGTCTCGAAAATCTACCGGGGTGGATTAGCGGCGCTCGAGGACCGCTACGGTTTCGGTGTGGTCGGTATGGGGGAACATGTCGACGGGCGTGATCTTGAGCAGGCGATAGCCTCCGTCGAGGAGCTGGTGCAGGTCGCGCTCTTGGGTCACGGGGCTGCAGCTGATATAGGTGATGCGGCGCGGCTTAAGTGCGCAGGCGGCTTCGAGGAACTCGGGTGTGGAGCCGGCGCGCGGCGGGTCGATGGAGAGAACGTCAACGCGCTCGTTGTTATCGGCAGCGTCCAGGATGTAATCGGTGGCGTCGTCGGCCATAAACCAAGCGCTGCGGGTGAGGCCGTTGAGCTCGGCATTGCGGCGTGCGTCGGCAATGCCCGCCGGGTTGCGCTCCACACCGAGCAGCATGATGCCGATACCCTTGTTCTGGGCTTCTTTAGCTGCGCAAAGACCGATGGTGCCGCTGCCGCAGTAAGCATCCATAAGCACATCGCCCTGGCGCAGATCCATGCCATCGATAGCGAGCTGGTAGAGCAGCTCGGTCTGCTGCGGGTTGGTCTGGTAGAACGCGGTAGGGGAGATATCGAATTCGCAACCGAGCAGCTGGTCGCGCATGCACTCGGCGCCATAGACGATACGAGTCTCCTCACCCAAGATGGCGTTACCGGGGCGTCCGTTGATGTTTTGGGCAACGGTGACGATATGCGGATCGAGTGCGGCGACAGCCTCAAAGAACTCCTGCGCATGCGGCAAGTCGCGCTGAGCGGTCACGAGGGTGACCATAATCTGGTCGGTACGCCAACCGCAGCGAACGACGGCATAGCGGAGCAGCCCCAGATGCTTGTCTTCGTTAAAGGCAGGAATATGCAGACGTTCGGCCTCGCGAGCGATGCCGTTGAGAATCTGGCGGGCTCCCGGCGCCTCGACGGGGCATTCGGGCACGGCAACGATTCTGTGCGAACCGCGCTCAAAGAAGCCGCAGCGGACAGCGCCCTCCTTACCGGGAGCAAAGGGAGTGGCAGCCTTATGACGAAAACCGCGCGGAGCAGGATATTTGCCCGGATCGCCCAAGGTAACACCCATACCGCGAATGGGATCTGCGGCAACACCCTCGCGCTCACAGAGCTCAGCAAACAGCTCCTCCATAGCAGCCTGCTTGGCCGCCAACTGCTTCTTATAAGGACGATTGAGTGCCGTACACCCACCACAAGCTTTCATGATCGAACAGGGAGACTTGGGATCCACGGCCTTACGCGCAGGCTGAGCCGAATCCTTGCGCGAGCCTTTGGAACGAACGTGAGGCGCCTTATCCCCGCCCTGACGAGAGCCAGAACGCTTGGTCTTAACCTTGCCCTTCGCCGACTTACCCTTCGCATCCTGAGACGACTTGGATTTCTTGGAAGATTTTTTCTCCTCCGACCCCTCAGCCGCCTCGATCAAAGCACGACGAGCCTTACGCTCCGCACGAGATTCTGCCATGAATTAACCCCACTATTAAATAAAAGAAAAGTCCGAAGCAATTGTACCGTGCATTCAACGTGCCCGTTTGGAGAGGAGGCTATTTAAGGTTCCGAGCACGTTGTCTCCCGGCTGGGTGGCGCCCGGCGCGGAGTTTAATTTGTCGCGAGTTCCGCACGAACAGGAGGCCACTTAATGTGGCCTCCGTCGTGAGCAGGACTGTAGAGCAGCAAATTAAACTCCGCGCCGGGCGCCACCCAGCCGGGTGCTCCAACCTAGTGCTCCATGCGTGCTTTCCGTCTTGCGCAGGACTGTAGAGCGGGAAACTTAATTACGCGCCGCTCCCCGCCCACGCCGGGCAAACCTTCCCTTGTACTCTATCAAGGTAAAGTGTATGATTCTGAACGTTGCATGACTCACTTTACCTAACTAAAGTGCCATCAAGGGGGAATACCATGAATACCGATATGTCTCGTCGTCAGTTTGTTGGTCTAGCCGGCTCGCTCGCCGCGGTGCTTGGCCTTGGTCTTGTCGGTTGCGGCGGTGGTGCTGGCAAGGGCTCCGCTGCTGGCTCTGCCGCGGCCAAGGATGTGAAGGGCGCCGCGGAGTCCAAGAAGCTCGTGGTGGGCTTTGATAAGTCCTATCCTCCGTACGGCTTTGTGGGCGACGATGGCGAGTACACCGGCTTTGATCTCGATCTGGCCAAGGCTGTTGCCGATAAGCAGGGCTGGGAGGTCAAATACGAGGCCATCGACTGGGACGCCAAGGATACGCTGCTCAACTCCGGCGCCATCAACTGCATCTGGAACGGCTTTACCATGGAGGGCCGTGAGGACGACTACACGTTCTCCGAGCCGTACATGCTCAACGAGCAGGTGCTGGTGGTAAAGAAGGATGCGGGCATCAAGAGCTGGGACGATCTTGCCGGCAAGACCGTGATTACCCAGACCGATTCCGCTGCGCAGGATGTACTCGAGGGTGACCAGAAGGATCTGGCGGCGACGTTTGCCACGCTCGACACGATCGGCGAGTACAACACGGCCTTTATGCAGCTCGAGAGCGGCGCGGTCGATGCCGTGGCTTGCGACCTTTCGATTGCCCAGTATCAGCTTGCCGCCAAGCCCGATGCCTATACGCAGCTCGACAAGCCGCTGTCCAGCGAGCACTACGCCGTCGGCTTTAAGAAGGGCGACACCAAGTCCGCCGATGCCGTGACCGAGTCGCTCAAGGCGCTCTACGAGGACGGCACGGTCAAGGACCTGTGCGATAAGTATTCAAGCTATGGTCTTTCCTTCGACAACTGGGTGCTCAAATAGCGGCTTTCCCAGGCACCCGATTTTGCCGTTCAAACCGTCGCTTGCGTACATTTAGTACGCGGCGCTCCTCTTTCACGGCAAACTCGGGCACCTGGAAAACCCGCTTTAGCATTGGGTTCGCTGTTCCGTTACTGTGAAAGAGAGCTTGGGTTGTCTATTCAGGTCATGATGCAGATGCTTGGCCAGGGATTCTTGGTCAGCTTGCAGCTGTTTGTGCTGACGTTGCTCGGGTCGATTCCGCTGGGAATTCCCGTGGTGTTTATGCGCATGAGCAAAATTGCGCCGCTTCGCTGGATCGCGCGCATCTATATTTCGGTCATGCGCGGCACGCCGCTCATGCTACAGATGTTTGCCATCTACTTCGCCCCGTACTACGTGTTCGGCATCTCGCTCACGCCCGATTCCAAGTGGACGGCGTGCGTTGTGGCGTTCATCATCAACTACGCCGGCTACTTTGCCGAGATCTATCGCTCGGGCCTGCAGTCGATTCCGCGTGGTCAATATGAGGCCGCCGAGGTGCTGGGCTACTCGCGTCTGCAGACATTTTTGTACATCGTGATGCCGCAAGTTGCCAAACGCATTTTGCCGGCGATGGGCAACGAGATCATCACGCTGGTCAAGGACACATCGCTGGCGTTTGCCATCGGCGTGGGGGAGATGTTCTCGACGGCCAAGGCGCTGGTTGCCTCGCAAGTGAGTATGGTGCCGTTTGCGATCGCGGCGCTGATTTACTGGGTCTTTAACTTTGTGGTCGAGATGCTGCTGGGCGCCGCCGAAAAGAAGCTGGACTATTACCATGACTAGATCGTTCCGCCGTTCTAGCGAACGGCGGACTGCTCGACGCTGCGCGCGTGCCTGACGGCCAATCTGCTCCTCAAACCGTCGCTTGCGTACAGAAGTACGCGGCGCTCCTCTTTCGAAGCACATTGTCTCGTCAGCCACACGCTCGCTGACTTCTCAAACACATGGAGGTTCCCGTGTTCGGAACGGTAATGATGATAACGAACGCGCGTAAGGCGTTTGGCGGCAATGAGGTGCTCAAGGATATCTCACTCGAGGTAAAGCGCGGCGAGGTCGTGGCGATTATCGGGCCTTCGGGCGGCGGTAAGTCCACGCTGCTGCGCTGTGCCACGCTGCTCGAGACGCTCGATGGTGGCTCGCTCTCGTTTGGCGACCTTGCCGTCGCGACAGATGCGGGTTCGGGCGCGGTGTACGCAAAGGGCGATGTACCTAAACAGGCGCGCTCGCGGTTTGGTCTGGTGTTTCAGAACTACAATCTGTTCCCGCACTATACCGTGATGAAAAACATCACCGATGCACCGATCCGCGTGCTTAAGCGCCCGCGCGAGCAGGCGGAGGCCCGCGCACACGAGCTTATTGCACAGATGGGGCTTACGGGTAACGAGAACAAGGTGCCCTGCGAGCTTTCGGGCGGTCAGCAGCAGCGCGTGAGTATTGCCCGCGCCTTGGCGCTCGACCCGGAAATCTTGTTCTTTGACGAGCCGACCTCGGCGCTCGATCCAGAGTTGACGGCCGAGGTGCTGCGTGTCATTAAAGACCTCGCTGCGCAGAATATGACTATGGTGATCGTGACACACGCGATGCAGTTTGCCCGCGACGTTGCCGACCGCGTGGTCTTTATGGACGGCGGTCGTATTGTCGAGGAGGGACCTGCCGAGCAGGTCATCGACCATCCGCGCGAGCAGCGCACGCGTGAGTTCTTGAGCCGTATCGAGGGATAGGCTCAGGTATTTACTCAACTATTAATTGAGGCGAAGCCGCCGCAGGTCTTACGGTCTGTGGCGGCTTTTGTTTGCGTCGACGGGGTTCAATAATCGACTCACAAGCTTGTCTCTTCCTCTCGCCGCCTGTATTCATACGTGCGCCGAAAGGTATGCATGGACAGCCGCCCGTGAGGGTAGGGTGGTGGCATAGGACATTTGGAGGGTGAGTCGGCTCGGCTGCCGACCATGCTGCTCCCAGGACGGCACCGACCGCGAACTCTCCCCGTTGGCGTCGCGCATTGCGCGCGGCCCTGCAAGGAGGTCATCATGGGTGCTCCCAAGACCGGTAACGTAAGGAACGTGGTGCTCGTAGGCCAAGGCGGGGTGGGCAAGACTTCACTCGCCGAGGCCATGCTCCACCTTTCCGGCAAGACCGCCCGCCTGGGCGGCCACGACGGCACCAAGCCCACGCTCGACTATGACCCCGAAGAGGTCAAGCGTGCGTTTTCCATCTCGACAACCATCGCGCCGATCGACTGGAAGGGCGCTCGTATCAATGTGCTCGATGCCCCGTGCTACCCCGATTTTATCGGCGACGCCTTTGCCGCGATGAGCGTCTGCGAGACGGCCCTGTTTGTGGTCGACGCCGAGGCCGGCCCGCAGCCTACGACGGTTAAGCTCTGGTATGCCGCCGAGGATCTGCGCCTGGCGCGTGCGGTGTTCGTAAACCGCCTGTCGCGCTCCGAGGCCAGCTTTGCGACCACAATGGACCTGCTGCAGGAGCGCTTTGGTACGCGCCTGGGCGCCGTGACTCTTCCCTGGGGCGAAGGCGAGGACTTTGACGGCATCATCGACCTGGTGCGCATGAAGGCGCGCCATTGCAACGGCGCCGAGGCCGTTGAGTCGGAGATTCCCGAGGAGTATCGTGCCCAGGCCGAGGAGGCCCATGACCATCTGTGCGAGCTGGTGGCCGAGGCCGACGACGAACTGATGATGAAGTACTTGGAAGGCGAGGAGACGCTGACGCAGGAGGAGCTTGAAGGCCTGCTGTCGAAGGCGATTGCCGAGCGCATCTTTGTGCCGGTCTTTGCGGGCGATTGCATTAAGGAGCAGGGCGTCAACTCGCTGATGGACGACATCGCGACGTACTTCCCGGCGCCGACCGACTACGGCGAGATGCCGCTCATCGACGGCGATTCGCTTAAGATCTCGAGTGACGATGACCGTCCGGTGGCGTTTGTGTTTAAGACGCTGGCCGATCCGCAGCAGGGTCGCATCAGCTTTATCAAGGTGCTGACGGGTACGCTTGAGCCGGGTCTTGAGCTGATCATCGCGCGCACGCGCAAGGGCGACCGTCTGGCTCACCTGTATGTGATGTGCGGTCGCGACATGACCGAGGTCGGTCACGCCTATGCCGGCGACATCATCGTGGCGCCCAAGCTGGCGGCCGAGACGGGCGATACGCTCTCCATTACCGGTAAGGTCGAGGCTGCGGCGTTTAAGTTCCCCAACTCTCAGTACCGCATCGCCATCGAGGCCGAGAATCGCGGCGACGAAGAGAAGCTCTACACGTTTATCGAGAAGGCCTGCAAGGCAGACCCGACCATGAGCATCGACCGCGACGAGGAGACTGGCCAGACCATTATCTCTGCCGTTGGTGAGGCACAGGTTTCGGTGCTGCTCAACCGTCTGGAGGACCGCACCAAGGTCGCCGCCAAGAGCGTGCCGATCCGCATTCCGTATCGCGAGACCATCCGCCGCACGGCGAGCGCCCAGGGTCGCCACAAGAAGCAGACCGGCGGTGCCGGTCAGTACGGCGACTGCTGGCTGCGCGTCGAGCCGCTCATTGGGTCCGACGGCACGAGCGACGGCTATGAGTTCGTGGACGAGGTCGTGGGCGGTCGCATTCCGCGCTCGCTGATTCCCGCCGTGGACAAGGGCGTCCAGGAGACCATGAAGGACGGTATTATTGCCGGCTACCCGCTCACGGGCATTCGCGTGGCTGTGTACGACGGTTCGTATCACAGCGTCGACTCCAACGAGATGGCGTTCCGCGCGGCGGCTCGCATCGGCCTGCGCAAGGCATGCGCCGATGCCGATCCAGTGGTGCTGGAGCCTATCGAGGAAATCACGGTGACGATCCCCGAGAGCTACGCCGGCGCCGTGATGGGCGACATCTCGGCCTCGCGCGGTCGCGTGACGGGCATGGAGACCGATGAGCGCGGAGACACCGTGGTCATTGCCCAGGCGCCGCTGGCCGAGCTGACGGATTACTCGACGCGCCTGCGCTCCATCACGCGCGGCACGGGCGACTTTACCATGAAGCCCGCGGGCTATGAGCAGGTGCCCTATGACGTTCAGGCCAAGCTGGTCGAGCGCTATGAGGAGGGCCGCGCCAAGTAGCGTGTGGCGTTGCCTGCAACATACATGCCGATGCAAGGGCCGCTCTGGGCAATCCGGGGCGGCCCTTTTTTGATTCCTGGGGGACGGGGGAAACGGACCATGTTAGGTTTTGGGGCAGCTTGGTCGGCCCTAGTCCCCCGAGGCCTGATTGCGGCCGGTGGCGTAGTCGATCTGCACGTGCGGCTGCAGATTGTAGCAATATACGTGGAAGCACAGGGTTTTGCCGTGGTCTTCGATCGATTGTGCTTCCAGACGAATGCCACGACAGACGAGCTCCTCCTCGTTGTACATAGGCGTGACGCGATAGAGCACGTGGTTGCCCGTGTCGCGGACGTAGTCGAGGATCTGCTCTTCAAACGGCAGCATGCCCGTCTCGTTGAGATAGCGCGTGCCGGTGAGGAGATTCTTGCGGTTGGCGTTTTCGCCGCAGAGTGACCAGGCGATGAGGTGGCAGCGGTTGTAGAGGCTCTGGCCTGGAATAAAGTCGTAGCGCTGCTGGTGCCAACCGGCAGGATGGATACGCGAGATATCGCCGCGCTTGCCCTGACCGAGCGATTCGGGGCCCACGCAGGCGAGCGCCTTGCGAGTGCGGCCCAGGCTGTCGAGCTTGGAGAATTTCTTAAAGCAGCCCTCTTCGGTGGCACGATCGTATTCATCGAGTGTGAATGACGGCGTGCCGAGCGGATGCGTGCCGTCGGCGCGGAGGGCAACGTAGGGGTTGCCGGCGTAGTCGGGAATGCTGCTGAGATATACACCGCGGGCGCGGTTGAGGTCGGGGTTTTCGACCTCGTCGATGGGGGTGACGTTTGAAGAGGCATCGTCAGCGGTGTCGGTCGTGGCGGATTCAGAGCCATCGCCGGAGTCCTGATCATCTTCGGAGTCCGTGGAGCTCGCTGTTCCCGATTCGAGCCGGGCAACCAGGTCTGCTTCGTCGTCGGTGCGGTTGGGGCTCTCGCTTTGCTTCTCGGCCAGAGCAGCCGCCTGCTCATCGCTTTGCGGCGAGAGCAGCTTGGGCGCTCCGTCGAGCGACCCTGTGAACAGCGCAAACCCCAGCACCACGGCGGTGCCGATGGAAAGTACTTGCTTGTAGGCGGACTTGCGCGACATTGAGGCTCCTGGCTAGACGGTTGGGAATCTACCAGTCTAGCAGGTGCCGCCGCAGGCAGTTTTGCCGAACAGATTCTTAAAGATTGGGGGCGCTACCGATCCATTTGCCCTAGAAGGGGTTGCGATGGTTGGGACGTGTGGGGCTCGACGTTTCCCCAGATAAAACCTGCCAAAATAAATCTGTCCCCTTTTAGAAGGTCGGCAACAATTTATGTGGTTCAGGTTGAGCATGCGCGAGCGAGCAGATTGCCGTGCCCGGGGCCTGCGCAGCGCCGAGCGGTTACGCCGTTTGTAAAACGGCGTAACTTAAAGATTCATGTTGCCGTGGATGTAGGGGGCGACCTCGGGGGAGATGTGTCCGCAGCCTAGGTTGCGCAGCGCGGACTCGATGGCGGCGGGCAGCGGGGTCTTTCCCTCGTCGTTGACCACGGTACCGCCGAGGGCGGCGATCTTGGCGACATCTGCCGGGGCGGCTTCGATATGCATGCAGCCGCCGACCAGGCGTGCGCGGACCTGCGCCAGGTCAAGATCGTGCAGATAATCCTCGCAGGCGCGGATTAAATCGACCTTCTCGCGCGTAAGCTCCTCGCCCGTGGGAATGCGCGTGGCCAAGCAGGCGCCTGCCGGCAGGTTCCAGACGGGGTAGCCCCATGCGCGCAGCAGCTCGCGCTCTTCGTCCTTGGTAAAGCCGACCTCCATAAGGGGTGAGCGTACACCGAGCTCTTCTGCCGCACGCATGCCGGGGCGGTAGTCACCGCGATCGCTTGCATTGCTGCCATCGATGACGGTGGGAAAGCCTAGCGACTTGGCGTGGTTGACGATAGCGGTAAAGCCGGCGCGCTTGCAGTGGTAGCAGCGGTCGGCATCGTTGCAGGCTACCTGGGGGAGCTGCAGCTGATCGACCGAAAGATTGAGCACGGGGAGCATAAAATGCGGACCCTCATCGGTTTGTCCGTCAACGGACCGCTCAAACGAAGCCTGCTCGGGTGTGCCGATGAGCGGCGTGGTGAGATGGACGAGGAGGGTATTGGTAGGCATGATGCGGGCGCATACGGCGGCCAAAAAGCTGCTGTCAACGCCGCCGGAAAACCCGATAGCCACGCGCCCATATGCCAAAAGCAGCTGTTCGAGCGCCGATAGCTTGTCTTGAAGCTCCTCTGCGGGTGCCGTGGTGTCTAAAATCATGAAACGATCCTTATCGTTGAGTACTCGATCGAAAACTATAATCCTAATGCGTTACTTGCCATAAGACTTCTATCTATGTAACGAAAGTGCAATATGGTATATACGTTATATACAAGTTGCCAAATGCGGTAGAGTTACGGCAATGCGACAGCGAGAGTCGATGGGGGACCGATATGATCAAGGCTGTTATTTTTGACATGGACGGAACGCTGGTCGACACCGAGCGTCTGGGCATCAAGGCATGGAAAGCGCCCGCCGCTGAGCTGGGTGTCGCGATTGATGACACGCTGATTCATCAATTTATCGGTCGCACGCTGCCCGATGTCATGGACATCCTTGAGGCGCATTGCGGCAGCAGAGAAACCGCTGAGGCGATCTATCATCGCCACAAGGAGATTCGCGACGAGATGGTCAAGACCGATCTGGAGCTTAAGGCCGGCGCTGCCGAGTGCATAGACGAGCTGCTGGCTGCGGGCTATCACGTGGGCCTTGCAACGTCATCGCGCCATGTCACGGCCGAGCGCAACCTTAAGATGGTCGGTCTCTTTGACAAGTTTGAAACGGTGACCTGCGGCGAGGACGTCGTGCACGGCAAGCCCGACCCCGAGATGTATCTGCTCGCCTGCGAGCGCGCGGGCTTTGCCCCCGAGGAGTGCGCCGTGGTCGAGGACTCTCGCAACGGCTGCGTCTCGGGCATTACGGCTGGCTGCCACGTCTTTGCCGTTCCCGACATCGTGCCGCTGCCGCAGGACGTGGTGGATGGCTGCGAGGTCGTGCTCGATACGCTGTTCGACCTGACGGCGGCGGTCAAGGCTGTGCTCTAGACAATTGCGGTGTTGAAACGAGCAATTACCCACGTTTGCGCTTAAGCAAAAGGGGCCCGGCAATGGTCGGGCCCCTTTTGCTTAAGCGGCGACTTGGCATACTTGCGCGCGTGCTACAGATACGCGCCCAGGTTGATGGCGGTGGCTTCGGCGTGGTTGCTTGCCTGGGTGCTGGCGCGTTCCAGCAGGAACGGCCGCACGAGTTCTTGGCGGTTGATGTCCTCGATGGCTGTGACCGCGGTGACGGTGCGCGCTGCAGAGCCGATGCGGACGTGCTTGGTCTTTGCCGGCGCCTTGTTCTCGATTTGCTCCATGAGCAATTGAACACCCTTGCGGCCAATTTCGTAGCCCGGCGGCGCCACGGTGGTAAGGGGGACCGACCCGCTCCAGGCAAGTGGATTGCCGTCGCAGCCGGCCACGCGGACCTGCTCGGGGACGGAGATGCCTTTGTCTATCAGCGCCGAGATAACGCCCGACGCCAGTACGTCGGTCAGGCCGATGACAAAATCGGGGCGCTCGTCGCCGGAGCACTCGGCAATCTGGGCGCCGATGCTGTAGCCGTCGGCAGCGGTATTCCATTCGCCGGCGTCGATGACTTCGATCTTGATATCGGGGTGCAGGGCAAGGGCCTTGTGGATGCCAAGTACGCGCAGGGTGAGCTGCATAAATGCCGCTCTGCCCACAACGGTGATATGGCGTGCGCCACGGGCAACGGCGAGCTCGGCGATAATGCGCCCCTGCGCCTCGTTGTCGGCGGCCACGTAGTAACCGGGTTCGGAACAGTGGATGTCCAGATGGACGATCGGCACGGGCATCTTGGTCATAGCGGGGTGCCAGTCGGGGGACGCCATGGGCTGAACCATGACGCCGGACATCTGCGTGCCCATAAAGTAGCGCAGGTAATGGTCCTGGAGAATGCCGTCGTTATCGGCGTTGGCGATGAGCAGGTCGTAACCGTGCTTGCGGGCCTCGTTATGGGCGCCGCTGGCGATTTGGAGCGAGAAGCCGTGATCGAGACGGGGGAGGACCAGGCCAAAGGACTTGGTGGTGCCGCCTGCGAGCTGACGGGCACTTTGGTTGGGCAGGTAGCCAAGGCGATTGATGGTCTCGTTGATGAGCTTGAGGGTCTCGGGGCGCAGCTTTTCGGGATGGTTGAGCGCGTTGGAAACCGTGCCCAACGAAACCCCGGCCTCGCGCGCGACGTCGCTGATTTTTACCTTTGCCATAGCGGCCCCTTTGATGCGTTTCAAGTACAAGCCAGATTGTAGCATCCCAAACCTACCAAAAAGGGACAGGTTTATTTTGGCAGGTTTATCTGGGGAAACGCCGTTGCCAGCGCGACCACCACGAAGGGGACAGGCACCTTTGTGGTGGTTTGGACCGGCTGGACGTGTGTGCATCGAGTGGTATCTAAGTTGAGATACCACTTCTGGTATATCAGCTTGCGCTTGCGTGAGTACAATACTCGAACGTTATACGTCTCAGCGCCCCCTGTGCGTGGACGTCTTGCAGTCACGCGAACGAAGGGATTTATCCTATGTGCGGAATTGTCGGCTACACCGGCTCTGATATTGCAAAGAACATACTGGTCACAGGCCTTAAGCGCATGGAGTATCGCGGCTATGACTCCTCGGGCGTTGCGCTCGAGGTGGGCGAGGGCGCCGCGGCACACCTCGACGTCATCCGCCGCGTGGGCAAGGTTGCGGGCCTGGAGAGCGAGCTTTCCAACATCGACAGCGACGCTACCTGCGGTATCGGTCACACCCGTTGGGCCACCCACGGCAAGCCCTCCGTCGTTAACGCTCACCCCCACACCAGCTGCGACGGTCGTATCGCCATCGTCCACAACGGCATCATCGAGAACTTCGCCGAGCTGCGCGAAGAGCTGGAGGGCCGCGGCCACCACTTTAAGAGCGAGACCGATACCGAGGTCTTCGCGCATCTGATCGAAGAGGCTTATGCCGAGACGCACGACCTGATGGCCTCCGTGCGCGAGGCTTGCACCCACGTGGTCGGTGCCTATGGTCTGGCCGCCGTGTGCGCTGACGAGCCCGGCGTGATCGCCGTGGCCCGAAAGGATTCCCCGATCGTAGTCGGCGTGGGCGAAACCGGCTCCTATGTTGCTTCCGATGTCATCGCGCTCATCGACGCCACCCGCGATGTCGTGGTGCTCGAAGACGGTCAGTTTGCCAAGCTCACGCCCGCGGGCGTCGAGTACACCGACGAGGCCGGCAACGTTATCGAGCCCAAGGTCACCCACATCGACTGGGACCTAGACATGGCCGAAAAGGGTGGCTACCCCGACTTTATGCTCAAGGAGATCCACGAGCAGCCTCGCGTTGTGCGCGACACGCTGGTCGGTCGTATGACGCCGGCCGGCGAGCTCGACATCGACGAGCTGGGCCTTTCGCTCGAGGAGCTCAACGACATCGACCGCGTCTACGTGATCGCCTGCGGCACCAGCTACCACGCCGGACTCATCGCCAAGAACCTTATCGAGGGTTGGGCTCGCATCCCCACCGAGGTTGAGGCGGCCAGCGAGTTCCGTTACCGCAATCCCATCATTACGCCGACGACGCTCGTCGTTGCCGTGTCCCAGTCGGGCGAGACGGCCGATACCCTTGCCGCCATTCGCGACGCGCGCATCAAGGGTGCCAAGGTCTTCGGCATCACCAACGTGGTGGGCAGCCCCGTGGCGCGTGAGAGCGACGGCGTCATCTACACCAAGGCCAACAAGGAGATCGCGGTTGCCTCGACCAAGAGCTTCATCGGCCAGGTCGTGAGCCTGACGCTGCTGGCCCTGCTGCTGGCGCAGGTCAAGTACCGTCTGACCACCAAGCAGGCGCGCATGCTGTTCCGCGAGCTTTCCGATACGGCCGAGCAGATCCAGTGGATTTTGGATACCCAAACCGAGGCCGTTCATGAGGCCGCCCTGCTGTGCAAGGACGCGCAGTCGGCGCTGTTCGTGGGCCGTGGCATGGGTGCCGCTATTTCCTACGAGGGCGCGCTCAAGCTCAAGGAGGTCAGCTACCTGCACGCCGAGGCCTACGCCGCCGGTGAGATGAAGCACGGCCCCATTGCCCTGATCGATCCGGGCTTTCCCGTCATCGCCGTGGCCACCAAGAGCGCTACCTACGACAAGACCGTGTCGAACCTTATGGAGTGCAAGGCGCGTGGCGCCAAGGTCATCGTCGTTGCCACCGAGGGCGACGAGGAGATCAACAAGATCGCCGACTGCATCATTCGCGTGCCGGCCGTCCGTGATGTGTTCAGCCCCATCACGGCGAGCGTCCCGCTGCAGCTGCTCGCCCGCGAGGTCGCCATCCTGCGCGGCTGCGACGTCGATCAGCCCCGTAACCTGGCCAAGAGCGTCACGGTAGAGTAGTTGGTTCCGCCGTTCTAGCGACTAAGGCCCGGCTCCGCATCAAGACGGAGTCGGGCCTTGTTGTATTTGCCCAGATAAAACCTGCCAAAATAAACCTGTCCCTTTTTGGCAGGTTAGCGGAGCTTGCTGGTCTCGAAGTACTCGGGGAACTGGTCCAGAACTTCGGTTTGGTTGCGGAACATCATGTGTAGGTGCTTGCTGACCAAAAAGCTCGCTTCGATGGGGTCGCGACCGGCGATAGCGCGGCGAATCTGCTTGTGCTCGTTCACGATGTCCTGATTGTCGAGAACCTGCGTGGCGGCGCGCAGCCAGCGGAAGCGCTCCAGGTCGGCATTGGTCTCTTCGAGCCACGACCACACGGTGCTGCGACATGCGATGCTAAAAATCATGTGATGCATGAGGTTGTCGCTCAAAAAGAAGCCGATGCGATCCTCTTCGGCCATGGCCTTTTCCTGCAGCACGATGGCGCGGTCGAGCTGCTCGATGCCGGTCGACGTGGCGCGCGCACAGCACTCCACAATCACCTGCTTTTCCAGATGCTCGCGGATGTAACAGGCACTCTCGGCAAGGGTGAGGTTGATGGGTGAGACGTAGGTGCCGCTCTGGGGCACGGTGCGCACCAGGCCTTCCTGCGCCAAGCGAACCAAAGCCTCGCGCACGGGCGTGCGACCCATGTCCAGGTCATCGCAAAGCTGCTTGACGCCCAGCTTTTCGCCCGGCTTATAGTCCAGGTAGACGATTTTGCGTCGAATGGTGTGGTAGGACTGGTCCTGTAGGCTCGTTTCCTGTTCGCCGACGTGCATCGATTCTTCCATAGCGCCTCGCAACCACTCTCTCACACTCATATGTCAGTTGCTTATTATGCCGCGAATCAGCTCTCCGCGGTGGGCAATTCAATCGCTGCCCGAGAACTTTTGCGACATTTTTGTCTGCGTTTGCGCGGGATTGCGCTTAGCGTTGCCGTATCATAAGCCGTCGCAAACGTGAAAGAGAAAGAAGGAACCCCATATGCAACTGGCGAATACCGTACGCGAGCGCTGGAAGGGCGTCTTGTTCTGCCTGATTATCGCCATCCCCGCGACGTTGCTCGGCAAACAGATTGAGGTGGTCGGCGGGCCGGTATTTGCCATCCTCTTTGGCATGGTCCTGGCGCTCGTCTTTCCCAAGAATCGCCGCGAACAGCTCGCCGCCGGTGTTACCTATACGTCCAAAAAAGTCTTGCAGTACGCGGTTATCCTGCTTGGCTTTGGCATGAACCTCTCCCAGATTCTGTCCAAGGGTGCCCAGTCGCTGCCGATTATCGTGGCGACGATCTCGACCTCGCTTGTCATCGCCTTTGTGCTCTGCCGCGTCATGAACGTGCCGGGTAAGATCGCGACGCTTGTGGGTGTGGGTTCGTCGATTTGCGGCGGTTCTGCCATCGCCGCGACCGCACCCGTCATCGATGCCGACGATCGCGAGATTGCCCAGGCTATTTCGGTCATCTTCCTGTTTAACGTTATCGCGGCGCTCGTGTTTCCGACGCTCGGCGGTATGCTCGGGCTGACCAACGAGGGCTTTGGCCTGTTTGCCGGCACCGCCATCAACGACACCTCGTCCGTAACGGCTGCGGCGAGCGCTTGGGACAGCATGCATCCCGGCGCCAACGTGCTCGAGAGCGCCACGGTGGTCAAGCTCACCAGGACGTTGGCCATTATCCCCATCACGTTGGTCCTTGCGTGCTGGCAGATGCATCTGGCGCGCAAGGCCGGGGGCGACGCCAAAAGCACGTTCTCGCTTAAACGCGCGTTTCCCATGTTTGTGCTGTTCTTTGTGCTGGCGAGCGTAATCACCACGGCGCTTCAGCTTCCCGCGTCCGTTACGGCGCCCATCAAGGAGCTGTCGAAGTTCTTTATCGTGATGGCCATGGCGGCTATTGGCTTTAATACCGATATCGTCGAGCTGGTCAAAAAGGGCGGCAAGCCCATCGCATTGGGCTTTTGCTGCTGGATTGGCATTGCGTGCATGAGTTTGGGAATGCAGCACGTGCTGGGAATCTGGTAGAGAAGTAGCTTATTTGCGTGCTGGTTGCTGGTGGGCGCAAGCTTGCGGTGGAGCGATAGGAGCTCTTGCGGGTATGGCTTGTCCGCAGGTTTATAAGTCCCGAAGAGCTCTTATCGCCCCGCCAGGATGGCGATGCGGGGCAACACCTATACTCGCAGGACGGCGCTTTCTGCCCTATAGTGTTTGGTGAGCAATATCGTTCAATTTTGAAACACTCGGTCGTGCGACCGGCGGCGGCTGCACGTCGCCGCGGACAGGGGCAAATCATGAATAGCGATGCCAAGCTGAACATCTTGACCGAGGCCCTGGCTGCTGCCGGGGCCTCGGCATTGGCAATCGATGCGCGTGGGGACGTTGCGATTTCGACCATGAATGACGCGGCGCTTGAGCGGGATGTGACGGCTTTTGTTGCCGAACGCCTCGACCGTATAGGAGACGGCGCGCGTCTGGTTATGGGACGTGCAGGTACGCGCCTGAGTCTGACCGTTCGCCCCACCGACAAAGAGGGCGGGGGCCTTTGGGCCGCTGTGGTCCGCGCAGTGCGCGGCGCCGCGGCGCATGCGGGCATCGAGTGGCTCAACGCCGACGAAGTTGAGGCCCGCTACGAATCGAGCGCGTACGGCATCGTTGAGGGGGCGGCCTCGGTAGCTGCGCCGGTCGCCGAGAGCTACGCGCGCGGTGTGCCCCTTATGCTTGAGGGCGAGCTGGGAGCGGGTCAGGTCGAGATTGCCAAGCGCCTTTATCTGGACGGTCCTTTTGCCGATCAACCCTTTGTTGCCGTTGCGCTCGATGAGCTCACCGAGCGCGGTTGGCGCCACGTGCTCAAAAGCGCCGAATCGCCGTTGTTCCAAACGGGGCTGACCCTTTGCATTGAGGGCTGGAACGCGGTTGGCCCCCAGCGCCTCCGCGAGCTGGTCTCCACGATGGCCGACACCGCGTTGGCGACGCGCTGCCATGTGGTGCTGACGGCGAATGACATGCCGGGCGGCAGCGAAAGCGATCAGGCTGCTTTTGTGACCGAGCGCTTCGCCTGTGCGGTGAGCGTGGCGCCGGCAATCGCCGAGCAGGGAGCCACGTCGACGAAGGTCGCGCGCTATTTGGAATATCTCGCTGATGCATTTGGGACAGCAGCGCCCACGCTGTCTGCCGCGGCGACGAAGACGCTCGATGCTTACCGCTGGCCGCGCAATTATCTGCAGCTCCGCGAGGTCTCGGAACGACTGTATATATTGGTGGGGGCGGGCGCGGTGGACCGCGCTGTGGCGGAGGAAGTGCTCGCCCAAGAGGACGTGATTAAGACCGCAACCTTTGGCGCCCCGACGCTCGAAAGTGACCTGTATATCCTGCGACCGCTGGCCGATACCGAGCGAGATATCGCGCATCTGGTTGTAGACCATCTCCACGGCAACCGAACCCGTGCGGCGGAGGTGCTGGGCATAAGCCGTACAACGCTGTGGCGCTTGCTGAAGGACGATGACCGTTGAGCGAGGCACCCGTGACCGCGCGCGACGCGTGTGCTACAGTCCAAAGCGTTATTGTTTCGATTTGGTTACGGCGTGCGAGGGCATATGGCTGAGACTTCAAAACCGAGCCGCAGAAGGCGGAGTGCCGCGCCGGTTAACCGACGCACGACATCGGTGACGTGGGGCAAACACGCCTCGGGGTTTGATGGCTCGTTCAAGCGCACTAAATATGGCTATCCTTCGGCAAGCGCTCGCTTGGCCATGCAGGCCGAGTCGTCGCTGTGGGGCCGCAAGCGCGTGGTGGGCTCAAAGCTCAAGCACGACGGAACGCTCGGTTACATCAGCCGCGGGGCGGCTCGTCGCAGCGGGCTCAATCCCGCCGGCTGGCATCGCTACGTGCCGATCGTGGCTGTCGTTGCAGCGATCGTCATCGCACTTGCTGCGCTTGGCTATGCCGGCGGCGGCGCCAACTTGGACGCAATGTTTAAATCGCCCGAGCTCGCGCATGCAGGCACAGAAGTTGTCGAGGGCGCTCAGACCCAGACGGGCGTCGCGCCCCAGCGCGGAATCGTTGCGGCGGCCACCACCATCGCCGATGCTCAAAAGGACGAGGACGAGCAAGACGACGACGCCGAAACGACCCAGACGAACGAAACGACGACAACTCCATCGGCAAGATAAGTTGCGAGCGGAGCAGCAAATTTGGGACGGGTCCTTTTAGCTGCCCAAGTGTCGAATGTCAACAGTGGCGCACCTGATGTCAGTCGCCAACAGCGAGCGGCCGCCGTTCGTTAGAACGGCGGAACTAATTACTTCACGTACACCACGTTGTCGCGGCGGGGTTTGGGCTCGGGTAGCGTGTCCTCGGCATAGCCCAGAATGCAGTGACCGACACCGCGCAGGCTGCCGTCGGCGGGCAGGCCCCAGCTAGCCAGCAGCTCCAGGCCCTCGGGCGAGTCAAAGACCTCATGCGCGCGGTGAATCCAGCACGAATCGACACCCAGTGCATAGGCGGCGTTGAGCAAGTTGCCCATGGCGAGCGAGCCGTCTTCCAGATGTGTGGGCACGCTGCGGTCGACCAGCACCACCACAACGGTCTTGGCGCCATAGAAGGGGTCGCTGTTGCTGCCCATGATCTGGGCGTTGAGCTGTGAGAGACGCTCGACGGTCGCGGGGTCGGTGACGGCGACAAACGTCACCGGTTGGCGGCCCATGCCGCTCGGTGCATATTGGCCGGCTTCGATAATACGTGCAAGCTTTTCGGCCTCGACGGGACGATCGCTGTATTTGCGGCAGCTGCGGCGATGGATGAGTGCTTCGATAGTCTCCATGGTGTCTCCTTGCGGTGGCGTTGCAGATGCCCCGTTCATACCCGTCGGGCTCAAACGATAGACGGTCAATTGCCCGGCCAAAAGGATAGATTCCAATTGGGAAAGTAGGTTTGCATAAAAGTACCTTCAGAATGTGACAAACAAATGGGATGGTTAAACGTTTTACCCCGTCTACCCTGCGGTTTTTTACCACTTGCCTAAATGACGAACGCATAACCTCTGATAAAGGTTTTACTAAAGGAGTACCAACGTTTATCAATGCGCCGTGGTGGCGCCGGGCCAGGAGGTAACATCATGTTCCAGGCTGGAGATGTCGTCGAGACTGACTTCGAAGGATTTCTGAAGCTGCTGCGTTCCAAGACGCGCGCTTTTGTGACGATTGACGATCACGAGTACTACATCACGCACACCGATGGCTATTGGCGTGTTCAGGATTGCGAGGCCCTCAACGACAAGGGCCACTTTACTGACTGCTCCGAGCTGGTCAACACGGTCTGCGAGGTCGTCGAGCTGCCGTGGATTGCCGGCAAGAGCCTGCATGACAGCTTCTCGGGCGCTACGGTCTATGAGGCCGTCGCCGCTTAACGGGCAATAAAACCCGATTTTCACGTGACCGCTGGCGCTGCCCCCGCGCCGGCGGTCTTTTTCTGCCGATAGGCCATAAAAGTGCAAGCATTTACGGAGAGCCTGTTGACGATAGTCAAAACTCGGACTAATCTAGAGATACAAAATTGGTCAAAATCGGACAATCGAATGGTGGGATAGATGAATAGTGCGGTTACGCTGGTCGACTTCGACCGGTTGCTCAATGGACTCGACCATATCTATTCGGAGTTCTCGCGCGCCTGCGGTCTTTCGGACTGCGCTTACTGGATGCTCGTCGATACCAGCACGGCGGGCGGCAGTATTGCCGTAAGCCGCCTGACGAGCGAATGGTTCTACAGCAAGCAGACCATCAACTCGGCCATTAAAACCTTGACGGCGCGGGACTTTGCAACGTTGGAGTTTGCCGAAGGCAGCCGTAAGAACAAGGTTGTGCGTTTGACCGAAGCGGGCATGCGGTTTGCCGAGCGTTATGCGCTGCCGGCACTCAAGGCCGAGCAGCGAGCCTTTGGCGCGCTTGAGCCGTGTGAGCAGCGCGAGATTATGCGCTTGATCGGAAAATTCTCTCAGGTGCTCGGTGAGGAGTGCGAGGCATTTAAGCAGCATATCGCTGCCGAGAGCCAAGCCGAGAATCAAGGTGAGGGGGAGTCGTGCGACTGTTAATGAGGTTTCTGAAGCCCTATCGAGGGCTTGTCGCAGTGACGCTGCTGGTGCTGCTGGTTGATAACGTCGGCACGCTGTTGGTTCCCACGATGCTGGCGAACATGGTCAACACCGGTATCACCACGGGTGATGTCGACTACATTTTGCGCAATGGCCTCTACATGCTTATCGCGACCGGCATGGCCAGCGGCGGCGCGGTGCTGGGCTGCTATCTTTCGGCGCGCTTGGCCGCCAACGTGGCCTGCGATATCCGCAATGCCGTGTACGACAAGTCGCTCGAGCTCGCGGCCAGCGACTTTGAGCGCTTTGGCACCGGATCGATGATCACGCGCTCGCTCAACGACATCAATGTGATTCAGCAGGCCATCCTGCAGACGATCCAGCTGGTGCTGCCGGTGCCGTTCTTGGCCGTCGCGGGCATCATTTTTGCGTGGCTCATCGATCCCGCCATGGGTACGCTGCTGGGCGTGGTGGTTGCGATCGTGCTGGTGGCGGCAGTCTTTACCGTGGCTAACGCCGCGCCAATTTTTATGCGCCTGCAGAGCTTTATCGACCGCATGAACGTGGTGCTGCGCGAGAACATCGTGGGCGTTCGCGTCATCCGCGCTTTTAATAAAGAGCTTCACGAGGAGCAGCGCCTGGACGAGGTGTTTAGCGATTACGCGGACAACGCCATTAAGGTCAACCACCTGTTTGTGGGCCTTGATAGCTCTACCTTCTTTTTGATGAACATTGCCGAGGTGGCGGTGCTGTGGGTGGGCGGCAACCGCGTTGGCGCCCATGCAATGCAGATTGCGAGCATCTCCGCGGTGCTGGAATATGCGCTCCTGATCCTGTTCTTTGTGATGATGGCGCAGATGGTAGTGCTGACGCTGCCGCGCGCCGCGGCGTGCCTGAACCGTGCGCAGCAGGTGTTGGAGATTGAGCCGAGCATCGTGGACGGCGAGCGTACGCTGGGTGACGGGGCGCCTGCCTCCGGGGGCGATGCGGATGCGGTCGCTGAGTTCGATCACATGTCGTTTCGTTTTGACGATGCCGATGAGGACACCCTGTGCGACCTGAGCTTTGCCTGTCGTCGCGGTCAGACGACCGCGATTGTGGGCTCGACGGGCTCGGGCAAGTCGACGGTGGCAAAGCTTCTGCTGCGTTTTCACGATGCCACCAAGGGTGCCATTCGCCTGGACGGCGTCGACCTGCGCGAGCTTTCGCAAGACGAGATTCGCGGGCGCATTGCCTACGTCCCGCAGAAGGCATGGCTGTTCTCGGGCACCGTGGCAAGCAATTTGCGCTTTGGCAACGAAGACGCGACCGAGGCCGATATGCTCCACGCGCTCCAGGTTGCCCAGAGCACCTTTGTGCTCGATCAGCCGCAGGGGCTCGATACCCCGGTGGCGCAGGGTGGCACGAACTTTTCGGGCGGTCAGCGCCAGCGCCTGGCCATTGCCCGCGCGCTCATGAAGCATGCCGATCTGTATATCTTCGATGACAGTTTTTCGGCCTTGGACTTTAAGACGGATGCAGCGCTGCGCCATGCGCTGCGGGAGGAGACGCGCGACGCTGCGGTGCTCATCATCGCGCAGCGCATCTCGACGATCTTGCATGCCGACCAGATCGTGGTGCTCAAGGACGGCGAGGTCGTGGGCCTGGGCACGCACGACGAGCTCATGGAAACCTGCGAGGTGTACCGCGCTATCGCGGAATCGCAGATGAAGGGAGGTGAGTAGCATGACCGAGGAGCTCAAGAAGCAGGGCGGCGTTGATGACGCCGCTGCCGCGGGACTGGTCGAGGAAACGGCTGCCGCGTCGACCGAGCTGGATGACGCCGCCAAGGCTGCAGCCGAGCGCGAGGCTCGCCGCCAAGCGCTCTACGAGGAAAACGAACGTGCCGAGGACGAGCGCGCCCGCGCCGAGGCAGAGCGTATGCGCGACGTGGACGACGAAGACGAGGACGAGACGCCTCGGGATACCTGGGCGACGGTGCGCCGCCTGTGGAGTGAGGCTGCCGGCGACCATTGGCGCTTCTATATCGTGTTCGCGAGCATTGTGTTCTATGTCATCTTTAACACTGCCGCGCCGGCATATAGCGCCCGCGTGATCGATGAGCTGTGGGGCCACATTCAGGTAGCGTTTGTCAACAACGCCACCTTCAGCATCACCTGGGAGAACTGCGGCAGGACTATCTTCATCTACTTTTTGATTTGGACGGCCGCCGCTTCGTTCTACGCGCTCCAGAGCTTTTTGATGTCGAGCGTGGCCGAACGCCTCAATCTGCGCCTGCGCAACCGCATCGCACAAAAGCTCAACCGTCTGCCGCTTGCCTACTTTGACGCGCATCGTCCCGGCGAGGTCGTCAGCCGTGCGACCAACGACTTGGACAAGATGTCCGAGAGCATGCAGCGCGGACTGCTGCAGTTGCTGGTGTCGATCGGTACCGTGGTGGGCGCCGTGAGCGTGATGTTCGTGTTAAGCGTGCCGCTCACGCTCGTCTTTTTGTTCTTTACGGCGCTTTCGCTGCTGGTGACGAAGGTCGTGTCGCGCCGCACGCACGATGTGACGGGCGAGCGCCAGGAGTGGGTGTCCAAGATTACGAGCGCGGTCGAGGAAGGCTACTCGGGCCGTCTGGTGATCCGTGCGTTTAACCGCGAGCGCCAGAGCTCTGCCGAGGTACACGAGGCTTCGAAGGAGCTGGCGCGCGTGAGCACCAAGGCCGACTTTATGATTAACGCCGTCGGCCCTGCGGTGCGCTTTATCGGCCGTTTGGCGCAGATCGTGATTGCGCTGGTGGGCTGCAGCATGCTGGTTGCCGGGCATATGACCGTCGGCGTGTTCCAGGCGTTCTTCCAGTTTATCTACGAGGCGTCCGAACCCATGACGCAGTTGTCGTTTACCTTTAACTCGCTGCAGAGCGCGCTGGCGAGTGCGGAGCGCGTGTTCGACCTGCTCGATGAGCCCGAGATGGAGGCCGATCCGCAGCCGGGCGAGGCCGCCAAGCTGCCGGGTCGCGTGGAGGGCCGCGTCTCCTTTGAGCACGTGCGCTTTGGTTATTCGCCCGACAAGCCGCTCATGCGCGACGTGTCGTTTACCGCCGAGCCGGGCCAGAAGATTGCCGTGGTGGGAACCACGGGCGCAGGCAAGACGACGCTCATCAACCTGCTCATGCGCTTTTACGAGATCGACGGCGGCCGCATTACGCTTGACGGTGTGGATACGCGCCTCATGGATCGCGGCGAGCTACGGCAGCAGTTTGGCATGGTGCTACAGGATGCCTGGCTGTTCGACGGCACGATTGCCGAGAACATCGCCTACGGCTGCCCCGAGGCAACGCGCGAGGAGATTGTTGCGGCCGCTCGCGCCGCCCAGGTCGACTTCTTTGTGCGCACCATGCCTCAGGGCTACGACACGCGCGTAGCCAACGATGCCGAAAGCATCAGCCAGGGCCAGCGTCAGCTGCTAACCATCGCACGCGTGCTGCTCAACAACCCGGCGATTCTCATCCTGGACGAGGCGACGTCGAGCGTGGATACGCGCACCGAGCTTGCCATCGGCCGCGCCATGGACGCGCTCATGCGCGGCCGCACGAGCTTTGTGATCGCGCATCGCCTGTCGACGATTGTGGATGCCGACCTGATCTTGGTTATGGATCACGGCAACATTATCGAGCAGGGAACGCACAAGGAGCTGCTGGCTGCCGAGGGCGCCTACGCCGACCTCTACCTGAGCCAATTCGCATAATGTGACAAAGGGACAGTCCCGCATGTCACATCAGAAATAAGGCGCGCCGGGGATGGATTCCCTGGCGCGCCTTTGCGTTGGCGTCAATGTTGTCGGTGGCCGTCCGCCTCTAGCGCTCGTCCACGAGCTTGGTGACGAGGGCCTTGAGCTCGGCCACCTCTCGCTCGAGTTCCTTGACGCGGCGGGCATTCTCGGTGATGCCCTGGCGGTTGAGGGCACTCTGCTCGGCGGCATCGTCGGGCATGTATTCGCGGTGCTGCTTGGCGTCGAAGCTTTCCTCGAATACGCGGCAGCCGTTGCGCTTGATGACGCGGCCCGGCACGCCCACGACGGTGCAGTTGTCGGGTACGTCCTTGACGACGACCGAGTTGCCGCCGATTTTGACGTTGTTGCCAATGCGAATGTTGCCGAGCACCTTGGCGCCTGTGCCCACGGTGACGTTGTTGCCCAGGGTGGGGTGGCGCTTGCCGGTCTCGTTGCCGGTGCCGCCAAGTGTGACGCCCTGATAGAGCACGCAGTTGTCGCCCACAATGGCGGTTTCGCCGATGACAACGCCCATGGCGTGGTCGATAAAGAAATGCTTGCCGATCTGTGCGGCAGGATGAATCTCGACGCCAGTGATATGGCGGGTGATTTGCGAGAGCACGCGGGCGAGCGAGCGATGTCCATGTTCCCACAGCCAGTGCTCGGGCACGTGGTTCCACTTGGCGTGCAAGCCGGGGTAAGAAAGGAAGATGACCAGGGCATTTTGCGCAGCGGGGTCCTGCGCCTGGACGGTCTTGATGTCCTCGCGAATGGTATTGATAAAGCTCACCGGCCGCCCTCCCTTAGCGCCAAGGCAATGCGATTCAATAAAGTATAGCGATTCGCTAGGGATTAGGAAGTGCAATCTTCCACGGCTTAGCGTGACAGATGTCAGTTATGCATACTTGCTGGTAATGGAGTCATGCTTTTGTGCGGTCGTGTGCATGGCCGCGCCGCAACCGTATACTGGTCAACTTGGACGTATCCGCGCCCACAACTGAGAGGTTTTACTTCATGGGTTTCATTAATTTTATCGCCGAGTTGCTCAAAGACCCGCGCACCGCGATCGCCAGCTGGATCGCCGCCGGCCCGCTTATGGCCTACGGCTGCGTGTTCCTGATCATCTTTATCGAGACGGGCGTGGTGTTCTTCCCGTTCCTTCCCGGCGATTCGCTGCTGTTCGCCTCGGGCTTCTTTGCCCACAACGGCGGCTTTAACATCGTGGCTCTGCTGGCCGTCGCATGGACGGCTGCCATCTTGGGCGATCAGTGCAACTTTATGATCGGTCATTTCTTTGGCCAAAAGATCATCGCCTCGGGCAAGGTGAAGGCCATGACGCCCGAGCGCATTAAAAAGTCCGAGGATTTCTTGGACAAGTGGGGTCACCTGGCCATCTTCCTGGGTCGCTTCTTCCCGTTTATCCGTACCTTTGTGCCCTTTATCGCCGGCATGGGCGGCATGCACTGGCGCAACTTTGTCATCTTTAACGTGCTGGGCGGCATTACCTGGTCGACGGTCTTCACGCTGCTGGGTTACTTCTTTGGCGGCATCCCCTTTGTGCAGGAGCACTTTGAGCTGCTGATTATCGGCATCGTCGCCGTGTCGATCATCCCGACTGTGGTCGGCATCGTCAAGGCCAAGCTGGGCAAATAGAACGCGTAGATCGAGCCAGCGCGCAAACCGTGCCGTTGAGGCCCGTCACCGTTTACGGTGGCGGGCCTTTTTGCTTCGGTCAAATGAAAATACTTTAGTTAGTTAAAGAAAAACGTTTTATCCAGCGCATGCGGGGAGTACAATCTCGTGCATGCGAATCGACGTGCCATCGGCTTTGATGCTGCTCGCGTGTCCCGTCCGGCTCTACGCTCCGGGCGTGCGACGTTGCGACGCGGTCGGCCTCGGTCCTTGCGTGCGAGTTCGCGAGTATGCAACTGTGTATGTAAGGAGCGACATATGACTGTCGAGAAGAAGGATATCGATTGGGGTAGCCTCGGCTTTGGCTACATGAAGACCGATTACAGCTACGAGGCTCATTGGAAGGATGGCGAGTGGGACGAGGGTGGCCTGACCACCGACCACACCCTGCATGTCTCCGAGTGCGGTGGCATCTTCCATTACTGCCAGGAGGTCTTTGAGGGCCTGAAGGCCTACACCGCCGAGGACGGCAGCATCGTCTGCTTCCGTCCCGACATGAACGCCGAGCGTATGTATAACTCTGCCCAGCGCCTCGAGATGCCGCCGTTCCCCAAGGACAAGTTCGTCGAGGCCGTCAAGCAGGTCGTTTCTGCCAACGCCGCTTGGGTTCCGCCCTTCGGTTCCGGCGCGACCCTGTACGTGCGTCCGTTTATGATCGGCTCCGGTGACGTGATTGGCGTGGCTCCCGCTCCTGAGTACACGTTCCGCATTCTCGTGACCCCGGTCGGTCCGTACTTTAAGGGCGGCCTTAAGCCCGTTAAGTTGCGCGTTTCCGAGTACGACCGCGCCGCACCGCACGGCACCGGCAACATCAAGGCCGGCCTCAACTACGCCATGTCCCTCAAGCCCACGATGGAGGCCCATCGCGAGGGTTATGCCGAGAACCTGTATCTCGATTCCGAGTCCCGCACCTATGTCGAGGAGACCGGTGGCGCTAACGTCCTGTTCGTGAAGGAGGATGGCACCCTCGTCGTTCCGCAGTCGCACACCGACTCCATCCTGCCCTCCATCACCCGCCGTTCGCTCGTTCAGGTTGCTCAGGACCTGGGCATGACCGTCGACCAGCGTCCCGTCGAGTGGGCCGAGGTCAAGGCCGGCACCTTCGTTGAGTGCGGCCTGTGCGGCACCGCTGCCGTCATCTCCCCGGTCGGCGAGATCGACAACAAGGTTTATGGTGCCGACGAGACCGTGACCTTCCCGGCTGGCTACACCGAGATCGGCCCCGTGATGAAGAAGCTCCGCGAGACCCTGACCGGCATCCAGTCTGGTGCTGTCGAGGACAAGCACAACTGGGTTTACACCGTCGCGTAAGCTGTCTTAGCTGTCCGGCCCGAGGGCGGCCTTCCTTTCCGGCGCGTCCTCGGACATGAAAGAACCTCCGCTGCGCACTTCGTGCGGCGGAGGTTCTTTCGTCCTGCGGAGTGCGCCGGAAAGGAAGGTTGCCCTCGGGCCTGCGTTACCTCGGCGCTGCCGTTACGGGCAATATAGATCTGAATTAAAGATGGCGAGCGGCCTTTTAGGCCGCGCTTTTGTTTTGGTTCGCGCCATGTGGGGGTGATGGCGACGTGCATTTTTGCGAGTATTCTGCAATCGAAGGCCCCTGCATACCGACCTCGGGCAAAGAATCGGGATTTCTCGATGTTTTCTACGAATGATGGGCGGGGTTATGGGCTGACAGCGTTTGATTTGCAGGGATATTCGCGGTCTTTGGCATTTATCGTAGCGCCCGAAGCTCTTGGTTATGTTGAATACTCCCAAAAATGCACGGCGCCTTGAGGGGGACCTTCGCGACAAAGGAAACCGCCCCGTCGAAGTATGCATTCGACGGGGCGGTTTATGCATATAGCCGATTTAGGATGCGCTGCCAACTTATTAGAACTTGACGGTCGGGGCCTGGCGGGCTGCTTCGGCGGCCTCGAAGCCCTGGCGCTCCTTAAACTGGAAGATGCCGGCAAAGATGACAGCCGGGAACGTCTGAATGGCGTTGTTGTAGCTGAGCACGCAATCGTTGTAGCTCTGGCGTGCATAGCTAATCTTGTTCTCGGTATCCTCGAGCGATGCCTGCAGCTGCGTAAAGTTGGTGTTTGCCTTAAGATCGGGATAGGCCTCGGCTACGGCGAAGAGCTGGCGCAGCGCACCGGTCAGCACGTTGTCGGCTTCCATCTTGGCCTCGGGCGTGGTGGCCTTGACGGCGGTGTTACGCGCGCTGATCACGGCGGAGAGCGTCTCCTGCTCGTGCTTGGCGTAGCCCTTGACGGTCTCGACCAGGTTGGGGATCAGGTCGTTGCGGCGCTGCAGCTGCGTATCGATGTTCTGCCAGGCGTTATCGATGCGGTTGCGCTTGGTGACCATGTTGTTGTAGATGCCGGCGATGGCGCAGACAATCACAATGACAACAACGATGCCGATGATGACGGGAAGCATGATGTCTCCGTTTCGAATGGCCGCGGCGGCATGCGCCAGCTGCCGTTGGTATAACGCTACTAGTATACCCGCAACGTTTTGTCGTGCCGAACTTTCCGGTAAGCGTTATGTTTTCGGCGGGGTTGGCACCGGGGCAAAGCGCGCGAGGTACAGGTGTAAGATATGCGACAGATTGACGAGTGTTGTCTTTACCCTGAGGATGGCGATACCAGTGGACCTTCGCATTAAGAAAACCTATCGCGCCCTGTTCGATGCCTTCACCGAGCTTCTCGAGGAGCATCGTTTTGAGGACCTGACGGTTGCCATGCTGTGCGACCGAGCCATGATTCGCCGCACGACGTTCTACAAGCACTTTCGCGACAAGAACGATTACTTTGCCTTTTATATCGATGAGCTTATGTCGGGTTTGCCGCAAAAGCGGGCTGGCGGGGGCGGTGCGGTGTCGGCCGACGACGTGCGCGTGCTTCGCCACGAGGTGTTCACCGACGCCATGGACCTGATTCTGGCCCATGAGCAGCTCATGGACAACATTTTGGCGAGCAGCATGTCGGGCATGCTGACCAGCATGATTTGCGATCGCATTGCCCGCTCTATCCGCGAGCGTGTGATGAGTGCGCTAGACGAGGACGCGCTTGCGCCCGTGTCGCTCGACACGACGGCTGAGTTTGTCGCCGGCGGCATTATTCGGCTTTTTACTATGTGGTGGGAATCGGGTCACGATCTGGAACGTCGCTCCGAGATAGCCGACGTTGTCGATGCGCTGTTCGAGCGGACCATGACGCCGGTGCATCACTAAAAGTGGCGGAGAGAGGGGGATTCGAACCCCCGGAACGCTCTCGCGCTCAACGGTTTTCAAGACCGCCGCATTCAACCGCTCTGCCATCTCTCCGTGAGTCGTAATGATAGCATCGTTTTGAATTTGCAACAGGGAAGGCGAACGATGACGATCACCGAAATCGACGAGAAGTTCATGCGCGAGGCGCTGGCGGAGGCTCGCGCCGCCGCTGCGGTGGGCGAGGTACCCATCGGAGCCGTAGTAGTGCGCGACGGCGAGATCGTCGCGAGGGCGCACAATCGCCGCGAGCTCGATCAGGACCCTTCGGCGCATGCAGAGTTCGCGGCCCTGTGCGCTGCCGCTCGGTCGCTCGGTCGCTGGCGCCTTTCCGATTGCACGGTCTACGTGACGCTCGAGCCTTGCTGCATGTGCGCGGGCCTTATGGTCAACGCGCGCGTGGGGCGCTGCGTGTATGGCGCGAGCGACGCCAAGGCGGGCGCGCTGGGTTCGCTGTATGACCTGAATGCCGATTCGCGCCTGAATCATCGGTTTAACGTACATGCCGGCGTGCTGGCGGAGGAGTGTCGTGAGGTGTTGAGCGACTATTTTAGTGGGCTGCGTGACGCCGATGGTGCTGGCTGCGGTTGCGGGGCCGATCTTGAGGCGCATGTCGCTCATGCCGCAGCGCTTGCAGGTGCCGAAGATATCGCCGTTGAGGCGGTCGATTTTGGTGCCGCGTGCCGCCGGCCCCGCCGTGTGCTGCTGGCGATCGACTCCTTTAAGGGCAGCGTTTCGAGTGCGCAGGCGGAGGAGACCGTTGCCGAAGGCGTGCGCCGTGTGTGGCCCGATGCCGAGGTGTGCGCTTTGCCGCTGGCAGATGGTGGCGAGGGAACGCTCGACGCCGCTGCCGCCTGCGGTGGCGAGCTTGTGACCTGCGAGGTTACAGGCCCCTTGGGCGACCGCGTGTCTGCCCGGATGCTGGTGGACGGTGAGCACGAGTCGGCTGTAATTGAGATGGCCGAGGCGGCGGGTATTGGGTATTCGCCTTGCACGGAGTCGGCGGCATTGGCGGCCGCGACCTATGGCGTGGGCGAACTGATGCTTCGTGCGATTCGCGCGGGTGCAAAGACTATCTATATTGGCTTGGGCGGCAGTGCCACCAACGATGGTGGCGCCGGTATGCTGCAGGCGCTAGGCGCGCGTGTGGTCGATGATCTGGGCTGCGATGTCGCCCCTGGTCTTGCGGGTCTCGAACACGTGGTGAGTATCGATTTGGCGCCAGCACTTCGGGTGCTGAATGGCGTGCGTGTCGTGGTGCTTTCCGATGTCGAGAGTCCGCTCGTGGGGCGCCGAGGCGCCCTAGCGGTGTTCGGCGGGCAGAAGGGCCTGCCGACGGGCGACGTCGAGGCGCTGCGCAGGTACGACGGTTGGATGGTCGGCTACGGCCGCCTGCTCGATGCGGCGATGGCTAGGGCGCGGGCTCAGGGGTTGCTGCGCGTGTCCGAGGGTGCACGGGCATTTGGCTCGGTGCTCGGTGTGCCCGGTGCCGGTGCTGCCGGCGGCCTGGGCGCCGCGCTGTTGGCGCTCGGTGCGGAGCTGCGCTCGGGCGTGGAGACAGTGCTCGATCTCGTGGGGTTTGACGAGCGCGTGCGCGATGTCGACCTGGTCATTACAGGCGAGGGCAATATGGACGAGCAATCCGCCGCCGGTAAGGCACCGGTGGGCGTGGCCCGCCGTGCGAAGCGATATGGCAAGCCGGTGATCGCTGTCGTGGGCGGTCGTACCGACAACCTGGATGCGGTGTACGAGCAGGGCATCGACCTTGTACTGCCGATCTGTCGCAAGCCCATGGACCTGGAGCGGGCACTCGATCCGCAAGAAGCCGCAACCAACCTCATCTGCGCCGGTGAAGCGGCCGCTCGATCCTACGACCTTGGCCGCCTCTAAAACCAATCCGAAGCTGGCTGCTCTGAGTTTTGCATCGGACCGTTTGCCACGAAACGTGGCCATCTACTACGTTTAACCGGGCACCCTCGACCATCCAGGAATTTGGGAAATTAAAACCGCAGGTAGAGAGCTTGCCGATTTTCGAAAAAGCACGCCATGGTTGACCTCTGTGACCAAAACGTAGTAGATAGGCCCTTTCCGTGGCACAGCGTCAGATCAGTCTTTTTGGGGCTAGGAAAACACCCGTACAGGCATGTGAATCTGAACAAATCAATCCTGTGCCTTGTGGCGCTCGATGGTGCTGTCTGGGGATCGGAGACTATGCACTTCAGGTGTTGACGCCGCCATTTATGTGCCATTAGTAGATTGCTCTTCGTTCAGTTGTTCGCCAATTAATCATGCCAATTAATTACCATTTCGGGCGAAGACGTGGATTATCTCCATGATGGGCCTCTTTGGTCATAATGTTGTCTTTAACTGTCCTTAATCAATAGATCGCTCGTGGGAAGAGAAGGCGACACCAGAGGGGGAGAAGGGAATTGGAGAGAAAAGTTTTCGGCGGGGGGGGCAGAGAGTCGCTGCTCTCTGCCTTGCGCTGGTTCTCGGCTTCGGATGTTTATCCGTTGGCGCGACGGCCGGTGTCGCATATGCGGCCACGGAATCGCGGACTGCGTATACTGCGGAGGAGTTTGAGATCACCCAGGACGGCGTGACCTATTCGTGCGAGACCACGGATAAGGGCACGGCGGAAATCACAGGTATTGTTGCCGACGACAGTGTGACCGCGGTGAGTGTGCCCAGCTCCATCGAGCATGGTGGCCAGACCTACAAAGTCACCAAACTATATTTCTCGTCTGGTATTGTGGCCAAGAACGTTGAGCAGCTGACGCTTCCCGACACGCTCGAAAAAATGTACGGAGGGAATTTCCGGAGGTTCGCAAAGGTCAAGGAGCTCCATATCCCTGGCTCCATCAAGAACTTCGCTTGCTCGCTGCAAAACGCCGGCTCGCTCGAAAAGCTCTATTTCGATGAGGGCGTCGAGGAGATTAGCGCCAACATGATGGTCTATGGCTGCAGCAACCTTTCGGAGATCGATCTCCCCTCCACCCTCAAAATGATTTCGGGCTCGGGCGCCTTCGAGGGGGCTACGGCCCTCACGGGCATCGAGTTTCCAAAAGATGTCGCCTTCTCCGACACCATAACGGGCGTGTTCGAAGGCTGCACGTCTCTGACAAGCGTGTCGTTGCCCGCTTCGGTTACCAAGATCCCCTCGTACATGTTTGACGGATGCACCTCTCTCACGTCCGTCACCGCGCTGAGCGAAATCGAGTCCATCGGGGATGGGGCGTTTCGGAATTGCTCGAGTTTAACCGGGATCGATTTCCCGGGCACATTGACGAGCATCGGATCCTCTGCTTTCCAGGAGTGCGCCAGCCTGGTGAGCGTGCCCAATCTAAGCAAGGTGACAAAGATGGGCTGGGGGGCTTTTTACGAGTGCAAAAATCTGCAGGCGTCCGTGGATCTGTCCTCGCTCCAGAGCATTCCGGGCCATGCGTTTTGCTATACGCCGGTTAAGATCGTGGGGCTTTGCGACAGCCTGAAGAGTATCGGTGACTGGGCCTTTATCTGGAGCAACGTCGCCGTCCAACTTCCCGAGACACTTGAAAAAATTGGCAACTACGCCTTCTATGACGGCACGTTGCCGGAGCGGCTTTCCATTCCGGATTCCGTGACTTCCGTTGGCACGGCAGCCTTCTCGCGCGTAGATGGCGTGAAGGACGTGACGATCGGGCGCGGCCTCACCAAAATACCCCAGGACATGTTTGACGGCAGCACGGTTCAAAAGATCACGATCGAAAACAGCAGGGACGACATCACCGGCTCGGAGAACCTCCCGAGCTCTGGCGTCGATATCGTCTACACGCGCGAGTCCATCAAGGACGGCGTCGGCGATACCGTGAGCGATGACAGCGCCAAGACCCTTCAGGAGCTGGTCAGCGAGGCCCCCAAAGGCAAGGAGACCGTCATCAAGCTGGAAAAGCACGTGAAGCTTGGCTCCACGCTCACGATTCCTGCCGGGAAGATGATTAAGATCACGTCGGATGAGCCCTATACCATCTTGGCAAAGAAAAGCGGCTTCTCCGTACTGGTCAATGTTGCCGAGGGGGCATCCCTCGAGCTGTCGGGGAAAGTGTCCCTGAGTGGTCGCTACAACAAGGGCGCCATTATTTCTAGCAGGGGAGCGGTTGTGCTCTCTGACGAGGCCGTTGTGTGCGACGGCGCTGCGAACACCGTCAATACGGGTGTCATCGACGTGTCGGGAGACAAGGCTTCGCTTACCATGACGGGCGGCGTTATCGAGCAGTGCGAACTTAAGGACGCGTATTGCGGCGCTGTCCACGCGAAGGACGGCGCCCATGTTGTCATGAAGGGCGGCGTTATTCGTAAGAACGGAATCGTCGTTACCGGAGACACTAACGGCTATCACCTCACATCTTCTGGCGTCATGTTGATGGGCAATGCCCGCTTTGACATGAGTGGAGGCAGCATCGAGGGCAACAGCGGCTATCGAGGCAGCGCGGTCCTTGCGTACAGCGAGGGGGAGGGCGATAGCCAAAGAGCCAAGTTCACGATGGCTGGTGGTCAGATTTCCGGCAACAGGAGCAGTAAACTGGAGGCGGGTTCCCTCGATCCCTCTGGAGCAGTTCACATTGAGGGCAACGCCGAGTTCACCATGACGGGTGGTGAGATCAAGAACAACGTAGTGACTGGCAACGGCAAAGGCGGCGGAGTGTGTGTGGTCGACCCGGGCTGTCAGGGCCGCGAAAACGGGAATACTGCTTTCACCATGCAGGGCGGCTCCGTATCTGGCAACTCCGCTTCCGCCGGCGGAGGCGTCTATAGCTATTCGGATGGCGTCACGCTCAGCGCGGGCGAGATTAAGGACAATACTGCTTGGAGCATGGGCGGCGGCGTGTATAGCGAAGGCAACGAGTATCTTGGCTATAGTACGCTCCATATCGAAAACGCTTGCGTTGTTGATAACCATGCGGATGGGCAGGGCGGCGGCATGTGGTTCTGTCCGACCGGAGATGCCAAGGTCTACGTCCAGGACGGCGGCCTGATCGCCAGGAATACGGCCTATGAGGCGGGAGACGACTTTGTCTTCACCGGCTTCAAAGACGCCAAATACAAACTGACCTTGGCCAACCGCGCTCCGGGCGGCGGAAAGGTCAGCTGGTACAGAGACGGTGGGCTGTTTAACCCCGAAGGCACTTTTGCGAAAACAAACCCCAAAATCCCGCGATTCACGCCCGATGGTGACAACGGCGAGCCACTGTCCTTTACCGACGCCACGCCGAACGTCGCGCTTAAATCTGTGATGAGCGAGGATGTGTATAACCTCGGCAAACGCCAGACGTCGCTGACGATCTCCGGCAATAAGGCCAAGCGGGGAGGCGGCATCGGCGCCAACGGCGGTGTCATCATCGGCAAGTCCGAGAACATCGACATTCGCATCAAAAAGGTCTGGGAGAACCCCAGGATTCCCCATCCTGATAAGGTAAAAGTAAATCTCAAGAACGGCGATACCGTCATCGATTCGATCACCCTGAGTGAGTCTGACGGCTGGAAGGGCGTCTTCTCTAACCTGCCGAAGTACGATGCCTCCGGCGCCGTGATCAAGTACAAGGTGGCCGAGGTCGCCGTCGAGGGCTACAGCTCCGAGGTCTCCGGCGACGCCGAGCACGGCTTCACCGTGACCAACACCTCCACGGCCGAGGTCTCGGTGCCCGTCGAGAAGAAGTGGGTCGGCCCGGCGGCCAAGAAGGCCACCGTGCGCCTGCTCGCCGACGGCGAGGACGCCGGCCAGTCGATCGAGCTCAACGAGTCCAACGGCTGGAAGGGCTCCTTCAAGGGCCTGCCCAAGTACTCCGAGTCCGGCTCCGAGGTCCGCTACACCGTGGCCGAGGACGCCGTCGAGGGCTACAGCTCTAAGGTCTCCGGCGACGCCGAGCGCGGCTTCACCGTGACCAACACTGTGAAGACGGGCGGGCTCGATGTCTCCAAGACCGTCGTGGCGCGCGAGGGCCTGGCGGTCGACGCGGACAAGACATTTAAGTTTGCGGTTGAGGCCACCGATGCCGCGGGCCGCAAAGTGTCCGGCACCTACGGTGACGCGACGTTCGAGGACGGCAAGGCGACCCTCAAGCTCAAAGATGGCCAGACGGCGAGGATCACGGGGCTGCCCGCGGGAACTGCCTACACGGTGACCGAGCGCGCCGCCGCTGGCTACAAGGCTGCGGTGAACGGAGCCGAGGGCTCCAAGGCCGAGGGCTCCATCGCGGCAGACCAGGTCTCCTCCGCCGCCTTCACCAACACCTTCGACCCCGCCCCCGCCACGGCGTCCGTCCCCGAGCTCACCAAGGTGCTCGCGGGCGGCCGCAAGCCCGGCCTCCAGGAGGGGGAGTTCGTCTTTGAGCTCTCCCTCGCCGACGGCGCGGGCAATGTGCTCGAGGGCTACCCGATCGAGGCGAAGAACGACAAGGACGGCAAGGTTTCCTTCGGCGAGCTCAGCTTCGCCAATCCGGGTGCCTACCACGCGACCGTGACCGAGAAGGCAAGCGGCGATGTCCTGATCGAGGACGATGCGCACGCCTACACCTTCGACGTCACGGTGACTCAGACCGGTTCCGGCCTTAAGGCCGAGATCTCCAACGAGCGGGGCAAGAAGACCTTCACCAACACCTTCACGCCGCACGACAACACCAAGACCGTCACCAAGGCGGACGTCTCGGGCGCCAAGGTCGATGTGGACGGCAAGCCGGTGGGCGTGGGCGATACCCTCACCTATACCATCGGCTGGGCCAATAACAGCGTCGACGACAGGGGCGCCGCGCAGGCGGCCGACGTGACGGTGACCGATGTCCTGCCCAAGGGCGTTAACTATGTTGAGGGTTCTGCCGACGGTGCCACCTACGATGCCGCGACGCGCACCCTTACCTGGTCTCTCGGTCAACAGAATGCGGGCGCCACGGGCACGCTCAGCTTCGACGTGAAGGTCTCCGCCGAAGCCGCCGTGGTCGACGACATCGCCAATACCGCAAAGGCCGAGGTGGGCGAGAACGAGTCGCAGACCAACACGACCCACAACAGCGTGTCCCGCAAGGGCAGCCTCACCGTCAAGAAGACGGTCGTCGGCGGCGACAGCCAGCGCGAGTTCGGCTTTACGGTCGCGCTGACCGACGGGGACGGCGAGCCCGTCTCCGGCACCTTCGGCAAGGGCGAGCATGCCGTGACGTTCACGGACGGCAAGGCGACCTTTACGCTTAAGGACGGCGGGGAGAAGACCGTTGCCGGCCTGCCCGTGGGCGCGCACTACACCGTGACCGAGGACACCGCCGAGGGCTACACGACTGCTGTTAACGGGGCTGACGGCTCCAAGGCCGAGGGCACCGTGACCGAGGACGGCGCGACCGTCGCGTTCACCAACACGTACGGAACGGCCACCGAGGGCAGGGACGTCTCCACCGCGGGACTCTTCACCAAGACGCTCGAGGGCCGCGACTGGGCGGAGGGCGATAGCTTCCAGTTCACGCTCGCGGGCGAGGGCGGCGCTCCCATGCCCGAGGGCTCTGCCGACGGCTCCAAGACCGTCAGTGTGACGGCCGCCGCCGGCACCAAGGCGGGCGATAGGGTCGCCTTTGACTTCGGCTCCATCCGCTACACGCTCAATGACATCAAAGATGCCGGGTTCGCCGAGGTCGGCGGCAAGCGCGTGCGCGCCAAGACCTTCACCTACACGGTGTGCGAGGTCAGGCCCGATGACGGCTCTGCCATCGCCGGTGTGGCCTACGACGGCCACGTCGCCACGATGACGGTGACCGTGACCGACGACGGCTCCGGCAACCTTACGGCCACGACGCCCGCGATCGCGCAGGCGAGCGGCGGCGACTTCATCAACACCTACACGACCAAGCTCGACTACTCGGCCCGCGCGGGTGTGCGCCTGTCCAAGACGCTCTCCGGCCGCTCCATGGAGGCGGGGCAGTTCGCCTTCACCGTGACCGCCGACGCCGAGACGGCTGCCAAGCTCGGCCTCAAGACCGACAGGGACGCCTACGCCGCGGCCGCTGCCGATGACGGAGAGGCCGACTTGATGGACATCATCGGCGGGACCGCGGGCGGCGACGTGAAGTTCACCGACGCCGACGCGGGCAAGGTCTACAGCTTCACCGTCGCCGAGACCAAGCTCGGCGGCGAGGGCTACACCAACGATACCGCGCCGCGCACGGTGACCGTCGCGCCCGCCTACGACGCCGCGACGGGCAAGCTCACGGTCACGACCACAGTTGCCAAGGACGGTGTCGAGGTCGCCCGCAGCGAGGTCTCCACGGCAGATGACGCCATGGCGACGCCCGCGCCCGTGACGGTCGCGTTCCAGAACTCCTACGAGGCCACTGGAACGCTCGGCGGCGAGGGCAACGTGGCCATCAACGCCACCAAGACGCTGACGGGCCGCGCCGCGGCGGCGGGCGAGTTCTCGTTCTCCGTCCGCGATGCCCGGGGCAACGTGGTCGCGACCGCGACCAACCAGGCCTCCGGCGACGGCGAGGCCGCGGGACTTGCGTTCTCGCCTATTGCCTACACTACTGACGCGCTCGAGCGGATGGTGGGAGACGGCACCGCTACCAGGGCCGCCGACGGCTCCTGGGTCATTCCCTATACCGTTTCCGAGGACGGTACGGACCGGCTGCCTGCGGGCGTGACGGCGGCCACGTCGAGCTTCGGCATCACGGTCAAGGTGACCGATAACGGCAAGGGCGGGCTGGATGTGGCCGTGACCTACCCCGAGGGCTCCGACGGCACGCTGTCGTTTGTGAATGCCTATAGCGCCGGCGAGGCGACGGTCGACCTCGCTGGCACCAAGACGTTGGCGCTCGGCCAGGCCGGACTCGGCCTCACGCAGGCCGACATCGCGGGCAAGTACACCTTTAAGATTGAGCCGCAGGACGGCGCGCCCGCACCGGTTGACGCTTCGGGCAAGACGGTGGCCGAGGCGACCAACGACGCCACCGGCAACGTCGCGCTGGGCCACGTCACGTTTAAGCAGCCGAGCGACCTTGATGACGTCGAGATCGACGGCGACGGCCTGCGCACCAAGACGTTCGCCTACCGGGTGAGCGAGTCCGGTTCGGTCGACGGCGTGGTCAATGACGCGACGGCGACGAGGACCTTCACGGTCAGGGTGGTCGAGGACACCGCCGCGGGCACGCTTGTCGCGAAGGTCCTGCCCGCAGAGGGCACGCCCGAGGGCAAGGGCGCGTTCGAGTTCACCAACACCTACGGCGTGAATCCGACGCCGAGCTCCGTCACCGACCAGATCAAGGTGAACAAGAAGCTCGAGGGCCGTGATCTGGCCGAGGGCGAGTTTGAGTTCCAGCTGGTCAAGATTGCCGCTGACGGCAGCGAGAGCGTCGCGGCGACGGGTAAGAACGCCGCCGACGGCACGGTCGCGCTCAGCCCCGTCACCTACACCGCGCCCGGCACGCACAGCTACGAACTGCGCGAGGTCGCCGGCACGGCGGGCGGCGTGACGTACGACAGGGCGACGTACCGCGTGCGCACGACGGTTGCCGATGCCAAAAACGGCACGCTTACCGTCAAGCACGAGCTGGCGGATGCCGAGGGCAATGCTGTGGGCGACACCTCGGTGACCTTTACCAACGGCTACGAGGCCGCGCCCGTCACCCTCAGGCTGGGCGCCGCCAAGGTGCTCAAGGGCGCCGAGCTCAAGGCGGGCCAGTTTAGCTTTGAGCTCAAGGGCCGGGACGGCAAGGTCATGTCGACCGCCAAGAATGCCGCCGACGGCAGCGTCACGTTCGATGCGCTGACCTTCAAGCAGGCCGGCACCTACACCTTCACGGTGAGCGAGGTCGACGACGGCCAGGCGCACGTGACCTACGACAAGGCGGTGCACAGGATCGTCGTCACGGTGAGCGACGAGGCGGCAGACGGCACCAAGACGGGCTATCTGTCGGCGAAGGTCTCCTACGAGGGCGACGCCAACATACCGCCGGTCTTCACCAATAGCTATGCCGAGAATCCCGGGACCCCCGGCACCCCCGAGAACCCCGGCACGTCGGGCGGCGGCTCGGGCGGCGGTTCCGATAACGGCTCCGGCGGCAGCTCCGGCGACAGCTCCAAGGGCGGCATGCCCGACACCGGCGACCGCTCCAAGGGCGGCATGCCCGACACCGGCGACCGCAGCCTGCCGGTCGAGGCGCTCGCGGCCATGGCCGGCATCGGCGCGCTGACCGCAGCGGGCGGCGCGGTCCTGTACCGCAGGCGCCGCTAGCGATATGGACGAGTGGGGCGAATCCATCCGATGGGTTCGCCCCACTTGCTCTGGCGGGCGGGAGCAGGTAAGATATACTGAGCGCCTAGCGCGCTCGATGGGTTCGGATGACGACATGTTCCGAATCTGGTCAGGTCCGGAAGGAAGCAGCCATAAGGAGCCTCTGTCGGGCATCCGAATCCATCGAGCGCACGGGCGCTTTTTTGGTGCCGCGATGCGGTCCCGGTGCCGGCGGGCTGTTTGGTGCCTCGCTGGTCCTCGGCTTTGCCTGCGGGATCGCTCGACTACCAAACAGCCCGCCGGCACCGGGACCACTTCGTCCAAAAATCACCCGTAAAGGCGCGTTAGCCTAATTAAATCTATCCCTTAAGGAATGCTGCTCGTTGGCGTTGTTTGGAGCGCGGTGGCGATGTGCTTCAAGAGACAGTGGCATTACCATTTGTTTTTACAAGTAAAGAGGCCCGTTTCCCTGGGTTGGGGAAACGGGCCTCTTTTTGTCTCTGGGCTTGTGGATTGGCGAAGACAATAACCGCTGGCGGCTATTTTGAGTTCTTGAGGCGGCGTGTGGCCGTGGCGGTTATTCCGAGGCCTGCGGCGGCGATTCCTGCGAGTGCGATTGCGCTCGGCGCTGCGTCGCCCGTGTTCGCGAGTTTGTCGACGGTCGTATCTGCTTGTTTGCCGCTGCTTGCGTTCGCTTGCTTGGTGGAGTTTGGCGAGGTGTCTTTACCGGTTGCGGACGAGCCGGTGGGCTGCGTCGTCTCGGTCGGTTGCGTCGAGTTGGAGGGAGGCGTCGTCTCGGTCGGTTTTGCTATCTCGGGCGAGGTGACCTTGTCTGCCGCGGCTTTCGCCTCTTCGTATGCCTTGCAGGCGTCGTCATAGGCCGTTTGCGCTTTTTTCAAATTGTCGAGGAGCGCATCTCGCCAGGCTATGAACTGGTCGGTATGGGCTTTATATTTCTCTGCAGAACGTTCACAGTCATTAACTTGTCTTTCCTGCCTTTCGAGGCGGCTCTTGACCTCGCGGAGCTCCATTTCGCAAAAGTCAACTCGCGCTTTTGCCGTTACGATCTCTTGGCGCAACGACTTTATTTGCTGTTTAATAGTTTCGGCAAGCTCCTCGTCGCCGAGTGCTTCGACTGCCTTAAGCTCCTCAAGCTTCATGTCTAATTTTTCCTGGAGCTTGCTTACCCGGTTGATGGCCTCGTCGTTTTTGGCTTGGGCTGCATCGATGTCCGCTTGCATGGTGGGGAGGGATTCCCTCAATTCGGCGGCTTGCGCCGCCATCTTGTCGCGGAGCTCTTGAAAACGGGCAATGTCATCATTGAGTCTCGCAATTTTCTCGGGACTTGCGGCGTCTTTTGCGGCCTCGAGGTTTTTGAGCGCTTCCTGCATGGCTGCATATGCTTTTTCTTTTGCGGCGGCCGCGTCTTCTGTCTGCGGGGCGCCCGAATTGCCGTTGGCGGCGCTCGTCTGCGAAACGGCCGCACCGGTGGGGGAACTGGTTTCTGCCGCGATCGCCGTTACGGGGGCGATTCCCGCGACAAGTGCCGCGGAAAGGGCGATGCCCGCAGTTGCTCGTCTTGCTCTTCTTGCGAGAATGTCGTTCATCTCGGCACCTCATTTCAAGGGTCGGCGGCTCAACTTGGTAGCACTAATGTAAGTATACCAAGTGATCGACCCGTAACTTGCCGGGCATGCGCGCCTCTCCGCTTCTCTGGAAACCGAATCCCATTAGAAATGACGAGCTGCTTACGCAATTTTTGGGCTCACCGTACTATCATGATTCGAATTGAGTGTGAATGATGATAGGGAGCGCCTTTTTATGATTGAGCTGCTCAGGCGTTTTGGTGGTAAGTTTCGCCGATATATGGTGATTGGCCCTGCGTGCAAGCTGATCGAAGTGATCTTTGACCTGCTTACGCCGCTGGTGATTGCCCAGATGATCGATAAGGGTATTGGCGCACACGATGTCAACGCCGTCGTCCACTACGGCATGGTGCTCGCCGCCATGGCCGTGATTGGCATTTCGTTTACGCTCGTCTGCCAAAAGATGGCGGCGCTCACCTCGCAGGGCATGGGTACTGACATTCGCGGCGCGCTCTACCAGCACGTCAACAAGCTGAGCTATGCTGAGCTCGATCGCTTTGGCACGCCGTCGCTCATCACGCGCATCACCAACGACGTCAACCAGGTGCAGCTCGCCGTGGCGCTGGGCGTGCGTATGCTCATCCGCTGGCCTTTCCTGGCGGTGGGCTCCATGGTCGCGGCCCTCGCTATCGACCTTAAGCTCGGCATGATTTTTTTGATTTGCACGCCCGCCATCGGCCTGGTGTTTTGGTTTGTCATGGCGCGCTGCATCCCGTACTACAAGCAGCTGCAGGCAAAGCTCGATCGCATCGCACTCATCTGTCGCGAGGGGCTTTCGGGCGCCCGCGTGGTCCGAGCCTTTGTGCGCGAGGATCACGAGCGCGAGCGTTTTGCCCAGGCAGCCGATGACCAGGCGCATACCGCCATCGCGGTGGGCAAGCTCTCGTCGATTCTTAATCCCGTCACGTTTTTGGTGATGAACCTGGGCGTGTGCGCCATCCTGTGGGTGGGCGGCGTCCAGGTCAACGTGGGCGAGCTCACGCAGGGCCAGGTCATGGCGTTCGTCAACTACATGACGCAGACCCTGACCTCCATCGTGTATGTCGCCAACCTGGTCGTGGTCTTTACCAAGGCGAGCGCCAGCGCGTCGCGTCTCAACGAGGTGCTCAATTGCGAGCCGAGCATTACCGACGAGGGCAACCAACCGGTTGCGCTGCCCGAGCCGAGCAATGTCGCTCCAGTTCCTGCGCTGAGCTTCAGCCATGCGAGCTTCTCCTTTGGCGCGGGCGCCGCCAACGCCGTCAATGACGTGACCCTGGAGCTGCCGCTGGGTAAAACGCTCGGCATTATCGGCGGCACGGGCAGCGGCAAGTCCACGCTCGTCTCGCTTATCCCGCGCCTGTACGACACGGGCGCCGGCAGCGTGAGCGTAATGGGTGCCGACGTGCGCGTCTGGCCGCTCAATCAGCTGCGCCATGTGGTCGCGACCGTACCGCAGCGCGCGTCGCTCGTGAGCGGCGCGATCCGTAGCAACCTAACCTGGCGCGACGAGTCGGCGACCGACGAGGAGCTTTGGGCGGCGCTCGATATGGCGCAGGCCAGCGAGTTCGTGCGCAACAAGCCGCAGAGGCTCGACGCCCCGGTCGAGGCGGGCGGCAAGAACTTTAGCGGTGGCCAGCGCCAGCGCCTGACCATCGCACGTGCCCTGGTGGGCTCTCCGCAGGTCCTGATCATGGATGACTCCGCCTCGGCGCTCGACTTTAAGACCGACGCGGCGCTTCGCCACGCCATCCGCGAGCGCAGCGTACGCGGTGCCGCCGCGGGCGGGCTCCCGCTGACCACGGTGATCGTGAGCCAGCGCGTCTCGACCGTGCGCGATGCCGACATGATCTGCGTGCTCGACCACGGCTCGGTCGCGGGCCTGGGCGCGCACGACGAGCTCTACGCAAGCTGCCAACTCTATCGCGAGATTTGCCAGTCGCAGCTTCGTCGCGAGGAGCTCGAGGGCCGGCAGGGGAGCGCAGCGCCCGCACTCGCCCCAAGCCCCGTGCC
>DXMD01000016.1:43137-52095 GCA_019414385.1 Collinsella sp. | reverse complement strand
GACGCCCATCAGGAACACGGCGTCGTAGCCCTCGTCGGCGACCTTGTCGGCGAGCGCGGTCATCTTCTTTCCGGTCTCGTAGAGCGCCTTGCCGTCCTCGAGATAGCCCTCCTGGTCGAAATGCATGATCTCGATCTTCTCGGTTTCCTTCATTTGTCTCTCCTTTCTGGGGTTGTTTCCACATCCCCCATGCCAACGGGCATCAAAACCCGCTTACATTCCGTAACACTCAGCCGCTTTGGCCTTAAGCGCATTGACTGACTCTTCGTAGCCCTCTGCCTTGACCTCCATTTGCTTGGAGACAGCATCGAGATACGGGTGAACGTCCCATGACTTCAGACGCTCGGCGATTATTGCCGCAATCGTCTGGAAGAACACGAGATTGGGAATTGCGCTGAGCAGCAGAGCAACCTGAGGCACCACAACCTCGTGAGCCCTACCCTTGGGATGGGCCGTGAGCAGCACCGTTTTTGCCGTAACGTTCGATAGCGCATCGGCGATATTCGCAAGACGCTCCGACCCCTGCGGATCGTCGACAATAAACACCAGGTAGCCCGGAACGATCTGCATCTCGGGACCGTGGACGAACTCCTCGCCCTCGTGATGCATGGCAGGAATCTTGATGGTCTCGCTCAGCTTGAGCGCCGCTTCCTCGGCAACACCATAGTTGGGGCCGTTGCCGACGACCATAGCGGGCGTGTGCTCAGAAAGCTCGAGCATGTGGTCTTGGACATATGCCTCGGCGGTCTTGCACATCACGGCATTGGCCTGGATAGCCTCGCGCAGGTCGTCAAGACGCTGGGCAACGCCTTTGGCGTCAACCGTTCCGCGCGCCTGACCGCCGTAAATACCAAAGAGCACCAGATACTCAACGAGAACCTCGACGCCCAGAGTTACAAAGTCCACCGACTCGACGCCCACACCGTAGTCAAGAACGATGTCAGCGTGTTCCTTGATGGGTGCCTCGACGTTTGCCGTGAGCGCAACTGCAGCCATATCGTGTGCGCGCATGTAATCGAGCGCCGCAATCGTATTGGTTGAATAGCCGCTCTGCGAGACGGCAATGTTGAGCGCATGCTGCGGATAGGTGTGTTCAAAATCGACGAAGGCCTCGGGCGTTACAACGGACACCTGCATCTGCAGCGCATCTTGCAGGTAATCGCGGGCGCAATCGGCGGCATGGCGCGACGAACCCGAAGCAACGATGCGCAGTGCATCAAAAGAACCGGACTGGAAAATATCAACGAGCTGCGCTACCAGCTCAGACGAACGCTCGAGGTTCTCCCCCATACGCACATGGGCAAGCTGAACGTAATCGAGCATCTTCATCGTCTCACCTCGTTACAAATCATTAGTATTTGATACCAATCACAGTTACAGGTTACGGCTTTTTGATACCTCTTTGTCGATTTATTTATCCCCATCGGCGAACGGTCGATTTTGAGCCATGTACGGTTGTATATACAGTCGGTCAAATTGCCCAAACAGACCGGCTGTTACCGCGCGCGATGCAAAGCCCCAGCTAGTACGTATAGGTGTAGCCGCCCGCATCGCCACGATTGAAGGTCTTTACATACTCGATAGCCTGACCGCTCGCGTCATAGCTCACGCATTCCAAAAGCAAAACAAGATCCCCTTGTTCCAAGCCAAGCAAGCCCGCGTCGCGTGCACCCACCGCCTCGATATCGAGCTTCTCCTGTGCCATGACCGGCTTTCGGCCCAACACCTCATAGGTCTCGTACAAACTGAAGACCGACACGTCAATATCTTCGATTGTGGGAAACAGCAGGCACGGGATGAACGCCGTCTCAATCGATACGGGATCGCCGTTGACGCAGTTCAAACGCCGAATCGAATACAGCAAATCGTCCTCGGCAATGCCAAACAGGTTGGCATAATAAGGGCCCGCATAACGCTTGGAACGCGCGAGGATGCGGACGGACGGCTCGCCGCCCGAAGCACGAACCGACCCGCGAAAGCCTCCTGTTCGCTCGTAGGCAACGGGCACTTTCTGCGCCACAAACGCGCCCTTTCCACGGACGCGTCGAATCTGCCCGCGCCGAACCAGTTCATCGACAGCACTTCGAATGGTCAAGCGTGTCGTACCAAATTCCTCGGCGAGGTCTTTTTCGGACGGAATCATGGAACCCGTGGGATATATGCCACGCTCGATACGCTCCTCGACGCGGCGTCGAATGCGCATATAAACCGGGGTGGCATCTACTGTTTCAGCCATTGTTCACCTGCCACGCTCCTCATGCCGTTCTTTTCACCGTTATCGGCAAAGCGGAACTTTGTGGGCAAAATCACCGATTTGCAATGCTCCACAAAACGCATGTCCTTATCAAATTCGATCGTGCTCTCATAGAACACCGGCGTCCCCTCTTCTTGCTGGAGCAGCTCGGCCTCTTCGGCGTTCAAACGCGAGATGGAGATATGCTCACGTCCATGCTCAACACGCACGCCACCTTCTTTGAGCAAGACATCGTAAAGGCTCTCACACTCAAAATCGTGCTCGGGAAGCGATGGGCACAGGGACAGGTTAACGTGAGCGGTCTCGATTGACGCCGGCTCGCCCTCAATAAGTCGAACGCGCTGCATGCGGAGCAAGGGAGCGCCTACAGCCACCCCAAGCTTGTCGGCAAGCGCCTCATCCGCCTCGATGGTCCCGGTGGAAACCAGACGAGAAGAGGGGTGCAGGCCGGCAGTCCGCACAGCATCGGAAAAGTTATACGTTTCCTGGAAGATGTTCAGCGGCTTGGGAGGACACACATACGTGCCCGATCCGCGACGGCTCTCGAGCGTTCCACACGAGATAAGCCGCGTGATACCGGCACGCAACGCCGTACGCGAAACGCCAATCTCTTCGCACAGCACGCGCTCGGCCGGCAGGCGATCGCCGCCGGCAAGCTGATGGTGCTGGATATACCAAAGAATTCCCTCAACAGCACGATCTTTGGGGGGAATTGCATAAGATTCGCCTGCCATTGCACAGACTCCTCATTCAGAAACGTATGCCGCCAAAATTAGGCCAGCCCTCCCATGGCATCAAATTCTGCCTTGATCTTCTCGGCGACATTCCGATACGACTTATATAGACTTGAATCGCGTTTGACCTCGTCGGTCATAACGGGAATCTCTAATTTGGAAACCTCGTCTTTTCCCGTCTGAACCGCCACAACAACGCCCATACCAAGACACATATTACGCTTGGCAGCGTTTATTTTCGCCGCCTTGGCAGGATTTGCCAGGATACGCTGGGCAAATTCCTGTTTAGAGACCGCTTCTTCGGCCTCCGGATCGCCTGCCTCGGCCACTTCGCACTGCAGCACGTCCGCATAGTCAAAAATCTTCGGCTCACCGCCGCGCTGATGCACGGCCCACTTGCGGCGCGTGGCATCCTGGTAGATAGCCGGCAAAAATGTAAACCGCGGCGGGTCCAAAATCGTATCCGTGATGGTAAACACATCGGAATCAAAGGCATCCTGCGGGTTTTTCTTCTTGAACAGCCCCATATCGGCCTCCCGTACTAGCATTAAACAACTCATGCTGAATATAGCACCAATTTCAAGCCACTGCTTTATCGCATCGGTGCGTGGCGTCTATGGCTCGCCCAGCGGAAGAGTTCACGGACGAGGGCCGGGGTGCCTGCCTTGTTTTGAGAAGTGGGCTCCGCGAACTTCTCAAAACAAGGCAGGCACCCCGGCCCCGCCGGCAAATAGCAGACACTCCGCATGCAATCTATGCAAACAAACAAGTACGTTTAGCTACATTCGGTAAGTTCGAGCACGCTGCCCTTAACGATAAGCGCCGGCTCCAGAACGACTTCTTCGGCACGTCTACCGCCCCTACCGGCAAGACGCTTGGACATGCAGCCAAAAGCATGCTCCGCAAGGATACCAGGATCCTGCTCAATCGCGGTCAGCGCCGGCTCAAAGAGAACGTCGGCGGCCGAGTTGTCGTAACTCACCACCGAGATGTCGCCCGGAATGCTCTTCCCCATCTCGTGCAAGCGCTTGAGCAGACCGAGGGCAATGTTATCCGAGCTTGCGAACACAGCGGTGGCATCAGTTGCGAGCACCGCCTCCGAGGCCTCGTAGGCACTCGGAATGTAGTACTCGCTCTCAAACTCCAAACGCGCGTCGATAGGCAAGCCAACCTCGCGCAGTGCGCGCTCATAGCCGGCAAGTCGCTTGCGACCCGTATTGGAACGGCGGGCATTAACCAGGCAGGCAATACGGCAGTGGCCTTGCTCGATCAGATAGCGGGTGGCCATATAGCCGCCCATCTCGTGGTCGAACATCACCTTGTCGCACTCGAGCCCCTCAATGGCACGGTCGACCATTACGGCCGGGATGGGCAGGTGGCTGACTTCTTCGCGCAGGGCGCGATCATCGGAGAACTCGTCACCCACCACCAGGAAGACGCCATCAACGCCGCGCGTCACCAGCTGGCGCAGCAGCTCCAGATCGTCATCGGCGCTTCCGCCCGAGCTGGTAATGAAGAGCGCATAGCCGTCCTCGCGGCAGCGCTTTTCCAGGCTACCGGCGAGCGAGGCAAAAAAGCGGCTCTCGATGTTAGGGACGATAAGGCCCAGCGTGCGCGACTCGCGCATGACCAGGCTGCGCGCAATCTGGTTGGGAACATAGTGGTTGCGCGCCGCGACCTCTTTGATGAGCTTGCGGTTTTCTTCCGAGATGCGACAGGGCCGATTATTGAGCACAAGCGAGACCGACGAGGGGGAAAGCCCCACCTCCTGGGCGATCTGCTTGAGGGTGACTTTGTTGGCCATCTCGCTCCTTCCGGGTTGACGCGCAATCTCTTGAAAGAATAGCGACTACCCCTCTACCTCGGTGATAAACACTTTACCAATCCGGTAGACGGCTGTTTTATCGCCGCCAGCGCACCAAATCCGTCCGGGTGGGGTATATTTCAATCGATTGATGACAACAACCACCAAAAGGCGGATATTCGTATGCACGAGAACGACTTTTTTAACGAGGACCTGCTGTGCGCGCTTGCTGGCGTTGCCGGCGAGGACAACGTGCTGATGAGCGAGCCCATGCGCGAGCACACCACGTTTAAGATCGGCGGCCCGGCCGACGTCTTTGTCACGCCCGATACCGAGCAGGGCCTCGTCGCCACGCTCGACACCTGTTATCGCTGCGACCTGCCGCTCACCATCGTGGGCAACGGCTCCGACCTGCTCGTCGGCGACAAGGGTATCCGCGGCGTTGTCGTGGCGCTGAGCAAGGGCCTCTCCGACATTACGGTCGACGGCACGCATGTCACGGCGGCAGCCGGTGCCTTGCTTTCCGATGTCGCCGCTGCGGCAGCCGAGGCCGGTCTCACCGGCATGGAGCCCATCTCGGGCATCCCCGGATCGGTCGGCGGCGCCTGCTACATGAACGCCGGTGCCTACGGTGCCTGCATGGCCGATGTGCTGGGGTCCGTGCGCGTCTACAAACCCGCTCGCATGCTCGACGACGGCACCCGCGGCAGCGGCAACATCATCGAGTTCGATGTCGACGAACTCAACCTGGGCTATCGCAAGAGCCGCATCGCCGACGACGGCTTTATCGTTCTTTCTGCCACCTTCAACCTCGCACCGGGCAACGCCGCGATGATTAAGGCCGACATGGACGACTACCGCCAGCGCCGCGAGGACAAGCAGCCACTCGACATGCCGAGTGCTGGCTCCACTTTCAAGCGCCCCGAGGGTTACTTTGCCGGCAAACTCATCATGGATGCGGGCCTGCGAGGACACGCCGTTGGCGGCGCGCAGGTGAGCGAGAAGCACTGCGGCTTCATCGTCAACGCCGACCACGCCACCGCCGCCGATGTCGACGAACTCATCCGCCACATCCAAACAACCGTCAAAGACCAATTCAACGTAGACCTAGAACCCGAAGTCCACCGAGTAGGCGAATTTTTATAGCCTGCCCACCGCGATCCACTTTAATTAATAACGGGACAAGTGATCTAGCTCACTTGTCCCGTTATCATTTATTTGCGAAGAACATCGGCTAGCCGCAGGATTGAAATCATCGACCGATAAGTGAGTTCCACTTTTTCTCCCGCAAGCAGTCGTTTCGAGCCAATCTCATCTAGCCCCACAAGCTGAGAAAACAGCGGGCTGCTCATCGTGCCCTCGTCAATTGATTCCCTTATGGTCTTCAAAACGTCCGTATCATGAAGCGACGCCGAGCTGTAGGGGGCAACACGAGCGGAACTCTCAATTAACGACGAAACAAAAGGATGGAGATGCTTTGGACATAGTCCATCAAACACCACATCCCCATTGTCATCCGAGCCGATTAGTCGCCAACTATAATGATCGACCCAGCCGTCTCCGTCATATATGGTGTCCATGAGCAACTTCCCGTCTAGAGAGACCTATTTGGACATCGGAGCGCAAGACCGCAATCCATATAGGACCCGCAGCAGCTCCAACCCAACGCACCGCTCGACAATTGTAAATTGCGGCTATTTTAAATCTACATGATCAGTTCGAGTTCGCAACAAGGCGATTATTGCAGCTAGGTTCTATTTCATTTTCCACTTTGGTGAGCCGTCGGCTCCAAATTCCAAAACCGAAGTCCACGGAGTCGATAAATTCATTTAAAAAAGGCCCCGAAAGGGGCCTTCGCCATATTTATTCAGACAACCAGTCCGGTGTGTGACGCATTGGATCCGAGAGGTCCGTGGCTGTCCGAGCAGGCAACCTAATGCCTTCCGGGCAGCCACGGACCAACTTACTTCAAACCGCCGTTACGACAGCGCAATACCGCCAAGCCAGCCCCAACGCACGCCAGAGCCAGTGCCATAGAAGCTAATAAACGAATCAAGCGACTTAGACGTAATGGCGCCCTCGTTGCTCATTACGATGCCGCCGCCGATATAGATGCCCACGTGGCCATACAGCAGGCCCGGTGCACCGGTACCGCTATGCGAGGAGTCGGCCACGATCATGCCCACCTGCAGCGCCGAGCGGTCGGAGCTATAGCACCAGGCGTTAAACATATCGCACGCGTTGCCGCCAAAATAGCCAACGCCGGCGTTACGGAAGACATTGGTAACCCACGCCGCGCACCAGTTCTGGCCCGGCGAAGGCGTGGAGTAGCACGCGTTGACGACGGCTTGCTGCTTGCCCGAGCCGGCATTCTGCTGCGGAGTTCCGGGCGCATACGATCCACCGCCCGAGCTCGAACCACCCGAGTAGGAATTATTCTTGTTCGCGGCGGCCGCGGCAGCGGCGGCGGCCTTCCTGGCAGCCTCCTCGGCCTGGGCGGCAGCGAGAATCTCGGAATCGCGCTGAGCCATGAGCTCCTTGACGTCGTCGGAAAGACCGTTCAGCACGGTCTGGACCTCCTGCTGCTTGGCCTGCATGTCCTGCATCTGGGCAGTCTGCTGGTCCTTGAGCTTCTCTAAGTCGGCCTTCTGCGATTCAAGCTCGGTCTTTTGCGCATCGAGCTCTTCCTGGATGGTCTGAATGTCCTCGATGGCGTCGCGGTCGCTCTTGTTGATCTTCTCAACATAGTGCGCATTGGCGACGAGCTCCTCAAACGAACCCGAAGCGAGCAGCAGCGACAGGATGTTGGTACCGCCCGACTTATAGCTGGCGGAAACGCGATCGGAAAGATCGCCGCGCTTCTTTTTGAGCTCGGCCTTCTTTTCGTCAATCTGCGCCTGCGTGCTGTCAATCTGGCCCTGTACGCCCTCGATATCGTTGAGGGTCTGGGCGTTCTTGTTGGCCAGCGCCGCGTATTCATTTGCGATGCCGTCGAGCTGGGCCTGGACCTCGTCAAGCTGAGCCTGGGCCGCATTGAGCTTGTCGGTGGTTTCCTTGGTGGCCTCCGCAGCATGGGCGCGAGCGGGCAGACCAAAAAGAACGGCTGCAGAAGCTGCGCCGAACAGGGCCTTGAGGGCAGTGCGACGCGAAAGCTCCTGGGAAAGGATGGAATCGCTGTTTGGTGACATATCTACTCCGTTACATGTTTATTTATATGTCGCTCAACTCATACATATTAGCGTACATCCGGCGCATCCCAACGATTTCCACGAACGGCAGCAAACCGTATGGTCGGCGGCTCGTATGCAAACGTCAAAGTCAAGGTTACGCCCACGCCAAACATTTCAATGAGTACGTTAGCATGTTCATCTGCTTTTCCTGCCCTGCACGTTTTGGGTGCCCCTGCCTGCGCTATACTCCCCTGAAGAAGTGTTCCTGATTCGATAGGAGACTACATGTCCAAAGCACTCGACCCCAAAGACACCTGCGTCCTCGTTACCGGTGGCGCCGGCTTTATCGGCTCGCACACCGTCGTTCAGCTGCTCGAGGGTGGCTACCAGGTTGTCGTCGTCGATGACCTCTCCAACTCCAGCGCCGTTGCCATCGACCGCGTCAAGACCATCGTGGGCGACGAGGCCGCCAAGAACCTCACCTTCTACGAGGCCAACGTGCTCGACCGCGATGCGATGAACAAGATCTTCGATACCCACCAGATCGACCGCGTCATCCACTTCGCCGGCTTTAAGGCCGTTGGCGAGTCGGTGAGCAAGCCCGTCGAGTACTACCACAACAATATCGAGAACACCCTGGTGCTCATCGATGTCATGCGCAACCACGGTTGTAAGTCCATCATCTTCTCGAGCTCTTCGACCGTCTACGGCGATCCGGACAACCCACCCGTCACCGAGGAGGATCCTAAGAAGCCCGCGACCAACCCCTATGGTTGGACCAAGTGGATGATTGAGCAGATCCTCATGGACGTCCACACCGCCGACCCCGAGTGGGACGTCGTGCTGCTCCGTTACTTCAATCCCATCGGTGCCCATCCATCGGGCCTGATCGGCGAGGACCCCAAGGGCATCCCCAACAACCTGGTGCCCTACGTCGCCCAGGTCGCCGTCGGTAAGCTCGAGGCCGTTCAGGTCTTTGGCAACGACTACCCCACC
>DXMD01000016.1:0-43127 GCA_019414385.1 Collinsella sp. | reverse complement strand
CCCCGACGGCACCGGCGTGCGCGACTACATCCACGTGTGCGACCTGGCATCTGGTCACGTTGCCGCCCTCAACTGGATGAACGGCAAGACCGGCGTCGAGATCTTTAACCTGGGCACCGGCACCGGCACCTCGGTACTCGAGGTCGTCGCCGCCTTCTCCAAGGCCTGCGGCAAGGAGCTGCCCTACGTGATTCGCGAGCGCCGTGCCGGCGATATCGCCGCCAACTGGTGCGATGCCTCCAAGGCCGAACGCATGATGGGCTGGAAGGCCCAGTACGACATCGCGGACATGTGCCGCGACAGCTGGAATTGGCAGAGCCATAACCCCAACGGCTTCGCCGACGCCGAGTAGCCACTCCCCCGTGCTAGGTTTTGTGGCATGCCTCAAAACCTAGCACGCGACATGCTCGGCACATGCCGCTTCCCGCATGGGTAGATTTCTAGACATGTCCCAAAAATCTACTGGCCCCGGCCTCCAATGTGAGGTCGGGGCTTTTTAGGAACTCGTTCTCGAGCTCGAGCTCGCGCATGCACTTGCGGGCGGCCCTCATCTCGGCGGTCTCGGTCTTGGCCGCGGCCGCCGCGACCGGGTGGTTGGCCAGTTCCTTCTTTCTGACCGTCACCCATCTTCCCAGGATCTTCTCATTGATGCCGAGGTCGGCGGCCACTTGGGCGATGGGCTTCCCCGACGCGACGGCGAAGTCTGCGGCCTCGGTGCGGTGCCCCGCTGTGCAGGAGAGCCTATCTGCCATGACTGAACACTCCTTTCTTTTTGGCGCTGAAACGATTATCGCCGCTCAACGCCATTCCTCTAAGTCAAGTGTCCTGGGATACAATACAGTTCAAATGGACGAGGAGGATCCGGCGCTCCTCTTGATGAGCCCGGAGAGGCCCCTGGTCGTCACCCTTCCCCGCGCGAACGCAAAGCGGACGGCGGCGAGCCATGTCCTCCCCGCGCGTTCCATTTAGGGAGTCCTCGAGAAGTCGATCTCCCTGTGCGATAATCGAGCTATTGAGTCTCGCGAGTTTAGAGCTGGTGATATGCATTGAAAATCAAGGTGAAAAACATCGGCAGGGTCGCTGAGGCCGATATCGAGATTAATGGCATTGCCGTGATCGCCGGGGAGAACGGGACGGGGAAAAGCACGGTTGGAAAAGCGCTTTATGCGGCCTTCAACAGCATGTCCGATTCGGAGAACAAAATCGACCGCATGAGGCGCAATAGTGTTGAACGCGCCATCAGGAAGGCATATGTGGGAGGCCCTCTCGACTCCACGTCTCGCCACAGGCGAACTGCTGGAAGAATGAATGGTTTCATCGACAGGGTTTTTTCGGGCGAGTGCACGAGGGACGAGCTTATTGATGAGATAAAGGAGTATTACGGGGAGGAGATCTCCCGTGAGATCGAATCCGATTTCACGAATGGCGTAGCAGGAGTTGCCGATCAGATTATCGAGATCATGGATATCTCCGATGATGAGGTATTTCGTGCGATTGCGACAAACAGGTTCCAAAGCGAGTTCAACGGCCAGATCAATTCGGTTTTCGGCGAAGAGCCCGGGAAGGTCGAACTCCAGATAAAGGACGCATCTACGGTTTTCTCGGTTGCAGGTGACGAGGTGGCGGAGGTGCACGATAGGAGGGTTTTGCGATTCAGGGCGCATTATCTGGACGACCCGTTCCTGATCGATTCTCTCGGAGGGCCCTACGGCCCCGCTTTTCGGTTCAGGCCCCTCCTTGGACACCAGGAGGAGCTGCGGCAAGATTTGATTCAGGCGACCATCCGTAACGATGACAGCGAGTCCTCGCTGTTCGACGAGATCGCGAAGGAGCGGCACCTGAAGGTTCTCATGGACAAGGTCTCCTCCTTATGTCCGGGGTATTTCGAGAGGAGCGAAAGTCGCGGTCACCTTACGTATCTCGAAGAGGGCTTCGCTCGGGGGTTGGAGCCTGGGAACCTTTCTGCTGGCTTGAAGACGTTCGCCATCATGAAGGTGCTCTTGAAGTCCGGCGCGCTAGATGCCGGAGGGACTATTATCCTCGATGAACCCGAGATTCATCTTCATCCTGCATGGCAGCTGGCCTTCGCCGAGATAATCGTGCTGCTCCAGAAAGAGCTCGGGATGCACGTCTTAATGAGCACCCATAGTCCATATTTCTTGAATGCGATCGAAGTGTATTCTAAGAAGCACGCTGTTGATGGATTGTGCTCATATTATCTTGCGGAGACCTGCGCTGATGGACGCTCTCGCTTTGCCGAAATAACCGGCTCGACTGAGGTCGCCTACGAGAAGCTGGCGGCTCCTTTTGATACGCTTGAGAGGGAGGAGTACGGCCTTGAGTAGCGACCTGTGCGCCTCCTGCCCTCATCCGAACTCTCCCGTGGTGCCAGATGGCAGCGATGGTTGCTCCCGTTGCAGGACCTGTATCCTAAGGGACTGCACGTCGACCATCTCCAAAACATCCAGAGACGGGAGCGTCTCTCTTGTGGATGACGATTTGCCTGTTGTCAATTTTGACTCTGTTAAAGAATGCTACTGCAAGAAGGTCAATAGGTGGATGCAACTCCCGCGCTCCGCCGATGCGCTGTATTGCGATCGGGAAACGTTATATCTAGTCGAATTTAAAAACGGCAGTCTGAAGGAGACGCTGGGGAAGAGGCTCAATCCCAAGGATGACGAAGAGCTTGGTATCAATCTTGGCCAAAGGGACGCCCTCATCGAGAAGTGCAAGGACAGCGTTTTGATCTGCTCGGACCTGTGGGGAAAGAGGACGAGATGGTTTCGCGAGCACTGCGTCTTTGTTTTGGTATACAACGAGGACAAGAACAAGACCGCGTTGAAGCGGGTTGCCAGCTCGATTAGGAAAAAAGCGCGTTTTGGGCTTCCTGACAAATTGAAAGGTTTTTGCGTGAAGGATGTCTTGACGCTAACCGAAAAGGAGTTTTCGACATCGCTCCTTTCAACTTGGCGAGACGCAGAAGAAATCGCGGAGGTCGACGCGTAGGAGACCGAAAAGCATCCGGTGGCTATTTGCTCCCGATATCGATCGTTCGTCTGCAGTCGGTTTTCTTTCCGCTGCGCCCGCCAGTTTGCGATGAGTCGCGCACCGTGTGAAGCTCAACACGGATGAAATACAAATATAATCCCCCCTTGCACTGTGTTGATAAATATTGCTCGTCGAACTCATCTGAACTGGGCTTTCTTGCATAGAACTGCCTGAACCTGAGCGTTTTCGGGTATCGCATTGCCCGATCGAGCACCATCGCGACCTTCTCAAGCTTGTCCTCGGGCGGACTCACAGCCACAGCCCCGCATGTCGTCCCGGTTGGAGCCGGGATGAGCCCTCAGGAAGCACTGCATGAAGTAGCGCATCCGGTTCACGGGCCCCAGCGGGTTCTGGCCGTCGGGAACGCCCTTGAGCAGCTTCGCGTCGTAGTGCTGGCTCTTCAGTGACAGATTGTTGACGGGAGCCGTGTGGCGCCCGGCTCCATGTCGTGGATGAGCGTGGAGCCGGGCGCCACACGGCTCCCGAACGTCGCCAAGGTCTTCGCCCTGCTTGTCTTGCCAAGGCCCTCCCGGATGAAGATTGAATTGCCTGGCTCATCGCAGCCGAGCGCGACACGGCCTCTACCCGAGACCATCATCTCTACACATAGCCCATCATTCGACAAGAACGCGCAGTTTGTCCTGCATAGGCGCATGGTGTCCCCCTCCGCCGCAAGAGGTGAGCAAAAGAGAGGCTCCCCTCGCCACTACCGGACAAAGGGACCTCTCTGGGGAAACACGCTATAAAACCTTCTTGCCGGGCGGTCGAGTACAGCACCGACGGCGTACCCGTGGAGACCTACCCAGAGCCCACGCCATTTCAAGTTTCTTGGTCTTCAACGCCACAATCCGATAATCATCCAGCCGTCGAAATGACCTCGTCACAGGCGGCAAGCATCTCCTCGTCATGAGTGACAACGATTACAATATGGTCTCTCTTAATTTCATGAAGCAATTTGATCAGCGCGCCTCGACTCTTCGCATCAAGTGCTGAGGTCGGTTCATCAAAAAGCATAACGTCCGGCGATTTCAACAGCTGTCTCACAATTGCAATCTTTTGCTTCTCGCCGCCGGACACCCCTCCTTTCCCGCCGTCAAGCATCGCCGTTGCCCCGTTCTCCACAGAAGCAACCATTTCGTCTAGCCCCAATATGACAAGCATCCGATTCAGCTTATCCATCTCGTAATCATCAGAAAGCAGCGTAAGATTATCGAGAATCGTCCCCTCAACGATAGGGGGTTCTTGCTCCGTAATGCTGACTCGACACCGCCGCAATGCATATCGATCGATGCAACGCTGTGACACCCCGTTGTAGCGAACGGCCCCTTCTGTGTCATCTGGATATAGCCCCAATATCACTGACAGCAGCGAGCTCTTCCCCGAACCATTCGGCCCCGAGATTCCATATAGCCGACCCCTGGAAAACGCGAGCCCCTCAATGCTTAACGCGACCCTTTCCGCCCCTGGATAACGTAGCTTGATGTTCTCTAGACGGATTTCCTCAATCGGACCAAGCGCCAATTTGCCATTCGCTTCCACCGGGACATCCCAAATTCTTTTCAGCCGCTCATAGCATACGCGATTAGTCTGGTAATCCCTTCCCCAGCCCAACAAATACTGTACCGCTGAGCTTAAGTTCGAATAATATCCAACAGCAGTCACGAGAAAACCAGGCAACAGTCTCCCGCCCATCACTTCAACCGCGCCCACAGCAAGAAGACATCCTTGAGCGGCGGAAGCGACCAACGCGTTGCCAAAGGTAAATCTAGACCCTACTTCCTGATTTGCTCTCATCGTTGGATAGAGCCCATTAAAAGCTTCGACCAGTACAGCGCGGGACCTATCGAACAAAGCATGTTTGCGGATGAAATCAACTTTCTCCAACTGATCTTGTAGACAGGAAAAAAACCTCGCGCTCTGCTCTTGTACGTCAAAACTTCTCTCAAACAGCCTTGCGCGTGAAACCGCATAAAAAGCGGCACTCGCTGCCGCAAGAACAAGGCAGACCACACTCAACTTGATATTCAGGCTACCGAGAACAAACAGGGCGGACAAAAGGGTGATAACGTTGCTTGAAACCCCCACAACCGAGTTGATTACGAAGATGACAAGGTCATTAGCGTCGTGATTGATTTGCTGGTTATAATACGACGCGTTGAAGCCCTCGAAGAATGCCTGGGGAAGGTGCTTCACGTGCTCAAGCGTATCCGCATTTAAGCCGAACCCCGCATGCGACTGAAGGTTGATGTACAGCATCTCTGAGCAATACACTAGTCCCGCTCGAACCGCTTGGACCGCAACCAAAATAAGGCAACAAACGAGAACGGCGGCAAGATCGGCGCTGGCCGGCATCGCCAATCGGTTTACCACTATGCCGGTAAGAAAGGGACCCGCAAGCGCAAGCAGCCCGACCAAAACTGTTACGACAAGATAGGCGTAGAATCGACCGCCCAGTATATATTTTCTACAGAGATTAAGCATCAGCCTCATTTTGCCCCGCACCCCATTTTGCCGTATTCATCATCTGGGAGAGCAGCATTTTTTGCTCGGCATCATACCGGAAGGAAACGCAACGTTTCCCCTCACCGTTTAAGGCGTGGTTGGGGCACCCTCCCATGCACATGGGAAAAGCAAAGCACTCTTGGCATTCCGGGTCATCCGGCTCATATGCCATCCAGTTAATCATGTTCTTGCTCAACATTGGCGGCTCGAAAATAGTTCCGACCCTCCGCTCCTTCATTCCAATGTCATCCCAGCACTTATACAAATCTCCGACGGGATCAACCACGTACGAGTTGATTCCAACGGCGCAACATATCCCGAAATTCGTCCCACCAAAAGGTTGAACTTTGAAGCCCCGCGCAATTGCCCTTTTATAAAACTCAGTCTCCTCATACGAGAACTCTTTTACAGTAAAGCAGTGGCTGTCGTTCGCACATACCTGATTGATATCGTCAACAGGGGCTAAATAGAAGTGAACCTTATTCATCAGGCCATTTAGCTCGAGATAATCCAATAGCTCTTGAGCGGCCTCGATGTTGGTCTTGTCGACGTTGCTCCTTATCGAAATATCGATGATGTCGGCACACTCTTTGACGTTCTTGAGAATACGTTCGTATGTAGGGCTTCCGTCGTGAAGAATCCTTCTCGAATCGTGATCCGACTTCGATCCATCTATAGTCACTTGCGCGCTCGTCACACCACATGCCGCGAGCCTCCTTGCAACATCAGGCGTCAGCAGATAGCCATTTGTCACTATCGATGCGGAATATTCACACGTTGGTCCCACGACATCTTTCAGATCCGACGTAATCCGTTCGATCATCTTCATTCCGAGCAGAGGCTCGCCGCCGTACCATCCAACTGAGAGACTTGCGATACCAGGATAGTAATCTTTCACGAACTTGGAGAGCTGTGTCAAAACCTCCTCGCCCATCGTCGTGTACGCCTGTCCCTTTTCATAGCAGTAGGGACAGCAAAAGTTGCAAGCCATCGTTGGCGCAATGGTAAGGGACAGAGCAGTATTCGCAAAGCGCGCGGCGCGACTTTGCAACCTGATCTCCCCAAGCTCGTCCCTCTCCTCATTGACTAGGATGCCTCCCCTTATCAGCTCCGCGACAAGATCATCGGCATCCCGAACGTCCCCTTCTTGAATCCTTTTGAATTTCTGCGCGTATTCCGGATTTAACGACAGGATGCCGCCGGTTCGCGCATTCATGATAAGAAGACTTCCGTTATGTTCATGCACCACATTAAATTGCGACAGTTTTACTTCGCACCATCTCCATTTCCAATCAAATCCATATCGACCCTCAGACGCTGCGCATACGCCAGCGCACTACCTTCTTCGATAAAAACTGCACGAAAGCAGCAATAGACATGCGAGCGACACGATGACCGCATGGCCGCATGCAGCCATCAGGACCGTCCCGCCGGCAGCCCCGCACGCCCTCATCCAATAAGCCATGTGAACCGGGGGTAAAACGGTTGGGAAACTCATCGCGATAACAAGGCCCGCGAACGTTGCGACCAGCAAGGCTCCCGACACAAGAGATCTGATCCTGAACACCTCATATGCAACCGCAACCATCAGCGTATAAGCGGCGTCTATAACGATATTCGACAGGAGTGCCGAGGTCACATTACCAACCGTAAGGCTGTCTAGACCGCTTCCGGAGCACACGGCAAAGACCGCAGCGACACCGAGAGTAAACACGATGTAGGGGCACAGCGTATACACTTCGCAAGCCAATGTCTTTGCCGCAAACAGCTGCCAGCTGCGGAAGCCCCGAGCAATCGAAACTCCCCTTGCCGACACGCTCGTCGCATCACCGAATAGCGTCCCCGCCACAACAACAGAGACGATTGGGAAGAACACCGTATGCGCCATGGAGACGACACTTAGCCAGGAAGAGATACCCGTTGGCCCAACCCCTATCGAGAAAAGATAGCCCGGATCGGCGGAAAAGCCAAAGAACTGGCCCTCTCCCCCTGCGGAGACCCATGCGCCGGACCCGGCAAACACATAAATCCCCGCGATGCCCAAATACATCAGCGCTATTATCACGGCGAGTTTCATTCTCCTTGCGCGGAACAGTTCCGCCCTGACCGACATCCCAAGATTCATCGAACCGCCGTCCTTACAAATAGCGAGACGAGCGCAACTCCAACCGACACAAGCACAGTGCCGCCCGCATACAGCAAAACCTGAATTACACCAACATTCTGCATACTCAGGGAACACAGGTTCATCAGGTAATACACGGGCGAGAGCATGAGCAGCAAGCTGGGCTGACCGCTTCCGTATGTACTTGGGAACCACACCATCACAAATGTCGAAACCGCTATTGCAACGACGCTGCTCGCCACCACACTCCTCGTGAGCAAATACAGGGCGAAGGTAGCGGCGTACATCGAAATGAGCAGCAGCGCGATCATCAGCGCAATCGATACAAATTGGGCAAACCCTGAGCACGAGGCCCCAACGTCCCATTGGGCCATCTTGGTTAAATACAGCGCAGTCGTAGAAAGAAGATACACGGCACCGACCAGAGTGCAGTTCACCAACAGCTTCGTGATCACAATCGCCGCCTGCGACACCCCTCGCGATCTCGATACGGCGTAAGCCACGGATTCAAAGTCTCTCGACGTAGCGTAAACCGCGTAGAGAATCGTCACCGGAATCCAGACCACTGTAGACGCAAAAGACGTCCGGGCAACAGAGCCCAAAACGTCCCCTGCATCCACTAGGTTTCCAATAAAACCTATAGCCCCTCCAAGCGTATACGGGTCATCACCGGCGACCATGATCAGCACCTCAGACGAAGTCGCAGCCGCAACCACATACAGCACAGCCGCAAGCGCAATCATCAGAGCGGTCGCCGGGTGCCTGGCGAGCAACCATACCTCGCTCCGAAAAGCTGAGATGAACTCGCGTTTCATCACAGCTCGCTCTCTCGACCGATGAGCTCCGAATAAAACTCCTCAAGGCTCTTCCTATGAGAATACGCCTCCGCAACCCTCACACCTGCGGTCGAGAGCGCTTCGATTGCAATGCCCCGCCCTTCCTTTTTCTCCTCATAGCGCATAAGGACGCTGCCGTCCGGCAGAAAAGAATGTGAGGTCTCATCTCCGAGAACCGATCTCGTTCGCTCCAGATCGTCCACATGCAACACGAAACCACCGCGGCATGACTTTTCCAGCTGAGGTGCGGTCATCCTTCGAATGAGGCGACCATGACTTATGAAGAGGTAATCAGTTGCCAGCTTGTGCATCTCCTCAAGATTGTGGCTGGATACGAGAATCGTTTTACCTTGATCTTTGTTAAGATGCGTAAGGATTTTTCTTACTTCGACTATCCCCATCGGATCCAGGCCGTTTGTCGGCTCGTCCAGGATCAACAGCTCCGGATCGCCCAGCAACGCTATGGCCAGATCGAGACGCCTCCTCATTCCCATTGAGAAGTTCTTCACTTTCTTCCCGCCGGCCTCCCCCAAACCGACGGTTGATAACACACCGTCGATGGAACGATCGGTGGGAAGCCCCCACTCAATACAGCGAACGACCAAGTTGTCTCGCGCGGTCAGATTAGGATACGAAGCATTGAGGTCGGGCATATAACCCAGCCTTTCCCTGCAGCTCCGTATTTCACGTCTCCCGGTTTGCCCAAACATCGAGATCGTTCCTGACGATGGCTCCGAAAGCCCCGTGATCAATCGAATTAACGTGCTCTTGCCGGCACCATTCTCCCCAATGAGTGCACACAGCTCGCCTTCCATTAAAGAGAACGAGACTGATTTAACCGCTTCAAACCCGCCATATCTCTTGGATATGGCACGCAATTCAACTGGGACTTCCCGCATGGACGACATCCTCCCCGTCAATAAAAAGGGACGACATGGCAATTGTGCGGGGTTATAGGTAACGTCGGTTCGCCCCCCCCATATTGCAATGCCACATCGCCCCTCAGGCGCTGCTGGCCAAAATATCTTTGAACAGTCTGTGCACGCCGTACGGCGTGCACTATCCGCTAAAAGCGGATAGTGCACTCCTGTGAAGAACACTTGGTGCTGCAGCTGCCGTGCGCGTAAAAGAAGCAATTGTTGCACATGGGCTCAGCCCCGGCTGACGACTCGGTAATCCATTCCATTTCATTCCCCTCCTTTCGCGGTAGAAAGCCAGTTCATCTCTGCCCCCTAGAAACGGAACGTGCAGGACTGATTGGGGCACCTCTTCGTGCATCCCCCGTGCGCGTAGAAGAAGCAGTTGCCGCACGCGGGTGCAACGCCTTCCTCCGGCTCGTTAATCCAATCCATCTCTCCCTCCTTTCCTTGCATACCGAATTGATAATGTTATTCTAATTCAATATGTATCATATTTCAATATAAGCTTATTTATATATTACACAAGGTAAGCACCCCCCCTGCATCCAGCACAGGAAATGACTCTCTCGTTCCCCAGTGACGCGGCGAGAAATACAGGCCACTGCAGGACGTTGAATGAACAGCCCGTGAAAACCGTTGTTTTCACGGGCTGCACCTGCTCAATACTTTTTTATTCTCCAGCCTCAGTCGTCTCTAAGATCGACCACGTAAACATGATCTGACTCCAGGACCGGGTCATCACCCGTCGCGGTCGCCCTGCTCAGCGCGTTGCGGGCGCGCCGCGTCGCCAGTTCCTCAAGTTCTCTTTCGTTGACGCGCTTAATAAGATCGCCAGGCTGGCAATCAAGCTCTACGCAAATATCCAGCAATGTCTTTAACCTAATTGCCTTCACCTTGCCATTTCGTATTTTTGAGATACTTGCCGGTGTGTGCCCGGTCGCCCGAATGATATCCGTACTCGTCTTTCCGCGTCGAAGCAATAAGCTTTCAAGCTCAATAATCAGATAGTCCATGCCGCCCCTCACACCAAATCCTCGGTCTGGTCTTGAAGCAGAGCTCCGTAGCGCCATATCGCAGAAATCGAGAAGCAGCAAACGGCCCCCAGCACAGCACCAATATCTATGGGCAGGGCCAGGTTTTCAAACATCGAATAGGCGTTCCCCAGCAAGTCGAAGGGGCCAATCACTATCGAAAGAAACCCCGGAGAAAACAAGAGGTCACCTATTGCTGCTGCAACAAACAGCCACCCGATAATCGAGATTCTTCGAGCATGCGAAAGGGTAAAGGGCGATTCGCCATGAGCCATGTCCATGCTGATTCCCCGCAGGGTCCATGTGGCCCCTCCGGAAATCAGAAGATACATCAAAGGAACCACTACGGAAACCGTCTTTGATGGATCATATAGGTTTCCTTGAGCAGCCATAAGCCCAATGGAAATAACCACCACCACCGAACAGCAACACACCGCTATAAACAGCGCCGTAAACAGAATCCCAAGCCTTCTTCCGAGAGTCATCATCTTCTGGATGGACTTATCGATCTTCTGGGCGCTATTCACCACAGCTCCTCCTAAAGCAATCAGAGGTCTTCTTACTTACTGTTTTTCCTACATTGTAACGAACTCGATAAGAAGAGGGTCGCTTCACGCCGCGCAATCCCGAACTCCAAGCGTTTCTCATCAGCATTGCCCATCTTTCGAGTCGAAATTCAAATCCAGTTTCTTATCGCATGCCAAAATCAAATCCTGATCGTGGCTTACAACAAGAATTAGCTGATTAAAGGGGTTTCGAGAGACATACTCCGTGAACTCCCGACGGCTTTCTTCGTCTAAATCATTCGTCGGCTCGTCAAACACAAGCACTTCCGGTTGCCTGCAAAGTGCTGAGATTATCCTTAGCTTCCGATACTCTCCACCAGAAAGGTCCCTACAATTCTTACCTTTTAACGATTCGACGGTTCGGCAGAAACTCGGCACAAGCTCGCAGAGATGCTCGCCCGTTCCCCGAATCGATGCCCTCTCAAGATAGTGTTCCACCGTTTCATTCGGAATAAAGAGCTTTTGCGGGCACACCGCAAACAGGTCATGTCGGATCGTCTCCATATCGAGCTCTTCATATGGCACCGACCCCAAAGTCCGATGCCCCCCAGCAGAATATAGTCCAAGAAGCACCTTCAGAAACGTGCTTTTGCCGCATCCGTTCGGCCCGGTAATGGCATAGGTTTCCCCCTCTCGACCTCCACGGAGAGATCGCGGTACAAGTAGGGCTTTCCCGCATATCGGTACGCGATGTTGGACAACGATATGCTCTCCACGTGCCCAACCGAGATGGTGCCGCGGTCCTCGGCGCCTTCCGACAGAGCCTCCAATCGGTCGAACGAGGCCCTCGCGTCCTGATATTATTTGAAATAATTCAAATAATATTTGAAGCATCCGAACGCCATCGAGTAATACGAGTTCACCATTGTGAACTCGCCAATGCTCATTCTTCCGTTTAATATTTCCATTCCGGAGATCACAAGCAACGCTCCCCGGAACACAGATGAGATCAGGCCGTCGCTCGAGGTGGCCAGATTCGAGACCCTACTTGCTTTCATGTAAATCGGGTAGTACCCCTCGAATATCCCCTTGAGCGTACGGGCACTCTGGTCATATGCCCCATCGCACTTAATGTCAAACAACTGCGACAGCTCGCCGCTCACGGATGCGAACAGCTTGCTCAACCCCTCTTTGTTCGCAAGCGAACTGTTGTACAGCGGCTTTTTCAACACCCTAAATAAAATGAAGTATGCCCCAAGCGAACATGTACTTAACGCCAGAAACACCGGTTTAATTGAAAACAGAATGATGAAAATAAACACAATCAGAACGATGTTAAGCCCGATTGTCAGGAAGTTGTTCACGACAAACGATGACACCGCATTCGAATCCGCATACACCCTCTGCGTTGTATAGGATGAATCCGCCTGCTCCCCCTTTTCCAAGGGCCCTCGTTCAAACGACTCACACGTGGCCCCCATCAGTCTCGTAGTCATCTCCAAAATGACGCGCGATACGTTCACGCCCATCGCATGCGACATGAAGGATGCCGATATCCCTATGCTGGCAACAAAGGCTGCAAACCATACGACGCGAGATGGATCCCTATTCGTCACGAGAAAATCTACAAACCCACCGTTTAAGGCGGGCATGACGCACGAGAGAGCATAATTCACCGACATGAGAATCACGAAAAGCCGCGACCCTTTACAGCGAAATAACTCGTTAACCGTCTTCTTAAACATGCCAGCCCCCATCAAGCGACCTTTTATCCAAAACTGAATTAGTTCGCCGCTTAATCGCTCCCATACACTCCTTATTGTTAATCCTCGCAAAACACTATCGCGGGTTGCGATGCCCAGGATTCCGTTTCGCCTTGATATACATACGAATAGACTCCCTATTTACATAGGCAAGTGCGGCGATTATTACGGCAGCCACCATCAGACCGAAAATCGCCCTTTTGTCCGGAAAAAGGGACGAAAAAAGGAGACATATTGCGGAGAAAACTATAACCGCCCCCACCGCTCGGTTTGTGCCTAGAGACTCGGCCGTCCGCTTTTCCTCCTCTAAACGCCCTCCCGATAGCGATGACATTCCAGCAAGCAATCCCGTGAGCTTGCCTCGATACATCATTATTCCGAACACCAGCAGCAGGCATGACCCCACCATTGGAACCACAACGTCCGACATCGCCATCACTCCAGTCCATTCCTTGTCATCGAATCCTTGCGGCGGCTCAGCACATCTGGCGTCAAATGCAACCTCGTGTCAAACGGACTGCTCGCAAGCTCAATTACTTTGCATGAGCTCGAACATACCGGTTTAAACGGCATACAGTTTAGCCTCGATGGCCTACGTGATTCTCATGAACATATGCGGGGGTTCCCGGGGCTATACGACCGGGTACTAGACGCCATCGATATCACGCTGAACGAAACTTCGCTGCACCTTTCGATTGCCTTTTGTCCAACATCATTTAATGTCGACGATTTCAAACCAGTTTGCACGATGCTCCGGGACAAGCTGAAATCGTCGAGCAGGACCGACCGAATTGACCTTCGAGTTCAGCCACTTATGCTCCTCGGCAGAGCCCGAAAAAACCGCACAATTCGCCCTTCAAATAATCAATACCGTCGGTTGGTCAACACGATCAACGACCTTCGATACGATCCAGGCTATCGAGGCTACTTCATGTTTGAGTGGGGCGACCCCATCGACCACTTGGTCAGATTCCCCCAGCTGCAGATGCAATTTGACCAAGTGGCCATCCACGCCAATGGCGATATCGTCGTATCCCCCTATATACCTCTCATCATTGGAAACGTTCGCAAACACAGTCTTCAGGAATACTACGATGCCGGAATGGCAACCGTTTGGGATAAACCCGTTATTACCGCGTTGGCCAATCGCATGCACTCGATTGACGAGATGGAAGAGATCTCATCGTTGATTGCAGACATCAATATGGACGGCGACCTCTATATCGACCTAATCGATGACGATCTAGGCGACCTGAGCGTCCTGTCCCAACTCTAAGGAGATGTTCCCATGTACGAGACCCCAGAAGTAGAGAAGATGGATTCCAAAACCGGCCCCATTCCCGTTGTAGTCAACTTCGCAGCCGTCGTGGATAACGTAGTTGCAGCCGTCTACGATGCCGTCGTTGCGGCCTACGCATTCTGGTACTCGGCAGATAACGACGGCACCGGGGCAAGTACGGCACAAAACTAGTCGCCAACCCATCGAGCAATCACCTCGCCTATCGCTGCATGCGATTGACTGCGCAGCCCTAGCCAACGCCCAGAGCGCCTTGAAGAGCTGCTTGTAAAATTCGCTCATTCAACAACGCGATCTCTTCACCAATCTCGGCCGGCCCGACAGAACTGCACACCAGTCGGACCGGCCAGACCCATAAAACGCTGCGTCCCGTCCACACCACACCTCACGAAACTCGTACTGCCACCACATGGGCGATTCGCGCCTCGATGTTGCGGCGCGATACTATCACGAATAGTCCCCGTCCAACAAGGCTATCCCTTCCACAGGCGTTTCAACTGTCAGTGGTAGCATTAAGCTGAACGGTGAAAAATACACTAACACTAACACTAACACTAACAGCGGAGATGACGACGTCGATGCCCTTCATGCAGCTGAGCACGTCCATCGTCGGCTTCCATCGGGGCTGTTCCGACTGGGACTCCACCTTGGATTCCAGGTCCTTCTTCTCGTCTACCGCCCGCTTGACGCGCTCCTTATAGCAGTCGAGGGTCTGCTGGGCCGTGGGGTCGGCCATCTCCGCGGCTTCGATCCAGGCCCAGTGCGCCCTGGTCCACGTCCCGAGCCTCCTTCTCTGGTCGTCTCCGCCGGGGTGGCACTGCCCATTCCTGGGCAGGTACTTGGAGAGGCGCTGCTTGACGGTAACACGGCAACCTCTCCCGGGCATCGGCGGGGGCCTGGGAGAGGTCCCTGGCGCCCTCGCACTCGCAGTCGGGGACGTGGACCTCGACGATTTCGTGCAGTGCGAGCTGCTTGGCCGAAAACTCGGCGTCGCGCTTGTCGGTCTTGCGTCGCTTGTCGGCCGCGGGCCTCTGCATCTTGGAGACCGCGCCGATGACGCAGTCCACGCCGAGGCAGCGCGGCTCCCTGCAGAAGGGAAAGCCGGTGACGCCGGACTCGTAGACTGCCCCGGGCGACTCGATAGAAAGGATCGAGTCGGCGACGGAGGCGGGGTCGTAGGAGAAGGGGCTTCCCGCCGATCTCGCCCGTGAACGGATTGAAGGCGCATCCTTTGATGCTGCGGGCGTGCACCTCAAGGCCAATAGAGGCAACATGTGGCATTGTGAGCCAGTCTCGCATTGTGGCAACCTGGCTGGCTGCCGGATTTTAATGACGACGACCATTGTCAGCCTTGGCCCACGAATCAAAAGACGATACGAAGCAGGGGCTCACATTGTTCTGCTCATATCGTCTTTATGGCGCACTACCATTCACCGAAATTCGGCAACTTTTTCATTCTCTATATACATGTTTAAACAACATGTTCTACAATAGGGACAATAGAAATGGAAACTCGGGACGAGCCGTCTATCCATCTACGGCGCAGCCCCTTATTCAAAAGGACGGTGAGTGCATCCATGGAGCGTGCAAGCGGTGTTCTGATGCCCGTTTCGTCATTGCCCGGACCATACGGAATCGGCGGCTTTGGCTGGAATGCCTACGACTTCGTCGATTTTCTCGCCTCGTGCAAACAACATTACTGGCAGATTCTGCCCCTTACGACGACCAGCTATGGCGATTCGCCCTATCAGTCGTTCTCGGCCCGCGCAGGCAACCCCAACTTTATCGACTTTGCCGAGCTTATCGAGGCAGGGTATCTGGAGCAGCGCGATATCGATGGCGTGTATCTGGGATCCGACCCCAGCAATGTCGACTACGGCGCTATCTTTGGCGGCCGCCGTCAGATTCTCGACCGCGCCGCTGAGCGCTTTGCTGCCGACAAGCCAGCCGATTTCGATGACTTTATCCAGGCCAACGAGGACTGGCTCATCCCCTACTGTGAGTTCATGACCGTCAAAGAGGAGTGCGGTCTCAAGGCGTTTTGGGAGTGGCCCGCGGAGCTCCGCACCCGCGGCGAGGCTTCCGCCAAGGTCTGCGCCGACCATCCGGAGCGTATGCTCTACCACCAGATGACGCAGTACTTCTTCGATCACCAGTGGAGCCGCCTCAAGGCCTATGCCAACGAGCGCGACATTCTCATCATCGGCGACCTGCCCATCTATGTCTCGCGTGACTCCGTCGAGATGTGGGCGACACCTGAGCTATTTAAGATCGACGCCGCCGGCAATCCCGTGAGCGTCGCCGGCACGCCGCCCGACCAGTTCTCGGCCACCGGCCAGTACTGGGGCAATCCCATCTACGACTGGGACGCCATGGAAGCAGACGGCTTCTCCTGGTGGGAGGGCCGCATTCGCGCCGCCCTCGACATGTACGACGTCATCCGCCTGGATCACTTCCGCGGCTTCGAAGCCTATTGGGAGGTGCCGTTCTCCTCGCCCGATTCGTCCTACGGTTCGTGGACGCAGGGTCCCGGCCTCAAGCTCTTCAAGACGCTCGAGGAAAAGCTCGGCACGCTTCCCATCATTGCCGAAGACCTGGGCTTCCTCACCCCCGGCGTCATCGACATGCGCAACAACTCGGGCTTCCCCGGCATGAAGATCCTGCAGTTTGCCTTTGAGGGCACCAACTCGTATTACCTGCCGCATAACTACATCGCCAACACCGTCGCCTATGTGGGCACACACGACAACGAGACGGCGCGCGGTTGGTTTGAGGGAACGGCCACCCCGCGTCAGCGCGAGCAGGCGGCCCTGTACACCCACCAGCAGGCCGGTGAGCCCATGGCCGATGCACTCAACCGCACCATCGCCGCCAGCGTGAGCGATACCTGCATCTACACCATGCAAGACCTGCTCAACCTGGGCAACGAGGCGCGCATCAACACTCCCGCCACCCTGGGCGGCAACTGGACCTGGCGCATGCTCGATGGCGCCATCACCCGCGAGCTCGAGCACAAGCTTACCGACTGGACCGAGACCTACTTCCGCATCCCGTCGGAAGCCGAAATCGAGCTTCCTCAATAGGAGCTACCGCGCCCGACCCCACCCCACCGTGCGGACGCGACCGCTTTTCCCGCGCGAGGCCACCCCAATCCCCTCGCGCGGGCTTCTTTTGAATTTCTGACATGTAGTCAACTCACCACAGGAGGAAACATGCCCCGTATCGATCTTGCGGATCTTGCCGAGCAGTCCTTTGGGACTTCGCTCGAGCAACTCGATGACCGCCGCATTTACAAGCTGCTGGTCAAACTCGTGCAGGAGCGCTCCGCCGCCTGCCCGCTCAACAATGGCAAGAAAAAGCTCTATTACATCTCTGCTGAGTTTTTGATTGGCAAACTGCTGATCAACAACATGATCGACCTTGGCATCTATGCCGAGGTTAAAGACCAGCTCACCGCTGCCGGCCACGACCTCAACAAGATTGAGGAGTTTGAGGTCGAACCGTCGCTGGGCAACGGCGGCCTGGGCCGTCTGGCCGCGTGCTTCCTGGATTCCATTGCCACGCTGGGCCTTACCGGTGACGGCGTGGGCCTCAATTACCATTACGGCCTGTTCCGTCAGCGCTTTGCCGACAACCAACAAAAGGCCGTCCCCGACGAGTGGCTCGGCGAGCAGGACATCCTGATCGATGACAACCGCTCCTACACTGTCGAGTTTGGCGATTTTGCCGTCACCTCCAAGCTCGTCAACATCGATGTGCCCGGTTACGGCCAGCCCACCAAGAACCGCCTGCGCCTGTTCGACCTGGCAAGTGTCGACGACGGCCTGGTCCCCGGCAGCTCCATCGACTTCGACAAGACCGAGATCGCCAAGAACCTCACCCTGTTCCTCTATCCGGATGATTCCGATGAACAGGGCCGCCTGCTTCGCATCTACCAGGAGTACTTCATGGTGAGCAACGCCGCCCAGCTCCTGATCGACGAGGCCGTCGAGCGCGGCAGCAACCTGCACGACCTGGCCGACTACGCCGTGGTCCAGATCAACGACACACACCCCACCATGGTCATTCCCGAACTCATCCGCCTGCTCACCACCGAGCACGACATCGAGTTTAACGAGGCCGTTGCCATCGTGCGCTCCATGGTTGCCTACACCAACCACACGATTCTTGCCGAGGCACTCGAAAAGTGGCCGCTCGCCAGCCTGCAGAAGGTCTCCCCTGCCATCGCCGACATTATCGTCAAGCTCGATGAGATCGCAAAGGCCGAGCACGACGACCCGCGCGTCGCCATCATCGACGAATACGACACCGTCCACATGGCCCACATGGACATCCACTTTGGCTTCTCCATCAACGGCGTCGCCGCACTCCACACCAAGATTCTGGAGGACACCGAGCTTCATCCGTTCTACGAGATCTACCCCGAGAAGTTCTCCAACAAGACCAACGGCATCACCTTCCGCCGCTGGATCCAGGGAGCCAACCCCGCGCTTGCCAGCCTGCTCGACGATGTGATCGGCACCGATTGGCGCAGCACCGGCGACCTGAGTAAGCTCGCCGACTTCGCCGACGATAAGAGCATTCTTGAGCGCTTGGCCGCCACCAAGGCCGAAGCCAAAACCATCATGCGCGAGTTTATGGCGCTCGAGCAGGGCGTGACGATCCCCTCCAACGCCATCATCGACGTCCAGGTCAAGCGTATCCACGAGTACAAGCGCCAGCAGATGCTCGCGCTCTACATCATCTGGAAGTATCTCGATATCAAGAACGGTAACAAGCCCGAACACCCCGTCACCATCATCTTTGGCGGCAAGGCGGCGCCTGCCTATACCATCGCTCAGGACATCATCCACCTAATCCTGACGCTTTCCCAGTGGATCGCCAACGACCCCGACGTGGCTCCCTACCTGCAGGTTGTCATGATCGAGAACTACAACGTCACCGCCGCCGAGCGCGTGATCCCCGCTGCCGACATCTCCGAGCAGATCAGCCTGGCCTCCAAGGAGGCGAGCGGCACCTCTAACATGAAGTTCATGCTCAACGGCGCTTTGACCCTGTGTACACTCGACGGTGCCAACGTGGAGATTGCCGAGCTCGTGGGTGACGAGAACATCTACACCTTTGGTGCCTCGTCCAAACAGGTTGAGCAGCTCTACGCCGGCGGCACCTACAACGCCGGTGCGCTCTACCGCAAGCCCGGCATTAAACTGCTGGTGGACTTCATCACCAACCCGGCCTTTATGGCGACCGGCAACGCCGAGCGTCTGCAGCGCCTGCACGACGACATTAAGGGCAAGGACTGGTTTATGGCCCTGCTCGACATTGAGGAGTACATCCAGACCAAGGAGCGCGTGCTGGCCGACTACGAGGACCAGGACGCCTGGATGCGCAAGGCGCTCATCAATATCGCCAACGCCGGCACCTTCTCGTCCGACCGTACGATCTCCCAGTACAACGACGAGATCTGGCACCTGAGCTAGCTCATTCCCCTTACCCATCCTCTTGAGAAACGGAGTCGCGGCAACACGGCTCCGTTTTTTGTGCCCGCGTATTGCCCGTGGCCCGCCTCGACCAAACAATCTCGATCCGTAGCAATTACTCAACCAAAACGGTCCCAGCCGTTACAGATTGAGACATACCGGCCCCTCCCCTCGGGTTTATCTCAATCTGTAACATCTAGCAGGTGAAATTCGCCTTTGGTGTTACAGATTTAGATGAAATGGTTAGCTCAGCGGAACCGTCTCGATCTGTAACATCTAACGTCCGAAATCGGCCCTATCCGTTACAGATCGAGACAAACGACCGGTCAGACAGTCCCAACACAAAGAAAGGCTCCCCTCTCGCCCAGTGGACGGGAGGGGAGCCTTATATGTGACCGCGGCAAAAGGATGGCAAAGCCGCAGTCGCCCAAAGGGAGGGCCTGGATGCACCGGGCCTAGATAAGGTTCTTGCCAGACACCTTATCGAAGAGATGAGTCGCGTTCTTCTCGAACTTGAACCAGATGGGGTCGCCAGCCTTGAGCGCGCCCTTGGCCTCGAGGTCGACGACGGGGATAATCAGGACAAACTGGCCGTCGGGAGCGGTCACGTGGACATGCTCGGTCGAGCCCATGAGCTCGGTCACCTCGACGGTGCCCTGGAGCGCACCCTCCTCGCCCTTGTCGGCAAGCAGGATCTGCTCGGGGCGCACGCCGGCCGTAATCTCCTTCACGTCGCCGCCGTCCCAGTTGAGGGCAAGCTGAGCGCAAGTCTCCGGGGCGAGCGCCACGTTCATATCCTCGGTCTTGACAGTAAAGCCGTTGCCCGAGCGCACCAGCTGGGCATCGAAGAAGTTCATCTGCGGCACGCCGATGAAGCCGGCGACGAAGATGTTCGCGGGATGGTTGAAGACCTCCTGCGGCGTGGCGATCTGCTGGACGACGCCGTCCTTCATGACCACGATGCGGTCGCCGAGGGTCATAGCCTCGGTCTGGTCGTGGGTAACGTAGATGAAGGTGCCCTTGATCTCGTGACGCAGCTTAATGAGCTCGGCGCGCATCTGGTTACGAAGCTTGGCATCCAGGTTGGACAGCGGCTCGTCCATCAGGAAGACCTTGGGGTCACGCACGATGGCGCGGCCGATGGCGACGCGCTGGCGCTGGCCGCCAGAGAGCGCCTTGGGCTTACGGTCGAGGTACTCGGTAATACCCAGGATCTCGGCAGCGGAGCGAACCTTGCGGTCGATCTCGTCCTTGGGGACCTTCTTGAGCTCAAGCGTAAACGCCATGTTCTCGTACACCGTCATATTGGGGTACAGAGCATAACTCTGGAACACCATGGCGATGTCGCGGTCCTTGGGCGCCACGTCGTTGACGCGCTTGCCGTCGATGAGCACGTCGCCCGAGGTAATGTCCTCCAGGCCGGCGACCATGCGCATCGTCGTGGACTTACCGCAGCCAGAGGGGCCAACGAGGACGATGAACTCCTGGTCGTGAACGGTGAGGTTGAAGTCCTCTACAGCGAGCACACCGTCCTCGGTAACCTTGAGGTTGTGCTTCTTCTCCTCGGTCTTCTTCTTTTTGCCAAAGAAGCCCTTCTTTTTTGACTCGTTGTTGGGATACACCTTCTGAACATGTTTGAGAACGATCTCGGCCATGTCTCTACCTTTCGATACGCGGCGCCGCGCTGAGGGGCGCCGCCAAAACTTGCAAAACAGTTACGGCATCAGCCCTTGACGGCACCTGCCACCACACCGTCGATGATGTACTTCTGGCAGAAGATGTACATGATGACGATGGGGACAACGACCATCATGATGCAGGCCATCATGGGGCCGAGCTCGACGTGGCCATAGCCGCCGCGGAAGTACTGGATCAAAATAGGAATGGTCTTGTACTTGGTGGAGTCGAGCGTAAGGTAGGGCAGCAGGTAGTCGTTCCAGACCCACATGGTCTCGAGGATGCCGACCGAAAGATAGGTGGGCTTCATAATGGGAAGGACGATCTTAAAGAACACCTGAACCGGGTTGCAGCCGTCAATCATGGCCGCCTCCTCGATCTCGAGCGGGATGTTCTTTACAAAGCCGGCGAACATAAAGACCGCCAGGCCCGCGCCAAAGCCCAGATAGATAAAGCAGATGTTGAACGGCGTATTAAAGCCGATGCGGTCCGCCAAATTGGACAGCGTGAACATGAGCATCTGGAACGGTACGACCATCGAGAACACGAACAGGTAATAGAAGAAGTTCGAGATCTTGTTGTTGACACGAACCACGTACCAAGCGCACATGGAGCAGCACACCAGAATCAGCACGACCGACGTGACTGTGATGATGAGCGAGTACATAAACGCCGAGGCAAAGCCCTGCTCGTTAAGAGCGTGCACGTAGTTTGCGAGGCCGTTGAACGTCTCGGGCGTGAGCAGATCGAACGCCGTGGTGGTGCTGATTGCGGTCCCCTTCTTAAAGGAATTGAGCGCAATCATGAACACGGGGTAGATCCATGCGAGCGACAGGATCGTAAAGAAGATCGAGAGCGCGCGGTTAATAGCCTTATCGCGTTTCATTACTGCTGCACCTCCTTGGACCTCGTGGCCTTAAGCTGGATCATAGAAATAGCGACAACCAGGATGCAGAAGATAACTGCCTTGGCCTGACCGATGCCCTGCCATGCGATGCCAGCACGCGAATAGAACGTGTTGTAGATGTTCAGGGCGAGCATCTCGGTAGAGTGCGCCGGGGCACCACCGGTAAGGGCGAGGTTCTGGTCGAACAGCTTAAAGCCGTTGGTGATGGACAGGAACAGGCAGATGGTGATGGTCGGCATCAGGTTGGGGATCTTAACCTTCCAAAACGTCTGCCATGCCGTAGCGCCGTCGACCTTGGCGGCCTCGATGTAATCAGACGGAATGGACTGCAGACCGGCGATGTAGATGATCATCATGTAGCCGACCTGTTGCCACAGGGTCAGGATGATAAGGCCCCAGAAGCCAGCGGCGGAGTTGAGGGCGATAAGCTGGGCACCCACGTTGGAGAGCAGGCAGTTGATCAGAATCTGCCAAATGTAACCCAGTACAATGCCGCCAATCAGGTTAGGCATAAAGAAAATCGTACGGAAGATGTTGGTGCCCTTGAGCGCCTTGCGGGTGAGCGCCTGCGCAATGGCCAGCGCGATCACGTTGATGAGCACCGTCGACAGGAAGGCAAACGCCACGGTAAAGAAGAACGACGTGGAGAACTGCGGGTCGGTCAGTGCGCGCACGTAGTTCTCGATACCGACAAAGTGCGCGTTATTGATGGTAATAAACTGGCAGAACGAGAGATAGAAACCCTGGATAAAGGGAATCACGAACCCGATCATAAACGCCAGGCACGTGGGCAGCATAAAGAGCGGCCACCAGCGCTTGAGTGCTTTGCCCATAGAAGGGTCCTTTCAATATGCAGGGGGCGGGCAAACCTACGTCTGCCCGCCCCCTGTCGCTAATCAGATAGCTTGGGCAGCAACTGCTTACTCGGAAGCAGCCTTCTCGGTCTTCCAGCCATCGACGAAGGCGTTCTTGACGCCGTCCCACTTGGTGTTGTCGGCAGCATAAGCGATGAGAGCCTGCTTGAGGTTCTTCTTCCACTCCTCGGAGGGGATGTAAACGAAGTCCCAAGCGACAGTCTTCTTGCCGTCCTTGGCCATAGCAACGGCCTGCTGAGAGAAGACGTTGGTGGTCTCCTTAGCGCTCTTGAACGGGGCGGTCAGACCCATCTTGTCAGCGATGATGCTGGTGGCGGTGTCAGAAGTGACGCACCAATACATGAAGTCCTCGGTGGCCTTCTGGGCATCCTCGGAAGCCTGGGAGCTGACGCACCAGTAGTTCTCGCCGCCGGAGCACAGGCCCTGGTTCTCCTCGCCGTCGACGCCGATGTAGATCGGCAGCATGCCGAGCTGGTCGTCGGTCATACCGGCCTTGGTGAGGTCGGCGTAGGCCCAAGAGCCGTTCTGGTAGAAGACGGCCTTGCCGGTTGCGAACTCGTTGGTGGCGTCGTCACCGGTCTTGGAGGCGAGCTGCGAAGGATCGCAGGTGGAGTCGGTGATGTACAGGTCGAAGATCTGCTTAAAGTTGTCGAGATACTCGCCCTTGATCTCGTCGTCCTCCTGGTTGTGCTCCTTCTCGAACTCGTAGTAGAGCGGGAGGTTGGCGAGGTGGGTGGTGTAGCGCCAGCTGGAGGAGTCATCCATGCCGGCGGAAGTGAAGGCACCGTCAACGCCGAGCTCGTCCTTGCGGGCCTGGATGTCATCGGCGCAAGCCTTCAGCTTGTCGAAGGAGTTGATGTCCTCGGCCTTGTAGCCGGCCTTCTCGAGGAGCTCCTTGTTGTAGATGATGCCGTAGCTCTCCTGAACCCAGTCGATACCCAGATCCTTGCCGTCGGACTGCAGCGCCAGGGAGTCGTCGATGAGCTCGCCGCGGAGCTTGGTGTCGGAAAGATCGGCGCAGTAGTCCTTCCAGTTCTTAAGGCCGGTGGGGCCGTTGACCTGGAACAGCGTCGGAGCGGAGCTCTTGGACATCTCGGACTTGAGCTTCTCCTCGTAGGTGTTGGAGGCGGCGGTCACGATCTTGACCTCGACGCCCTTCTCCTTCTTGTACGCCTTGGCGATCTCCTTCCACTCCTTGTCGACCTCGGGCTTGAACTGGAGGAAGTAGACCTCGGCAGCGTCACCAGAAGCAGAGGAGCCAGAGCCGGCAGAACCACCGCAGCCCACGAGGCCCAGACCAAGAACCGCAGCCGCGGAACCAGCAAAGCCCAGGAACTGCCTTCTGCTCATTTCGTTCTTCATTACAATCCACCCTTTCACACCGTGGCGGCACCCTTTGCCGCCGCCTTCGGAGATTGGCTCGGGGACTTTGCCCCTTTTGCTGACTTGTACAATACGCTATTTGGCTAGTTGTTTGAACAAGTATTACTAGAACGGTAGAAAAACTTCGGTGAACGGTAATTTCAACTTGATACTTGACAAGTTTTGTATAAACAATTATTTATTATCGAATGCAGAGAAAACGCCCGATCAAGCCGATGCATCGTCGGTTTGACCGGGCGTTTTCGCTTTGAGGGCATGAGTCTCGTCAGGCTGCGAGCTAGCCGGCTATCGCTTGGAGTTGACGCGGTAGTGGAAGATCTCGGGATGCGTGCGAGCATGCGTGACCTCGAACAAGATGCCGTCCGAGGTGTACGACCGGCTCTCCATAACGGCGACGCAGTTGTACTTGCCAAGGTCCAAGTAGCTGCAGTCCTCATCGTTGGCGAGCTCGACACTCACCGTACGACGGCTCGCCATCACTTTGACGCCGCGCTTGTGCTCCAGATAGCCGTAGATAGAATCCGCCGCGATCTCGGGGGTCAGGCCCTTGGCGATCGACGCCAAAAAGTAGCCATGGTCCACTTGGCGCGCGCTGCCGTTGAGGCTTCGGACACGCACTACGCGAATCAGCTCCTCGCCCACCTTAAAGCCCAGGCGACGAGAGAGTTGCTCAGTGCAAATCAAATGTTCAAAAGACTTGACCTCGGTCGATGCGACGGCATTGTTGCGTTTTGCGAACTCGCCAAACGACTCAACCTCTTCGAGTGCGCCCAGCATGTCGGTTTCGCCCTTAAGCCAAATAACGCGCACGCCCTTACCGTGTATAGGCTGCACAAACATCTGGTCGGCCAGCATGCTCAAGGCGCGTCGAACGGTATTACGCGTGCAGCCAAACTCCGCGGTCAGCTCGGCTTCGGTTGGCAGCATCTCCTGAAACGCATAGGTCCCGTTGATGATGCGCGAACGGATCTCGCGGTAGATTCCTTCGTAAATCGCTTTTGGCATGATTTCACCTCTAATGAATATGTATGGCTAGGCACGATAGCATTTCTTTGGGTTGTTTAAACCGTCTATCGGCAAAGCACCGATTATTAACTGTCAACGGCGCCCGTGATGCTCCAATCGATTCGAATCAAAACCAACAATGCGGCGAACGCTCACTCCCCTACAATTAACTCATTGTTTAAACGTTCCACCGCAGACACGGCGGGCTTATGGTCGAGAGGCAGAATATGCTGCAAAAAATCCAACGCTTTGGCGGGGCAATGTTCGCGCCCGCCATGCTGTTTTCTATATCAGGCCTCATGGTCGGCATCTCCGCCCTCGCCACGACCGTAGACATCGTCGGCGACCTCGCCGTATACGGAACCCCTTGGTACGTTTTCTGGACCATCATCCAGCGCGGCTCGTGGACGGTCTTTAAACGTCTCCCGCTCCTTTTTGCCGTAGCGCTGCCTATCGGTCTTGCCCAAAAGCAACCGGCACGCTGCTGCCTCGAGGCACTCGTGGCCTATTTTGCCTATTGCTTCTTTTTGAGCGAGATCATTAAGCTGAGCGGAGACAACCTTGGGCTTAAGTACCCATCATCTTTGACCCCCGCCAGCGGTATCACCGTCATCGACGGCATCAAGACGCTCGATACCGGCATTATCGGCCCGCTGGCGGTATCGGCAACCGTCGTCGCCATCCATGACCGTTTCTACGATGCCAAGGTTCCCGATTGGCTCGGCACCTTCTCGGGTTCCTCGCTGGTCTACCTCATCAGCTTTTTTGCCGTGTTTGCCCTTGCCGCCATCTCGGCCGCCATCGTGCCCTTCGCATACGCTGTGACCGAAACGCTGCGCCACGCACTTGCGGGCGTCGGCCCCTTCGGCGTGGGCATCTTTGTGTTTTTGGAGCGAGCGCTCGAGCCCATGGGGCTGCACCATCTGCTCTATATGCCCATCTATTACGACAATCTGGTCATTCACGACGGTATTTACGCCACGTGGACCAACCTGCTCCCCATTCTCTCCCATAGCACGCGCCCTTTAAATGAACTTGCGCCCTGGGCAGGTTTTACCGCCACCGGCTGGGGCAAGCTCTTTGGCCTTCCCGCCATCGCGGCAGCATTCTATTTCACCGCCAAACCCGAACGCCGCGCCGGCCTTAAAGTCATCCTTTTGCCCGCCATCGTCGCCTCGGTGGTCTGCGGCGTCACCGAGCCGCTCGAGTTTCTCTTTATGTTCACCTATCCCGGACTCTTTTTGCTCTACGCCGTCCTATCCTCCTGCCTTGCCATGACCATGAACTTCTTTGGCATCGTCGGAATCTTCTCGGGCGGTCTCATGGAAATGACGGCCTTCAACTTCATCCCACTCATGCGAATGCATGCCGGCTCCTACCTTTTGGCGCTCGGTATCGGTCTTGCCTTTAGCCTCATCTTTTTTGTTAGTTTTCGAGCACTCATCTTGGTCTATGACCTTAAGACGCCGGGCCGCGAGGATCATGTCTCCAATCGCGCGGCAATCGATCGTTTAACGGGAAGCGGCTTTGCCAAAGAGCAATCTCCCAATGGCGAGGTCAGTATTCAATCCGATCTAGATCACGTCCTCGCTGAGCGGGTAATTCAGCTTTTAGGTGGCGTTGGCAATATCGTGGGCGCAACCAACTGCGCCACGCGCCTGCGCGTCGAGGTCGCAGACCCTTCCATCGTTGCAGATAATGCGTCGTTTGTCGCGGTGGGCGCCAAGGGCCTCATCATTACGGGCAAGACCGCCCAGGTGATTATTGGCATCTCCGTTCCCCGCGTTAAAGAGCATTTTGACCAGATCATGGGCCTCGAGCCGGGATTTGTGCCCACCACCTCGGCCTCCCCTGCCGCCAGCGCAGCCCATAAGCGCGGCGATATCTGCTTCTTCGATATCGACGGAACACTCGCCTGGCAAGACCCTCGAGTGGCACAAGAGCTTCCCGAGAGCGAGCGAGACCTCTCCCCCTATCCCAATGAAGCGGTCTCGCAAGCCATCCGTGATTTTGTCGCCAAGGGCAATATGGCGTTTATCTGCACAGGGCGCACGCTGAGCTGCATCCATCCAAAGCTGCTCGAGCTGCCCTGGACCGGCATCGTCTGCCTCGCGGGTGGCTATGTCGAACTTGAGGGACACGTGATTCGCGATTTGGCGATGACGCCCGGCATGCTGCAGCGCCTTGCTCCCATTCTTGAGCAATCGGACGAAGTGATTCGTTTTGAGGGACTCAATGGCGTCGTTCGCATGAGTGCCGATGCGCCCGACGCCCCGGGATACGCCCGCACCGTGGGCGATGCAATTACGCAGCTGCAACATTACAGCGCCTACAAGATCTTAATGTCCACGTCGCTTGCCAACCGCATCGCTCAGGATCAAGCGTTTGAGCCGCTGCTCTGCTTTAACGAGCTCGAGCTCGAAGTGACCGAGATTTCGCCTCGCGAATGTACCAAGCGCGAGGGTATCCAGTCCGTACTCGACGCCCTCGATCCCCACCACGGAACCGTATACGGCATCGGCGACGCCAGCAATGACGTCTCGCTGATGAACGCCGTCGATGTCGGTATCGCCATGGGCAATGCGCCGGACTTCCTCAAGGAAAAGGCCGACTATGTCACCGACAGCATCGACCACGACGGCGTCGTCACCGCGCTCGAACACTTTGGGCTTATCTAGCCAAGCCCCTACCGCACTTGCGGCCGCATGGACCAATCGTCTTCAACCGCCGCGCTCGACGCCCTAATGTGGCAATATGTTGTCTGCATAATGCAACGATGCAACCTATCAAAGAATGCGAGAACCCGTGTCCAGTCCGTTTACCAGCTTTTTAGCCCAGCACTTTGACCAGATTAACGACTATCTGGCCACGTTCTTTGACGGACAGGCGACTTCCGCCGATATCGAGCGTTACCTGTATACCCCGCTCTCGGCATTTACGGCAAACGCTGGCAAGCGCCACCGCCCGCTCATCTGCATGCTCGCCGCAACCGCAGTGGGCGGTAGCTTTGAGAGCGCCCGCAGCGCCGCGGCGGCCATCGAGCACTTTCAGTCGGGCGCACTCATCCACGACGACATCGCCGACAACGGACAGATTCGTCGCGGCAAGCCCTGCATGCACCTTACCGAGGGTACCGGTCTTGCCATCAACTGCGGTGACCTGGCGCTCACCATGGTCACCAAGACGGTTCTCGACGACCCCACGCTCAACGCAGACGTGAAGCTTCGCGTGCTCCACGAGCTTACCGAGATGATCGTCCGTACCATCGAGGGCCAAGCGCTCGACCTGGGCTGGGTCCGTGACAAGCGCTTTGATATCTCGGTTGATGACTACCTGGACATGGCCACGCACAAGACCGCGTATTACAGCGGAGCCACGCCACTTGCCGCCGGAGCCATTATCGGTGGCGGCAGCAAAGAGCAGGTCGAGGCGCTACGCGCCTTTGGCCTGCACACTGGCCTTGCCTTTCAAATTCAGGACGACCTGCTCAACTTGGTCGGCACCAAAGAAGCCGCTAACAAGGACTTCCGCACCGACATCACCGAGGGCAAGCGCACGCTCGTCGCTGTGCATGCCCTGTCGGATGAGCGCTATCACGACGAGGTCGAGGCCATTCTTTCCTCGGGCACCGAGGACCCCGCGCAGCTCGCGCGTGCCGTGGAGATCTTCCAGCAGACCGGCTCCATAGAATATGCTCACGCCTACGCGCTGGACCTGACCGCAAAAGCCAAGGCTGCCATCGAGGACGTTGAACTTGACCCGCACGCACGCGAGCTGTTCCTCTCCATGGCAGATTTCTTTGTGGAGCGTCTCAACTAGCGGGGGTCACAAAACCTGTGGGCAGCGCGTTTGGGTACAAGTTGCTACACTGTTGAGTGCATGTTTATGCATTGTCTCGCGTTGTCTATCCGACACGCGCTCAAAATAGTACGAATCGTACGCCGAAAGGGGTTCGTTCATGGAACCTATTACCACGGGCATGCGGGGAGCAGCCGTCGAGGATGTTCAGTCCCGCCTTCTGCAGCTCGGTTACACCATCGATGCCGACGAGGTCGCCGACAAGCGCTTTGGCACCACCACCGAGCAGGCTGTTGGCACGTTTAGGCTCGATAGCGGCCTTGCGGCCGGTTATGCTGTCGATATCCCCTGCTGGAGCGCCCTTGTAGACGCTTCATACAAGTTGGGCGACCGCACGCTCTACCTTCGCATGCCCAATTTTCACGGCGCCGACGTCAAGGCCCTGCAGCGCGCTCTCAACGTTTTGGGCTTTGCCTGTGGCGAAGACGACGGCTACTTTGGTCCGCATACCGAGGCCGCCCTGCAGCAGTTCCAGGAAAATGTCGGCCTGTTTGCCGACGGCATGGCCTTCCAGGACACCTACGCCTACATCAACCGCCTGCACCATGTGTGGGAGGGCAAGCCCTCGGTCACCGAGGCCGAATCGCGCATCGGTTTTGCTCGCGCCGCCAACGTGCTCGAGCGCTTCCAGATTGCCGTCATCGGCGAGGACCCCATTGCGCGCAGCGTAGCATCGCGCATGTGGAACATCGCCACGGCGACGACCGACAGCAGCGGCATGATGCTTTGCGATTCCGAGGTTCCGACCGACGTTGACCTGGTGCTCGAGATCGCAAGCGACGAGTTGCCTGCAGACGCCGCCCCGCGCGCCACGATCGCCCTCGCCGAGTGCCACAACCTGGCCCAACGCATCCGTACCGCCAATGTTGCCGCACAGCAAAAGCCGGCACGAATTCGCATCGAGCTCACCGACATGACGCGTTACAACGGCACCTTTACCGCAAGCGACGCGCAGACCCTCGCCGTCCGCCTTCTCGATGGCGTTTGCGATGCCCTCGCAGATTAGGTAAACTAGACGAGTTGCTTTTGAGCAATACCAGACATTGGGACGTAGTTCAACGGTAGAACTCCGGTTTTTGGTGCCGGCTGTTGGGGGTTCGAATCCCTCCGTCCCAGCCCCAAAGAACATAGCGCTCCAGGCTCTTATGAACCTGGAGCGCTTTTTCGTGGGCAAGCGGAGGGATTCGAACCCGCAAGGGTGCGGAGCTGAGGAAACGCGAAGCGTTTTCCAGCGCAGCACGCAAGGAGCGAAGCGACGCAGCGGGGCGCGGCCGCCGACCAGGCGGACGCGGAATCCCTCCGTCCCACACCAGCCAAGAGCCCCTCACGTCAAGCAAATCGAGCCAACGCCGCCAAGCGGAGGGATTCGAACCCGCAAGGGTGCGGAGCGATGCAGCGGGGCGCGGCCGCCGCAGGCAGACGCGGTGTCGGCACTTGGGGACGCTCCTAAGTGCCGGCATTATAGGAACGTCCCCAAGTGCCGGCTCGGGACTATTTTCGAGGACCCTCCGAAGGACTGTGGCCAAAAACGGCAAATATGAGTACTGTCACCGTTGTAGCTACATTATTTTCGTTAATAAAAGAAGATCTTAATGAGATTTATTCGCATCAAGGTCTTCCTTTAATGAACACTTGAGGAGATACGGCAGCTTATCTGCTCGATCGACACGTCAAATCACCTTAAATGTGGTCAAAATTACTGCTACTAAAAGAGTATCAGTACTCATATTTGATGTTTTTTGGCCACGGCTCTTTATAGACACCCTGCACAGCGACGGTGGTAGATTTCGGAACGTGTCCGTCAGCCCCGTTCCGAAAAGCGAGCCGCATGCAACGGCCAAGCCACGACAGGCCCCGGGAGAGCGGGGACACCGGCTTAGGTTTATCGCGAGTTCCGCACGAACAGGAGGCCACTTAATGTGGCCTCCGTCGTGAGCAGGACTGTAGAGCAGGAAACCTAAGCCGGTGTCCCCGCTCTCCCGGGGCCGGCGGAATTTAGTTGTTCAGCATGCGGTCGAAGCTTCCCGAGTCGCCATCCCGATAGTCGGCGGTCATCAGAATCTCCTGCGGAATGCGCCCGCCCTCGCGCAGCACATTGCGGAACTGCACGCGCGTGACCATGGGCAGATCCTTGATCGTCGCCGCCAAGTTCTGCGGCACGCCCTGGTTGGCAGCCGCGGGCTCGCACTCGCCGCCGGCCTTCACGCGACGCTTATGCTCGGCGAGCATGGCGCGGTACATGCCGGCATGCAGGCGAATCTCAACCACATTGGCATTGCGAGCCTGCTCGACGATGCGCGCGCCCTCGCGGTCGATATCGCCCACGTAGTAGACGTAGTTAAAGCGATAGCCGATCTCAGCCAGATAATCGTCCAGGGCATGCGAGACGCTCGCCTTGCATCCGCCGCCAAAAATCACGCCGCCCACCTTGATGCCAAAGAGCTTAGCGTGCTTGCGGCCGCGCAGGAGCTTGACGATCTCGTCATAGGTGTCCAGGTTCTCGACCATAATGAACGGCTTATCGGCGCCCAGCGTAAAGAAACCCGTAAAGTGCACGGGGCGGTTGGGGGCGACCTTAATCGCCTGCATGCTGATGCCCTTTTCGGTCATACGCCGAATTAGACGCTCGCCGTGCTTGCCGTCAAAAGCCTTCTCGTCGTTAAAAATCTGGTAGGCACGCTGGCGGCGCGAGGCAACCGGCGTATCGGCACCTCGGTTTTGCTCGATCCAAGCCTGGATGATTGCGATTTCCTCGGCAATCTTGCGGTTGGACATCTCGTTGTGCTGAGTGCGCTGCGGAGCCTTTTTGCCGTCCTTGCCCTCGACCTTTACGATCTGTGTCTGCTGCTCCTTGATCTTAGAGAGCGCCGTAGGCGTAGGGACAACTTTGAGCAGCTGCCTGCCTAAAACGCGGGCAAGGGCAAACGCCGATACCTCGCCGTGGACGGCCGACTCGGGCTGCTGGGCAGCAGCATCTGCTGCGGCAGACTCCGGCTTCTTCTGAGACCTGCGCTTAGAATCGCCTTGGGAATTGCGCTCGCGCTTCGGCATAGACGCCTGCTTCTGCGGACGATCGGACTTGCTCTCCTTCGCCGGCTGGCGCTTAGGCTGCCCCGAAGAAACCTCGGCCTTCGCATCCTCGTCCTGCGGCGTGGTCTTCTCGGCTGCAGTCTCGGCATGGGAACTGCGACCCCCGCGATGGCGACGGCGGCGAGGCCTGCTCGACGCGCCCTGCTCCGTCTGCCCATCAGTAGGCTGCTCGCCCTTGGCCTCGGCAGCAACCTCAAGCTGCGGCTCAACAGGCTTCTGCTCGCGAGCCGCCGGCTCAACGGTTTTCTCGGTTTGTTCGGCCTTCTCGGCCTGAGCGGTCGGAGCCGGCTCGCCCTTCTCCTGACGCCTTACGGGATACGCGCGCCTCGCAAAACCACGCCCGGGACGGCATGAACCCGGAGCCTTCTTGGCAGACTCCTCAACATCGTCTGCAGCCTCGGAAGGCTCTTCAACCTCATGCGCGACATCCTGCTGCGCAGCCTTAAAGTGGGCACCACGGCGACGCTGGGGCTCCTGGGCCTCCACGGGCTTTTGCTCCTTCGCGGGCCTCTGCGACTCGGCAGCAACCTCGTTCTCAACAGCCTCGGCATCCGTCTCACCCTTTTGAGCAACGGCACGACGGAAGCGCTCCTGCTGGGCGCGGCGCTGCGCATCGCGCTTGCCACCCCCGCCAAAACCGCCGCGTCCTGCCTTGGCCGTAAAGGCACGCACGACGTTCTCATCGAGCAACTCATCGGTATCGACATGCTCACGCGGAGCAGCTTCTTCCACAGCAGGCACGTCAGCGGAATCCTCGACGACAAAATCTTCGACGGACTCGGCAGGCTGCTCCTGGGCATCGCGGATCTCGACATTGATGGTATAGAACGCCGGGCGCCCGTTAATGCCGCTGCCCTCGATCTTGGTCACGATATTTGCCGCGATAAGCTCATCGCGCATCGCCTTGGTGTCGCATTCCTTATCGACGGAGCGGAAAATCTGCGCCAGCGCGCTCGACTTAATCTTGAGCGCCTTGCGGCAGAGCAGGTCGTAGGCAACCAGCTTGGCGCGCTCGGCAGAAAGCGATGTCTGGCTGCTCAGACGCTCAGCCAGAGCATCGACATTGTTTTGATTATCGGAATATACCGTCTTGGCCACGGGGCCCCTTTCATATGCACACATATACGTCCATATGGTACAACGCACGAGCCTATCCACGCAAAACATCTGCGAGAACGCCCTTGCACCACCTGTTCTCACAAGAAAAAAGACCGGGTCCGCTTGATTGCGGACCCGGTCTTTCCGAGTCAAATAGATGGGAGATTCAACCCGTCCGACCGACTAGGCCTTGGCGGCCTCGGCGTCGGCAGGAGCTTCAGCGGCAGCGGCGCGACCGTACTCGGCCTTGCCCATCTCGGACCACTCGGGCTCCTCATCAGGCATGGAGCCGGCCTCCTTGCCGAAGAACTCCTTGAGGCAGTTGACGGCGACGATGAGGCCCAGGACCATCAGCAGGACGGCGAAAACGAGCTGCAGGCCCTTGGTGGCGGCGACGGAAACGGCGGCCGTGGTGGCGGTAGCCGGGATGGTGCCGAAGAAACCGTAGGCCTGGACGGCGGTCATGCAGCCCATGGCGCTCTGGACCAGCGAGGTGAAGGTGCAGCAGAGCAGGAAGGCGACGGGCACGTAGAGCATCCAGCCCTTGCGGCCGGTGCACTTGCAGAACACGGCGAGGGTGATCATGGTCATACCGCCGAGCAGCTGGTTGGAAGCACCAAAGAGCGGCCAGATGTTGGCATAGCCACCAAAGGCAAGGGCGAGACCGGGAAGCAGGGTGACGACCGTGGCGAACCAGGGGTTGCCGAGAACCTTCATGTAGCCGGCCTTGGACTCGATGGCCAGGGCGTCGTTGGTCTGGGCAAAGAACTCGGAGAACGAGGTGCGGGCGATGCGGGCGACGGCGTCGAGCGAGGTCAGGGCCAGAGCGGAAACGTTCATGGTCATGAAGACGGTAGCGAGCGTACCGTCAACACCGAAGGCCTGCATACCGCGGGAGATGCCAGCGGCGAAGATCTGGAACGGGGTGGAAGCGACACCGGCGTTGAGGGCGCCAGTACCGGCGGTGTTCATATCGGAGAACATGATGCCGGCGACGATGATGGCAAGGATGCCGACGAAGGACTCGACGATCATGGCGCCATAACCGACCTTGACGGCGTCCTGCTCCTTCTCGACCTGCTTAGAAGAGGTGCCGGAAGAAACGAGGCTGTGGAAACCGGAGAGAGCACCACAAGCGACGGAGACAAACAGGACCGGGAACATCATGCCGGAGGCAGTGGAGAAGCCGGTGAAGACCGGAGCGGTGATAGTGGCCTGGCCGTTAACGCCCAGGACGACGATGCCGAGGACAGCGCAGGCGATCATGACGATCATCATGATGGAAGTGAGGTAGTCACGCGGGGTCTTGAGCATCTGGATGGGCATAGCGCCAGCGAAGACCAGGTAGACCATGACGACGGCGAACCACTGGAACTTATCCAGGTAGACCGGGAACTGCATACCGACGGCGAACATGAGAACCATGAGGACCACGCCGGTGACGAACTCGGCGGCACCGGTGAGGTTGAACTTCTTCTGGGCCCAACCAAAGGCGATAGCGACGAAGGTGAACAGGATGGAGATGGTGCCAGCGCAGCCAGCGGCATAGGACTTGGTGAAGTCGATGGCACCGGTAGCGGCGCCAGAAGCGTCAACGGCCGGGGTGAACATGAACGTCTTGCAGACCATGTCGGTGAAGGCGGCGATGACGATGATGCAGAACAGCCAGCAGAACAGCAGGAACAGGCGACGGCCGGTCTTGCCGATGTACTTCTCGATGAGCTGAGCGAGCGACTTGCCGTTGTTCTTCATCGAAGCGTACAGAGCACCAAAGTCGTGGACGGCGCCAAAGAAGATGCCGCCGACGAGGACCCAGAGCACGACGGGCAGCCAGCCAAAGGCCATGGCGACGATCGTACCCGTGACAGGGCCAGCACCGCAGATCGAGCTGAACTGATGCGAGAACGCGGTAAAGGCGGAGACGGGCGAGAAGCTCTTGCCGTCCTTCATGCGCTTGGCCGGCGTGAGGGCCTCTTTGTCAACGCCCCACTTGTTGGCCAGCCAGCGGCCGTAGCCCAGATAGCCGCAGGCGAGCACCGCCGCGGCCACAACCATGAGCAAAACTCCGTTCATTACATTTCCTCCTCTAAAAAGAACTTCCTAGACATAAAAAATGAGGGCCGTCGGTTGCGCTCGACGGCCCTCATCTTCATCAGCCGCCCGTTATCGTACGGGCTAGCTGTATGTGCTAACCCGCATCAGATAATTACTACGCTGATAATGTTTAGCTGATGCGTGAACATGTCTAAGAAATCCTCTTCAATCATGATGTGAACGATCCGTGCGTGTTCACATCCCCCAGTGGTTGAAAAGGAGTATGAAACTTTAGTTACCTAAAGTCAACGCAAATTTGTAATGGATTTTCAACTTTTTTTGAAATTCTCGGTATAAAACGCCACTGACCTCGGACTTTACCCAACAAAAGTTTTTGCATGAGAGATGCCCCTCGGGAGCCGCGGGAGCTCCCATCCCAAATGCGGAGCAAAGCTCCGCACACCATCTTTTTCTTTCAGCTAAAGCACGCCGGAAATTCGACGCAGCTGGCTAACCTTGCCGGACGTTGTCGACGCCAAACCAGCTCAGAAGCTATATCGATACAGAAAGGTCCCCGGACGGAGGGGCCGGATATAAGGTTTATCGCGAGTTCCGCACGCAAAGAAGGCCACTTAATGTGGCCTTCGTCTTGCGCAGGACTGTAGAGCAGGAAACCTTATATCCGGCCCCTCCGTCCGGGGACCGCGCCGTACCAGCTACAGCGTCATGTTTGGATCGGCGTCGACGTCGAACGGCGAGATTTCTCCTCGGTCGAATTTACGGCGGGCAACCTCTGCGATCATGGCTGCGTTATCGGTGCACGCCGAAAGCGGTGGCACCGTTACGCGGATCCCCTGACGCCCAAGCTTCTTGATCATCATCTCGCGCAGATGCGGATTAGCCGAGACACCACCGCCGATGCAATACTCCTTGCACCCGGTGGCGTGCAGGGCGTTTTTGGCCTTCTTGTACTGCACGTCAAAGACCGCCGCCTCAAACGAGGCCGCTAGGTCGGGCAGGTGAATCGTGCGCCCGGCCTTGGTCTCCTGCTCGATGTAGAGCGTCACCGCCGTCTTGAGGCCCGAAAGCGAGAAGCGATAGTCCCCCCTGCTGTTAAGCGCACGGGGGAAATCGATCGCCTTGGGGTTGCCCGTCTCGGCAAGCTTGGAGATGATAGGGCCTCCGGGATAGCCAAGACCCAGTGCCTTTGCCACCTTGTCGAAGGCTTCGCCCACGGCGTCGTCGAGCGTCTCGCCAAGCACTTCATAGTCGCCCCATGCCTTTACGTGCACGAGCATGGTGTGCCCGCCCGAAACGAGCGTAAAGATAAACGGGGGCTTGAGGTCGGGCTGCGCCAACAGGTTGGCAAACAGGTGGCCCTCCAGATGATTGACGCACACCAGCGGTTTGCCGGCAGCATACGCAAAGCCCTTGGCGAAGGCGACGCCCACTACCAGAGCACCCACCAGGCCCGGACCCTGCGTCACGCCAACAGCGGCGAGTTCGCTCGGCGCGATGGCTCCACCCTCAAGACCAAGCGATGCTGCGGCATCCTCGAGCGCCGCATCCACGACACTCACAATCACCTCAACGTGTTTGCGCGAGGCGATCTCGGGCACCACGCCGCCAAAACGGGCATGGAAATCGATCTGCGTCGACACCTGGTTGGCCAGCATATTGCCATCCGCATCGATAATCGCCACCGCCGTCTCGTCGCAGGAACTCTCGATGGCAAGCACTAGGCGGCGGCGCTCAATTTCGGCACGCTCCCCCTCGGAGCGCCTAGGCGCAGGCAGCGGCCATACGCGCTGCTCTGCCGCCGTCGGCTCGGGCGAGGCATTGTCGACCGGAAGCACCAGGGGCAGCGGAGCCGTCATGACGATGGCATCCTTGCCGGCACCATAATAGCCGCGGCGCCATCCTGCCTCGGTAAAGCCCAGAGCGTTATAAAGCGCGATCGCTCCCTTGTTGTCGTCCTCGACCTCGAGCGAAGCCGTGGTGCAGCCGAGCATCTGGGCATCATAGCTCACATGCGACAGCAGCTTGCGGGCAATGCCCTCACGGCGATGTGCCGGGTCGACGGCGACATCCAGAATCTGCACATCACCGTCCACGACCATACCGCCGGCAAGGCCCAGCAGCTTGCCGTCGTCGTGTGCCACCCACCAACTACGCGGCGCAGCGACGTCCTCGCCCAGTTCGGACAGGAACATGCCCGGCGTCCACGCCTCGTGTCCGGCACCTTCAAAGCAGGCAGCCTCTAGCGCGCTCGCGCCCTCGGCATCCGCCGCGCCCATGGGACGGAACTGCAGATGACGACCGGCGAGCTCATCGGCAACGCCCGTAATTTCGCTCTGTGCACTCTCAGCAAGACCAAGACGCTTGCGCTCGTTTTCCTCGGCATCCGAAAGGCGCGTGTAAATCGGCAGGACGCGAGCCGGATCGCCGTCACCCGCAGCGTGCGCGAGCAGCAAGCCCTCGCCCGAAGGCCACCACAGGTCGCGCTCCACGCAGCGGGCGGTCTCGTCCTCACCCAGCAGCTTGCCATAGCGCACGAGACCGTCACCGGTCAGCTGAACCTGGTCCCAGTCCGCTGCTCGGCGCCACTCATCGAGCGCCACGGCGGCCTTGACCACGTGTTCGCGCTCAAATTGACGCTCGGGGCCCTCATCGACCAGCATATACAGCGCCGGATATACCTCACCGCGCATAGCATCGGCCAAGATACCAAGCTTGCCGCGCACGCCAGCCTTCCACGCCGTCCAAGCGCAAGCGTCGAGCGTCGACACGCCCAGCAGCGGAGCATTGGCACCGCGCGCGAGGCCCTTGGCAGTGGAGATGCCGATGCGCACACCCGTAAACGACCCCGGGCCGCGGCCGACCACGTAGCAACCAACATCGCTGCGATCCAGACCGGCTTGAGCCAGCATGCCATCAACGGTATTCACGAGCTCAACGTTGGCGTGACGGCGACACATGTGGTCGCCACTCACGAGCTTCGTCTCGCCCGTCTGCCCATCAATCCAGCTTGCCGCGCAGGCAAGCATGTCGGTCGAGGTATCGAGCGCCACCACCAGCGCGTTGTCGTTATGCAAGCTCATCTTGTACAGCCTTATCAATCAAATGGGAAAGCTCCATTGCGCGGTCACCGTGCGCCTCGAGCGTTATCGTTCGCACATCACTGTCGCCCTCATCACGCTTGAGCGTCACCGAAAGATACTCATCCGTCAGCTCGTCTTGGAATTGTTCGCCCCATTCCAGCAGGCAAGCACCCTCATAGCCCAGCACATCGAAAATGCCCGTATCCTCGAGCTCGTAGGCATGCTCCAGGCGGTATAGATCAAAGTGAAACAGCGGAATACGACCTTGATCGTGGACGGCCATGAGCGCAAACGTAGGGCTCGTAACCATATGCCCATCGCCCAGCCCGCGCGAGACGCCCTTGGTAAAGTGAGTTTTGCCCACTCCCAGGCCACCGGTCAGGATGAGCACATCGCCGTCCTCAAGGCACGGTGCAATTAGCTCGCCAAAGTACTCCGTATCGGCAGCGCAAGTCGTTTTGTAAGTACCTACCCCCAGGCGCTCCAGGGACATATATGCTCCTTATTATTCCGAGGCGTCCTCTGGTGCGGGATGTCGCTCCAGATAGTCGCCCAGCATCTTAAAGTCTTCCTCCAGTAGCTCCTGCCACGCCGGATTGCGTAGCGCTGCTGCCGGATGGAACGTGGGCATTACTACAAAATGCCCCATCTGGTGGAACCTGCCGCGCAGCTTAGTAATGCCAATCTCGGTCTTAAGCACAAAGTGCGTCGCGGGGTTGCCGAGCGTCACAATAATATCGGGCCAGATGCTTCGAATCTGCTCACGCAAAAACGGCGAGCAAGCCAGCACTTCCTCGGGACGCGGATTGCGGTTTCCCGGCGGGCGGCACTTAAGCACGTTGGCAATGTAGACGTCTTCGCGTTTGAGCCCCGCCAGCGACAAAATGCCGTTGAGGTCCTCGCCTGCCGCCCCCACAAAGGGCTCGCCCTGCAAATCCTCATTGCGGCCCGGCGCCTCGCCAATAAACATCACGCGAGCGTGGGGGTTTCCCACGCCAAACACGATGTTATGGCGCGACTGGTAAAGCTGGCAAAGGTGACAATCGCCCAGAACGGCCTCGATCTCCTCGAGTGCGACCTCACGCGGCGCCTGATGGCTATGGCCGGGGATGTGCATGACGCCCATAGCGACTCCTACACGTAGACTTTGTCGAGACGCATACCAAAGCCGCAAGCGACCTCGTAGTTAATCGTGCCGCGTAGGCGCGCCATCTCGTCCATGGTAATCTCGGCATCTCCATCGCGGCCGACAATGATCATCTCGTCACCATACTCGGCCTCGGGAATCTCATGCGCCGGGTTGGACTGAATGGCGACCATAAACTGGTCCATGCAGATATTGCCCACCTGACGCACACGCTCGCCGCGATACAGCACGTCCATACGATTGGAAAGCGTACGCGAAAGGCCATCGGCATAACCGATCGGAAGGGTGCAGATCTGAACGCGCGTGCGCGGTACGCGGTAGGTAAAGCCGTAGCCCACGCCCTCGCCCATCGCAGGATGCGCCACGCGCGTCACACGCGCGTGGACGCTCATGACGGGATCAAGCTGCATCACGCGACCACTCAGCTCACATGGCTGCAGACCATACAAACCGATGCCGGCACGAATCATGTCAAAGTGCATTGAAGAATCGAGCATCGAGGACGGCGTATTGGCACAATGCACGATACCGCATTCAAAGCCTGCGTCCTTAATGGCCTGAACGGCCTCGGTAAAACGCTGGCACTGCAGCTTGTAGTCCCAACCCGAAGGTTCATCGGCCGTGGCAAAGTGCGTAAATACGCCGTCGCACTGGATGCCGCGATGGAAACTGATGCCGCGTACAAAGTCGAGCACCTGTGTGTAGTGAACGCCGATACGATTCATGCCCGTCTCGATGGCAAGATGGTACTTGCCCACCTTGCCCGCCGCGACGGCGCATTCGCCATACGCAAGAGCAAAATCGGACGTATAGACCGAGGGCATGATATCGAACTCGAGCAATGCAGGAATAGCCTCGATAGGCGGCTCACTTAGAATCAGGATGGGCTTAGTAATCCCGCCCTGACGGAGCCCAACGCCCTCGTTGACCGTCGCCACGGCAAACATGTCGGCACCGGCCGAATACATGATCTTGGCACACTCAACAGCTCCATGACCATAAGCATCGGCCTTGACCACGCAGCACAGGCGCTGACGTGGATTCAACAAGTTCTTATAGGCCCTCGTGTTGCGACGGAGCGCCCCGCGGTCGATCTCGACCCAGGACCAGCGCGTCAAATCGGCTTTATTCATGATTAGTCATCCGACCCTTCGTCCATGATTCCCAGATCTTCGAGCGCATCCTTTGCCGCCAGCTCCATGGCAGGACCGATCAAGTCGATAAGATCGGTTGCGATAACGCTCTTCTCACCATACTCCGTCGCCGCGGCAAAACCGGCGTAGCTGTGAAGTGCGACGGCGTACGAATACAGCAACTCCCAACGATCCATCTCGTCGCGCATGGTGGCAAGCGTGCCGGCCAAAATACCCGCCAGAACATCACCCGAACCGGCAGTTGCCAGAGAAGCCGGACCCGAGAGTGGCAGCAGCACGCGCTCAACGCCACAGATAGCCGTCGTCGGCCCCTTGGCAATGACCACCAGATTGTCGGAGCCTGCAGCCCAAACAACCTTCTGCGCGGCCGCAATCGCGGTACCAAGGTCGTTCACCTCGTCACCGGCAACCAGACGCGAAAGCTCACGATAGTGCGGCGTCATAACCAACGGCTGCTCGCGGCGATACATCTCGGGGTTACTATCAATACCGTCAATGGCAATCTTAGCAAGGCAGTTGAGTGCATCGGCGTCCAAAATTAGCGGTACATCAAGCTCGAGCAAGCCCGAAACCACCTGCATAGCGCCAGCAGACGTCGTCATACCGGGACCGCACAGCACGCAGCTGTACTTCTTTGCGATCTCGCACACCGTCATGCGCGCAGCGGCGCCAAAGGAGCCGCGCGAATCAGACGGAATAGCAAAGACGGGAATCGAAGGAAGTGCCATGCGAATGAGATTGGCACAGGCGTCAGGAGCCGCGACTGCCACGTAACCAGCACCCGCGCGAGCTGCAGACTTGGCCGCCATAATGGCAGCACCAGGATATTGCGCAGATCCGGCGACAATAAGCACAGAGCCACGGGAATACTTATCGATATTCGATGGTAGCGGAGCAAAGTAATCAACTAAGTCACCGGGCTCGACAATCTCGGCGGCGTGGTCGACATCATCGATGACTTCGTCAAGACGGTCGTAAAGATTGCCGCAGATCAAATCGCCAGCATACTCAGGGCCATCAGCGCTATACAGACCAATCTTGGGCGCAATCATCGTCACCGTGCGCTCGGCACGAATGCAGTCGTCATCAACAACGCCCGTCTCGGCATTCAGGCCCGAGGGGACATCAACGGATACGACACAATCGGCGCATTCATTGACCGTAGGAATCCAGATGGAGAACGGCGCACGCAAATTCCCGTGGAAACCGGTACCAAAAATGGCATCGACAACAACATCGGCCTTATCGATCAAAACCTCGAGTTCGTCACGCGAGGGGCCGACGCAAACGTGCACATCGCGGCCGGCAGTACGACGAGCAACATGACGTGCCAAAGCAGCAGGAATCTCATCCGGCTCAACCGGAGAAACGATATCGACGTCCACACCCTTATGGCTCAGGATATCGGCGGCAACCCAACCGTCGCCGCCATTATTACCAAAACCGACCAGAACGAGAACCCGATCGGGATTGAGCTTCAAGACCTCGTTGGCGGCAAACTCACCCGCTAGCTCCATAAGCTCGGCCTTCGAAGTCCCTTCGCGTTCGATGATATCCTCGAGACGAACGACTTCTTCGGTACTCAAAACCGGTTTCATCTATGCTCCTAGCGTATCTTGCGAAGCATCGCCCAGGTGCTCCGTCAATGCTGAATTCTGCAGCTGCTCAAGCTCATCTAAAACAGAGCGAGCCTCTTTAAATGTCTGCGCAACGCGTTTCTTGGTACTCACCTTTTCCTCTTTTGGCTTAGGCCGAGCATCTTCGGTAATCGCGATGGCATTCGCAACGGCCAAGTCTCCCGTAAGCGTAATGGAAAGAGCGACCTCAACAACACCCAGTTCTTGAGCGATCTCGAGAGCACGGCCCGAAAGCAGCGCCTTCGGTTTGCCGAGTTTATCACGCGTAACCGAAACATCCTTGCGACCAACGCCTTGACTAAAACCCGTGCCGAGAGCTTTAAGTACCGCCTCGCGCGAAGCAAAGCGGCTGGCATAGTGAGCAGCGGGACGCGATGATGCATCACAATACGCACGCTCTTCTTCGGTAAACACACGCCGAGCAAACGACGGCGTCTTTTCAAGAATTGATTTCATGCGGGAAATCTCGACGATATCAACGCCGATACCAGCTTCAGCCATGTTCACCTCCATATCGCACAGACTAAGTTATTGTAGCCCGTTCACAGAAGATGCGACAAACGAGGGTTATAAAACACAGCTACTATGTGAGACAAAAGCCCGTAAACGCAAAAAAGGGGGAGGCCGCGAGGCCTCCCCCTTTTTCAGTTTCG